>NZ_JBIBVJ010000008.1:218905-331276 GCF_043080305.1 Kitasatospora sp. NPDC015120 | reverse complement strand
GAACTCACCGGCGACGCTGTCGTTGACCGAGGTGACCAGCCCGCGCGGCTCCTTCGCGCGGTCGTAGGTGTAGGTGGTGGACCCGGTGGGGTCGGAGACCTTGACGGGCTTGCCGAACCTGTCGAACTCCGAGGTGGTGGTGCCGCCGTCGGCGTCCGTGTAGGAGATCAGCCGGCCGAGCTGGTCGATCACCCGGGTCAGCGACTTGCCGCCCGCGGTGGTCTTCACGATGTCGCCGGTGGCCGGGTCGTACTCGGTGGTGACCTTCGGCAGCGCCTTGCCCTCGTCCGAGGTGATCTCGGTGGAGGTGATACGGTCCGCGCCGTCGTAGGTGGTGACGGTCTTGCGGGACTTTCCGGCGTTGGTCTCGGTGGTCTCCTCCGGCTCGCCGAAGGGCGAGTAGCGGGTGACGCGCTTGACCGGCAGGGTGGTCGGCATCCGCGAGGCGTCCGCACCGGTGATCGCACCCCCCGGCCCGGTCACGCAGGGCAGGCCCGCCCACTCGGGACGGTTGCCGCACGCGGCGTCGTCGGGGTTGGCACCGGCGGTGTAGAACACCGACTTCACCGTCCCGGCGTCCGCCCCGTTCGACCCCGGCTTGCGGGACTCGACGGCGCGGCCGGACGCGTCGTACTTGACCGTCGAGGTCAGCTTGGCGCCCAGCGCGTCCGTGGTGATGGACGTCGCGGTCTTCAGCGACCAGCCCGACGTGCCGCCGATCGGCGTGTCGTAGCCGGTCCTGGTGACCCGCAGCTCGACGTCGTCGGCGTAGCCGTCGATCCGGGCACCGTCGGTCTGGGTGGTGACCAGGTGGTACGCCTTGCCGTCCGGCTTCCCCTCGTCATAGGTGTTGGTGTTGTGGTCCCGCGCCACCACCGACGTCCCCGCCGCGAGGGCCGGGTTGACGGTGGTCTTGGTCAGCGTGAGGGTGTCGATGCCCGCCTGGTAGTACGGCTGGCCGGCCGACGGGTTGGTGCCGGTGACGACCAGGTCGAGCTGGTGGTCGCCGCGGGCCAGCTGCACCGGGGCCCCGGCGGACCACGGGGAGGTGGTGACGCCGTTGTTGTAGCCGTCGAAGCTGCCGGTGACGTCGGTGCCGTCGAGGACGAACTTGACGATGCCGTAGTCGGCGGCCTTGGTCATCCTGGCGGAGAGCAGGTACGCGCCCTCCTCCGGGACGGCGACCCGGAACGAGGCGCTGTCCCCGGTCTTCTTGCCGAGCAGCATCACCTGGGCGTTGCCGGACCAGCCGCCCCCGCCGACCCAGCTCCCGTCGCCGTTCTGGGTGATGACCGAGGCGGTCGTGCCCAGGCGGGGCATGTTCTCGCCCTCGACCGTGACGGTCGCCGGGTTGGTGCCGGCCGCGACGTCCTCGGCGAGCGAGGCGCGGTACACCGGGCCGAGCGTCTCGACGACGTCCAGGCCGTCCGCGGTGAAGGTGGTGCGGGAGTCGAGCAGACGGGCCCGGTCGGCGGACGCCGCGGGCAGGCCGAGCTCCTCGACGAACCGGGCGGTGTCCGGGTGGGTGCCCAGGGCGATGGCCCGGTTGGTGGCCTCCAGGGTCCGGACGGCGTGGCCGTAGCGGTCGTACTCGGTGGTGTCGATGTCACCGCCGGGCGTGACGGACGGGCTCGCCGCGTTGACCTCGTTGCCGGAGGCGTTGAGGTAGTGGACGGCGGCCGGCTTGTAGCCGTCCTTGCCCGGCTTGGCCGCCGTGGCGGTGTTGGTGCCCGGGTCGTCCTCCGGACCGAACACCGCCGTGGCATCGGTCGGCGCGTCCAGCTGCGCCCACTTCGCCACGTCCGCGCCGGACAGGTCGTACGGACCGCCCGCGCCGGTGGTCAGCGGCACCTCGTAGACGACGTTGGTCGCGACCTCGCCGTTGACCTGGTCCTTGCTGCCCTGCGCCAGCGCGGCGCGACGGACCTTCAGCAGACGCCCCGGGTCCTGGTCGGCCGCGGCCTTGCCGTAGTCGAGGTTCCACGGCAGCTCACCGGCGGCGGTGATCCGGGTGACCCGGCCGTCCGCGTCGTAGCCGTACGTGGTCTTCAGCGGCTGCGCCAGGCGCGGGTCCCACACCTGCACCAGCCGGCCGCGCTCGTCGTACGCGTAGCGGGCGACCTCGACGGCCTCCTGCTTCGCCGTGACCGGGTTCCACGACCACGCCTTGACCGAGCGGATCCGGTCGGTGAAGTCACCGGGGGTCCCGGCGGTCGCCGTCGTGGTGACCGCGTAGTCGTAGTCCATCGCCTCGCAGCCGCGCGGCAGCGGGTCGACCAGGCAGCCGCCCGCGTCGTCCACGCCGGGCTCCACCGTCGGGACGGCACGCTTGGGGAGCGCACGGCCGTCGGTGACGTCGTAGACGTAGCGGGTGGTGGAGGCCGCCTCCGCACCGGTCTCGCTCTGGACCTGGAACGCGTTCGTGCCGAGGCCCCGGGCGAACACGGTGGTGCTGCCGTCGAGGTCGGTGAGCTTGTAGGTGGTACCGGAGTTGGCCGGGGTCCACTTCTGGTTGAGACCGCCGTGGCACCAGTGCAGGGTGACCTGGGTGCCCTGGCCGCCGGAGTCCGGGGCGTCGAGGCACTTGCCGGAGTTGGCGTTCATCAGGCTGCCGTCGGGACGGACCTCCCACTGCTGGGCGCCGGTGCCGTTGCAGTCCCACAGCTGGATCTTGGTGTAGTCCGCGGTGGAGGCGTTCGGGACGTCCAGGCACTTGCCGACCGCGGAGACCGAGCCGTTGTCGCCCAGGATCCACTGCTGCGCGCCGCTGCTGTTGCAGTCCCAGGTCTGGATGGCGGTGCCGTTGGCGGTGTTGCCGCCGTTGACGTCCAGGCAGCGGCCGGTGGTCGGCGTGGTGATCGGTCCGGCCACGGCGGGCTGGGCGGTCAGGGTGAGCGACTCGGCGCCCGGCTCCGGGAAGAACGTGCCGCCGGCGCCCTTGGCGAAGGTGAGCGAGGAGTCGTCGGTGAGCTTGATCTCCGCGAGGTCGGACTCGGGGAAGCCCAGCGAGCGGTACTCGGAGCCGGCGCCCGCGTCCGGGCCGCCGGACCACTGCGGGCCGAAGGGCGCGACGATCTCCTTCAGCGACAGATCGTCGAAGAAGACCTCCTTCCCGCTGCCGGAGAACCCGTTGTAGAGGCGGAAGAACGCCTCGGTGGCGTCCTGCGGGACGGCCATGTCGACCGTCAGCTGCTGCCAGCCGTCGGTGAACCCGGCCTTCCCGGAGGTGATCTGGGCGTAGCCGGCCGCGGTCTTGGTGAAGCCGGCCAGCCGCAGGCCGCGGTCGGTGAAGTCGGGGGCGAGACCGGTGGCGCCGGGGACGTAGATCCAGCCGGTGAGCCGGTAGGTCCGGCCGGGCTTCATGCCCATGGCCATGGAGTGGTCGCCGATGGCGGCGTAGGAGTCCTGGCCGGTGGCGGTGGGAACGATGCGCAGCGAGTCGGTGCTGTTGTCGTGGCCGCGGGCGGTGGAGCGCTCGATGGTGGCCTGGACGGCGGTGAAGCCGTTGGTGTCGAAGCCGATCTGCCGCTGGTTGGCCGTCAGGCGCTCGCCCTGCGGCTGCCAGCCGCGCGCGAGGTCGCGCGAGGAGGAGCTGCGGGCCAGCGAGACGCCGAACTCGTCGGCGTCGGTCACGTCGACGGAGTAGTCGCCGGTCAGCAGGTTGACCGAGCCGGGGCCGATGTCGGCGCCGGCCGCGCCGTCCGCGTTGCGGTCGACGGTGATGGTGTTCCAGGCGGTCGGGTAGCCGGTGCCGGAGCCGTCCTGCGGGAACAGCAGGGCGCGGACCTGGACGACGCCGCCGACGTTGCCGAGGGTGTCGACGACCGTCCAGTTGGCGTGCGGGCCGAGGTCGGCGAGCAGCGGCTTGGGGTCGGTGACGGGCGTGTTGTCGGCCTTGGCCAGGTTGGCGAGCGGCACGTTGTACTCGGTCGCGCCGGGGCCGCGCCGGTACTGGTAGACGACCCGCTTGTACTGGGTCTGGGCGTCGACCTGGAGCTTGACGCGCTTGGCGGCCTGGCTGCCGTCGACCGGGGAGACCAGCCCGGCCTGGCCGACCGAGAAGGCGAAGACGGTCGGGTCGGACAGGTTGCCCGCCCGGTCCTTCGACTGCACCTTCAGGGTGTGGTGGCCGTCGGTGGCCGGGGTGATGGTGGCGTTCGCCGCGCCGGTGGCGTCGAGGGTCACCGCGGCGGCGCCGTCGAGGCTGTGGACGAAGGCGATCTGGTCGGCGACCCCGGGGGCCGGGGTGAAGGTGAAGGTGCCGGACTGTCCGGCCGAACCGTGCCAGAGGCCGTCCGACGGGTAGGAGGCGGAGTTGACGAACGGCGAGGCCGGCTTCGCCGTGTCGGCGATCACCGTGACGCTGGGCGTCCACCCCGAGTTGACCTGGCCGTCCCAGAGCCGCGAGCCGATCGAGTACGACACGCCCTCGTCGAGCCGGGTCAGCCCGAAGTCGGCGGGCCGGACCTGGAGGTAGCTGCCGTTGGGGCCCTGCTTGTAGACGCGCTTGACGAAGACGCCCTCGCGGTACAGGTCGAAGTCGGCGCCGACGTCACCGCCGTCCGGGTCGCTGGCCAGCACCTGGAAGACCGGGGTGGCGGAGGAGGTGTAGCGCGGGTTGCCCTGCTGGGAGGGCAGGACGTCGACCGTCGACGGGGTCGGCGGCACCGAGTTGTAGGTGATCGACAGGAACGGGGCGTGACCGCCCTCGGAGGACTCGAACTTCTTCCACCCGTAGGAGTCGTTCTCGTCGGCGGCCTTCAGGCCCAGCGCGTAGGTGCCCGCACCCATGCCGGACCAGTCGCGCACCAGGTTGGTGACGTCCGCCTTCGCCCAGTAGGTGCCGTCGGACGCGTAGCAGTTGTACGTGTCCGGGTCGCCCGCGATGTCCCAGGTGTCGGTGGACTCCCCGTACTTGGTGATCAGGCCGGGCTGGTTGCCCCACCGGCTCCCGGTGCTCGCGTACTGGGCCGCCCAGACCTCCCACTTCCGGGGGCTGCAGGAGTAGGAGTGGAAGTTGGCGAGGTACAGCTTGGCGTTGAGGATCTGCTTCCCGTTGAACCCGCCGCCGGGGAAGTGCAGGAAGGAACGGGCCTTGACCGCGCCGCCGTTGTACGTGCCGACCTTCAGCTCGGTCGACGAGGACTGGTCGGTGCCGAAGTCGGTCTGCACGAAGGTGTCGAAGTTGGTGCCGACGTCGACCACCGGGTCGATGGTCACCGGGTACCGGGTGGCCGGGTCCGCCAGGAACGCCGGGTCCGCGGTGAACACCAGCTCGCTGCCCGGGCCCGCGCCGCGCAGTTCCATCGACACCGCGCCGCGGTGCAGGTGCTCGCCGGACGCCTCGTCCAGCGCGGCGTCCCACATCACCGGGGCGGGGATCCGCACGGTGGGCTTGCCGCCCGCCGCGTCGGTCAGGTGGATCGAGCCGTCGTCCTGGCGCTCCACCTGGTAGCCGGTGGTGTCCAGCGGCAGCGTCAGCGTGCCGGCCTGGGAGACGGCGTCCCGGTTCTTGACGATCAGGTACTGCTCGAAGCCGGTCCTGGTCGCCTCCAGCACCAGGTCCACGCCCGGGCGGGCGTCGGCGTAGGTGGCGGTGGAGCCGGAGAGCTTCGGCTTGGGCAGCTTGCCCAGCCAGCCGAGCTCGACCTGCCGGTCGCCGGAGCCGACCTTGACCAGGTCCTGCGGGGCCGGGGCGGACGCCGGGGCCTCGGGCTGTGCCCCGGACGCCGGGGCCGGCGCCGCGAACGGCGGGGCGACGGCGGTACGGCGGGTCCGTGCGGACGGGTCCGCGGACGGGGGCGCGGGCGGGGCCGGTGCCGCGGACGGCAGCGGGTCGCCGGTCTTCACCGAGGCGTCGCCGCCGGAGAACACCAGGCCCTCCGGGTGCGCCTTCGGCGCGACCTTGCCGTCGCCGGTCTCCACCAGCGTGGTGTCGACGGGCACCCAGGCCTCGCCGAGCTTCATCCGGATCGGGCCGGCCGAGAGCTCCTGGCTCAGCGTGCCGTCCGGGTTGGCCCAGAGGGTGAGGGTCTCCGTCCGGGCGCCGGTCACCTCGATCCGCCGGTTGTTCGTCCGGGCGGCCAGCAGCGCCGACGTCTGGTCGGGCGCCTCCGTCACCGGGGCGGCGGCGGTGGAGCGGGCCGCGGGCGCGGGCTCCGCGGCCCTCGCCGGGGGCGCGGTCAGCCCGTTGAGGGCCACGCCGGTCTCCACCAGCAGGCCGAGGGCGGCGAGCAGGGCTATGCGCCGTGCTCTGCGCGTAGTGAAGGCCCCACCTGCGAAGGCAGGTGAGGCCTGGGACTTCCGTAGCAACGCTACTCCCGAGGGATCATCGTCTGTGGGTCCGACCTGAGGAAAGGTCAGGACATAAAGATCCCATAAGGAATAGTCGGAATCCCTCGGGGTTTGTATCGATCTGAGGACGAACAATGCGACAGGTCGTCAGAAGGCGGGGCGATTCGTGCACTCCTTTCCATTCCGGGAAAAGCTCCCAACCGGACGCGATCCCGGCGCTCCGGACCGGGCCTTCCGGCGGTACCCTGGCAGCCGCCGTCGAGTAGGGAGCGTCCGGGAACGTGTTCGTGAAGATCTGTGGTCTCAGCACCGCCGAGGACGTCGCCGCCGCCGTCGCGGCGGGTGCCGACGCGATCGGGTTCGTGCTCACCGAAAGCCCGCGCCGGGTGTCGCCGGAGTTGGCGCGGGAGCTGGCGGCCGCGGTGCCCGAGGGGGTGCTGACGGTGGGCGTCTTCCGCGAGGAGCCGGCCGCGTACGTGCGCGAGGCGGTGCGCGCCACCGGGGTGCGGGCGGTGCAGCTGCACGGCAACCATCCGGCGGCCGCCTTCGCGGAGCTGTCCGACCTGGGGCTGCCGCTGATCCGGGCCACCTCGGCGGCCGCCGCGGCCGGGGCGGACAGCGGAGACTTCGGCGAGGACCTGCTGCTGCTCGACGCGCCGGTGGCGGGGGCGGGCGAGCCGTGGGACTGGTCCGCGCTGGGGCGGACGCCCCCGGCCGGGAAGTGGCTGCTGGCGGGCGGGCTGAGCCCGGCGAACGTCGCCGACGCGATCGCCGTCGCCAAGCCGTGGGGCGTGGACGTCTCCAGCGGCGTGGAGGTGCGGCGCGGCGTCAAGGACCCGGCCTTGATCGCGGAGTTCCTCCGGGCCGCCAAGTCCGCCTGAGGGCGGGCCGGTGGGCGGGGCGTGCCTGCCGTGTGCTCCGCGCGCCCGGCCGGGCTCCTCGGCCTACCGTGGAAGGAGCCCGGCCGAAGGGCCGCGGTGCCGCGAGGCCGCGTCGCCCGTGAGGAAGGTGAGCCGCATGTGTCGTTGGCTGGCCTATTCCGGATCCCCGATCAGGCTGGAGGTCCTGCTCTACAAGCCCGCCCACTCGCTGATCGACCAGAGCCTCCACGCCCGGATGGGAGTGGAGACGACCAACGGCGACGGGTTCGGCATCGGCTGGTATCCCGCCGACCAGGGCGGGCCCGGCCTCGGTGAGCCCGGCCGGGTCGTGGAGCCCGCGGTCTTCCGGGGGACCGGCCCCGCCTGGAGCGACCGCAACCTGCGCGAACTGGCGCGCTGCGTGAGCTCACCGCTGTTCGTCGCCCACATCCGCGCCTCCACCGGCACGGCGGTGCAGCAGACCAACTGCCACCCCTTCCGCCACGGGCCGTGGCTGTGGCTGCACAACGGGTCGATCCGTGCCTTCCCGGAACTCAAACGCGACCTGATGGTCGCCGTGGACGCCTCGCTCTTCCCCTTCATCGAGGGCTCCACCGACTCGGAGCTGATGTTCCACCTGGCGCTCACCTTCGGGCTGCGCGAGGACGTCCCGGGAGCCGTCGAGCGGATGGCCGGCTTCGTCGAGGCGACGGCGGCCCGCCACGGCGTCGCCGACGCCCTGCAGATGACGGTGGCGGTCTCCGAGGGCACCCGGCTGTGGGCGTTCCGCTATTCGAGCGAGCGCGCCTCGCGGTCGCTGTACTTCAGCACCAGCGTCCAGGCCCTGCGCGCCCTGCACCCGGACAACCCCGTCCTGCAGATGGCGTCCGAGCAGGCCCGCATCATCGTCTCCGAGCCGCTGGGCGACCTGCCGGGGGCGTGGAACCCCGTTCCCGAGTCGAGCTACGCGGTCGTCCAGGAGGGCCACGACGCGATCCGCACCTTCCGGCCGCAGGCCGCCGCGGTCTGATTCCCGGCGTCGTCCGGCCCCCGGCGTCCGGCCGCGGGCGGCGCCGACGTGCCCCGGTGGGGCTCTTCGGGCCGTCGTGGGCGGCGCTGCGCTCGGCGGCCGACGGACTCGCGGCGGAGGACTTCGCCAGGCCGTCGGGGTGCGCCGGCCGGCTGGTGCGGGACCTGGTGCGCCACCTGGCGATCGCTGCCGCTGATCCTCGGGTGAGCGGACGGGCCTACGAGGGCGAGCCGGCGGGCTGCTCCTCCAGGCCGTGCGCGGTGACCAGGTGCGCGGTGCCGTCGGCCAGGCGGTAGGAGACGCCGATCACCGCGGCCGTCCCGGCGGCGACGGCCTCGGCGAGGGTGCGCGAGCGCTCCAGGAGCAGGTCGACGGTGTGCTCGATGTGGGTGTCGATGAAGTCGGAGTTCTCCGTGTACCCCGCCGCCCGGGCGGCCAGCACGCTCGGGGTCACGCGTTCGATCACGTCGCGCACGTAGCCGGTGGCCGTGGTGCCCTCCTCGACGGCGGCGCGGGTGGCGGCGACGGCGCCGCAGGAGTCGTGACCGAGGACGACGACCAGCGGGCTGCCGAGCACGCTGATGCCGTACTCGATGCTGCCCAGCACCTCCGCGCCCACCACGTGCCCGGCGGTGCGCACCACGAACAGGTCGCCCAGCCCCTGGTCGAAGATGATCTCCGCGGCGAGGCGGGAGTCGGAGCAGCCGAACAGAACCGCGAAGGGGCTCTGCGCGGGGGCGATGGCCGCCCGCCGGGCGGCGTCCTGGTTGGGGTGCTCGGGGGATCCCGCCGTGAATCGCCGGTTACCAGCCAGCAGGGTCTCCAGGGCGGCGTGGACAGTCATTCGATCACCGGTCATGGTAGGCAGCCTACGGTGGGGCCCCGGGCCGGGCAGCACCGGGGACGGGCACCCGCGCACCGGATCGGGGCCGCGGCCGGGCGGCGGGGCCTCCCGCAGATCGTCGTGCGGGCCGTTCAGGGCCTCCTGGGGGCCGGTCGGCGCGGGGAGGACGGTGGAACGGTGACGGTGTTCTCGTCCGCCACCGGGAGTGCCCCGCCCGGCCGGTCGACGAGGGGATCCGCCACCGGGGGCAGGTCGCGGTGACCGAGCGGTGTTCGCGCACGGCGGGCAGCGGGGCGCCGGTGGCCCCGGACGATCGCCCGGACGATCCCGCCCGCTCCGACGATGCCGGTGCCGGTGCCGGTGAACCCTGCCGTCCTCCCTGCGGCGCGGGGGCGGTGACCCCCGGCGGTGCAGAGCCGACCGCGACCGGCGGGACGTCAGTCGCGGGTGCGGCATGATGGGCGGGTGGAATTCGAACCGTACCGGGGTGAGTTGACGGCGTTCTGCTACCGGATGCTGGGTTCGTGCCACGACGCCGAGGACGTGGTGCAGGAGACGCTGCTGCGGGCCTGGAAGGCCCGCGACCGGTACGACCCGGCGCGGGCGTCGGTGCGCACCTGGCTGTACCGGATCGCGACCAATGCGTGCCTGAGCGCCCTGGAGGGCCGCCGGCGGCGTCCGTTGCCCTCCGGGCTGGGGGCGCCGAGCGAGGACACCGGGGCCGCGCTGGCACCGGCCGTCGACGTCCCCTGGCTGGAGCCGTTCCCCGAGGCGCGGTTCGACGTGGAGGTGCGGGCCGATCTGCGGCTCGCGTGGGTGGCGGCGGTGCAGGTGCTGCCGGCGCGGCAGCGGGCCGTGCTGGTGCTGCGCGACGTGCTGGCGTTCACCGCGGCCGAGGTCGCCGGGCAGCTCGGCACCACGGTCGCCGCGGTCAACAGCGCGCTGCAGCGTGCCCGCGGGGCGGTCGCCGGGCTGGGGGACGCCGATCCGGTCGGCGAGCCGGACGACCCCGAGGTGCGGGCAGTGGTCCGGCGGTACGTGCGGGCCTTCGAGGCGGCGGACGTGCCCGCGCTGGTGCGGCTGCTGGCCGAGGACGCCGTCCTGGAGATGCCGCCCGTGCCGCTGTGGTACCGGGGCAGCGGGGACTACGGCCGCTTCATGGAGCGGGTGTTCCGGATGCGCGGCACGGGCTGGGCGGTGCGGGGGACGACCGCCAACGGGCAGCCCGCGCTCGCCGCGTACGCGCCCGGGTCCGGGCCCGGCGGCGGGCACGGGCTGCACAGCCTGCAGGTCCTCACCGTCGCCGCCGGCCTGGTCACCCGCAACGTCGTGTTCGCCGATCCGGGGCTGCTCGCCGGGTTCGGACTGCCCGGTGAGATCTCCGGGAACGATCTCCGCCCGGAGCGATGAGTCCGGCGGGCGCGGCCGGTACGTACCGGTGAGCACCCATCGGAAGGAACTCCTCATGAGCGTCATCGTCATCGCCTTCAGCACCGTGGACGGGATCGTGTCCGACCCGGACGGATCGGACGGCACGCCCGGGGGCGGCTGGGCCTTCCGGCACGGGCCGCAGGCGGTCGCCGGCGACAAGTTCCGGCTCGGCCGCGCCCTGGACGAGGGCGTGCTGCTGCTCGGGCGCGCCACCTGGGAGCTGTTCGCCCGGATCTGGCCCGGCCGCGACGACGCGTTCGCCGCGCGGATGAACGCCGCACCGAAGCTGGTCGCCACCCGCACCCTGGCCCGCGCGGACACGGCCTGGGCGAACACCGAGGTCCTGGACGGCGACCTCGCCGACGTCGTCCGGCGTGAGCGGCGGGACGTGGTCGTCGCCGGGAGCCTGAGCATCGTGGCGCAGCTGGCGGCCGCCGACCTGGTCGACGAGTACCGCCTGCTGACCTTCCCCACCGTCCTCGGCACCGGCCGCCGGCTCTTCCCCGCCGACGGCCCCCGGGCCGACCTCGAATGCGTGACCGCCGAACGGGCCGGCGCCGCCGTCCTCACCAGCTACCGCCGGGCCGCCTGACGACCCGTCCGACGACCGTGCGCCCGCCCGGCCGGCACCCGCGGCCGGGCGGGCGGGGCGTCAGTTCCCGGCGGGCCCGTCCAGGGCGAGCTGCCCCCGCACCAGCGTGCGGACCGCGCCGCCGACGCTCGCGAGCGGATCCCGCCCGGCCCGGCCGCGGACGTTCACCTGCATCCTGGCGAAGCCGAGTCCGGCGGTGCCCTGGACGATGTCGAACGCGAGGGGCCCCTCGGGCCGCCGCTGGTGCGCAAGCCATCCCGCCACGGCCAGCGCGGCCGAGCCGGTGGCCGGGTCCTCCGCGCACACCGGCTCGGGAACGAAGACCCGGGAACGGACGTCGGGCAGCTGCGGAACGAATGCCGCCACCCCGAAGACGTCGGCCAGTCCGGGGACCCGCTCGGCGAGCGCCGCGACTTCGAGCGGCAGGGCCTGGGCCGACCGCAGACCGGCGGCACTCACCGGGAGGCAGGCGAACCCGAGCCCGGCCGATGCCCACCGCACCGGCCCCACGGCCGCATCCGGCGCGAGCCCCACCGCTTCGCACACGAGGTCCGGCGCGACCGGCGGACCCACCCGGCAGATCCGTTCCTCCAGAACCGCGCCGTCCGCTCCTGCTTCCACCCGCGCGCGAACGATCCCGTCCCGCGTGCGCATCGTCACCCAGCCCGGCGCGGCCAGCCTCCGCCGCACCGCCACGGCGGCCGCTCCCACCAGCGGATGGCCCGCGAAGCCCAGCTCCACATAGGGAGTGAAGATCCGCACGTCCACCTCTCCGCCGTCACCGCCGCGCAGGAAGACGGTCTCCGGCATGGCCAGGCGGGCGGCCAGACGCTGCATCAGCGCATCGTCGCCCGCGCCGTCCCACAGGACCACGCCGAGCGGTCCTCCGGTCAGGGGCCCGCTCCCGAACACCTCGACCAGCTCGAACTCCATGCCTGCCTCCACCGGATCCGCTCCGCACTGCGGCGGCGTGGTTCGTGATCGCGGTTGCCTCCTGGCAACGCGGTCGTCATCGGGCCGGGCCGCGGCCCCTGCCGCGGCCGCGGTCGTGCCGGTCATGCGCGTCGGTCCTTCGCCGGTGCCCGCAGTTCGGCCAGCAGGCCGTAGAGGGTGGACCGGGAGACCTGAAGGGCGCCGGTGACGACGGGCGTGGCCCGCCGTACGGCGAAGACGCCGGCCTCGTCGAGGCGGGCGAGGACGGCCAGGCGGTCCGTGCGGGTCAGCCGTTCGACCGGGCGCCCGCATTCGCGCACGTACGCGCCGACGACGTGCTGGACGCGCTCGTGCCAGTCGTGCTCGAACAGCGGCTCGGGAGGGGGCGTGGCCGGGGCGCCGAAGGCGGACAGGAGGGCTGCGGCCTGTTCCAGCGGCGTGCGGTCGAGGTTGACGCACAGGACGGCGGACGGACCGCCGTCCGGGCCGCGCAGGACCGCGCTGACCGAGGACAGGCGCCGGCCGTCCGCGAGCAGTTTCTCGTAGGGGCCGAACACGTCCCGCGCCGACGGGTCGAGCTTGTCCAGCTCGCCCAGGAACGACGGGTCACCCGGACCGCGGGACGTCATCGGGTTCCAGATCGCCAGGATCCGGTCGGTGTCCGGGTCGTGCAGCACCACCTCGGCGTACGGACCGAGCAGCAGCGCGACCGCCTGAGCCACCGGCGCCCACGTCCACACCCGCGGGTCCGTGCTCTCGTCTGCGGATTCCATGGAATGGACTGTATATCCGATCTGGACTGAACGTCCATTCCGGTCGGCGGATGCTCAGCGCCGCGTCTCGTACCGGCTCAGGACCACGCCGCAGGGGAGCGTCCGCGTCTCCACCAGGTTCAGGTTCACCCAGCTGTCCAGCGCGGTGAAGAACGGCGTGCCGCCGCCCACCAGGACCGGCGCGGTGGCCAGCACGTACTCGTCGATCAGTCCGGCCCGCATGGCCGCCCCGGCGAGCGTCGCGCCGCCGATGTCCATCGGGCCGCCGTCCTCGGCCTTGAGCCGGGCGATCTCGGCGACCGCGTCGCCGGGGACCAGCCGGGTGTTCCAGTCGACCGCGTCGACCGTCGAGGAGAACACCACCTTGGCCGTGTCCCGCCAGCGGCGCGCGAACTCGGTCTCCGCCGGGGTGATCCCGGGCTGCTGGTCGGCGGTCGGCCAGTAGGAGCTCATCGTGCGCCACAGCCTGCCCCCGTACAGGGACAGGTCGGTCGCCTGCACCTGGTCGGACCAGAACCGGAACAGCTCGTCGCTCGGCGTGCTCCAGCCGATGTCGTCGCCGGGCGCGGCGATGTAGCCGTCCAGGGACACGTTCATGCCGTAGGTGAGTTTCCGCATGGCGCCGGCCCTCCGTGAGTCGCTCCCAGCGTACCGACGGGCGCGGTGCGGGGGGCTCATCGGCGCGCGACCGGACCCGCCGGACCGGCCGGCGCGGGCGGGGAGCGGCCCGGCGCCGCCGGATCGGCGGGCCCGCCGGCTGTTCCGCCGGGCCGTGCCGGCGCTACGGTGAACCCCGGTTGTCCATCGGCGAGTTGGAGACTCCATGGTCGGAGCGATCGTCTACTTCCTGACCCTCGGCCTGCCGGTCGTCGTGCTGCTCGCCGCGGCCGTGCTCGCCGGGCGCAAGGCCCGGCGCGCCGGGCGGCTGCGCAGGGCCGTCGCGGCCTTCGGGGAACGGCCGGGCTGGTGGGAGCACGACCGCCGCGAGCCCCGCTGGACCGGCCACCTCACGCACTACGGCTGGCTGACGGAGGAGACCCGCGCGGTGTACACCGTGTCCGGGATGTTCGGCAGGCGCCGGGCGACGATCGCCCTGCTGATGCGCAGCCGGCCCCGGGACGTGGACATCGGGCTCGCGGTCTGCGTCGGCCTCGCGGCTCCCGCGCGCACGGTCCGGCTGGAACGCCCCTGGAGCTCCCTGCCGCTGGGCGCCCAGTGGCCCGGCGGCGTGGTCTACGTTCCCCGCGGCGAGGGCGCCGAGGGCCTGGTGGAGCTCCTGGTGGACACCGACATCGCGCGGCGGCTGGCCGCCGCCGGTTCGCCCGCGGTGTCGTTCCGCGACCACGAGGTGTGCTTCCTCTGGGGCGAGATGCCCGAGCCCGGCCGGCTGGAGCCCTTCGTGGACGCCCTCGTCGCCGCCCTCCCCGCCCTGGAGGCCGCGGCGGCGCGGTAGGGCGGCAGCGGGACGGCGCCGGGTCCGGCGGGGCCACCGGCCGGGGGCGGCCGCCCCGTCGGCGGAGGAGTCCGGCCCGCACCGCTCCCGGACCGGAGCCCGGGAGCGGTGCGGGCCTCGCTCAGACCACCGCCCCGTTGTGGTCGCGCGTCCCCGCCGCGCCCGCCGGGTGCGGCGTCCGCGCCCCCCGTGCCCCCGGCGCCTCCCGGGCCTGCCGCGGCCGATCGGGGAACCGCCCCTGGAGCAGCACCACCACCGGCATCGCGGTGAACACCGTCGACGCCGTGCCCACCAGGACCCCGGCCAGCAGCGCCACCGAGAAGTCGGCGAGCGAGTCGCCGCCGAGGACCGCCAGGGCCGCCAGGACGAACAGCGCGCCCATGCCGGTGTTGACCGTCCGGGGCAGGGTCTGCGCCACGGCGCGGTCCGCGAGGTCCGCCCAGCGCGCCCTCGTCCCCGTCCGGCGCAGCTCGCGCAGCCGGTCCAGGACCACCACCGTGTCGTTGACGGAGTACCCGACGATGGTGAGCAGCGCGGCGAGGAAGACGCTGTCCACCGGCTTGCCCAGCCAGGCGAAGAGGCCGAGCACGAGCAGCAGGTCCTGGGCCATCGCGATCACCGCGGCGGTCGCGAAGGTCCACCGGAAGCGGATCGTGAGGTAGAGCAGCTGGGCGGCGACCGCGAGCCCGAGCGCGGCCAGCGCGTAGCCGCGCAGCTCGCTGCCGAGGCTCGGCCCGATCAGTTCGTCGCGCTCCACCGCGAGTTCGCCGGCGACGCCGGTGAGCGCCTCCCGGATGTGCTGCTGCTGGTCGTCGCCGGTCTCCTTGGTGCGGACGGACACCCCGGTGTCGCCGGTGGTCTGCACCACGGCCTGCGGGAACCCGGCGCCGACCACCGCCGCGCGGGCGGCGTCCGCGTCGACCCGCTGTGCGGCGGTGTACTGCGCCACCCGGCCGCCGGTGAACTCGACGCCGAAGTCCAGGCCGCGCCCGCCGATCCCGGCCAGGGCGAGCAGCAGCAGGCCCGCACAGGCGCCCAGCCAGCGCCGCCGGTGGCGCATCAGCCGGGGCGGCCGCCGGTTCAGCCGGGTCCGGAGCCGGCCGACGCCGGCCATGCCGGTCAGGGCGGGCCGCCGGGCGACGGCCGGCCGCCGCACCGCCCACTCGGCGAGCAGCCGGGTGATCAGCATGGCCGAGAACATCGAGGCCAGCACGCCGATCGAGAGCGTCACCCCGAAGCCCTTGACCGGTCCGGTGGCGAACACGAAGAGCAGCCCGGCGGCGAGCAGCGTCGTCACATTGGAGTCGGCCACCGCGCTCCACGCCTTCGCGAACCCGACGCGCAGCGGGCGCCGCAGGTCGCGCTCCCCGCCGCGGCCGGCCGCCCGGGGCGCGGTGTACTCCTCCCTGGCCCGTTCGAAGACCAGCACGTTGGCGTCCACCGCCATGCCGATGGCGAGCACGAAGCCGGCCAGCCCGGGCAGGGTGAGCGTCGCGCCGAGCGCGACCACGGCGGCGTAGGAGATCAGTCCGTAGAGGCCGAGCGCGACGGTGGCCAGCACCCCGAGCAGGCGGTACACGGCGATGATGAAGGCCCCGGTGCAGAACAGGCCGATGGCCGCGGCGAGCGCGCTGGCCCGGACGGCCTCGGCGCCGAGGGTCGGGCCGACGGTGCTCTGCTCGATCACCGTCACCGGGACGGGCAGCGCGCCGCCCTTCACCAGGGCCGCGAGGTCCCGGGCCTCGTCGGCCGAGAAACCGCCGGTGATCTGCGTCGAACCGCCGGTGATCCCCTGCCCGCAGGGCACGCCGGCCTGGACCCCGGGGGCGGACAGGACGCGGTCGTCGAGCACGATGGCGACCCGGCGGGCGGGGTCGGCCGGGGCGGCGCACGCCGCCTCCCCGGTGAGCCGGGCCCAGGCGTCGCCGGCCGAGCCGCGGAAGGAGAGGTCGATGCTCCAGCCGAGGCCGGTCCGGGTGTCGAGGACGGCCGAGGCGTCCTTGACGCCGTCGCCGGTCAGCACCGGCGGGCCCAGCCGCAGGTGGCCGCCGGGCAGGGCGGGGTCGGCGAGGACCCGGGAGCCGTCCGCCGCGGGGGGACCGGCCGGGCCGTCGGCGGTCGCGGTGACGGGGTGGAAGGTGAGCTGGGCGGTGCGGCCGATCACCGCGGCGGCCTCGCGGGGGTCCTGGACGCCGGGGAGTTCGACGACGATGCGCCGCTCCCCGGCGCGGGCGAGCGAGGGCTCCGCGACGCCGAGGCCGTCGACCCGGCGGCGCAGCACCTCCAGCGCCCGATCGGTGGCGTCCGCGTCGGCGCGGACGGTGGGCGAGTCCTGGGTCTCCAGGACGATCCGGGTGCCGCCGCGCAGGTCGAGGCCGAGGCGGGGCGGGGTGGTCAGGGCGGTGTAGAGCGAGACACCGACGACGGCGAGCGCGACGAGCGCGCGCCAGAACGTGGCACGGCGAGCAGGCATGGGTACTCCACGGGCGGTCCGCGGGAGCCGGGCGTCCGCGGGGGACGCCGCACCCGGGACGGGCGGACGCGAGGGGACGCGCGCCGCCGGAGGCGCTCCGGGCACGGTGGCCGGAGCCCTCCCGGCCGGGCCGCGGGCAGGCCGCGGCACCCGGTCGGCGGGCGCGGTGGAACGTCAGCTGGACCGGGTGGAGGGGGGACCGCGGGTGTGGCGGGGGTGGTAGGGGCCGGACGGCGGCGCCCGCTCCTGGCGCGACCCCGGGGCGTACACCCCGGGCCGGAGCCGGGGGGCGTCCGTCCGCCCGCCCGGGAGCGCGGCCGGCGGGAGCGCGGGCAGCCGCACGCCGGGCTCGGCGGCGGCCGTGCGCCGCTGGGCGACATCGGCGTCCCGGCGGTCCGCGGTGCGCCGGACCTCCGCACCCGCCGGGCCGAACCGTACGGCGACGGGGGCGGCCGGGGCGGCTTGCGAGCTGACGGCCGGCGGCGCGTCAGGGGCCGGCCGCGCCGCCCCCGTCGCCGTGCCGAGGAGGACCTGGCAGACGGCCCAGGCCGCGAGGAACGCGCAGGACAGCGCGGCCGCCGCGGTTCGACGTACCCGTCGCTCCACTCCGGCCCCCCCTCCGTGCTCGTGCCGCCACCCGGTCCCGCCCGCAAAGAAGCTCTCACTGTAGGCGACGGCGCCGCCGGGTGGGGACCCGGGCGGCGGAGCGGCCGGCGATGTCGCCGGCCGCTCCGCCGCAGGCGCCCTCGCGGTGGAGCACGCGCGGGCCGGTGCCCGTGCCGTCGCGGCCCGACCGGCCTGCTGCGCCACGGCGACAGCCGGGGCGGGGACCTCGCGGGCGGACCGGTGCCACCGGACCCGTCCGCGGGGAACGCCGGGCCCGCGACCGGTCGCGGACGGCCGGCCACCGGTCGACGGCGTTCCACAGCGCGGAGGCATCCTCCGGCGGACAGCTCGTCAGCACCGCGTTGACTCCCTGCCCGGCACGGTGATGGCCGCCTGGCGGCGGCTGCCGGCCGCCCCGCGGGTGCGCCGGCACCTGCGCGGCCGTCGCCCGGACGAGGCGTCCCGCTGTCGGACGGTGCCGTGCCGCCCGGTGCGTTCGCCCGGGTGTTCGGGGTGGGAGGGGCCTTGTCAGACTGGGGCCATGAGGGAGCGAGCCTTGAGTGCGGGTGCGAATGTTCCGGTCGACGCGGCGGCCGTGCGGGTGGAGGTCGGCCGGGAGGCCGGGGGGCCCGATGTCGATGCCTCGGCCCTGCTGGTGGGGGCGGACGGGCGGGTGCGGGGGGACGGGGACTTCGTGTTCTACAACCAGCCGCGGCACGCGTCGGGGGCGGTGGTCCATCAGGGGAAGGCCGAGGAGGACGGGGTGGTGACGGACCGGCTCGGGGTGGAGCCGGCGGCCGTGGAGCCGGGGGTGGAGCGGGTCGTGCTGGTGGCCTCGGCGGACGGCGGGACCTTCGGGCAGGTGCGCGGCCTGGTGGTGCGGCTGGTCGACGTCGCGACGCAGCGGGAGCTGGCGCGGTTCGAGCCGGTGGCGGGGCCGGAGACGGTGCTCATCGGCGGTGAGCTGTACCGGCGCGGCGGACAGTGGCGGTTCCGGGCGGTCGGGCAGGGGTACGCCTCGGGGCTCGCGGGGCTGGCGGCCGACTTCGGGGTCACCGTGGACGAGGAGGGCGGCGGGGCGCGGCAGCCGGGCGGCGCGGCGGGGGAGGAGGGGCTCCCGGCCGGGATGCGGGAACGGCTGTCGCTGCGCAAGCGGCAGGTGGCGGTGAGTCTGGAGAAGCACGGGGCGGCGGGCATGGTCGCGCGGGTCGTGCTGGTGCTGGACGCCTCCGGGTCGATGTCGGCGCTCTACGCCCGGGGCGTGGTGGCCGACGTGGTGGAGCGGATGGTGGCGGTGGCGGCGCAGCTGGACGACGACGGGACCATGCAGGCGTGGACGTTCGCGTCGAACCCCGCCCGGCTGCCCGACCTGCGGGTGGGGGACCTCCCGGAGTGGCTGCAGCACGTCCGGGTCGGGCAGCTGGCCGGGCTGTTCGGACGCCGTCGGCGCGCCGGCCGGCTGCCCGACGGCCAGGTCGACATGAAGGCGGTCGGGGTCGGCAACGAGGAGCAGAAGGTCATCGCCGAGGTCCGGGAGCACGTGCGCCGGCACCCCGCCGGGGCGCCCACCCTGGTGCTGTTCTTCTCCGACGGCGGCGTCTACCGCAACGCCGAGATCGAGCGCGAACTGCGCGCGTCCGTGGAGGAGCCCGTCTTCTGGCAGTTCGTGGGACTGGGCCGCTCGGACTACGGCGTGCTGCAGCGCTTCGACGAACTGCCCGGGCGGCGCGTGGACAACGTCGGCTTCTTCTCCGTGGACGACATCAGCACCCTGCCCGACCCGGAGCTGTACGACCGGCTGCTCTCCCAGTTCCCCCGCTGGGTGGTGGCCGCCCGCCGGGCCGGCATCCTGCCGTAGCGCTCAGAGCCAGCCGAGGGTGTCCAGGGCGGTGTGGATGCCGGCCGCCCCGGGGTGTGCGGGCCGCAGCACGTGGGGGGTGCCGGCGAGCGCGGCGAGCAGGGCGGGCTCGGCGCCGCCGACGACCACCGCATGGGTGCCGAGCCGGTACAGCGAGAGGTCGTTGAGGGAGTCGCCGGCGACCAGGACGTCCTCGGGCCGCCAGCCGAGCTTGCCGGCCAGGGCGCGCACCGCGGTGCCCTTGGAGGCCCCGGGCGGCAGCACGTCGAAGTAGCGGTCGCCGGAGTACACCCAGGCGCAGCCGAGCGCCTCGACGGCGGCGGTGAGCTCGCCGGTGAGGTGCCGCGGCGCCAGGTGGTAGGAGCAGCGGCCGTCCTGGACGACGCCGTGCTGGTAGCGCAGGCCGGGGAAGCGGCGCAGTGCGGCGCGCACCCGCTCCTCTCCCGGCCAGCCGGCCCGCAGCCGGTCCTGGAGGGCGTCCACCGGGGTGAGGTCGGTGCCGTCGAGGACGGTGGCGCCGACGTCGGCGATGATCCAGCGGGGCCGGGGGACGAGCGGGTCGCGCAGGACCTCGCGGACCGCGGAGGGACCCCGGCCGGTGGCGAAGACCGGGGTCACCTCGGGGTGGCGGAGCAGCGCGTCCCGTAACCGCCGACGCTGGTCCGGGCTGCCGCCGAGCAGGGTGCCGTCCAGATCGGTGACCAGAATCCTCGACATCGGAGGACGCTAGCACGGTCACGGGTCGTGGTGAAGTGTTCACCTCAGGTGCGGGCGGCCCCCTGACGGAGGGACAGCGGGCGCAGGTCGCTCCAGTGGGCGTCGACCCAGGACTCGCAGGCGTCCTCGGTGCCGGTGAAACCGGCGGGGCGCCAGCCCGCGGGCACGGGGAGGGCGGCGGGGTGGAGGGCGTGCTGCTCCTCGTCGTTGACCAGCACGGTCCAGCGGGTGTCGGACACGGGGGGCTCCAGAGGGGGGAAGGGGGTCAGCGGAAGCCGCCGTCGATGCGGACGACCTCGCCGGTGAGGTAGCTCGCCCGGTCGGAGAGCAGGAAGGCCACCAGGTCGGCGACCTCCTCGGGGCGGCCGAGGCGGCGCAGGGCGACCTGGTCGAGGGACTGCTCGACGGCCTCCTCCGGGAGCTCGGCGACCAGATCGGTGTCGATGTAGCCGGGCGCGACCACGTTGGCGCGGATGCCGTAGCGCCCGACCTCCTGGGCGAGCGAGCGGGTGAAGCCGATGATGCCGGCCTTGGTGGCCGCGTAGTTGGTCTGGCCGGGGTTGCCGCAGACCCCGGCGACGGAGGACAGCGTGACGATGGCGCCGTGGCGGCGCAGCGCCATGCCGTCGATCACGGCGCGGCAGGCGTGGTAGACGCCGCTCAGGTTGACCTGGAGGACGTCGTGCCAGTCCTGGTCCTCCATCAGCAGCAGCGGGGTGTCGCGCAGGATCGCCGCCGAGGCGACCAGGGCGGTGACGGGGCCGAGGGCGTCCTCGGCCCCGTCGACCAGTTCGCGGACGGCGGCGGCGTCGGCCACGTCGGTGCGGCGGACGTAGACGGCGCGGCCGAGGTCCCGCAGTTCCTTCTCCAGGGTGCGGGCGGACTCGGCGTCGCTGCTGTAGCACAGGGCGACGTCGTAGCCGTCCTCGGCCAGCCGCAGGGCGGTGGCGCGGCCGATGCCGCGGGTGCCGCCGGTGATCAGCGCGACGGGGGTGGCCGTGCGGTGCATGGCGTGCCTTTCGGGGAGGGGAGGGTGAACGGGCGGGGGTCAGGAGGCGGGACGCTGCCGCACGCGGCGGCGCAGCTCGGCGAGCGGGAGGTCGGGCTCGCCGGTCAGCAGGTCCAGGACGGCCGGCCACTGGCGCGTCATGGCGGCCATCGAGCGCGGGTCGATCCGGTCCGGCGCGTACAGCCACAGGCCGCGCAGCCCGGCGTCGGACTCGTGCATCATCAGGTAGAGGTCGGCGTTGTGCGGGCGCATCTCGGTGATCAGCTCCGGGATCACCTCCGCGTCGCCGACGTTGAGGTTCAGCGGCGCCGCGCTCAGGCCGTGCAGGTCCAGCGGGTCACCCGCGACGTTGAGCAGGTTGAACAGCAGCCGCAGCGGGTTGCGGTCCTCCCCGGCGTCCCGGCGCAGCCACCGCAGCGGGACCTCCTGGTGCAGATGGGCGTCCAGGACGCCCGCCCGCACGGCGGTGACCAGGTCGCGGACGGTGGCGTCGCCGGCCGGGCGGGGGCGGACCACGACCGGGTTGATGAAGAAGCCGATCATCTGCTCGGTCTGCGGATGCTCCCGGCCCGCCAGCGGGAAGCCCACCGCGAGGTCGGTGCCGGCGCCCTCCTGCGCGTAGCTCTGCAGCAGCAGGTGGAAGGCGGTCAGCAGCAGCATGAACAGCGTGGTGCCCTCGCGCTGCGCGGCCTCCTTCAGCGCCGCAGTGACCTCGGGCTCCAGCACGAAGCCGCTGGTGTAGCCCTCGACGGCGCCGGCCTTCTGGTGCTCGGGCGCCTCGAAGCGCGGCAGCTCCGGCAGGTCCGTCAGCAGCCGCTCCCAGTGGGCGACGTGCTCGTCGAGCTCGCCGTCGGCCAGCCGCCGCCGCTGCCAGGCCGCCCAGTCCGGGTACTGGAGCGCCGGCTCGGGCAGCCGGGGCTCGCGGCCCAGCACCCGGGCGGCGTACAGCTCGCCCAGCTCGCGGCCGAGCAGCGCGTACGACCAGAGGTCGACCACGATGTGGTGCAGCACCAGCACCAGGACCCAGGTGTCCGGTCCGGTGGTCACCAGGGTGCCGCGCACCAACGGGCCCTCGGCCAGCCGGAACGGGCGGTCCACCTCGGCCTCGACCAGCCGTCGCAGCGCCTCGGTCCTGGCCCCCTCGGGCTCGCCGCTCAGGTCCACGGCGGTCAGCGGCCAGCCGCCCGCCGGGTCGGCCAGCTGGCGCCAGGAACCGGCGCCGTCCTCGACGATCCGGGTGCGCAGCGCCTCGTGACGGGCCACGATCGCGTCCAGGCTGTCGCGCAGCGCCGCCGGGTCGAGGGTGCCGGTGAGCACCGTGGCGGTGATGACGTTGTGGTGCGAGGCCTCCGGGTCGACCGGCTGGTGCATGATGTCCAGCTGGGCGAAGGAGAGCGGCACGCCGCCGGTGCGGTCGGCCCGCGGGACGCTGCCGCCGCGCCCGGCCGGGCGGCCGCGGCGCCGGGGCCGCGCCGCCGGGCGGACGGGCACCGGGCCGCCGGCGTCCGGCAGGGCGGCGCAGGCCGCCACGGCCGTCAGGGCGGCGAACCACGTCTCGGCCAGCTCGCGCACCGCGGACTCGTCCAGCACCCCCCGCGCCCAGGTCCAGCCGGCCGCCAGGCACGGGCCGTCGGGGCCGTCGTAGGTGACGGCGTTGAGCTCCACCGGGTGGGTCCGCAGTCCGGCCGGCGCGTCGTCCTCGGTGCCGGTGGCGCCGAGGGCGAGCGCCGCGTCGGCGGTGACCGGCGCCCAGAGGGCCTCCGGACCGGCGTCGGCGAAGCGCCCCAGGTAGTTGAACGCCACCTGCGGGGCCGGCAGCGCGGCCAGCGCCGCGGCGGTCTCCGGGTTGAGCCGGCGCAGCAGGCCGTGGCCCAGGCCGTCCCCGGGCAGGGCGGCCAGCTGCTCCCTGATCCGGACCACGGCGGCGGCCAGTTCGGGCCCGGCGGCCTCGACCTGCGGCCAGTCGAGCGGGCCGGCCGCCAGGCGCACCGGCTGGACGCTGGTGAACCAGCCCACCGTGCGCGACAGGTCGACCCCGTCCGCGAGGTCCTCCTGACGCCCGTGGTTCTCCACGGACACCAGCACCCCGCCCTCCGGCGCCCGCCCGGGGGCGCGGCGGCGGCGCCACTCCTCCAGGGCGATGCCGAACGCGGCCAGCAGCACGTCCTGCACGCCGGTGTGGAAGGCGCCGGGTGCGGTGGTGAGCAGCGCGGCGGTGGCCCCGGCCGGCAGGGTGAGGACCAGCCGGCCCGTTCCCCCGGCCGGCTCCGGGCCGGCCGGCAGCAGCGCCGGCGTGTCCGACAGCAGCCGCTGCCAGGCCGGGAGTTCGGCCACGCGCCGCGGATCGGCGGCCTCCTCGGCCAGCAGGCCGGCCCAGCGGCGCACCGAGGTGCCCACCGGGGCGAGCACCACCGGCCGCTGCGCGAGCACCGCCTCGCCGGCGGCCCGCAGATCGGGCAGCAGGATCCGCCAGGACACCCCGTCCACCACCAGGTGGTGCAGCACCAGCAGCAGCCGTCCGGGACGGTGCGCCCCGGCGTCCAGCCAGACCGCCTGGAGCATCACCCCGGCCCGCGGGTCCAGCCGGCGCCGCGCGGCGGCGGCCTGTCGCGCGGTCAGTGCCCGCAGCCCGTCCGCGTCGAGGCCCTCGGCGTCCACCCGCAGCAGGTGGTCCGCGACCCGCACCGAACCGGCCGGTCCGGCCTGCAGCACCCAGCGGCCGTCGGCCCGGGTGTCCAGCCGGGAGCGCAGCACGTCGTGGTGGTCGGCCAGCGCCTGCACCACCGCGGCGAGCCGCGGCAGGTCCAGCTCCCCGGCCGGCGGCACGGCGAGCACGGCCTCCTGGCTGAACCGCCCCCACTCCTCGGCGGGCAGGTCCAGGTCGCGCAGCCACTCGGTGATCGGGGTGGGGGCGATCTCGCCCGTCCCGACGTCCTCGGCGTCCGCCGCGTCCTCCGCGCGGACGGCCACCGCCGCCAGCTCGGCCACCGACGGGTGGGCGAACACGTCGCGGGCGCCGATCACCAGCCCGGCCGTACGGGCCTGGGAGACCACCTGGATCGCCTGGATGCTGTCGCCGCCGAGGTCGAAGAAGCCGTCCCCGGTGCCGACCTCCGCCAGCCCCAGCACCTCGGCGTAGATCGCGCAGAGCGTCTCCTCGGCCGCCGTGCGCGGGCGGCCGGAACCGGCGGCCGCGGTGAACTCCGGCGCCGGCAGCCGCTCCCGGTCCACCTTGCCGTTGGCGGTCAGCGGCAGCTCCGCGAGCACCACCACCGCGGCCGGCACCAGGTACGGCGGCAGCTGGGCGGCCAGCGCGGCCCGCAGCGCCGCCGGGTCCGGCGCCGCCCCCGGCCGGGGGACCACGTAGCCCGCCAGGGCGCGCCGGCCCGGCTGGTCCTCGCGGACCGCCGCCACCGCCTGCGCCACCTCCGGCAGGGCGCCGAGCGCGGACTCGATCTCGCCCAGCTCGATCCGGAAGCCCCGCACCTTCACCTGGTGGTCGGTGCGGCCCAGGAAGTCCAGCTGGCCGTCGGCCCGCCACCGCACCAGGTCCCCGGTGCGGTACATCCGGGTGCCCGGCTCCCCGTACGGGTCCGCCAGGAAGCGGCGGGCCGTCAGACCGGGGCGGCCCAGGTAGCCCCGGGCCAGCCCGGCGCCCGCGACGAACAGCTCGCCGGGCACGCCGGGCGGCACCGGCCGCAGCTCCTCGTCCAGCACGTACACCCGGGCGCCGGCGACCGGCCGGCCCACCGGCGGAACGCCCCCGCCGGGCGCCAGCGGCCCGGTCAGGGTGGCGCACACCGTGGTCTCGGTCGGGCCGTAGGCGTTGACCATCCGCCCGTGCGCCGACCAGCGGTCGGCCAGCGCGGCGGGGCAGGACTCGCCCGCCACCACCAGCGACAGCCCGGCGGGCAGCCCGCCCTGCGGCACGGCGGCCAGCACGCTGGGCGGCAGCGTCACATTGGTCACCCCGTACCGCTCGCAGGTGCGGGCCAGCGGCTCGCCCGGGAGCAGCTCCTCCTTGGGCACGACGACCAGCGTGGCGCCGGTCAGCAGCGCGTCGCAGCGCTCCGCCACCGAGGCGTCGAAGCTCGGCGAGGCGAACTGCAGCACCCGGCTGTCCTCGTCCAGCCCGAAGCCCTCGCGCTGGGCGGCGACCAGGCCCGCGAGGCCGGTGTGGGTGACCACCACGCCCTTGGGCGTGCCGGTGGAGCCCGAGGTGTGGATGACGTACGCGGCGTTCGCCGGGGTCAGCGGACCGGTGCGGTCGGCGTCCGACGGCGCCGTCGCGGGGAGGGCGGCGAGCTCGGCCGCCGTCCGCGGGGCGTCCAGCCGCAGCACCGGGACGTCGGTGGCCGGCAGCGCCCCGGCGGCCTCGCCGGCCGTCAGCAGCAGCACCGGGCGGGCGTCCTGGAGCAGGAAGGCGATCCGCTGCGCCGGGTAGTCCGGGTCCACGGGCAGGTAGACCGAGCCCGCCTTGACCACGGCCAGCATCGCCACCACCGAGGCGGCCGAGCGCGCCAGCGCCACCGCCACCGGCCGCTCCGGGCCCGCGCCGAGGCCGATCAGCAGCCGGGCCAGCCGGTTGGCCTCCGCCTCCAGCTGCGCGTACGTCAGCTTCCGCTCGGCGTCCAGCACCGCGAGCCGCCGCGGGGTGCGGGCCGCCTGCGCCTCGAACAGCGCGGGGAGCGTGGCGGCCGGGGCCCCGGCCGCGCCGTTCCAGTCCGTCAGCAGCTGCCGCCGCTCCTCGGGGGCGAGCAGTTCCACCTCGCCGACCGGGCGCTCCGGCGCCGCGCAGACCGCCAGCAGCATCCGGCGCAGCCGCTCGGCCAGCAGCTCCACCGTCGCCGGGTCGAACACGTCGGCGTTGTACTCGACGACGCCGTCGATCCCGGCCGGGGCGCCGTCGCCCGGCGTGCGCCGGCCGGTCAGCGAGAACACCAGGTCCATCCGGGCGCCGCCGGTGTCCACCGGCACGACCTCCTCCGCCAGGCCCGGCAGGCCGAGCACCGCGTCGGGGACGTTCTGCCAGGCCAGCATCACCTGGAACAGCGGGTGGTGCGCGGTGGAGCGGGCGGGCCGCAGCGCGTCCACCAGGAACTCGAAGGGGACCTCCTGGTGGGCGTAGGCGTCCAGGCCGCGCTCGCGGACCTGCGCCAGCAGCTCCCGGAAGGTCGGGCGGCCCGCGAGGGAGACCCGCAGCACCAGGGTGTTGACGAAGAAGCCGACCAGCTCCTCGGTGGCGGCGTCGGTGCGCCCGGCGACGGTCGCGCCGACCGGGACGTCGTCCCCGGCGCCCAGCCGGTGCAGCAGCGCGGCCAGGGCGGCGTGCACGACCATGAACTCGCTGGCGTCGTGCCGCCGGGCGAGCTCGGCGACGGCGGAGTGCAGCGCGGCGTCCCAGCGCAGCGCGACGGTGCCGCCGCGCTGGCTCGCCGAGGCGGGGTGCGGACGGTCGGCGGGCAGCGCGATCCGCTCCGGCAGGCCCTCCAGCGCCCGGCGCCAGTGGGCGAGCTGCCGGTTCCAGGTGCTGTCCGGGTCGTCCTGGTCGCCGAGCAGCCGGCGCTGCCACAAGGTGTAGTCGGCGTACTGGACGGGCAGCGGCGCCCAGCGGGCCGCGCGGCCGTCCCGGCGGGCGGCGTAGGCGGTGGCCAGGTCGCGTCCGAGCAGGGCGACGGACCAGCCGTCGGCGGCGATGTGGTGCACCACCAGGACCAGGGTCTGCCGCTGCGGGCCGTGCACCAGCAGCTCGGCGTGCACCGGCAGTTCGCGCGCCAGGTCGAAGCGGTGGCGGGCGGCGGCCTCCACGGCGGGCGCCGCGTCGGCCTCGGGCACCTCGGTGACGGTCAGCACGGCGCGTCCGGCGTCGGGGCCGAGCACGTGCTGGCGCGGGACACCGGCGGTGTCGGGGAAGACGGTGCGCAGCGCCTCGTGCCGCTCGACCACGTCGGCGAGCGCGGCGCGCAGCGCGGCGGCATCCAGCGGCCCGCTCAGGCGCACCGCCATCGGGATGTTGTAGGTGGCGGAGGGGCCCTGCATCCGGTCCAGGAACCAGAGCCGGCGCTGCGCGAAGGACAGCGGCAGTTCGGCGGGCCGGGGCCCGGGCACCAGGGCCGGGCGCGGCGGCGCGGCCTCGGCGCCCCCGGGGCCCTCGCCGGCCAGGTGCCGGGCCAGGCCCGCCACCGTCGGGGTCTCGAACAGCGCCCGGACCTGCACCTCGGCGCCCAGCGCGGAGCGGATCTGGGAGACCAGCCGGGTCGCGAGCAGGGAGTGGCCGCCCAGGTCGAAGAAGCTGTCGTGGACGCCGACCGCCGGCACCCCGAGCACCTTGGCGAACAGCGCGCACAGCGCCTCCTCGCGCTCGTCGCGCGGGGCGACGTACGCGGCGGCGAGGTCGCGGCGCTCGCCGTCGGGGGCGGGCAGCGCCTTGCGGTCGGTCTTGCCGTTGGGGGTCAGCGGCAGGGCGTCGAGCAGGACGTAGGCGGAGGGGACCATGTAGGCGGGCAGGCGTGCGGCCAGGGCGGTGCGCAGCACCGGGACGAGCCGGCGGGCCAGCCGGCGGCGGGTGCCGCTGACGTGGCGGCCCCAGTCCGGCTCCTTCGCCGGCACCTCGGCGAGGCGCGGCAGGCCGAGCGCGGGCGTGCCGTCGGCGCCGGTCCGGCGGGCGACCAGGGTGAGCGCGCCGTCGGGGCCGTGGCCGGACCAGTCGAGGTCGATCCGGTAGCCGGTGGCGTCGGCGAGGGACCACAGCTCCTCGGGGTCGACCGCCTCCGGGCGGTCCGCCGCCGGGGCGCCGCCGTCCTGCGCCAGCTGCCCGAGGGTGTCGGCGAGGTCGCGCACCCGGGCGTTGGGCACGTCGCGCACGGCGAGCAGCGCGGGGCGTTCGGTGGTCAGCCGCTCGCGCAGCGCCGCCACGCTCAGGCCCTCGGCCGTCCAGTCCAGCCACTCGGCGCAGGGTGCGGTGGCCGGTCCGGAGGCGGGATCGCCGGTGGTGAGCACGACGTCGTAGCGGAAGCGGTTCAGCTCGTTGGCGGCGGCGGCCCGCTTGGGCAGCACCCGGACCTCGTCGATCGCCGGGAAGCGCCGCGGCAGGGCGGTGAACAGCGCGGGGTCGAGGACCAGCTCCTCGTCCTCCTCCACCCGGCGGCCCACCCGGGCGAGCAACTCGGCGCCGGGCAGGCCGGGTTCGGCGTGCGCCAGCTGCACCGAGAGGTGGAAGGCGCTCAGCAGCGGCAGGCTGCGGATGTCGCCGAGGAACAGCGAGCCGCCCGGGGCCAGCCGGGCCAGCGCGCCCTCGACGACCCGCAGCAGATAGCGCTCGTCGGGGAAGTACTGGACCACCGAGTTGAGCACGACGACGTCGAAGAGCCGCTCGGGCAGCCGGTCCAGCCGGTCGGCGGGGCAGGCGTGCAGGGCGACCTCGCCGAAGGCCCCGGCGGCGGCGTCGACCACCGGGCGCAGGCCGTCCAGGGCGACCTCCGAGATGTCGGTGCCCCAGTAGCGCTCGGTGTGCGGGGCGACCCGCTGGAGGATCAGACCGGTGCCGCAGCCGATCTCCAGCACCGAGCGCGGGCGCAGGGCGAGCACCCGCTCGGCGGTGCGGTCGGCCCACTCGCGCATCTCGGCGGCCGGGATCGGCTCGCCGGTGTAGCTGCTGTTCCAGCCGCGCAGGTCCTCGGCGGGGATCGGGGCCGCCTCGGGCGCCGGGGCGTCCTTCGGCTCGTCGTAGGCGGTGTCCCAGATCCGGCGCCACTCGTCGACCTGGTCGGGCCACTCCTGCGCCGGAGCGGCGCCGGCGTCGGCGGCCGGCACCACGTACGCCACCAGCCGCTGGTCCCCGGGAACGTCCTCACGGACCGTCACCACCGCGTGGCCGACCTCCGGATGGGCGGCCAGTTCGCTCTCGATCTCGCCCAGCTCGATCCGGAAGCCGCGCAGCTTCACCTGGTGGTCCAGCCGCCCCAGGAACTCGATGCCGCCGTCGCGGCGGCGGCGCACCAGGTCCCCGGTGCGGTACAGCCGGGCCGCCGGGTCCGGGTCGAAGGGGTGCCGGACGAACCGCTCGGCCGTCAGCTCCGGCCGGCCCAGGTAGCCCCGGGCCAGCCCCGCGCCGCCGATGGTCAGCTCCCCGGGCACCCCGGGGGGCACCAGCCGGCCGCGCTCGTCCAGCACGTGCAGCTCGGTGTTGGCGATCGGCGCGCCGATCGAGACCGGGCCCTCGCCCACCTCGGCCACCGCCGACCAGATGGTGGTCTCGGTCGGCCCGTACATGTTCCACAGCTCCACGCCGCCGGCCAGCAGCCGCCGGGCGAGGTCCTCGGGCAGCGCCTCGCCGCCGGCCAGCACCTTCAGGCCCGGCGCGCCCCGCCAGCCCGCGTCCAGCAGCATCCGCCAGGTGGACGGGGTCGCCTGCATGACGCTCGCCCCGGAGGCGGCCAGCAGCCGCGACAGCCGCTCGCCGTCGGCGGCCGAGGAACGCTCGGCGACCACCACCCGGGCGCCCTGCACCAGCGGCAGCAACAGCTCCAGCAGCGAGATGTCGAAGGAGTGCGTGGTGACCGCGAGCAGGGTGTCGTCCGCCGTCAGGCCGGGCCGCTCGCCCATCGCGTACAGGAAGTTGGTCAGCGCCCGGTGCGGGACCTGCACGCCCTTCGGCCGCCCGGTGGAGCCGGAGGTGTAGATCACGTAGGCGAGGTCGCCCTCGTCCACCGGGGCGCCGGGGTCGCCGGCCGGCTCGGTGGCGAGCTCCTCGCGCAGCTCGTCCAGGCAGAGCACCTCGGCGCCCCCGGCGGGCAGCCGCCCGGCCACCGGACGCTGGGTCAGCAGCACCGGCAGCCCGGAGTCGGCCAGCATGAAGGCGATCCGCTCCGGCGGGAACTCCGGGTCCAGCGGCACGAAGGCGCCGCCCGCCCTGAGCACCGCCAGCAGCGCCACCACCAGGTCGACCGAGCGCTCGGTGCAGACGCCGACCAGGACGTCGCGGCCGACGCCGTGGCGGCGCAGCCGGTGGGCCAGCCGGGCGGACCGGTCGTCCAGCTCGGCGTAGGTCAGGGCCTCGGCGCCGCAGCGCACCGCCTCGGCGCCGGGGGTGCGGGCGGCCCGCTCGGCGAACCGGTGGTGGACCGGGCCCGAGTCGGGCCACTGCCGGCGGGTGTCGTTGCCCCGCTCGCGCAGCGCCCGCTCCTCGTCCGGCGCGAGCAGCGGCACCTCGCCGACCGGGCGGTCCGGGTCGGCGAGCAACTGCTCGACCAGCAGCCGCAGATGGCCGGCCAGCTGGTCGACGGTGGCCGCCTCGAACAGGTCGCTGTTGTACTCGAAGCGCCCGCTCAGGCCCTCGGGGCGGTCGAAGACCTGGAGCTCCAGGTCGAAGCGGGCGGTGTCGCTCTCCACCTCCATCGGCTCCAGGTGCAGCCCCGCCACGTCGAAGGAGGGCATCGCGATGTTCTGGAAGACGAAGGAGACCTGGAAGACCGGGGTGCGGGAGAGGTCGCGCTGCGGGTGCAGCTCCTCGACCAGCCGCTCGAACGGCAGCTCCTGGTGGGCGAAGGCACCCAGGCAGGCCGGCCGCACCCGGGCCAGCAGCTCCCGGAAGGACGGCGCGCCCGACAGGTCGGTGCGCAGCGCCAGCATGTTGGCGAAGTAGCCGATCAGCCGCTCGACCTCGGGGCGCCCCCGGTTGGCGACCGGCACGCCGACGACGACGTCCTCCTCCCGGGTGTAGCGGTGCAGCAGCACCTGGAAGGCCGCGAGCAGCGTCATGAACGGGGTGACGCCCTCGGCCCGGCTGAACTCCCGCACCCGGTCCATGACCGGCGCGGACAGGGCGAACGGGCGCGAGCCGCCACGGGTGGTGCGCACGGCGGGCCGGGGCCGGTCGGCGGGCAGCTCCAGGGCGGCCGGGGCGCCGGCGAGGGCCTCGGTCCAGTAGGCGAGGTCGGCCGCCGCGCCGTCGCCGTCCAGCCGCTTGCGCTGCCACACCGCGTAGTCGGCGTACTGGATCGGCAGCGCGGGCAGCACGGCCTCGGTGCCGGAGGCGTACCCGCCGTAGAGCGTGACCAGCTCGTCCAGGAACACCGAGGTGGACCAGAGGTCGCCGGCGATGTGGTGGATGGTCAGCAGCAGGACGTGCTCGTCGGCGGCCAGCCGCAGGAAGCGCATCCGCACCAGCGGGCCGGTGGCGAGGTCGAAGGGGCGGGCGAACTCCTCCCGGGCCAGGGCCCTGATGCCCTCCTCGCCGTCCGGGCCGGCCAGGTGCTCGCAGGCGACGACGGCGAACTCCGGCTCGGCGCCCTCGGTGACCACCTGCACCGGCTCGCCGTCCACCGCCCGGAAGGTGGTGCGCAGCGCCTCGTGGCGGCGGGCGATCGCGGAGACGGCGCGCCGCCACAGCTCCAGGTCGAGCGGCCCGCGGATCCGGGTGGCGCCGCAGACGTTGTAGGCGGTGTCACCGGGCGTCAGCTGGTCCAGGAACCACATCCGCTGCTGCGGGAAGGAGGCCGGGAACCGGTGCCGGCGGGGCTGGGCGGCGGCCTGCTTGCGGCGCAGGCGCTCGGCGAGCAGGGCCCGCTTCTCGGCGGCGGACAGGGTCGCCGGGTCGGGGGTGGTCATCGCGCGTCCGTCCTCGTGTGTGTCGCGGGTGCTCATTCCTGGTCCCCCTGTCCGGCGGACTCCTCGGCCAGCAGGGCCTGCAGCCGGGCCTCCACCTCGTCGTCCGACAGGCCGTCGAGGTCGTCGGCGTCGAGGTCGCCGAACCCGTCCGGGCCGCCGGGGCCGCCGGCGCCGTCCGGGCCGTCCTCGCCGTCGAGGGCGCCGAGTTCGACGGAGGCGTCGCGGCTGATCGCCTCGATGGCGTCCTCGGCGTCCCCGCCGCCCCCGGCCAGCAGCTGGACGGTGTGCGCGACGGTGGGGGACTGGAAGAAGTCCCGCAGGTCGAGCTCGGTCCCGAAGCGGCCCTGGATCCGGGTGTTGATCTGCACGGCGGCCAGCGAGTGGCCGCCCAGGGCGAAGAAGTCGTCGTTCACGCCGACCTCCTCGACGCCCAGCACCTCCCGCCACAGCGCCGCGACGGCCTCCTCCTGCTCGGTGGCGGGCGCCACGAACGGCGTCGCCAGGTCCGGGCGCGGGTGGCTGCCGCCGAGCGGCGCCAGCTGCTCCAGCTCCCGGGCCAGCAGGGCCGGGGTGATCGAGCGGGCCAGCCGGCGCAGCGCCTCGAAGTCCTGCGGGGTGACCACCAGGTGGGCCGGGAGTCCGGGCTGCGCCAGCACCCGGGCGAAGGCCGCCCGGCCGTCCTCCTCGGTGAAGCCCTCGCCGAGCGCGGCGAGCGCCCCGGCGGCCGCGGGCCGTGCGCCGGTCCCGGTGTCCCCGGCGTCACCGCCGTCCCCGGCGGCCGCGGTCTCCGCACCGGCGCCCTCGGCCTCGGCGACGGTCTGCGCGATCTGCTCCAGCAGGGCGTCGACGTCATTGATCCGCTTGACCGTGAAGTCGCCCACCCGGACCAGCAGCCGGCCGTCGGGATCGAGCAGTTCGAGGTCGCAGCTGAGGGTCTCGCCGGTCGACCCGGCGGGGTGCCTGATCTCCACCGCGACGTGCACGGTGCCGGTCAGCGGGTGCAGGATCCGCAGGCTCCGGTAGGTCAGCGGCAGGTAGTACGGGTCCTCGGCGTGCAGCCGGAACACGCCGCCGGCCATGTCGAGCAGCGCCGGGTGCAGCGGGTAGGCGTCCAGGTCGGCGAGGAAGGCGTCGTCCAGCCGCAGGGTGGCGAGCATCCGCCGGCCGCCGGTGCGGATGGTCTCCAGCACCTGCCAGCGCGGCCCGAACCAGAACTGCAGCGGGCCGCCGCCCTCCTCGAAGCGCTCCACCCCCAGCCGGCGGCGGATCTCCTCCTCGGTCCGCAGCACCTCGGTCACCTCGCAGCGGGCCTCCACCTCGGCCAGGTCGCGCACCGTGTCCGGGCCGCGCTCGTGGAACGACGCCGAGCCGACGGCGTGCTCGCGCCAGGGCGCCCCCTCGCCGGGGCGGCTGCGGACGGTGAACCGGGTGCGGCCGTCGTGCTCCTCGACGGTGGTGTACACCGTCCGGGTCTGCCCGTCGGGGACGATCACCGGCGTCATGAACAGCACGTCGTGCAGCTCGATGTCGCGCTCGCCCGCCTGGCCGGCGAGCGCGGCGCGGACCAGCTCCAGGTAGGCGGTGCCCGGCACCAGGCCGTGGCCCATCAGCCGGTGGTCGTCGACGATCCAGCTGTCCGCGGTGGACAGCACCGTCTCGTAGACCCGGGTGGTCCCCTCGGAGCGGACCAGCCGCAGCAGCGGGTGCCCGGTCTCCGCGCCCGCCGCGCCGGTCCCGGCGGTGAGCCCGGCGGCCATGCCGACGCCCTCCCAGGTGCCCCAGCCGAGCGAGGTCACCGGCCGGCCCTGCCCGCGCCGCCACTGGGCGTAGGCGTCCAGGAAGGCGTTGGCCGCGCCGTAGTCGCTCTGGCCGGGGCCGCCGAGAACGGCGCTGACCGAGGAGCAGAGCAGCAGGAAGTCCAGCGGGTCGTCCGCGCAGAGCCGGTCCAGCAGCAGGGTGCCGAGGGTCTTCGCGGCCAGCACGCCGTCGGCCTGCTCCGGGGTGCGGCGCGCCAGCATCCCGGCCGACGGCGCCCCGGCGGCGTGCACCACGCCGTTCAACGGGCCGAACCGCTCGCGCAGTGCGGCCAGCCGGGCGGCGAGCTGCGCCTCGTCGGTGACGTCGGCGCGCAGCACCACGACCCTGGCGCCGCGCTCGCGCAGCCGGGTCAGCCGGCGGATCCGGACGCTGGTCGGGTCCTGCTCGCCGTGCGCCTCCAGCCAGGCCTGCCAGGTGTCCTCGGCGGGGAAGCCGGAGCGCCCGAGCAGCGCGAGGACGGGGGACCCGGCGCCGTCGGCCAGCTGCTCGGCGAGGGCCAGGCCGACACCGCCGAGCCCGCCGGTGACCAGGTAGACGCCGCCGTCGCGCAGCTGCGCCGGTCGGCCGGCCGCCCGGTCGCCGTCGGCCAGCGGCAGGGCGTCGAAGTCGCGGACCCACCAGTGCCGCCCGCGCAGGGCGAGGTCGCGCTCCGCGGGCTCGCGCAGCAGCAGCGCGTGCACCGCGGCCACCGCCTCCCGGCCGGGGTCGCCCGGGTCGGTGCCGGTGAGGTCCAGCAGCCGGCAGACGGTGTCCGGCAGCTCCTGCGGCAGGACGGTGCACGGGCCGGCCAGCAGGGCCTGCTCGGGGCGCAGCGCCTCCTCGCCGGTGACGGCGTGCACGCCGCGGCAGAGCACGTCGACGGTGACCGGGACGGCGGGGCGGGCGTCCCCGACGGCCTGGGCGAGGGCGCTCAGGCTGTCCAGGCCGAGCCGGCGGGCCGCGGCCAGCCGCTCCTCGTCGACGGCGGCGTCCTCGGACGGGTCGTCACCGAGGCTGAAGGCGTGCACCAGCCGCAGGGCCGTGGCGCCCCGGAGGTCCAGCGAGCCGAGCAGTCCGGCGAGCTGTGCGCGGTCGGCCGGGTCCAGCGTCCAGGCGTGCTCGCCGAGGCGGTGCGGGCCGGGGACGCGCAGGCCGTCGGTGCGGGACGGGCCGTCGTCGGCGGCGACCCGGACCACGGGCGCGCCCTCGCCGGCCAGCCGGTCGGCGAGGGCGGCGCCGAGGGCGGTGCCGTCGCCGAGCACCACCCACAGTGCCCCGCCGTCACGGCCGGGCCGGGCGGCGGCCGGGCCGAGGCGCTTCCAGCCGGGCGTGCGGAACCAGTCCTCCAGCGGCACCGGTCCGGCCGGGCGCTGCGGCGCGGCGGCGGTGCCGGGGTCCGGGTCGACCCAGTAGCGCTCGCGCTGGAAGGCGTAGCCGGGCAGCCGCAGCACCCGGCCCCCGGCCGGTGCGAGGGCGGCGGGGTCGACGGGCGCCCCGGCGCTCCACAGCGCGCCCAGCGCCTGCGCCAGCCGGACCCGGTCGTCCTCCCGCTCCTGCGGGTGGCGCAGCGAGCCGGCCACCGTGCGGCCCTCCTGCCAGGCGTGGTGACGGCGGACGAAGTCGCCGAGGGTGTGGCCCGGCCCGACCTCCAGCAGCACCCAGGACGGATCGGCCAGCAGCAGCGCGGCCGCGTCGGCGAACCGGACCGGCTCGCGCAGGTGGCGGCCCCAGTACTCCGGGCTGGTCGCCTCCTCGTCGGTGATCCAGGTGCCGGTGACGTTGGAGCAGAACGGGATCCGCGGCGGGCTCAGCCGCACCCCGCGGACCGCCTCGACCAGCGGGGCGACCGCGCCGTCCATGGCCGCGGAGTGGAAGGCGTGCGAGGTGTGCAGCCGGCGGCAGGCGACGCCGGCGGCCTTGAGCCGGTGCTCCAGGGCGTCCACCGCCCCGGCCGGACCGGAGACCACGCTCAGCTCGCTGGAGTTGACCGCCGCCACGGCGAGCGCGGGGTCCGCGTCCAGCCACGGCGCGAGCGCGCCCTCGGCCAGGAACACGGTGAGCATCGACCCGGCGGGCATCGCCTGGACCAGCCGGCCCCGGGCGGCGACCAGGCGCACCGCGTCCTCCAGCGAGAACACGTCGGCCAGACAGGCGGCGACGTACTCGCCGACGCTGTGGCCGGCCATGGCGCCCGGCCGCACGCCCAGGGCCTCCCAGTGGCGGGCCAGCGCGTACTCGACCAGGAACAGCGCGGGCTGGGCGAACTCGGTGCGGGTCAGCCGCTCCTCGGCCGCCTCGGCCCGGCCGGGCGCGGGGAACAGCAGCGCGCGCGGGTCCTCGCCCAGCTCGGCGGCGAACAGCTCCGCGGCGCGGTCGAGTTCGGCGGTGAACACCGGCTCGTGGCGGTACAGGCCGCGGGCCATGCCGACGTACTGGGTGCCCTGGCCGGGGAACAGGAAGGCGACCCGGGCCCGCTCGGCGGCCTCGGTGGTGCCGGCGGCGGTCACGGCGCGCAGCGCGGCGACGGCCTCCGCCAGGTCGCGGCCGGCCACCGCGCGGCGCCGGGCGAAGGCGCGGCGGTGGTGGGCCAGGGTGTGGGCGAGGTCGGCCGGCGGCGTCGCCGGGTGGGCCTCCAGGTGGTCGGCGAGCCGGCGGGCACCCTGCACGAGGGCCTCCGGCGTCCGCCCGGACAGCGGCAGCACGACCGGAGTGCCGTCCTGCCCCGCGGGCGGGGCGGGCGGGGCGGGCTCGGGGGCCGGGCCCTCCTCCAGCACCAGGTGCACATTGGTGCCGCCGATGCCGAACGAGCTGACCCCGGCCCGGCGCGGCCCGCCGCCCCGGGGCCACGGCCGCAGCCGGTCGTTGACGAAGAACGGGCCGGACTCCAGGTCGAGTTCGGGGTTGGGCTTGGTGAAGTGCAGCGACGGCGGGATCGCCTCCTGCCGCAGCGCGAGCACCGCCTTGATCAGCGCGGCGACCCCGGCGGCGGCGTCCAGGTGGCCGATGTTGCCCTTCACCGAGCCGATCGCGCAGAAGCCGCTCTCCTGCGTGGACTCCCGGAACGCCCGGGTGAGCGCGGCGATCTCGATCGGGTCGCCGAGCGCGGTGCCGGTGCCGTGCGTCTCCACGTAGCCGACCGAGCCGGCCTCCACCCCGGCCACCGCCAGCGCCTCGGCGATCACCGTGGCCTGCCCGTCCACGCTGGGCGCGGTGTACCCGGCCTTCAGCGAGCCGTCGTTGTTCACGGCCGAGCCGAGCACCACGGCGTCCACGGTGTCGCCGTCCCGGCGGGCATCGGCCAGCCGGCGCAGCACCACGACGCCGGCGCCGTTGCCCGGCACCGTCCCGCCGGCCGCCGCGTCGAACGGACGGCAGTGGCCGTCGGGGGAGAGGATGCCGCCCGGCTCGTACTGGTAGCCCTGCTCCAGCGGCGAGCCGATCGAGACGCCGCCGGCCAGCGCGAGGTCGCACTCGCCGTTGAGCAGGCTCTGGCAGGCCAGGTGGACCGCGGTGAGCGAGGTGGAACAGGCGGTCTGCACGCTCAGCGCCGGGCCGGTGAGGCCGAGCTTGTAGGCGACCCGGGTGGCGAGGAAGTCCTTGTCCGAGGCCAGCATCGTCTGGTACGGGCCCGCCGAGTCGAAGACCCGCCGGTTGGCCGTCACGTTGTGCAGCAGGTAGGTGTTCAGGCCGGCGCCGGCGAACACGCCGATCCGCCCCTCGAACGCCTCCGGCACGCACCCCGCGGACTCCAGGGCCTCCCACGCGCACTCCAGGAACACCCGGTGCTGCGGGTCCATGATCTCGGCCTCGCGCGGGCTGTAGCCGAAGAAGGCCGCGTCGAAGCGGTCGGCGCCCTCCAGCACGCCCTTGGCCGGCACATAGCCGTCACGGCCGGACACCCCGGGGTCCACCCCGGAGGCGCGCAGCTCCTCCCCGGAGAGCACGGCGATCGACTCGCGGCCCTCCTCCAGGTTCCTCCAGAACGCGTCGACGTCGGGGGCGCCGGGGAAGCGGCCGGCCATGCCGACGATGGCGATCTGGTCGAGTTCTTCGGACATCTCCGGCATCGGGGTCTCCTGTCGCCCTCTCACATCGGTCCCTCAGGAACGGGCGCGGCGCGCGGCCGCCTGTTGCCGCCGGGCACCGGCCCGGCGTCGGTGTTCCGCGCGTTCGCGCGCGTCCGGTCCGGGGGCCGCGGACGGCTCCCCCTCGGACCGGTTCAGATGGGCGGCCAGCGAGGCCACCGTCGGGTGCTGGAACAGCTCGACCATCGAGACCAGGTGCCCGGTGTCCGAGGCGAGCAGCGAACGCAGCTCGGCCATCAGCAGGGAGTGCCCGCCGAGGTCGAAGAAGTTGTCGTGGGCACCGACCCGCTCGATCCCCAGCACCTTGCGCCAGAGCTCGGCGAGGGTGCGCTCCAGACCGGTCCCGGGCGCGGCGAAGGGCTCCTGCGCCCGCCCGCCCTCCGGCTCCGGTTCCGGCAGCGCGGCGCGGTCCACCTTGCCGCTCGGGGTGAGCGGCAGGGCATCCAGCACCGCGAACGCGGCGGGCACCATGTACCCGGGCAGCTGTCCGCGCAGATGGGCGGCCAGCTCGGCGGGCCCCGGCGCCACGGCGCCGTCGGCCGCCGTCAGATGGGCGACCAGCCGGACGTCCCCGGCCCGGTGCTCCCGGGCCGTCACCACCGCCTCGCGCACCCGGGGGTGCGCGGTCAGCACCGCCTCGATCTCGCCCAGCTCGATCCGCAGGCCGCGCAGCTTCACCTGGTGGTCCAGCCGCCCCAGGAACTCCAGCGCGCCGTCCTCGCGGAACCGCGCGAGGTCCCCGGTGCGGTACAGCCGGGCCGCCGGGTCCGGGTCGAACGGGTCCGGCACGAAACGCTCGGCGGTCAGCTCCGGGCGGTTCAGGTAGCCGCGGGCCAGGCCCCGGCCGCCGATGTGCAGCTCCCCGGGCACCCCGACCGGCACCGGGCGCAGCGCCCCGTCCAGCACGTGGATCCGGGTGTTGGCGATCGGCCGGCCGATGGGCACCGGACGGCGCGGGTCGTCGTCCGGGCCGCAGGTCCAGTGGGTGACGTCGATCGCCGCCTCGGTCGGGCCGTACAGGTTGTACAGCCGGGCGCCGCTGCGGGCCAGGAACCGGTCCTGGAGGTCGCGCGGCAGCGCCTCGCCGCTGCACACCACCCGGCGCAGGCTGGTGCACTCCTCCACCGGCTCCTGGAGGAAGGCCTGGAGCATGGACGGCACGAAGTGCACCGTCGTGATCCGCTCCGCCCGGATCGTCCGGGACAGGTAGCCCGGGTCCCGGTGGCCCTCCGGGCGGGCCAGCACGAGCGTCGCGCCGGCGGCCAGCGGCCAGAAGAACTCCCACACCGAGACGTCGAAGGAGAACGGCGTCTTCTGCAGCACCCGGTCGTCCGCGTCCAGCCGGTAGGCGTCCTGCATCCACAGCAGCCGGTTGCGAATCGCGGCGTGCACGTTCATCACGCCCTTGGGCAGGCCGGTGGAGCCCGAGGTGTAGATGACGTAGGCGAGGTCCTCGCCGCCCACCTCGACGTCCGGGGCGGTGTCCGGGGCATCGCCCGGCGCGGCCTCGAACTCCTCGACGCACAGCACCTCGGCGCCGGTGCGGGGAAGCCGCGCGAGCACCCGGCGCTGGGCGAGCAGCACCGGCACCCGGGCGTCGCGGACCATGTGCTCCAGCCGGGCGGCCGGCAGCTCCGGGTCCAGCGGCAGGTACGCGCCGCCCGCCTTGAGCACCGCCAGCAGCGCCACCACCAGCTCGGGCGAGCGCTCCATCCCGACGCCGACCACGACGTCCCGGCCCACGCCGAGCCCGCGCAGCCGGTGCGCCAGCCGGTTGGCCCGCCGGTCCAGCTCCCGGTAACCGACCGACCGCCCCTCGAAGCGCAGCGCCTCCGCCTGCGGGTGCTGCCGCGCCCGCTCCTCGAAGGCCTGGTGGATCCAGCCCTCCGTGGCCGGCCACGGCCGCGCGGTGGCGTTGAACTCCTCGACGACGAGCCGCCGTTCGCGCTCCGTCAGCAGATCGAGCCGGTCCACCGGCCGGTCCGGCGCCGCCACCGCCTGCTCGGCGAGCCGGCGGAAGTGCGCGGCCAGCCGGACGACGGTGGACTCGTCGAACAGGTCGCGGTCGTACTCGAACCAGCCGCTCAGCCCGCCGTCCCGGTCGAAGGCCTGGAGCTCCAGGTCGAAGCGGGCGCCGCCGCTGCGCACCAGCACCTGCTCCAGCCGTGCACCGCCCAGGGTGAGGTCCGGCACCGCCTCCCGGCCGTAGGCGAAGCTCACCTGGTACACCGGCGGGCGGCTGAGGTCGCGGGCGGTGCCCAGCTCCCCGACCACCAGCTCGAACGGCACCTCCTGGTGCTCGTAGGCGCCCAGGCAGGCGGTGCGGACCCGCTCCAGCACCTCGCCGAACGACGGCTCGCCGTGCAGCTCGGTGCGGATCGGCAGGGTGTTGACGAAGTAGCCGATCAGCGGCTCCAGTTCGGGCCGGTCACGGACCGCCGTGGGTACGCCCACCACCACGTCGCGCTGCCGGCTCCAGCGGGCGAGCAGCACGGTGAAGACGGCCAGCAGCGCCATGTAGGTGGTCGCGCCGCGCCGGTGGGCGAGTGCGGCCAGCTCCCGCACCAGCGGCTCGGGCAGCTCGAACGGCAGCGCGCCGCCGTGGAAGCCCTGCACGGCCGGCCGCGGCCGGTCCGTCGGCAGCTCCAGCGCGGCCGGCGCGCCGGCCAGCCGCTCCCGCCAGTACGCCAACTGCCCGTCCCAGCGGCCCCGTTCCTGCTGCTCGCGCTGCCAGACGGCGAAGTCCGCGTACTGCACCGGGAGCTCCGGCAGCGGCGCGGGCCGGCCCTCGGCGAACGCCGCGTACAGTGCGGCGAGTTCGGACAGCAGCACCCAGAACGACCAGCGGTCCGAGACCAGGTGGTGCAGCGCCAGGGCGAGCACCGACTCGTCCTCGCCGGTGCGCAGCAGGGTCAGCCGCACCGGTGGCCCGGTCTCCAGGTCGAACGGCTCGCCGACCGCCGCCGCGGTGATCCGCGCGTCCAGCTCGGCCGCGCTCAGCCCGGCGTCCCGCAGGTCGATCTCCGGCAGCTCCGGCACCGCCGCCGGTCGCACCAGCTGCACCGGGCGGCCCTCGCGCAGGCCGAAGCCGGTGCGCAGCGCCTCGTGCCGGCGGACCACCTCGGCGAACGCCGCGCGCAGCACCCCGGCGTCCACCGGGCCGCGCACCCGCACCGCGCCCGGCACCACGTACGCCGGGTTGGCGGGGCGGACCTGCTCCAGGAACCACATGCCCTGCTGGAACACCGAGAGCGGGAAGACGTCCTCGGCGGGAGCCGCGGTCCGCCGCTCGGCGAGCAGCTGCTCCAGGCGGGCCCGCTGTTCCGGGGTCAGGGCGGCCAGCCGCCGGTCGAGCTCGGTCGGCCCGGCGGTCTCGCCCGTCCCGGGGGTCGGTGCCGTCTCAGCCATCGGAACGCTCCGTCTCCCCGGTCACCTGGTCCAGCAGGGCGAGCAGCTCGGCGTCGCGGTCGCCCGCGCGGGCCGCCCGGCGGATCGGCGCGCTCTCCTCGGCCTGCCCGGGGCGCGGGGCGGCGGCCAGCTCGCCGACCACCTGCTCGGCCAGGCTGCGCACGGTCGCGCCCTTGAGGAAGTCGGCCACGGTCACCTTGACGCCCAGCCGGGCCTGGATCTCGTTGCGCAGTTCCACGGCCATCAGCGAGTCCAGCCCGAGGGCGGACAGCGGCGCGTCGGGGTCCACGGTGGCCGCGCGCGAGCCGAGGGCGGTGCGCACCCCGGCGGTCAGCCCCGCCACCAGGGTCTCGACGCGCCGCTCGGCGGGCGCCTGTGCCAGCTCCTCGGCCGTGGGCAGCGCACCGGCCGAGGCCCGCCCGGGCGCCCCGGGCAGCGGTGCCGGCTGCTCGCGCCGGGGCCGCTCGGCGGTGCGGGGCGCGGGGGCCCGGCGGACCGGGCGGTCCGCCCGGCCCGGTCGGGGCGGACGGACCGCGGTGACCTCGCCGCTCGGCTCGTGCCAGCAGCGGGTGGCGGCGAACGGGTAGTGCGGCAGCGGGGTGCGGGCCCGGGCGTAGTCGCGGTCGAATCCGGCCCAGTCGACCTCGGCCCCCTCGACGTACAGCCGCCCGAGGCTGTCCAGCAGGACCTCCCAGTCGTCGAACTTGGGCCGCAGGCTGGGCAGCATCAGCACGTCGTCGCCGGTCAGCACCTCGCGGACCAGGCCCAGCAGGGTCGGCGCCGGGCCGACCTCCAGGAAGGTGCGGTAGCCCAGCTCGTACAGCGAGCGCACCCCGTCGGCGAAGAGCACCGGCTGCCGGGCGTGGCCCAGCCAGTACGCGGTGTCCAACGGCTGGTCCCACGGCCACAGCCGGCCGGTCAGGTTGGACACCAGCGGCAGCCGCGGGGCGCCGAGGACGACCTTCTCCAGCGCGGTCCGCAGCGGCTCCAGCACCGGTTCGACCAGCGGGGAGTGCGAGGAGGTGGAGATCCGCAGCCGGCGCACCTCGGCGCCGCGCGCGGTGAACGCCTCGCAGACCGCCTCGACCACCTCGCGCACCCCCGAGACGGTGGTGTTCGCCGGGCCGTTGACCGCGGCCACCGCCACCAGTGCGGCGTCATGGCGGGCGACCTCCGCGGCGACCTCCTCCGCCGGGGCGGAGATCGCGGCCATCGCCCCGGCGTCGGCGAGCCGCTGGAGCAGCCGGCCGCGCTCGGCGACCAGCCGCAGGCCGTCCTCCAGCGGCATCGCGCCCGCGAAGCAGGCGGCGGTGTACTCGCCGAGGCTGTGCCCGACCACGGCGGCCGGCTCCACGCCCCACGAGCGCCACAGCTCGGCCAGCGCGTACTCCACGGCGAACAGGCCGGGCTGGGCGAACTCCATGGTGTTGATCAGCTCGCCGTCCGCCTCCGAGGCCGGGTACACGGCGGAGAGCAGCGGCGCCGGCAGGACGTCCCGCAGGATCTCGTCGCACTGCTCCAGGGTGCGCCGGAAGGACGGCTGGGTCTCGAACAACTGCCGGGCCATCCCGGCGCGTTGAGGTCCCTGGCCGGTGAACAGGTAGACCGGATCGGCGGCCGTGCCCGGCCCGCCGTCCCGGGCGGTGCCCAGCAGCAGTCCCTCCCCGGCGTCGTCGCGCACGAAGTCCGCCAGCCGGTCGGCGAGTTCCCCGGCGGAGGCGCCCACCGCGGCGAGCCGGTGCGGGAAGTGCGAGCGGCCGGTGTTGGCGGAGAAGCAGAGGTCGGGCGCGTCCAGCGGGCCGGCCGCCGCCAGCCGGTCCTGGTAGCGGCGGGCGAGCTTGAGCAGCGCGCCGCCGCTCTTCGCCGACAGGGCCAGCACCGACAGCGGGCGGGCGTCGTCCGGCTCCGCCGCCGGGCGCCCGGGCGCCTGCTCCACGATCAGGTGGGCGTTGGTGCCGCTGAAGCCGAAGCTGCTCACACCCGCCGTCCGGGGCCCCGCGCCGGCCGGCCACGGGGTGAGCGCGGTGGGCACGGCGAAGGTGGTCCCGTCGAAGGAGATGTGCGGATTCAGCTCGCCGAAGTGCAGGTTCGCCGGGATCAGCCCGCGCTCCACGCAGAGCGCGGCCTTGATCAGCCCGGCGATCCCGGCCGCCGCCTCCAGATGGCCGAGGTTGGTCTTCACCGCGCCCAGGTAGAGCGGCTCGCCCTCCTCGCGGCCGTAGACCTCGGCCAGCGCCGCCACCTCGATCGGGTCGCCCAGCTTGGTGCCGGCGCCGTGGGTCTCGATGTACCCGAGCCGGTCCGGGCCGATGCCGGCGGCGGCCAGGGCGTGGCGGAACACCTCGCGCTGGGCCGCCCCGTTCGGCGCGGTCAGCCCGGAGCTGCGGCCGTCCTGGTTGACGGCCGAGCCGCGGATCACCGCGAGCACCCGGTCGCCGTCGCGCTCGGCGTCGGAGAGGCGCTTGAGCACCACCACGCCGCAGCCCTCGCTGCGGACGAAGCCGTTGGCCGCCGCGTCGAAGGTCTTGCAGCGGCCGTCGTCGGCGAGCATCTCCGGGAACTGCGAGAAGGAGATCGCCGCGTCGGGGGAGACCACCGCGTTGACCCCGCCGGCCATCGCCAGGTCGCACTCGCCCAGACGCAGGTTCTGGCAGGCCTGGTGCACGGCGACCAGCGAGGAGGAGCAGGCGGTGTCGACCGAGACGCTCGGGCCGCGCAGGTCCAGCAGGTAGGAGAGCCGGCCGCTGGCGATGCTGTGGGCGACGCCGGTGCTGGCGTGGGCGGTGATGTCGGCGGGCTCGCGGAACAGCAGCCCCGCGTAGTCGTTGCTGCAGATGCCGAGGAACACCCCGGTGCGGCTGCCGGCCAGCGCGTGCGGAGCCTGCCCCGCGTCCTCCAGGGCCTCCCAGGCGACTTCCAGCACCAGGCGCTGCTGCGGGTCCATGGAGACGGCCTCGCGGCGGGAGATGCCGAAGAACTCGTGGTCGAAGCGGTCGATCCGGTCCAGGAAGCCGCCCCAGCGGGTGCTGTGCTTGCCGGGGGTGCGCGGCCGCTCGTCGTACAGCGCCTCGACGTCCCAGCGGTCGGGCGGGATCTCGCCGATCGCGTCGGTACCGGCGGTGAGCAGGTCCCAGTAGGAGTCCGGGTCGCCCACGCCGCCGGGGAAGCGGCAGCCGGCGCCGATGATGGCGATCGGTTCGGTCCGCGCCCGCTCGTGGGCGTCGATCCGCTGCTGCATCCGTTCCATCGTCAGATAGGCGCGCTTCATCGCCGTCATCGACGCGGACCGGTCGTCGGGCGTGGCGGGCCGGGTGGTGTCGTCGCTGGTGGTCATCGTCCCTGTCCCCGGTCGGTCGGATCGGCATCGGCATCGGCAGCGGCGTCGAACTGCTCGGTCTTGGCGAGGAGGAGCGCTTCGAGCTCGCTCTCCGAGAGCCCGTCGAGGTCGACGGGGGCGGCGTTCTCCCGCACGGCGGCCGCCGCCCCGGCGCTCTCCCGGACGGCCGCGGGCGGGGCGGCCGCGGGCCGGCTCGCCCCGGCCGGGGCGGCGGCCTCCAGCGGGATGCCCATCCGCTCGGCGAGGAAGGGCACCAGCGCGTCCAGCGTCGGGTACTGCCAGCCGAGCGTGGCGGGCAGCGGCACACCGAGCGACAGCTCCAGCCGGGTGCGCAGCTCCAGGGTGCGCATGGAGTCGAAGCCGAGACCGGCCAGCGGTGCCGAGCTGTCGATCGCGGCGGCGTCCGCGCCGGGCCCGTCGAGCACCCGGGCGGCCAGCTCCCGGCAGTGCCGCACCAGCACGGCGCGTCGGCGCCGGCCCGGTTCGACCTCCAGCAGCCGGCGGCGGACCGCCTCCCCGCCGTCGGAGTCCGCGGCCGGGGCGCCGTCGCCGGCCGCCGAGGCCCGGACGATCGTCGCCGGGCTGCCCAGCAGCCGGGCCAGTGAGCCGAGGCCCTCGCCGTCGACGCTCAGTGCCGGCAGCCCCAGCGCCCGGCGGTGCGCGGCGAGCGCGTCCAGGCAGGCGCCGAGGGCGGTGTCGCGCCCGGCCCCGGTGGCCGGGTCGCACAGCACGAAGAAGTCCAGCGCGCGTTCGGCCGTGGCGAGGTGGAGCTGCCAGGCCTCGGCGGCCCGGGCCGCCGGGGCGCCCGTCGGGTCGTCCTCGCCGGCGCCGTCCTCCGGGGCGCTCGCGACGTGCACCACCCCGGCCACGTCCAGGCCGGCCAGCAGCGCGCCGGCCTCCCCGGGCCGCGCCAGGTCCGCGACCGGCAGCGCCACCTCCACACCCCGGGCGCGCAGTCCGGCCGCCGCCTCGGCGGCCCGGGCGGCGTCGGCGCCGGGGGAGCGGAGCAGCGCGATCCGGCGCGCGCCCAGCTCCGCCAGCCGTCCGGCGGCGGCCAGCGCGGCGGGCGTCGTCCCGCCGGTCACCAGGTAGCCGGCCCGGTCCGCCCGGACGACCGCGGGGCTCGGCGGCACCGCGATCTCCGGCGCCGGCTGCGGGCGCAGCACCAGTTTCCCGAGGTGCCGGGCCTGCGCCATGGCGGCGAACGCCTCCCGCGCCTCGCCGAACGGGCGGGCGGTGACCGGCAGCGGACCGAACTCCCCGCTGTCGAAGCCCCTCACCACCTCCGCGAACAGCTCGGCGAGCAGCTCCGGCTGCGCGTGGAAGGTGTGGTCGAGGTCGACCGCGAACAGCGCCCGGTTGCCCTTGAGGTGGCCGAGGCCGATCGGGTTGTCGTCGAAGATGTCGCGCTTGCCCAGCTCGACGAACCGCCCGCCCGGCGCCAGCAGCGCCAGCCCGCGCCGCAGCGCCTCCCCGGTCAGCGAGTTGAGCACCACATCGACCCCGCGCCCGGCGGTCGCCTCGGCGACCTCGTCGGCGAAGGCCGTCGAGCGCGAGTCCATCACCCGCTCCACCCCGCTCAGTTCGCGCAGGAAGCGGCGCTTGTCCGGCGTCCCGGCGGTGGCGAACACCCGGGCCCCGCGGCGCCGGGCCACCGCCAGCGCGGCCAGGCCCACCCCGCCGCTCGCCGAGTGGATCAGCACCGTCTCGCCCGACCGCAGCCGGGCCAGGTGGTCGAGCCCGTAGACGGCGGTCAGGAAGGCGACCGGGACGGCCGCCGCCTGCTCGTCGTCCAGCGCGGCCGGCCGCGGCGCCACCAGGTGCGCCTCGGTGGTGGCGTACGCCGCCAGCGCGGACGGCACCACGGCCATCACCCGGTCGCCGGGCCGGAAGCGGTCGACGCCCGCGCCGACCGTGCTGACCCGCCCGGCGCACTCGACGCCCAGCGGGACGCTCCCGGCGGCGCCCGGATAGGCGCCCATCGCCTTGAGCACGTCGCTGAAGTTCAGCCCGGCCGCCGCGATCTCGATCTCCACCTGGCCCGGGCCGGGCGCGGTCCGCTCCCAGCGGGTCGGCGTCAGGCTCTCCAGGAGGCCGGGCCGCACCGCCAGGATCCGGTGGTTGGTGTCCAGCTCCGGGTCGAACGGCCGCCGCTGCCAACCGGGTTCGGTGCCGTCCGCGGAGTCCTGCGGCACCCGCACCGGCACGTAGCGGGCCGGGCCGCGCAGCGCGGCGGCCGGCTCCCCGGCGGGGCGCAGCAGCACGTCCAGCAGCCGGGCGGGGTCGTCGCGGCCCGGGTCCGGGTCGAGGTCGACGACCAGCGGGTGGGGCGTGCCGGGCGCGGCCGCGGCCGCGCCGCGCAGCAGCGCCTGGGCCGGGTCGGGAGCCGGGTCGCGCTCGCTGACCCGCTGTGCGCCGCGGGTCAGCAGCGCGAGGCGCGGGGCGCCGGGCAGGCCCTCCTCGGCCAGCTCCCGGAGCAGCTGGAGCGCCGGGCGCACGGCGCGTTCGCGCTCCTCGGTGAGCGGGAACGGCGCGGGCCCGTCCGACCGAGGGCCGGGGGCGTCCAGGCCCCACGCGTGGACCACCCCGGCCCACGGCTCGTCGCCCGCGGTGCGCAGCTCCTTGAGCAGGGCGGTGAGGTCCTCCGGGCGGCGCGGGTCGAGCTCGTGGCGCAGCGCGTCCAGCCGCCGGGACCGCTCGCCGGGAGTGACGGTCACCACGCTGCCGTGCCGGGCCGTCAGCTCGGCGGCCAGCGCGTCGCCGACGCCCGTGCGGTCGGCGAACAGCAGCCACCGGCCGGGGGCGCCGGCCGGGGCCTCCTCGGCTCCGTCCCCGGCGGGGGCCCACTCCAGGGCGAACAGGGCGTGCCGGCCCTCCGCGGGCGCCCCGGCCGCCGGAGGCGGCACGGGCGCGGACACGGGCGCGGTCGCGGACGGGCCGGCCGGCTCCGGCGCGTACCGGCGGCGCTGCCACGGGTAGTGCGGCAGGTCCAGCACGGCCCGCGGCAGCGCCGCCGCCCCGTCGGGAGCGCCGTCGCCGCCCTGCTCGCGCTCGGAGAGCTCCACCCCGGACGCCGAACCGCCCCCGGCGAGCCCCTGCAGGGCCCGCAGCGCGGCGCCCCGGTCTCCGGCCGTGATCCGCGCCCGCAGCCGGTGCCGGGCCCGCCCGGCGGCGACCGTGTACGCGAACGCCGGATAGTCGGCGTCCGCCAGCCCGGTGAGCCGCTCGTGCAGGGCGCCCGCCAGCGCCCGCAGCGCCTCCGGGGTGCGGGCGGACAGCTCGAAGCCGTCGACCGGCCCCGCCGGCGCCGCGCCGCCGTCCTGCTCCTCGGCCGCGCCGAGGACCACCTGGGCATTGGTGCCGCCCATGCCGAAGGCGCTGACCAGCGCGTGCCGCCCGGCGCCCCGCGGCCACGGCCGCAGCGCCGTCGGCAGGGTGATGCCGGTGCCCTCCAGGTCGATCAGCGGGTTGAGGGTGGCGAAGTTGGCCAGCGGCGGCACCTCGCGCCGCCGCAGGCACAGCACCGCCTTCACCAGCCCGATCACCCCGGCCGCCGACTCCGGGTGCCCCAGATTGCCCTTCACCGAGCCGACCGCCAGCTCGGCCCCGCCGTTGCGCCGGCCCAGCGCGGCGGCGATCGCCTCCATCTCGATGGTGTCCCCGAGCGAGGTGCCCGTCCCGTGCGCCTCCACCAGGCCGATGTCCGCGGGGGCCAGCCCCGCGTCCGCCAGCACCGCCTCGGTCAGCGCGACCTCCGACAGCACGTTGGGCGCCGTGAACCCGGTCGAACGGCCGGTCTGGTTCACCGCCGAGCCGTGCACCACCGCGTGCACCCGGTCGCCGTCGCGCCGGGCGTCCTCCAGCCGCTTGAGGACCAGCACACCGCAGCCCTCGCCCCGGGTGAAGCCGTTCGCCCGGGCGTCGAACGGGCTGCACCGCCCGTCCGGCGAGAGCGTGCCCGCCAGCTGGTGCAGCCGGGTCGCCCGCGGCGACAGCACCAGGTTCACCCCGCCGGCCAGCGCCACGTCGCACTCCCGGCGGGCCAGCGCCTGGCGCGCCAGGTGCACCGAGACCAGCGAGGACGAACAGGCGGTGTCCACCGTGATGGCCGGACCGGCCAGCCCCAGCGCGTACGCGACCCGCCCGACCGTGAAGCAGTGGCCGTTGCCGCCCGCCCAGTGGGTGTCCAGCTCCCCGCTGTGCCAGTCCCAGTACTCCTGCCCGGTGACCCCGACGAACAGCCCGGTGCGGGCGGCGTCCAGTCGGTCCGGCGGGAGCGCCGCGTTCTCCAGCGCCTCCCAGGCGACCTCCAGCAGCAGCCGCTGCTGCGGATCGGTGCCGCGGGCCTCCTCGGCGCCCATGCCGAAGAACTCCGCGTCGAAGTCCATCACCTCGTCCAGGAACCCGCCGGTGTGCGGCAGCCGCTCCCACTCGGCGGCGAACGGCCCGCGCCGCCCGGCGGGCAGCGGGCCCACCAGGTCCCGGCCGGCGGCCAGCGCCGACCAGTAGCCGTCCAGGTCGGCGATGCCGCCCGGCAGCCGCAGGCCGATGCCGACCACGGCCAGCGGGCCGGTGCCGCTCGCGGCGTCCAGCTGCGCCCGCAGCTTGCGGACCGTGTCCAGCGCCCTGGTCAGCGGCGTGGGCGCGGTGGTCGTCTGCTGATCCGTCATCGCGCTCAGCCCTCGCCGTCGGTGGCCGCGCCCGCCGGGGCGTCCTCGTCCGCCTGCTCGCCGAGCAGCCGCTCGGCCAGCACCGCGGACAGCGCCCGGGGCGTGCCGTACGTCCACAGCAGGGTCGGCGACAGGCGCAGCCCGAACGCCGCCTCCAGCCGGTTGCGCAGCTCCAGGCCCATCAGCGAGTCCAGCCCGAGCGACTTGAACGGCGTGTCCCGGTCGACCGCCCCGGTGTCCAGCCGCAGCACCCGGCCGGCCAGCTCCTGCACCTTGGCCTCCAGCAGCTCCGGCCAGCGCTCCTCGGGCGCGGCCCGCAGTTCGGCGAGGAAGGCCGCCCCCGCGCTGCTGCCGCCGCCCCCGTGCCGGGCCAGCTCGCGCAGCGCGCTCCAGCTCTCCAGCGTCACCGCGTCGGGGTACGCCTCCAGGTACTGCCGCAGGTCGATCGGCACATAGGCGACCACCTGCTCGTCACCTCCCAGGAAGCCCTCCAGGGCCCGCCACGCCTCCTCGGTGGAGAAGCCGGCCATGCCGCGCTCCGCGAGCCGGTTGCCGCGGTTGTCCTCCGCGGCCGCCAGACCGACGTCGCTGAACGGCCCCCACTGCACGCTCAGCGCCGGCCGCCCGCGCCTGCGGCGGGAGACCGCCAGCGCGTCCAGGTAGGCGTTGCCCGCCGCGTAGGCCGCCTGCCCGGCGTTGCCGAACAGCGCCGCCGCCGAGGAGAACAGCAGGAAGAAGTCCAGCGGGTCGTCCGCGGTCACCGCGTCCAGGTTGGCCGCGCCGTCGACCTTGGGCGCCAGCACCCGGTGCAGCTGCCCGGGCGTCAGATTGAGCACCGTCGCGTCGTCCAGCAGACCGGCCGCGTGCACCACGCCGCGCAGCGGCGGCAGCTGCTCGTGCACCCGCCGCACCGCCGCCGGGTCGGCAACGTCCGCCGCGAAGACGTCCACCCGCGCGCCGAGCGCCCGCAGTGCCTCGATCCGCGCCACCGCGTCCTCGCGCGGCGCCGAGCGCCCGACCAGCGCCAGCCGGCCCGCGCCCCGTTCGGCCATGAACTCCGCCAGCGACAGGCCGAGCGCGCCGAGGCCGCCGGTGATCAGATAGGTGCCGTCGCCCCGGAACCGGCCGTCGCGCAGCGGCTCCGGAGCCACCTCGGCGACCGTCGCCGGGTCCTGGAGCACGAACTTGCCGATGTGGTTGCCGCGCGCCATCTCCCGCATCGCCTCGGCGGCCTGCGCGAACGGGCGGCTCAGCACCGGCAGCGGCCGCAGCCCGCCCGCCTCGACCCGCTCCCACACCTCGGCGAACAGCCGGGTGAACAGCGCCGGACGGCGGGCGATCACCCCCGCGAGGTCCAGCGAGGCCAGCGAGATCCCCTTGCGGAAGGCGTCCAGGGCCAGCGTGCGCCCGCCGTAGATGTCGGCCTTGCCGACCTCGACGAACCGCCCGCCCTCGGCCAGCACCTCCAGGCCCAGCGGGATCGCCGCGCCGGTCAGCGAGTTGAGGACGACGTCCACCCCGCGGCCCCCGGTCGCCCCGCGCACGAGGCCGGCCCAGGAGAGGTCCCGGGAGTCGAAGACGTGCCGGATGCCCAGCCCGCGCAGATGGGCGCGCTTCTCCTCGCTGCCCGCCGTGGCCAGCACCTCGGCGCCGAGCAGCCGCGCCACCTCGATCGCCGCCAGGCCCAGGCCGCCGGCCGCCGAGTGGATCAGCACCGTCTCGCCGGGCTGCAGCGAGGCCAGGTGCCGCAGCCCGTACCAGGCGGTGATGGTCACCGCCGGGAACGCCGCCGCGTCCTGCGCGGACATCTCCGCCGGCACGGGCTGCGCGTGGTCGGCGAGCACCGTCCAGTGGGTGGCCAGCGCGCCGCCGCTGGTGCAGGCGACCACCCGGTCACCCGGGGCGAACCGGGTCACGCCCTCGCCGGTCCTGGTCACCACGCCCGCGCCGTCCAGGCCGAGCAGCCGGGCGTCGGCCGACGGGTCGGGGTAGGTGCCCATCACCTTCATCACGTCGATGAAGTTCAGCGCGGCCGCGTCCACCGCGATCTCGATCTCCCCGGCGCCGGGCGCCCGCCGCTCCAGCGGGCGGAACGCCAGGCCGTCCCAGGTGCCCTGACGGTCCGGGGCGAGCCGGAACGGCTGCGCCGCGGCCGTCCGCCAGGCGGGCCGGGCCGGCCCCGCCGCGGCGTCCGGCGCCGCCGCGCCGCGCACCAGCCGGCCGACCAGCCGCTCGTCGCCGTGCAGCACCACCTGGTCCGCGCCGCCCTCGGCGGCCAGCTCGGCCGCGCACCGCGCCGCCCAGCCGTCGTCCGCCGCGGCCACGTCCACCAGCACCGGCCGCAGCTCCGGGTGCTCGCCGCGCAGCACCCGGGCGAAGCCCCAGTACAGCGCCGCACCCGGATCGCCCTCGCCGGGCGCCGACGCCGGCAGCTGCGCGTCGGCGGTCACCACGGCCAGCCGGGGCACCAGCGGGCGGGTCGCACAGGCACGCACCAGCGCGGCCAGCGCCGACAGACCCGCGCGCTGGGCGTCCGGGCCGGCGTCCGCGCGCGGCGCCACGAAGACCACACCGGTCAGGCCCTCGACCGAGGCCAGGCGCTCCTCCCAGGCCCCGTCGTCCCCGGCCGCCTCGCCGTCCACCACCCGGGCCTGCGCGGTGCCGCCGAGCGCGCCCAGCGCCTCGGCCAGCTCACCGGCCCGCGACCGGGCCGCCGTGGCGTCGGCCGCCTCGACCGCGCACACCGCCCAGCGGCCGGGGGCCGCCGTCCCGCCGCCCTCCGCGCCCCCGTCGCCCTCCGCGCCCTCCGCCCGGGCCGACGGCCGGAACTCCATCCGGTGGATCCGCTCCGCGTCCGCCGCGCCCGGGTCGGCCGAGGCCGCCAGGGCCCGCATCCGCAGCCCGAGCAGGCTCAGCACCGGCCGGCGCCCGCCGTCGAACAGGAACAGGTCGACCTCCTCGCCGCCGTCCCGGCGCACCGCGTGCGACCAGAGCGCGGTGACCGGCTCCGCCAGGTCCGTGTGCAGGTGGATCCGCCCCACCCCGACCGGCACCGCCGCCTCGTCACCGGGGAACAGCGGGATCGACGCCTGCAGCGCCGCGTCCCACAGTGCCGGGTGCAGCCGGTGCGGGTAGCCGGAGACCAGCAGTCCGTCCGGCAGCCGCACCTCGGCCAGGCTCTCCGCGGCGTCCCCGCGCAGACCCACCACGCCCTGGAACGCCGGACCGTAGTTCAGCCCCCGCGCCGCGCAGTCCGCGTAGAACTCCCCGGCCGGGGCCGCCTCCAGGCCGAGCATCCACTCGGGGAAGGACGGCAGCGCGCGCGCCGTGTCCTCGGCCAGCACCCGCGCCGTGGCGTGCCGCACCCAGCCCTGCGCGCCCGGCTCCAGCGAGGAGAGGGTGAAGCTGCCACCGCCGGTGACGTCGTCCCGCCAGCCCAGCGCCACCGTCACCGGCTCCTCGGTGAGGGTGAGGTGGCTGTGCAGACCGACGTCGGCGAGCGTGCGGTGCGCCCCGCCGGTGCGGGTCAGCGCCGTGCGCAGCGCCAGCTCCAGCATCGCGGTGCCGGGCAGCACCACCGCGTCGTACACCCGGTGGTCGCGCACCCAGGGCAGGTCAGCCGGGGCCAGCTCCAGCGTCCCTGACCAGGCCCCCTGCTCGGTCACCGACGGCACCAGCTGCAGCGCGTCCCCCGCGCCGCCCGCGGTGCGCCGGCGGGCCGGCTCCACCCAGTGGGCGGTGCGCTGCCACGGGTACGGCGGCACCGGCGCCCAGGCCGACCGGGGCAGCGCGCCGAACGGCTCCAGACCGCTCACGTAGGCCCGCGCCATCGCCTCGCGCAGCATGCCCGGCGAGCCCTGGTCGCGCCGCAGCGTCGACAGCACCTGCGGCGGGACGGGCCGCTGCGCGGCCAGCTGCTCCAGCGCCGGGGTGAGCACCGGGTGCGGGCTGATCTCCACCACATGGGTGACCCCGGTGTCGAACAGCCGCTCCATCGCGTCGGCGAACAGCACCGGGCGGCGCAGGTTGTCCACCCAGTACCGGGCGTCCAGCTCGGGACCCTCCAGCGGGGCCACCCGCACCGTCGACATCAGCCCGACGGTGCCCCGGCCCGGGCGCACCGACCGCAGGGCCGCCAGCAGGTCGTCCTCCAGCTCGTCCATCTGCGGGCTGTGCGAGGCGTAGTCCACGTTGACCAGCCGGCAGAAGGTGCCCTCGGCCTCCAGCAACTCCTTGAGCGCCAGGACCAGTTCGGTGTCCCCGGAGAGCACGCAGCTGTTCGGCCCGTTGTTCACGGCCAGCGAGACGCCCTCCTCGAAGCCGGACAGCGCCGCCTTCGCGGCGTCCAGCGAGAGGTCCACCGCCAGCATCCGGCCCTTGCCCGAGGTGCGCCGGGCGATCGCGCTGCGCCGGGCGACGACCATCGCGCCGTCCTCGTAGGAGAGGATGCCCGCGGCGGTGGCCGCGGTGACCTCGCCCTGGCTGTGGCCGACCACGACGTCCGGCTCCACCCCGGCCGCCCGCCACACCTCGCACAGGCCCAGCGAGACCGCCCACAGGGTCGGCTGGAGCATGTCGATCCGCGACAGCCACTCCTCGCCGGCCTCGCCGGAGACGACCTCCACCAGGTTCCAGTCGGTGTACGGCTCCAGGGCCTTCGCGCAGCGGCGGATCACGGCGGCGAACACCGGGTCCGAGGCGAGCAGTTCACGGCCCATCGCGTGCCACTGGGAGCCCTGGCCGGGGAAGACGAAGGCGGTGCGCCCGTGCGGCGCGGCGCGTCCGGTGACCACCCCGGCCCCGGCGGCGCCGGGGTCGGCGGCCAGCTGCTCCAGGTGCCCGGCCGCCTCGGCCGCGCCGGTGGCGGTGACGGCCGCGCGGACCGGGAACTGGTCGCGCTGCCAGGCCAGGGTGCCGGCCAGCTCCGGGAGCGCGGCGGCGCCGGAGACCAGCACCTCGCGCAGCTCGCGGGCGCGCTCGGCGAACGCCTGCTCGTTGTGGGCCGAGACCGGCAGCAGCACCGCGCGCTCCGCCCCGGCCGGCACCGCGCCGTCCGTCGCGGCGGGCGCGGGGGCGGGGGTGTCCGGCGCGCCGGTCAGCACCACGTGCGCGTTGGTGCCGCCCCAGCCGAAGCTGCTCACGCCGAGGAAGACCTGCTCGTCGGCGGGCAGCGGCAGCGGCTCGCGCACCACCGTCAGGTTCAGCTCGTCGAAGGCGATGTCGGGGTTGAGCTCGGCGGAGTGCAGGCTCGGCGGCACCACCCCGTGACGCAGCGACAGCAGCGCCTTGAACAGCCCGGGGATGCCGGCGGCGGCCTCCAGGTGGCCGATGTTGGTCTTCACCGAGCCGATCGGCAGCGGGCCCGCGTCCGCGCTGCGGGCCTGCCCGAGGACCCGGCCGACGGCGCCGGCCTCGATCGGGTCGCCGACCGCGGTGCCGGTGCCGTGCGCCTCCAGGTAGGCGACCCGGTCGGCCGGGATGCCCCACTGGCGGTAGGAGTCGCGCAGCAGCCGCTCCTGGCCCAGCGGGCTGGGCGCGACGACGCTCTGGCCGCCGCCGTCGTTGTTCACCGCCGTGCCGGCGATGACGCCGTGGATCCGGTCGCCGTCGGCGAGCGCGCGGGCGACCGTCTTCACGTACAGGGCGCCGACGCCCTCGCCGCGCACGAAGCCGTTGGCCCCGGCGCCGAAGGCCTTGCAGCGGCCGTCGGGGGAGAGGCCGCCGAAGTAGGTGAGGCCGATCGAGGCGGTCGGGTCGAGCATCAGCGCGACGCCGCCGATGATCGCGGCGTCGACCTCGCCGGCGCGCAGCGCCTGGGCGGCGAGGTGCGCGGCGACCAGCGCGGAGGAGCAGCCGGTCTCCACGACCAGGCTGGGGCCGGTGAGGCCGAGGAAGTAGGAGACCCGGGCGGCGATCATGTCGAGCGCGTAGCCGGGGGCGGTGTGCTGGGTGACGCCGCTGCCGCTCTTGCGGCCGACGTGCTCGTAGTCGTGCCAGCCGGCGCCGACGAAGACGCCGGTCCGGCTGCCGGCCAGCGCGCGGGCGGGCGTACCGGCGTCCTCCAGGGCCCGCCAGGCGGCCTCCAGCATCAGCCGCTGCTGGGGGTCGAGCATCTCGGCCTCGCGCGGGGAGATGCCGAAGAAGGTGGCGTCGAACCGGTCGACGTCGTCGAGGAATCCGCCGACGGCCTGGATCTCCCGCTGCGGGTCGAGCTGGGCGGTGGCGTCCCACCGGGTGGCGGGGACGGGACGGATGGCGTCGCGCCGCTCCGTCATCAGCCGCCAGAAGCTCTCGACGTCGGGGGCGTCGGGGAACCGGCCCGCCATGCCGACGACGGCCAGGGCCTGGGTCGGGTCCTGGACCACGGGGTCTGTGTGCATGTCCTCTTCCTCCGGCATCCGGGGTGAGCGGGCTTCGGGCGTGGCCGGGCACCCGGCCGGGGCGTACGGGGGCGCACGGCCGGACGGGGACCGGCCGGCGCGGGCAGGGCTCGTGGCCTGCGGGGCGCGCGGGCGGTGGTGGGCGTCGGGGCAGACGGCGGTCGGGGTGACGGACGGGCTGGGGTGACGGAAGGGTGCGGATGGGCCGGGCGGGGCGGACGGGCCCTGCGCGGCGGACGGTCACCAGTGCGCATCGTGGTCCTGGTGGGTGACCGGCGACAAGGCTTCGACCTGCTTCCACTGACGTTTGTCACGTCCCGCTCCGAGGGCACCGGATCGCCCCCCGGGGCCGGGATAGGTTGAGGGGTCGACGGCGGATGACACGCGTAGATCCGCGGCTCCGCCGGCGCTGCAGGTCCTGCCGCGGACATGTCCTCACCCGGACATTCGGAACCCGTCGACGGGGCCGGACGGCCGGCCGCACACTGGGCCGCGGCCGAAACGATCACCAGGAGTGTCCCGTTCCAGGGACCCTCGGGGGAGACCTGATGATGACCATTCGTGTATTGGTAGCCGACGAGCACCTCCTGCCCCTGGACGCGATCGCGGAGGTCCTGGCCTCCGTGAAGGACTTCGAGGTCGTCGGCGCCGTGAGCCGCAGTTCGATGATCGTCCCGGTCGCGGTGCGCCGTCGGCCGGACGTGGCGGTGCTGGGGATGGGCCCCGCCCAGGGCGGCTTCCGGCTGGTGCGGGAACTGGGCCGGCGACTGCCCGACTGCCGGGTCGTCATCATGACGGCCCGGCCCACCCGGACGCTGGTGGACCGCGCCGTGTCCGCGGGCGCGCGCGGCGTCGTCACCAAGCAGACGAAGATCCCGTGCCTGGTCGACGCCATCCGGGACGCCGCCGTCGGCAGACCGGCCGGCAGCAGACCGGTGGCCGGGAGGCCGGCGGCGGGCGACACGCCGGAGGCGCCGGTCCGCCCGGCCGCCCCGACGGCCGTCGCCGAACAGATCCTGAGCGAGCGCGAGCGGGAGATCCTGCGGCTCACCGCCACCGGCGCCTCGGTCAAGGAGGTCGCCCGCGAGCTCTACCTCGCGGCCGGTACCGTGCGCAACCTCACCTCGGGCGCCATGCGCAAGCTCGACGGGCGCAACCGCTTCGACGCCGCCCGGATCGCCTCCGAACGCGGCCTGTTGTAGCGGACGGCCGCCCGTGGACCGCGGGTCAGGGCGCCGCCGCCTCCGGCGCCCGCCACGGCTCGTGCTCCAGCAGCCCGAGCCGGGTGGCCCGCACCATCGCGGTGAGCCGGTTGTCGGTCTCCAGCACCCGCAGGATCTCGGCGACGAAGCGCCGCACCGTCCGGTCCGAGTAGCCGAGGTGACGGGCGATCGCCTTGTCGGTCGTCCCCGAGGCCATCATGTGCAGCACCAGCCGGTGGGTGCCGGAGAGCACCTGCGCCGGATCGTCGCTGCGCCGGCGCCGGGTGTACGGCGCGGCCGTCGACCAGCTGTGCTCGAAGACCCGGGTGAACACCTGCGCCAGCAGCCCGCAGTCGATCACCACATGGCGGCGCGGCCCCTCCGGCTGCGAGCGGGTGACCACCTTCTCCTGGTCGACGATGACCAGCCGCAGCGGCAGCGACTCGGCGGTGCGGACCTCGGCGCCCGCCTCCTGCAGCGCGTCGACGTACTCGACGACCGCCGGACTGCCCAGGGCGGAGGCGGGCGCCACCACCCGGCACTGGACACCGCGCTTCAGCAGCTCCACGTTCTCGTGCACGGACGGCTGGAGCGGCTCCGGCTCGGCCGCGTGCGGCAGCATCACCGCCACCTCGGAGCGGCTGGCCGCGTGCAGCTCCCCGAGCCGGCGCAGCAACTGCTCGCGCGAGTCGACCACCTCGACGCCCGAGCCCCCGCCGGCTGGCGGACGGGCCATCAGGCCGTCGGCCAGGTCGGAGATGAGGTCCTGGGCGCGGGTGAACTCCGCCAGCCGCTCCTGCTGGTCGGCGACCAGCCGTCTGAGCACCCGCTGCGGCGGATCGACCGGCGAGTCCGGATCCCGGTCCAGCAGCCCGTGCCCGGCCAGCCAGTCCACGGCCTCCCGGACGTCCTCGGAGCAGGCGCCGAGCCTGCGGGCGACCTCCGCCGGATCCGTGCGGCCCTCCTCGGTGCGGAGCATCGCGTGGTAGACACGGTACGCAAAGCGAGCATTGGTCCCGATCGCCGCCGTCATCGCCTTGAACTCCAACCGTAGATCCGGTTCACGCCTGGGAATGTCCCGGGGAACACCGGGGGAAACCGATTCCCCAGGACTTGGGTGGCGACACTACTGCAAGGACTTGACCGGTCAAGGGTGCCCGGGTTGAACTCCGGGCTTCCCCCGCAGAGTGACGTTACGTCAGTGTTTCGCTCCTTACGTGCCGTCCGCGTCCGGCCCCCTGGAGCGGCGCCGCGCGCCGGCGGCGCTCAGTCGGCGACGAGCCGCCAGCCGGAGTGGTGGGGATCGTGGACCAGCACCAGGCACCCCGGAAACAGCACCGCGTCGCGCCGGGGCGGGTCCGGGTGGGCCGCCGCGGCGTCGCGCGGGCCGTCGGGGCTCCACACGGCGGCGCCGAGGGCGCTGCCGGGCCACCGCAGACGACGGTGGCGCGGACGGTTCCGGACGGTGAGCCGCGCGCGGCCGCCCGTCCAGCGGACCACCTCGCTGCCGCAGCCGGTCAGCCGGTCGGAGAACGGGCGGGCCTCCTCCGGCAAGGTCACCTCCAGGGCCCAGCCGCCGGCCGCCGTCACCGCGATCACCTCGGGGTGCGGGGCGGCGCCGACCAGGAGCGAACCGCACCGCTCCCCGCGGTGGGGGCCCGAGACGCGTCCGTCCGGGGCGTCGAGCGCGAGCCGGCCGTCCGCTCCGGGCGGGTGACGGACGCTCAGCACGGCGGGCGGGCCCTCGTAGCGGAGCAGCTCGTCGCCCGCCCCCTCGGCGCGGCCGACCAGCCGGCGCTCCGGCCGGTCCGGCCGCAGCGTCATCCGCCAGGCGCTGTCGCCGTCCTCGACCCGGAGGCCGAGCCGCCCGAGGGCGGCGTCCTTCCGGCCGCCCCAGAGCGGGATCGGAACCGGGCCCAGGGCGGCGTTCACCGAGTGCCGCGCGAGCCGGCCGCCGTCCTCGCCGAGGACGCTGATGCCGCACCGGCCGGATTCGAGCGTCATCTCCAGCACCGCCGGCCGGCCCGGAGAGGGGCGGTCGAAGAACTCGGTGGCGTTCCCGAAGCCGTGGCGGACCAGCGGGGCCGACGGCGGGAGGTCGGCGGGTTCGACCGCGAAGGACCAGTCCTCGCCGTACTCGACCACCACGAACTGCGGGCCGTCCAGCAGGAATCCGTTGCGGACCAGGGTGCTCAGGGTGGTGCCCCCGGTGTCGGCGGCCACCACCGGCGGACCGCCCGGGCCCTCGGGGTAGTGGAGCACCCGCAGCGCTCCGGCCGCGTCGTCGCTCTGGGTCACCACCACCCGGGCGGTGCCGCCCCGGTGCTCCAGGATCCGGGGCCCGCTGCCGGCCGCGCCGGTGCCCAGCTCGACGGTGCCGTCCGGATCGTGCAGCCGCAGGGTCCACGACACCGAGGTGCCGACGGTGACCCGCCGCATCGACCGCTGCCGCTCCGGCGGGAGCAGCACCGCGACGCGGCCGTGGCCGCTGACCTCCGGCCGCTGCGGTGACCCCTCCTCGCCCTGCCCGCGCAGGACGACCGGCCAGTGGGGGGTGCCCGCCTCCAGCGTCAGCAGCACCACCCGGGCCGGATCCGGGAACTCCAGCTCCACCTCGCCCCGTCCGGACCCCCGCACGACCTGGCCACCCACCGCTGCCACCCCCGTGGACGTCACTCCCGGCGCACTGACGGCCGAACACCACTCCGCAGGACGGAACGTCTGATGTGTCGTCAAAGTTCCTGGTTTTCCTGCGAACTTGTGTGAAGTCCCTTTAAGCTCCCCTTAACAATGACGGCTTTCCGTCACACGCGCACTCCGCACGGAGTCGGGGCGGCAGGCCCAACTGCATTATGAGAGCAGGGATGACGACGACACATGATCAGGAAACCGGTGCCGCGCGCGGCCCGGGACGGCGGCCACCGGGTCCGGTCGGCCGCCGTACCGTGGGGGGCGCCGCGGCGCTGCTCCTCGGAATCGGGGCGTGCTCGCTGCTGGCCGCCCCGGCCGCGTTCCCGCAGCCGGCCGACGGCACGGTGACGGTCCGCGTGGTGCGGGCCGTGGACACCGACGGCGTGTGGCAGGCCGCGCTGGAGCCCGGCATGGCCGGCGTCAGGGTGACCCTCACCGACGACGCGGGAGCCGTCGTCGAGGGCACCACGGCGGCCAACGGGACGGTGACGCTCACGCCCGGCACCAAGCTCACCGGCGGCAAGTACCGCGTCCAGGTGGTGAACCCGAAGCCGGGCACGCTCCACCCGGCGTTCGCCTCGCGGAAGGGGCTGGAGGGCGCGCCCACCCAGCTCAGCAGCAACGAGGAGTTCGTCGACGTCACCGGCGGCAAGAACGTGGAGCTCACCACCGGGCTCTGGAGCCCCGGTGACTACTGCCAGAAGAACGCCCCCCTGGTGACGACCTGCCAGCCCGCCACGCGCGAGGGCGGGACCCAGCGCACGCTGGTCTCCTTCCCGTACAGCGCGCGCGGCCAGGAGGGCGTGGACGTCAAGGCGACGAACATCGCCACCAACGCCGACACCGGCACGCTCTACGGCATCGCGTGGAACAAGGCCGACCGGCGGGTGTTCTCCTCGGCGGTCGCCAAGCGGGCCACGGACTACGGGCCCGGCGGCGCGGGCGGGATCTACGTGACCGACGTGGAGAGCAAGAAGACCACGCTGTTCACCACCGTCCCGAACACCGGTTCCACCGCCCACGGCGGCGGCACCGACGACGGGTTCATCGGGGCACCGGGCAAGGAGAGCCTGGGCGGCATCAAGGTCACCGACGACGGCAAGGACCTCTTCGTCGTCAACCTCCACGACCGCAAGCTCTACCGCTACGACGCCACCGGGCCCACGGCCTCCGCGCCGAAGGCGGTCCACCCCGTTCCGGACCCGGGCTGCCCGGCCGCCGCCGACTGGCGTCCGTTCGGCCTCGGCCTCCAGGACGGCACGGGCTACCTCGGCGGCGTCTGCTCGGGCGAGTCGACCGGCAAGGCCTCCGACCTGCGCGCGGTGGTGCTCCCGTTCGACCTGGCCACCGGGGCGTTCGCGGCGCCGGTCCTGAACCAGCCGCTGGACTACCCGCGCCAGACGACCGTCGGTGGCGGCCCCTGCGACGGCGCGGCCTGGTTCCCGTGGACCGACACCTGGCCGACCTCGCAGAACGGCAACCCCTGCGGCGCCTCCACCATCGCCCAGCCCGAACCCGAGCTGGGCGAGATCGCGTTCGAGACCGACGGCTCGATGCTGCTGGCCTTCCGCGACCGCTTCGCCGACCGGGCGCCGTCCGGTGTCCCCTACTCCACCGTGATGTCGGGCGGTGACCTCAACAAGGCCTGCCCGGCGAACGGCGGCTACGTGATGGACACCAACAACGGGTGCGGACTGTCCCCCCGGGGCACCCGCTTCTTCGACACCAGCTGGGGCGGCCACCGCAACACGGCGTTCGCGGGCCTGGCGGACTCCAAGGTCGAGAACACCATCGCGACCTCGGCGTTCGACCCCAACCACACCGCCCTCGGCTACGGCACCTCGTTCCTCCAGCGGGACGGCAAGCAGGACCCGAAGTTCGGGTTCCGGCTCACGCCGAAGGACGAGGTGGCCCCCTTCGGCAAGGGCGCCTCGATGGGTGACCTGGAGGTGCTCTGCGACCAGGCCCCGCTCCAGATCGGCAACCGGGTCTGGTACGACCCCGAGCGCAGCGGCATCCAGCGCCCGGGCCAGAAGCCCGTGCCCGGAGCGACCGTCAACCTCTACGACGAGTCGGGGAAGCTCGTCGGCACCACCACGACCACCGAGCGCGGTGAGTACTACTTCGACGACTCCAACGTCACCGGCGGCCTCAAGCCCCGGACGAAGTACACCGTCCGGCTGGACAACCCCGCCGACTACGCCAAGGGCGGCCCCCTCCACCAGTGGGTGCCGACCGAAGCGGACGCCGGCGACAACGCGTTCATCAACTCGAAGGGCATCGTCCCGGCGGGCGGGCAGTACGCCGAGCGGGCGCTGACCACCGGTGGACCGGGCGAGAACGACCACACCTTCGACTTCGGCTTCCGCCGGCAGGAGGGCGTGCTGCGCCTGGTCAAGCACGACCAGGACGGCAAGCCGCTGGCGGGCGCGACGTTCCGGCTCTGGAAGGAGAGCAACGGCACCGACGGGCTGCAGAGCACCGGTGACAAGCCCGACACGGCGGTCGGCGACCCCTGCACCACCGGGGCCGACGGCATCTGCCGGGGCAGCGGTGAGGTGGGCTCGTACTACTGGCAGGAGGTGAGCCCGCCGGAGGGCTACTCCGCGCCGGAGAAGACGGTGTTCGGGCCGCTGGTGCTGAACGCCGACAACCTGGCCGCCGGAGTCGAGGTGACGGCCGTCAACCGGCTGATCCCGACGCCGACGCCCAGCCCGACGGCGACCCCGACGCCGACGCCCACCGGGACGCCGACGCCGACGCCGACGCCGACGCCCACGCCGACCCCCGCCCCGACGCCGACGGCGACGCAGACCCAGGCGCCGGCGCTGCCGTCGCCGGCCGCGCCGCTGCCGCCGGCGCCGGCCGCCCCCGCCCCCGGATCGCACCTGGCCAACACCGGGGCGAACGAGGGCATCCCGGTGATGGCCGCCGGTGCGGGCACGCTGACCGTGCTCGGCGCGGGCCTCGTGCTGCTGGCGCGCCGCCGCCGGACCCGGCAGCAGTAGCCCGGCCCCGGTGCCCCCGCCCGAGCGGGGGCGTGACGCCGGAACCAGGGCGGGCCCGGGGACCACAGGTCCCCGGGCCCGCCCGTTGTGACCGACCGGTTCGACGAGAGGGACGAGAGTGGGCACGCGCATGGCCCGGAAGACGAAGGCCGACACCCCCGAGGCGCCCCCCGGGCCGGGCCGGCGCCGGGCCTTCTGGCTCAGGAGCCTGGCCGCCCTCGCGGTGTGCGCCGCCGCCGCAGGCGCCCTGGTCGCCCAGCGCTTCGTCTCCGACGAGCCGGGGGAGCGGCCGGTGACCGTCGACGAGGCCTCCCGGCTGGCCCTGTCGCGCCTCACCCTGTTCCAGGCGAGCCCGGTCGCGGTGACCCTCACCGCCTCCGAGGGCGGCGGCGTCGGTGTCCGGGTCGAGGGCGTCGTCGACTACCGCACCCGCCGGGGCACCGGCCGCTACCAGGTCACCGGGGCGAACGGCCCGCTCGACCACGGCCTGGTCGTCTGGGACGCCGGCGGCCTCGGGCTCGCCCCCGAACCGGCCGGCGCCGACGGCCCGGCCTGGCAGCAGGCCGAGCACGTCCCCCGCCAGGGCTGGTCCCCGCGCACCTACACCGCCGACCCGCTGGACGCCGGGCTCCAGCTGATCGTCCAGCTCGGCGCCGACCGGCCCGACAACCCGCTGCTGCTCGCCCAGTCCGGCGCGCGCCGGCTCGGCCGCGACCGGCTGGACGGCCGCGAGTACGACCGGTTCTCCGGACCGCGCGCCCAGGGCGCCGCGCCCGACGGCGAGCGCTCGCCGCTGACCTACTGGGTCGACGAGGACGGCACGCTGCGGCGGGTGACGATGCGGATGCCGGGCCTGGGCACCCCGAGCACGGTCGAGTTCGGCGGGCACGACGACACCGCGAGGCTCCCCGAGGCGCCCTGGCTGACCGGCTGACCGCCGGCCCGCCGCCCCGCCGCTACCCGGCAGGCCGCGGCGGCACCGTCGCGGGATCCGCCGGCAGCGGGTACGCCCCCGGGTCCACCGCCCCCGGCAGGCCGGTCGCCGGACGGCCGGGCGCCGCCGGGTCGGTGAGCGACGGCTGCGCGGGCGGCGCCGGCACCCGGCTGAACGGCACGCCGGGCGGCGCCTGGACCGGCGCCGGACGCCCGGCGGCCAGCGGCCCGCGCCCCGGCCCGCCGCACGCCGCCGCGGCCTCCAGCCCGTCCGGGCTCTGCGTGCCGGGCCGGTTGCCGCTGAAGCAGTTGGCCGGGTCGACGGAGGCGAGCACCAGGTCGGCGCCGTTGCCGTCCACCTGGTTGCCCTCGACCCGGTTGCCGCTCGCCGGGTGGCCCGCCGGGTCGGTGACGATCACCCCGGCCGCCCGGTTGCCCCGCACCAGATTGCGCTCCACCCGGTTCTCGGTGCCGCCGCCGATCCCGATGCCGATGCCGAAACCGCCGTCCGCCTGCTGCGGCGAGTCGGCGGCGTTGTTGTCGACGACCACGTTGCCCGCGATCACCGCGGCGTGCTGCGGGGCCAGCGCCTCCAGGTCGTTGGAGTTCACCGTGACGCCCACCCGGTTGCCCGCCGCGCGGTTGCCCAGGATCGACAGGTTGTCCGAGGCGTTGGTCAGCTCGATGCCGACCGCGTTGCGCTCCACCGTGTTGCCGCGCACCAGGGTGTCGCAGGGCTTGCACTGGCCGACGTAGATGCCGGAGTCGGCGTGCCCGGAGGCGTAGGACTCCTCGATCACCCCGGCGCGCGCGTCGAAGGCGTAGATGCCGTACAGGCCGTTGTTGTACGCCGTCACCCGGGTCGCCCGGAAGCCCTCCACCGGGGGGAAGCGCCGGGTGTCCAGGGGATCGTACGCCGAGCCGCCCGCGCCGCGCTGCTGCAGCTTCTCGTCGGTCACTCCGGTGAACAGCACGCCGTTGGCCAGGTAGCCGTGCACGGTGAGGTTCTCCACCACCGTGCCGGGGCCGGTGGCGGTGATGCCGTTGGCCAGCTTCAGTCCGCCGTCGAACACCACCGCGGAGCGGTCCGTGCCGCGCAGCACCACGTTCCGCCCGGTGACGCGCACGCTCTCGCGGTAGGTGCCGGGACCGATCAGCACCGTGTCGCCCTCGCGGGCGACGTCCACCGCCTTCTGGACGGTCGGGAAGTCCTCCGGCACGCGGACCACGCTCCCGGCCGGGTGCTCGGCGTCCTCCGCGGCCGGGCCGGAGGAGGAGCACCCGGCGGCCGCCAGGGCGACCGCGACGACCAGCGAGGTCAGGGCGGTCCTACGGGGTGACTGACGATCAGGAAACGTGATTTGCATGGCACGTGTTCTATCGTCTCCAATAGGGCGCATGCCCACCGAACCGGAAAACGCGTCGTCCTCGGACCTTCCCGCCGCCGCCGGCGTCGGGCGCCGGCGGGCGCTGCTGGCGGCCGGGGCGGTGCTCGCCGCGGGCGTCGGCGCGGCGGTCGGTGAACTGGTCGAGCACGAGCGCGCGCCGGGTCGCGCCACCACCCCCGGCGCGCCGCCGCCCGCCGCGCCGATCCCCTTCCACGGCGCCCGGCAGTCCGGACTGACCGCACCTCAGCTGCCCGCCACCAGGCTGCTCGCCTTCGACCTCCCGCAGGCCACCGCCGCCGACGGCCGCGAGACCCTGCGCACCCTGCTCACCGCCTGGACCCGCACCCTGGCCGCGGCGGCCGGACCGTCGCCCGACCCGCGCCTGCGGGCCGACGGCGCCCAGGCCCGGTTCACCTCGCTGGTCGGCCTCGGCCCCGGCCTCGCCGCCCGGCTCGCCCTCACCGTCCCCGCCGGCTTCGCCGAACTGCCGCCGTTCCCCGGCGAGCGCCTCGACCCGGCCCGCGGCGGCGGCGACCTGCTGCTCCAGCTGGGCGCCGCCGACCCCTGGACCCTCGCCGTCCTCGCCGAACTCGCCGCCACGGCCGCCCACGGCGCGGGCGCCGCGCCCCGCTGGGCGCAGTCCGGCTTCCTGCCCCCGACCGCGCCGGGCGTCACCCCCCGCAACCTGTTCGGCTTCAAGGACGGCACCGCCAACCCCGACGAGGACGCCGCCCGGCAGTGGGTCTGGGGCCCGCCCGGCCCGCACCAGGACGCCACCGTGCTCGTCTACCGGCGGATCCGGATGGACACCGCCGCCTTCGCCGCCCTCCCCGGGGAGCAGCAGGACCTCGCCATGGGCCGGCGCGCCGGCGACGGCGCCCCGCTGACCGGCACCGCCGAGCACGACGAACCGGACCTCTACGCCAAGCACCCCGACGGCGCCTACGTCATCCCGACCACCTCCCACGTCCGCCTCACCGGCCCCCGCCTCGACGGCGGCGCCCGGATGCTGCGCCGCGGCTACAGCTACGACGACGCGCCCGGCGACCGCGGCCTGCTGTTCTGCGCCTTCATGCGCGACCCGGGCCAGTTCACCCGCGTCCAGAACCGCCTCGCCGAGCGCGACGCGCTCAACCCCTTCCTCGAACACACCGCCTCCGCCGTCGCCTACGTCCTCCCCGGCGCCCCGGAGGGCACCGCCCTGGGCGACCACCTCTGGGCGTGAGCCCGGCCCCGGCGGTGGCCGGCCGTCAGCCGGTGGCGGCCCGGCGCAGCCGCTTCTTGTCCGGCTTGCCGACGGGCGTCAGCGGGATCTCCTCCACCAGGTGGAGCACCTCGGGGGCGTAGATCCGGCCCTTGCGCGCGGTGACGAAGGCGCGGAGGTCGTCCAGGCGCGGCCGCTGCCCCGGGGCGGGGACGACGGCGACGTGGACGTGCTCCGCCTCCTGCTCGTCGCGGACCCCGAAGACCGCGCAGCGGGCGACCGCCGGGTGGGTGAGCAGCAGGTCCTCCACCTCGGACGGGTAGACGTGCCCGCCGACCACGATGATCAGGTCCTTGACCCGGTCGGAGAGGTAGAGGTACCCGTCCTCGTCGAGGTGGCCGACGTCGCCGGTGTTCAGCCAGCCGTCGCGCAGCACCGCGGCGGTGAGGTCGGGCCGCTTCCAGTAGCCGGCCATGACGGTGTCGGAGCGCAGGTGGATCTCGCCGTCCCGGCCGGCGGGCAGGTCGGCGCCGTCGGGCGAACGGACCGCCACCTCGACGCCCGGCACCGGCCGTCCGACCGGGACCAGCCCGCCGCGGCCGAGCCGTTCGTGCTCCTGCGGGGTGAACACGGAGACCAGCTGGGCCTCCGACATCCCGTAGATGCCGGTCATGACCGGACCGAACACCTTGAGCGCCTCCCGGATCCGGACCGGCGAGGCCGCGCTGCCCCCGTAGAGGATCTGCCGCAGGCTGGAGAGGTCGGTGCGGCCGACCGCCGGGTGGTCGAGCAGCTGGTGGAGGAGCGGCGGCAGCACCCAGAAGTCGGTGATGCGTTCGCGCTCGACGGCCTTCAGGACGGCGCCGGGGTCGAAGGCGCGCTGGAGGACCACCGTGCCGCCGCGCTGGAGGGTCAGGTCGGCGAGGACCCCGGCGAGGTGGGCGAGCGGGGTCGCGACGAGCAGCCGGGGCGGCGCGTCGGGCCCACCGCTGCCGAGCGGGGCGTCGAAGACGCGCAGGTAGGGCCCGTGCAGGCTGAGGATGCCCTTCGGGATGCCGGTGGTGCCGCTGGTGTGGCGGATGCCGAGGTCGTCCCCGGGGCCGATCGGGACGCCCGGCGACTCGGCGGGGCGGTGGGCGGAGGCGGCGACGACGTCCTCGCCGACGGCCGTGCCGCCGGGGCCGGGTCCGGGGCCCAGCGTGAGCACGGTGGGCACGTCGATCAGCGGGAGCAGCCGGGCGGCCGTGGCGTACCGTTCGGCGTCCACGAGCAGGACGGTGGTGTCGACGCTCGCGGTGATGTCGGCCAGGACCGGTGCGCTCATGCCGTCGTACAGGGTCACCACCCGGGCGCCGGCGAGACCGGCCGCGTACCGGGCGCTGAGGGCCTCGGGGGTGTTGCCGGTCAGCAGGGTGACGGTGGTGCCGCGGGCGGCGCCCCGGGCGATCAGCTCGTGGGCGAGGCGGTAGGTGGCGGCGGCGAACGCGCCGGCGGGGATCCCGGCGCCGTCGGCGGTGACCAGGGCCTGCCGGTCGGGTCCGGACGCGAGGGACCGGAGGATCAGCTCGGGACCGCTGACGAACTCCGCGCCGCCCCGGGCTACTTCTTCGTTGGCGTTGGCAACCATGGGCCCAGGCTAACCCCGCCCGCGCCGCCGCCCGGCGGGAATGGGGCGTGAACGCCGTTTCCCCGGCGCATCGGTGACGTGGCGTCAGCATCCGTGCGCCCCCCGGGCGCCCGCCGTTCGGTAGGCTCGCGGGCGGGGACCGGAAGGGTCCGGTCCGGACGGGGAGTGATCCGTGGCGACATACGTTCTGATCCACGGCGCGGCCGCCGACGCCTGGTACTGGCGTCCGCTGGCGGCCGGGTTGCGCAGGCGCGGCCACCGGGTGGTCGCACCGGACCTGCCCTGCGAGGACGACACGGCCGGGCTCGCCGAGTACGCCGATGCGGTGGTGGCCGCGGTGGCGGCGGGCGGCGAGCCGCAGGGCCCGCTCGTGGTCGTCGCCCACTCCTTCGGCGGTTTCACCGGGCCGCTGGTGTGCGAGCGGCTTCCGGTGGACCTGCTGGTCATGCTCCAGGCCCAGGTGCCGGCCCCGGCGGAGACCCCGGGCGCGTGGTGGGAGAACACCGGGTACTGGCCGGCCCGCCGCGCGGCCGACCTCGACAGGGGCGTGACGGAGGACGCGGAGGAGGACGAGCGCGCACTGTTCCTGCACGACACCCCGGCCGCGGCGGCCGACGAACTCCTCGCCGACCACCAGCGGCGGCAGTCGGCGGCCCCGTTCGGGACGCCCTGGCCGCTGAAGGCCTGGCCGCGGGTGCCGACCAGGTTCCTGCTGGCCGCCGGGGACCGCTTCTTCCCGCCCGCCTTCCTGCGGCGCCACGTCGAGGAACGGCTCGGCTTCCGGCCGGACGAGATGCCGGGCGACCACCTCCCCATGCTCGGCCACCCGGAGGAACTCGCCGAGCGGCTGGAGGCCTACCGGGCGGAGCTCTAGCGGAGCTGTAGACGTCCCCGCCCCCGTCCCCCCGTCCCCCCGTCCCCCCGCCCGCGCCGGTCGTGCCGCCGTGGGCGAGAATGGGGGTGACGGAGGCACAGAGCTGCGGGGGCGACGCGGGTGGGCGGGGAATTCGGGGGCGCGGACGAGGCCCGCACCCGGGTGCACAACCGGCTGACGGACAGCACGGTGCACGGCAGCGTCGTCCAGGCCGGGCGCGCCGACATCGTCCTGCGGGCCGCGGACCCCGTCGAGCCCGCCGTTCCGGTGACGGTGGCGCCGCCGCTCGGCCTGCGGGACGCCGCCCGCCCGCTGCGCGGCCGCGCCGACGTCCTGGCCCGGCTGGAGGCCGCCGCCCCGGCCGGGGACCGGCTGTCGGTGCTGTGCGGGATGGGCGGTTGCGGCAAGACCGCCCTCGCGCTGGAACTCGCCGCCCGCCGCACCGGGGCCGGCTGCCGGGTGTGGTGGGTCGAGGCCCGCAACGGGCCGGCCCTGGAGGCCGCGCTGCGTGCCGTCGCCCGTCAGGCGGGCGCCGCCGCGGAGGAACTGGAGCGCGGGGACACCGCCGACGTCCTTTGGTCCCACCTGGACCGGCTGGACGCGCCCTGGCTGCTGGTCGTCGACAACGCGGACGACCCCGCCCTGCTCGACGGTCCGGGCGCGTTGAACGCCGGCACCGGCTGGATCCGCCCCGCCACCGGAGCCGGCACCGTCCTGGTCACCACCCGCGAGAGCACCCCCGCCACCTGGGGGCCGGCGGCCCGGCTGCACCCCCTGCAACCGCTGACCGGCGAGCGCCTCGACGCCGCCGCCCGCATCCTGCGCGACCACGCCCCGGACACCGCCGGCACCGAGGCCGAGGCGCACGCCCTCGCCGCCCGCCTCGGCGGCCTGCCGCTCGCCCTGCGGCTGGCCGGCACCTACCTCACCGAGGCGGGCCGGACCCCGGCCCCGTTCCGGGCACCCGGCACCCCGACCACGTACGCCGACTACCGGCAGACATGGGAGGACGGCCCGCAGGGTCTGGACCCCGCGCACGTGCTGCCCCGGACCTGGGCGATGTCCCTCGACCTGCTCGAACAGCGCGGCCACGCCCACGCCCGGGCCCTGCTGGAGCTGCTCGCCTCCTTCGCCGACGCGGACCTCCCGTACGCCCTCCTGCTGGCCCCCGGCCGCCTCGCCGACGCGGGCCCGCTCGCCGCCCTCGACGGCCCGGCCCTGTGGCAGCACCTCACCGCCCTCGCCGCCCTCGGCCTGATCGACCTCCCCGACCCCGCCCCCGGCACGCTCCCCGTGCTGCGCATGCACCCCCTCGTCCGCGACGCCTCGCGCACGGCCGGGGCCGGACGCACCGCGCTGCGCCTGCTGGTGGCGACGGCCCTCGCAGAGGAGACCGGTGTGCCGGAGGAGTTCGAGTTCTGGTGCGTGTGGCGGCTTCTCGCGCCGCACCTCCTGGACGGCTTCCACCGGGCCGACACCGCGTCCCTCGACGACGAGGAGCTTCTGGACGTCATCGAGGCCGTCGGTCTGGCGGCCCGGCACCTCCGGGTCGGAGGGCTCCTCACCCATGCCCGCGTCGTGTTCGAGACGATCGTTGCCCTCGAACGCGAGCGGGTGGACGACACGCGCTACGAACTGCTCGTCAACCGGCGCCGACTCGCCCGGGTCCTGCGGGACCTGGGCGATTTCGACGCGGCCCGGGCGGAGCTGGAGGGGGTTCTCGCGGTCCTGCCCGGGATGGGCGACGCCGAGCAGCTGCTCACCCTGAACACCCGTCACTCCCTGGCCCTGGTGCTGTGGGAGGCGGGAGAGCTGGACGCCGCGCGGGCAGAGTTCGAGACCCTCCTCGCCCTCCTGCGGGACGCCGTGGGCGACGACTCCCAGTTCGCCCTCACCGTCCGGCGCGACATCGCCCAGATCCTCCGGGACCAGGGGGAACCGGAGGCGGCCCGGGTGGAGTTCGAGGCCCTTCTCGACGTCCGGCGGGGCCAGCTCGACAAGGGCTTTCCCGAGGCCTCGGTCACCCACGGCGCCATCGCTCGACTCTTCTACGACCTGGGAGAGCTGGAAGCTTCCAGAGGTGAGTTCGCGGCGGCTCTCGCCCTCCAGAGGGCCCGGATGGGCGAGGCCGACCCCGAAACCCTCCTCACGCGGCACAATCTTGCCGTGGTGCTCCTCACGATGGGGGACCTTGAGGCGGCCCGGGCCCAGGTGGACAGGGTGGTCGCTCTTGAGCGCGAGCGATGGGGTGACACCCACCTGGACGGCGTCCCCGCCCGCCGCACCCTCGCTCTGGTGCTCCTCGGCCTGGGGGAGAGTCAGGCGGCCAGGGCCGAGTACGAGGCCGTCCTCGGTATCCTGCGCGAGCAGTTGGGTGAGAACCACCCCGACACCCGCGCCGCCCGGGAGGACCTCGCCGCGGTTCAGGACGCCCCGGAGGGAACGGCGTAGCCGCCTCCGCCCGTTGGGCGGGCACGGGGATGCCGACGAGTCCGCTCCTGTGCGACCTGGCCTCGGCATCGCCGTCGTGGAGCAGCGGCGGTAGCGCGACCGCCGTGCTCAGACGGCCAGCACCTCCACCGTGTGGACGGCGTTCCGGGCGCCGCCGGGCGGCTGGACGCGACCGCGCGCGTCGGTGGCGCGGCAGCGGATCCGGTGCGGGCCGGGGGCGAGGCGGCAGGGGAGGGCGAAGCGCTGCCAGACGGGGTGCGGGCCGCGCGGCTGGAGGGCGGCGGGCCGCCAGCCGCCGTCGTCGACGGCGACCTCCACCGAGACCACCGGCGTGAAGCTCCACGCCCGGCCCGTCACCTCGTGCGGCCCGGCCGGCACCCGCCCGCCGTCGCGCGGGCCGAGCAGCTTGCTGTTGACGTCGACGTCCCGGACCGGCTGCGGGGCGCCGCCGCCCGGCGGGACGCGGGTGTACAGACGGGTGGTGAACAGGTGCTCGGGCCGGTGCTCGGAGAGCACCACGCGGGTCAGCCACTTGACCGAGTTGGTGGCGAACATCCGGGGCGCCACCGCGCGCACCGGGAAGCCGTGCCGGTGCGGCAGCGGTGCGCCGTTGACGGTGTCGGCCAGCAGCACCTCCTCGCGGGCCCGGTCGAGCGGGAGGTCCTTCAGGTAGGCCAGCCCGCTCTCGCCCGCGAACGAGCCCCGGTCGGCGCCCTCGAACCAGACGTGCCGGGCCTGCGGACGCGGGGCCGCGAGGGCCAGGACGTGGTGGAGCGCGACGCCGGACCACTCCAGGTTGGCCACGGCGCGGGTGGGGACGTCGGGGCGCGACGGGCTGCCGAAGCACTCGTGGACGGCGGTCAGTCGTGTCCGCGGCAGTCCGCGCAGCGCCGGCAGGTCCAGCCAGAGCGGTCGCCCGACCAGGCCCTCGACCGTCAACGTCCAGGCGGAGGCGTCCAGTTCGGGTGGCGGTGCGAGGTGGTTCCGGACGAAGAGGTGCTCGACGGGGGTGAGGAAGGCGTCGGGCGTGCTCGGATCGGCGGGCGTTGCCTGCACACGGGCTCCGTACGTCGTCGGGCGGCCCGGGGGGACCGGGGTGGACTACAGGAAGGATTCCGGCCCCGAACGATCCGTGTCCACCCCCCGGCCCCGTTGTCCGCAAGCGGGGCTCCCGGCCCGCGGACCCGGCGCCCCGGCTCCCCGTCAGGACGGCAGGACGCCGAGCTGGCGGAGCTGGGTGAGGAGGTCGACGACGCCCCAGGTCTCGGCGATCCGGCCGTCGGCGAAGCGGAAGACGAAGATCTCCTCGTAGCGGACCGCGCGCCCGGTTGGCGGACGGCCCAGGTACGCGCCGAGGTTGGTGCCGGTGACGGTGTTGCGGCTGACCACCTTGTCCCCCTGCACGATCACGTCCTCCGCCGTGACGCGCAGGTCCGGGAAGGCCCGCAGGAGCGTGGTGAACACCTGCTTCAGCGCCTGCACCCCCGTGGCGTCGAGCGGCAGCGGCGTGCGGATCAGCACGTCCGGTGCGGCGACCTCGTCGATCGTCGCCGCGACCAGCTCCGGGTCACCGGAGTTGACGGCGTCGTGCAGCCGTCGCAGCGTCGCCGCATGGGCGGGGGCGGGGGACGTGGACACGGGATCCTCCTCTGGTCGGACAACGCGAAGCCGTACGGAGGACGGATGCCGGCCGCGATCTGTGACACGGCCCGTGGAGCGGTGGGAGCCGGCGGCGGACCGCGCCTGGAGTAGGGCCCGGGTCCGGGGGGTACTGCTCCAGCGACAGCGGGGACACCGAACGTGACCGACGGCGCACCGCCGGTCCCCGCGCGTCCCGTGCAACTCTCCCGCCGCGCACCGAGAGGACGAACATGGCCGAGATCGGGATCATCGTCGGCGGCGAGCAGCCCGGCCGGCGCGCGGCGCTGGCACGGTCGGCCGCGGTCACCGCGGACGTGTTCAGGGCCGAGGGCCACACGGTCCGGGTGGTCGAGGCCGGCGATCCCCGCACCGTCGACCGGATCCGGGGCGTGGACGTCGCCTTCCTCGGCCTGGCCGACGACTACGCGGAGCACGGGACGCTGCAGGGGGTGCTGGAGGCCCTGGGCATCCCGTACACCGGCTCCGGGGTCGCCGCGAGCGTCCGGTCGATGCACAAGCCCAGTGCCAAGGAACGCGTGGCGGCGGCCGGGGTCGACGTCCTGGCGCAGGTCCGGGGGACGGAACTGGACGGCGCCCGGGCGGACGGGGCCCGGCGGGCCGTGGACCGCGTCGGTCTGCCGGCCATCGTCAAGCCCGAAGCGGAGGGGTGCTCCGCCGGCATCTCCGTGGCGCGCACCCCCGAGGAGCTGGCGGGCACCCTCGCCCGGCACCGGGCGGTGGGCCGCAGGGTCTTCGTCGAGCCGTTCGTCGTCGGAAGGTCCGTCACCGTGGGGGTGCTCCAGGACGCCGACGGTACGTGCGCCGCCTTACCGGTGCTGGAGATCGATTCGGGGCGGGAGTTCTTCGACCACGACGCCAAGCACGCGCTCGGCGTCACCCGCCTCTGCCCGGCCGACGTCCCGGCCGGTGCCGCCGGCCGGCTGGCACGGGCGGCCGTGACGGCCCATCGCGTCCTGGGCTGCCGCGGGTACTCCCGCAGCGACTTCGTCCTGACGCCGGACGGTCGGGCGTACTGGCTCGAAGTCAACGCGCTGCCCGCGCTGCGGGAGACGGCGAGCTTCGCCACCGCGGCGGGCGCCGCCGGTCTGACCTACGGCGAGCTGATGCTGAGGGTGCTGTCCACGGCGGCCCACCCGTCGGCCGACGGGCCGGGGCCGTCGGCGTCCAGCGTGCCGAGCCCCTACGGCGCGCCGTAGGGCGGCCCGCCGCCCGCGACCAGCGTGCCGAGGGCCGTGCGCCGGTGGGTGACCGAGCGGCCGGTGCGGGCCGTCGTCGCCAGGCCCGCCGCCCTGAGCGCCGCCGCGTGGGCGGAGGCCGTCGCGTTGCTGACGCGCAGGGCGCGGGCCAGGCCCGTCGTGCTCCGGGGCTCGGCGAGCAGGCGCAGGGCGTCCAGGCGGGTGCGGCCCAGGACGGCGGCCAGGGCCTCGGAGGGATCCTCCGGGCGCCCGGCGGCGGGCGGCAGCCCGGGACCGGCGGGGTAGGTGAGGACGGCGGGACGGCCCGGAGCGTCCTGGAGGAGGGGGCCTCCCGGGTGGTGGAAGGTCGGCAGCAGCACCAGACCGCGCCCGCCGAGGACGACGTCCCGGGCCGGTCCCGCGCCGGGCCACTCCCACACGCCCCCGTGCAGCCGGCTGCCCGGGGCCAGGCCGGTCAGCGCGGCGGCCGCGCCGTGCTCGGCGGCGGCCAGGGCGTAGCGGGCGAACTCCTCGCGGTGCAGGTCCTGGACGGCGGGCCAGACCGGGGCGAGGACCGTGTCGAACGCGGCCTGCTGGGCCCGGCGCAGGGTGCGCCAGGCCGCCCCGTCGCCCTCGTGCAGGCCGTGGATCCAGCGCGGCGCGGGCAACGCCCCGTGGACGCGCTCCAGTTCGGCGCGCACGATGCCGGGGGCGGTGGCGCGGATCCGCTCGAAGCCGTCCGCCAGGGTGTCGCCGAGCACGTCCAGGAAGGACGGCGGGCGGCCCCCGGGAACCAGGTCGGCGAGCGGGCCGGCGGCGGCCGGAAGGGAACGCAGGACCCGGCCGCGCCACGGGGCGAACAGCGGCCCGCCGCGCGGATCCACCGCCGTCGCCAGGGCCGCGTGCAGCTCCTGGAGCGGCGCCGGGCGGGCTGCGAAGCGGAGCCGGGCGAAGTCCGTCGCGGTGAAGTGGACGCGCAGCACTGCCATGGCTCCCCCGACCCCCCGTTCCGCACCGGCCTTTCGGCCAGGGCCTGAACCTTCGCGCCGTGACGGTCCCGTCCCGAGGATGTCCGCATGACGTCCCGACGCACTCTTCTGAAAGCCACCCTAGGCGGCACCGCCGCCGCCCTGCTGCCCACGGCCGCCACGGCCGCCGCGTCCGCCACGGCCCCCGGCGGCGGGCCGGTGCTGCGGCTGCCCGCACCCGGCGGGCCGCACCCCGTGGGCCTGCGGACGCTCCCGCTGACGGATCCGGCCCGCACCGACCCGTGGGTGGGCGGCCCCCGCGAGGTGATGCTGACCGTCCTGTACCCGGCCCGCTCGGTGCGCGGCCTCCCGCGGGCCCCTCAGCTCACCCCGGCCGAGGCCCGGGAGTTCGCCGGCTACGCGCCGCTCGTCCACCCGGGGCTGCCGGGGCCGGGGGCGGTGGACTGGGGCGCGGTCCTCACCCACGGCTACCCGGGCGCGCCGCCGCTGCCCGGTCGCCGGCCGGTGCTGGTGTACTCGCCGGGCGGCGGTGACTCCCGCACGCTCGGCACGGGCCTCGCCGAGGACCTCGCGAGCCACGGCCGGGTGGTCGTCCTCGTCGACCACCCCGGGGACGCCACCCAGGTGGAGCTGCCGAGCGGTCTGCGGACGACCGTCCTCACCGGACCCCCGGATCCGGCGACCTTCCGCACGATGACGGACACGCGGATCGCGGACCTGCGGCTGGTCCTGGACCGGCTCGGCACCCTGCCGCTCGCCCCGGTCATGGACCTCGGCCGGATCGGTCTGTACGGGCACTCCGCCGGCGGCACGGCGGTGGTCCACGCGGCCCGCGGCGACCACCGGGTCGGCGCGGTGGCGAACCTGGAGGGCTACCTCGACCTGGACCCGGCAGCGGCCGGCGCCGACCGGCCGCTGCTGCTGTTCCGCAGCGAGCTCTTCGAGGGCGCCGCCCGGATCGAGGCCTCCTGGGCGGGCCTCCCCGGCCGGCGGGCGCTGCTCGCCGCCGCGAACCACTGGGCGTTCACCGACTACGGCCCCCTCGTCGCGGGACTGCGGGCCGCCGGCCTGGTCACGGTGGCGACCCGTGACGCCCTCGTCGGCACCGGCGACCCGGTGGCGGCGCTCGCCCGGGTCCGGCGCGGCGTGGGAGCCTTCTTCGCCCGCCGTCTGGGGTAGCGGAAGGCCGGTGCGGCGGGGTCCCCGCGCCCGCGGTCCGGCCGGGAGACGGCCGCCCCGGCGCTCGTCCCCGACGCCGCCCGGGCTCGCGGCCACCGCGCCACCACTCCGGGCACCCGAGGACGCGAGGCCCGCCCCTGGCCGCCGCGGCCTCGCGGACATCGGTGGGCCGCCGCCGCCACGATCGTCGTCGCTCCCGACCCGCCCGGGGCCGCCCGCCCGGTCGGGCCGGTGCAGGCGGCCGGGCCGACGGCGGGTGCGCGGTGGCGTGGGCGCCCCGTGTGGCTCCTGCGTGGGCGGGCGTGGCGGCCCCCCCGCTGGGCGGAGCAGGTGCAGGTCGGCGGGGCCGGCGGCGGGTGCTTGGCGGGGAGGTGGCCCCGTGTGGCTCCTGCGCGGGCAGGCGGCGGCCGTGGTAGCGGTGTGTGGCGGCTCGCCTTGGTGGGGCGGAGCAGGTGCTTGGCGGGGCGGCGGTCCCGTGCCCGCCCTGTGTGGGCGGGCGTGGCAGTGGTGCGTGGTGGCCGCCCGCAGGGTCGGGCCGGGGCAAGTGCAGGTAGGCAGCGGGTGCTCAGTGGCGTGGGGCCCGTGTCGCTCCTGCGTAGGCGGGCGTGACGACCGTGGTAGCGGTGTGTGGCGGCCCGCCCTGCTGGCCGGAGAGGTGCTTGGCGGTGAGGCGGCCCCGTGTCGCTCCTGCGTGGGCGGGCGTGGCAGTGGTGTGGGGCGGCCGTCCGCCCTGTCGGGCCGGAGCAGGTGCTCAGTGGCGTGGCGGCCCCGCGCTGCCCGCCCCGCTGGGCCGGGGCATGCGCAGGGTGGTGGGGCTGGCGGCGGGTGCTCGGTGGCGTGGGGCCCGTGTCGTGCTTGCGTAGGCGGGCGTGGCGGCCGTGGCAACGGTGTGTGGTGGCCGGCGCGCCGGGTAGGCGCACGACAGGGGCGCCGACCGGCGAGGAGGAAGGACGTGACCGCGCTGTTCGCCGACCGCACGGACGCCGGGCGCAGGCTGGCCCGGCGGACGAGTGCGTACCTGGGCGCCCGCGCGGGGGAGCGGCCCGTCGTCGTCGGGCTGGCCCCGGGCGGTGTCGCGGTGGCGGCCGAGGTCGCGCGGGCGCTGGCGGCCCCGCTGGACGTGGTGGTGGCCCGCCCGCTCAACGCGCCCGGCAACGGCACCCCGCTCGGCGCGCTGGCCGACGAGTGCCCGCCGGTGCTGAACCGCCGGCTGATGCGCGAACTCGGGCTGCGCGAGGAGGACCTCGACGCCGAGGTGGCCCACCAGCGGGCGGAACTGCACCGGCTGGAGAAGCTGTACCGGGACCGCAGACCGGCGTTGCCGGTGGACGGGCGGACGGTCGTGCTGGTCACCGACGGCGTCGTGCACGGCCCGGTCACCCCGGCCGCGGTGCGGGCGGTGCGCGGCGGCGGCCCGGACCGGCTGGTGCTGGCCGCGCCGGTGTGCGACGCCCGCTCGGCGGCGGTGCTGCGCCGGGTCGTCGACGCCCTGCTCTGCCTGCGCGAGAAGACCTATCTGCACGCGGTGGGCCCTTGGTACGGCGACTTCCGGGACGTGACTGACCGTGAGGTGGCGGTCCTGCTGCGCCGGCAGCCTTCCGCGGCCCCGGGGTGAGCGGTCAGATCCCCGTGGCCGGGAGCAGCAGCAGGCGTTCGGGGTCGAACGGCATCCAGGCGGGGGTCTCGCCGCGTCCCATCGCACGGACGCGGCACCAGGGCGGGGCGCCGGCCGGGCGCCACCAGGCGTTGATCCGGCCCACCGCCCAGCTGCCGTCCGCCCGGGTGATCTGGACCGGCTGGTAGGCCGGCTCGACCTCGTGCTCCGGCGGCCGCCAGCCGGGTGCGGCGGCGGGGCGGGGCGCTGCGGTGTGCTGCCCGGGATGCTCTGCCATGTCTCCCCCTCCTGGGTGGGCGTGGAGGCTGACTCTACAGGCGTGTAGTAGTTCGTGGGGGTCCGATGGGTGAAATCCGGTCGAGCGGCGGGTGCCGGACGCGTAGGGTCCGGTGCCGCGCGGAAGTCCGGGGGCGGGGGAGGTGCCGTTTCGGGCGGGTGGGGTGGTGCGCTGCTGCTGGGCCTGGTGGTCCTGGTGGGATCGTCCGTGCAGCGGCTGGCGGGCGTCGGCTTCGCGCTGGTCGCCGGGCCGGCTCTGGTCCTGCTGCTGGGCCCGGGGGACGGGGTGACGCTGTCCAACTGCGCGGCGTGCGCCATCAGCGCGATCGGGCTGGCCGGCAGCCGGCGGCAGGTGCGGCTCGCCCGGATGCTGCCGCTGATCGGCGCCGCCGCGTGCACCGTCCCGGTCGGTGCCTGGACCGCCGCCCGGGTGCCGGCGCCCGCCCTGCTGGTGGGCATCGGACTGCTGGTCAGCGCGGCGGCGCTGCTGGTGCTCCGCGGGGTGCGGGCCTCCGGGCTGCGCGGCGTGCGCGGCGCCCTGGCGGCCGGTGCGGTCAGCGGGTTCATGAACTCCGCCGCCGGCGTCGGCGGTCCGGCCGTCTCGCTGTACGCGGTGAACGCGGGCTGGAGCGCCCGGGAGTTCGTGCCCAATGCCCAGGTCTACGGGGTGGCCGTCAACCTCTTCTCGCTGGCGGCCAAGGGGGCGCCGCACCTCGCGGTGCCCGTGTGGTCGGCGACGGCGGCCGGGATCGTGCTCGGCGCGGGCGTCGGTCGGCTGCTGGCGGAGCGGGTGGCCGAGCGCCGGGCCCGGACGGTGGTGCTGGCCCTGGCACTGGCCGGCGGCCTGGCCACCCTCGGCAAGGGGCTCCGGGGGCTCTGAGCGCACCACGGGTCACCCGCGGGGCTGGTGTCACGGCCGTCCCTCGCTTACCCGTCCCACATACCGGGCCCGGGTATAGTGACCGCCATGCGTCCGGACGCCGCCCCACCCTCCCGCGACCGGCGTCGCCGCGGGGCCGGGGCGGCGCTGGTCCTGTTGCTGCTGACCGCCCTCGGGCTGATCGGCCACCACAGCCTGCCGCCCGGCATCGTCCCGGCCCCGCACACCGCGATGGCGGCGGCGATGCCGGCGACGCCCGCCCATGGGCACCCGGCGGGCCACCGGACGTCGCCGGCCGTCGCCGAGCACCCCGTCCAGGCCTGCGCCGAGCACCGGGTCTGCTCCTCGACGGCGCCCGCGCGCGGCGTCCCGCTCGACGCCCCGCCGCCGGCCGGCCTCGCCGCCGCGGGCTCCGCCGGCCCGGCGCCGCACCGTCCGGCCCGCGCGCCCGGCATCCCGTGGCCGGGTGCGCCGCCACCCGATCTCGACGCCCTCTCGGTCTCGCGCAGATAGGCGCCCGCACGGCGGCGGGGAGCGAACCTCCCGCCGCCGGTCCGCCCTGTCCACCGGCACGGCCGAGGAGGCCGGTGCCGTCGCGCACTCACCCGAGAGACCCCGATGTCCCGAATCACCGTCAACCGCCGTTCCCTGCTGCTCGCGGGCCTGGGCGCCGCCGGCGCCGGCCTGCTCGCCGCCTGCTCGGACGCGGCCGGCACCCCGCGGCTCGTCGACCCGTCCGGCAGCCCCGTCGCCGAGGCCGAGGCCAGGCGGCGCGGCACCGGCCGCGAGCGCGCGGTGACCGTCACCGCGGCCGCCGCCACCGTCGAGCTGGGCGGCGGAGTCACCGCCCCGACCTGGACCTTCGGCGCCCTGCCGGGCACCGCCGTGCGCACCACGGCCGGCGACACCCTGGTCGCCACGCTGGACAACCGGCTGCCCGCACCGACCTCCCTGCACTGGCACGGCCTGGCGCTGCGCAACGACATGGACGGCGTGCCGCCGGTCACCATGCGGCAGGTCGGCCCCGGCGGCAGCTTCACCTACCGCTTCGTCACCGACCGGCCGGGCACCTACTGGTTCCACCCGCACGTCGGCGTCCAGCTCGACCGGGGCCTGTACGCTCCGCTGATCGTTGAGGACCCGCAGGAGCCGCTGGGGTACGACGAGGAGTGGGTGGTCGTCCTGGACGACTGGCTGGACGGTGTCACCGGCACCCCCGACCAGGCGTTCGCCGAACTCCGCAAGGGCATGGGGGGCGGCAGCGGCGGCCACGACATGAGCGGGATGTCCGGCCACGGCATGGGCGGCCACGGCGCGGGGAGCGCGGGCGCCCCCGCCGGGCAGCAGCCGTCGTTCATGCTCATGGGCGCCACCAGCGAACTGCTCGGCGGCGACGCCGGCGACGTCCGCTACGCGCACCACCTGGTGAACGGCCGGATCGCCGCCGACCCCGAGGTGTACTGGTCCTCGCCCGGTAGGCGGGTGCGGCTGCGGATCGTCAACGCGGGCGGCGACACCGCCTACCGCCTCGCCCTGGGCGGCCATCGGCTGACCGTCACCCACACCGACGGCTACCCGGTGCGGCACGAGGAGGTGGACGCCCTGCTGATCGGCATGGGCGAGCGCTACGACGCCCTGGTCACCCTCCAGGACGGCGTCTTCCCGTTGACCGCGCTCGCCGAGGGCAAGGACGCCGCCGGCCGGGCCCTGGTCCGCACCGGCGCGGGCGAGGCGCCGGCGGCCACCGTCCGCCCCGCCGAGCTGGACGGCCGGATCCTCGCCGCCGCCGAGCTGCGGGCCGCGGACGAGGTGCGCCTCGCGGCGCGCACCCCCGACCGCACCCACCGGATCGAGCTGACCGGCGGCATGGCGAGGTACGACTGGGCGCTCGACGGGCGTCCCTTCGACATGGCGGACCCGGCCGCCCGCCCGTTCCTGGTCGGCGGCGGCGAGCGGGTCCGCCTGGAGTTCGTCAACCGGACGCAGATGTGGCACCCGATGCACCTGCACGGCCACACCTTCCAGGTCGGGGAGCAGGGGCCGCGCAAGGACACCGTGATCGTGCTGCCCGGTCGGACGGTGGCCTGTGACTTCGACGCCGACAACCCCGGCCGCTGGATGACGCACTGCCACAACGCCTACCACGGCGAGGCCGGGATGATGGGCCTGGTCGCCTACCGGGCCTGAGCCGCCTCCGTCGTCCCCCGCTCCCGCTCCCGCCCGTCGTTCCCGTTCCCGCCCGCCGGGAACGGGAGCGGGAACGGGAGCAGGAACGACGGGCGGGTCAGTCCTCCCGCACCACGATCGTGCACAGCCGCTTGGTGGCCCGGGTGAGCGCGACGTACAGGTCGCGCTCACCCCCGGGGCGGGCGGCGGTGATGCCGTCGGGATCGACGACGACGGCCGTGTCGAACTCCAGGCCGCGGGCCTCGGACGCCGGCACCAGCCGGACCTGCCCGGCTCCGCCGGCCGTCGTCGGCCCTGCCGGCAGCCCTGCCGTCGGCCCGGCCGTCAGCGCCGCCGCCAGCGTGGTGACCGACGCGTCCGGGCAGATCACGCCGATCAGCTCGCCGGGGTGGGCGGCCGCCTGCTCGCCCAGCTCCGCGAGCAGGACGCCGGGAAGCGCGGCGGGCGCCGCGCCGAGGGTGCGCGGCCGCTCGCCGTGCCGGATCGAGCCGACCGGCGGCTGGTCGGGGGCGATCCGGGCCAGCAGCTCGCGGGTGGCGGCCAGGATCTCCTCGGTGGTGCGGTAGCTGACGGTCAGTGTGCGCAGGTCGAAGCGGCGGCCGAGGTGCGGCGCCAGCGCCTCGTGCCAGTCGCGGGCGGTGGTCGCCGGACCGGCCTGGGCGAAGTCCCCGACCAGCGTCATCGACCGGCCGGGGCAGCGCCGCAGGACCATCCGCCACTGGAGCGCGGTGAACTCCTGCGCCTCGTCCACCACGACATGGCCGAAGGCCCGCGCCGGCGGGCCGTCGAGCAGCGCCGCGGCCTCGTCGAACAGCGGCAGGTCGGCGTCGGTCCACGGCGCCGCGGGCGCGCGCAGCAGCAGCGCGCGCTCCTCGGCGGTGAACCCCGGCAGGTGCGCGGCCAGCGCGTCGGGGTCGCCCAGCAGGGCCTCCACCACCGCCCCGGGCGTCAGCCGCGGCCACAACTCCTCGACGGCGCGCTCGACGTGGGCGTCGTCGAGCAGTTCGGCCCGCATCGCGTCGCTGTCGAACCCGGGGCCGTCGTCGGCCGGCCCGGCCTCCAGGCCCAGGTGACGCAGGTCCGCCGCCGCGGCCCGGTCCAGGTCGATGCCGGTCAGCTCGGCGACCTCGGCGTCGATCCGCTCCAGCGTCTCGGCGGCGCCCCGGGCCAGCGCGGCCGTCACGGCCTCCACCAGCAACTCCTTGAACAGCCGGCGGGCCCGGTGGTGGGCGAGCCCGCCGACGCGGGCGGCGTCCCGCAGCCGGGCGACCTCCGCGCCGTCCAGCCGGACGTCCTCCTGCCCGACGCGGACCGTGAGGCCCCCGTCCGGCGCCTGCCGCGAGCGCACCACCGCGGCCAGTGCCCCGGCGAGCGCCGCGTCGCCCTTGAGCCGGGCCTCCCGCGGCCGCTCGACGGCCTGCACGGCCGGAGCGGCGACCTCGCCCGCCAGTTCGGCGCAGGTCGCGAGGACGACGTCGTTCTCGCCCAGCGAGGGCAGCACCTGCGAGATGTAGTCCAGGAACCGGGCGTTCGGCCCCAGCACCAGGACGCCCTGCTCGGCGGCCTTCGGGAAGGCGTAGAGCACGTAGGCGGCGCGGTGCAGCGCCACCACCGTCTTGCCGGTGCCCGGACCGCCCTGGACGACGGTGACCCCGCGGTGCGGGGAGCGGACGATCGCGTCCTGCTCCGTCTGCAGCGTGGCCACGGCGGTGCCCATCCGCCCGGTGCGCCGCTCCTGGAGCGCGGCGGACAGCGGGCCGTCGCCGACCACGTCCTCGGCGGTCGGCTCGGAACCGTCCAGCAGCTCGTCACTGACCCCGACGACGGCGCGCCGCGCCAGCCGCAGGTGCCGGCGCCGGCGCAGGCCCATCGGGTGCACCGGAGTGGCCTCGTAGAACGCGCGCGCCGCGTCCGCCCGCCAGTCGACCAGGGCCGGCAGCTCCTCGTCCCCGCGCTGCAGGCCCAGCCGGCCGATCCGCAGCGCCGTCCCGTCCGCCAGGTCGATCCGCCCGAACACCAGGCCGCCCTCGGCGCCTTCGAGGCGCCGCACCTCCCGGGTGAGCCGTTCGGCCGCCGACTGCCGCTCGTACGCCTCGCGGGCGCCGTCCGCCCGGGTCGCGAGCGTCACGGCGAGCTGCGCCCGGGTGTCGGCGAGCCGGTCGTCGAACAGGGCGGTGACGGCGGCCACCTCCGCCCGCTCCAGTTCCACCTGGCGTACCACGTTCTCCTCGGCCTGCGGCACAGGAAGTGCTCCCCTCTCGGTGTCGGCCTGTCACTATGCGTGGTCGCGCGGGGAAAGTAAATGTTGACTTGTAGACCGGAGTTGTGTCCCCGGATCCCGCCCCGGACCCCCGCCCCCGCCCCCGCAACGCGACCGACCGGACGCCCGGCCGCGCGGCGGCGGTCCGGGTGTCCGGTCGGTGGGAGGCGGGTGCGCGCAGTGGTGCGGGGCGCGCGGGAGCCGGGTGGTCAGGACTCCTTGACGACCACGGTGTTGGCCGGCTTGTCGTGCAGCGCCTGCTGGAGCGGCTTGTCCCACAGCGGCCACAGCACGTTCAGCAGCGCGAAGAGCGAACCGATGCAGTAGACCGCGTTGGGCAGCGTGTAGAGCGCCGCGCGGATCAGCAGCGAGTTCTCGGCGGGCTTGCCGCCGGTCGCGACCGCGACGACCCGCAGCTTCATGACCTTCTTGCCGACCGTCTGGCCGCCCTGGGTGAGCAGCATCGCGGCCTCGTAGCCGAAGGACAGCAGGGCCGCCACGACGTAGTACAGGATCGAGGCGCCGAGGACACCGAAGAGCACCACGGTCGGCACGAGCAGCACGCCGACGTCGATCAGCCGGGCGACCAGGCGCTCGCCGATCGGCGCGAGCGGACGGCCGCCGGGCACCGGCGAGCCGCCGAACGCGCCGGGCTGCGGGTGTCCGTGCGGCCAGGAGCCCTCCGGCGCCCCGTAGGGCTGCTGCGGGGGAGTGCCGTAGCCGGGCTGCCCGTACGGCTGCTGCTCTCCGAACGGCTGGCCGTAGGGGCCCTCCTGCTTGTACGGCTGCTCCTGCCCGCCGCCGTAGGGGTTCTGGTTCTGCTGACCGTGCGGGTTGTTCCCCTCGTACGGGTTCTGGCCGTACCCGTTGGGACCGTTGGTGCTCATCGTGGCTGGTTCCCTGCCTCGGCGATGGTGGTGTACGGCTGTTCTATCGAGCCCGCGTCCGCTCGGGAAGGCGGATCGGCAAGTCGTTACCGATCAGGGGCACCGTTGTCGCCGAGCCGGGAGACCGGGAGTCCGTTATGTTCGGAAATGCCGGAACAAACCTGCGCCGCCCCCAGCGGCGGCCCGACCAGGGAGACGGGAATGACCGGTGCACCCGAACCCATCAGCGAGGCCGGCCGCAGCACACTGGAGCGGGAACTCGCCGAGCTGCGCACGGAACGCGACGCCGTCGCCGACACCCTGCGTGGCGGCGAGGACGTCGGCGACCGGGCCGATCAGGCCGACGAACTGCAACGGGCCGACCAGCTCGACCGATTGGACGACCGGATCGCCGGGATCGAGGCTCGGCTGCGCGAGGCGGCCACCGCCGGGGCGCCGAGCACCGAGTGCGTCGGCGTCGGCAGCACGGTGACCCTGCGCTTCGCGGACGCCGACGAGATGACCGTCCGGATCGGTGAACTGGCCGAGGAGCTGGATCCGGAGCTGGTCACCGCGGACAGCCCGCTCGGCAAGGTGCTGCTCGGTCGCCGGGCCGGTGAGACCGTCGAGTACGAGGCGCCCGGCGGCCGGACGACGGCGCTCGTCGTGTCGATCGGCAGCACGTAGCCCCCGCGGCGCGTCCCCGACCCGCGGTATCCCGGGACCCCGCCACGCCTCACACCCGCGGCACGTCCTGGAAGCGGCCCGGGACCCAGAGCGGCACCGGGGCGTCGGGCGCCATGTGGCGGGCCGCTTCGGCGTCCAGGACGGCCAGCGCCCGGTCCCGGTCGCCGTCGGTGAGCTCCGCCAGCGCGGCGGCGGCGGAGCGCGCGCACGCCAGGACCAGGGCCAGCAGGTCCTGGCGGCGGCAGTGCTCCCGGACGTGGGCCGCGGACCGCTCGGCGACGTACCCCGCGTGGGCCTCGCGTTCGGCGTCGCCGGCCGGCCCGCTCCCGGCGGTGGCCGCGCGGACCCCGTGCCAGAGCAGGACGAGCGCGGCGGGATCGGCCGGGTGGGACACGTCGGCGAGCCGCGCCCGGTCGCGGGCCTCGGCCGATGCGCGGCCCAGCCGCTCCAGGGCGGCCGGGCCGTCCCCGCTGTGGCATCGCAGCACCAGCTCCGCCGCCCGCCGCACCACGGCCTGCAGCACGGTCTCGGCCGGCACCCGGAGGCCGGGTGCCGCGGGGCCGGCGAAGGCCAGCCACGCGTCCGCGAACGAGGCCGCCCGCAGCTGTCCCAGCCACGGCGCGGACCCGGCCGCGGGCGTCAGCCGTTCCTCGACGGCGAGGCGGATCAGCCCGACGCCGATGAGGTCCGGCGCGCCCGCGTCCGGTCCCAGCCCGATCAGTTCGGTCCCCACGGCGTACCCCCCGGTCAGCGGTCGTCACTCTGCCGGGTCATCCCATCACAGTGCGGCGCGGTCGAAGGGGATCGGGAGGCCGATGAGACGTACGCCACGCGGGGAACGCCGGAGGGGCGCCGCTGGTCAGGCCCGTTCGTCGCCCTCGGCGGCCCTGTCCGTCCCGTCGCCCTCGGCGGCCCTGTCGGTCCCGTCGGCCTCGCCGGCCCTCTCGGGCCGCTCCGGCTCCGGCCCGCGGAGCTCGAAGGGCGAGGGCACCGGGAAGTAGGTGCGCAGGAACTCCGTGACGGCCTGCTCCTGCTCCTCGGGCGGCAGCTGGTCGCGGGTGCCGTCGGCGAGGCAGAAGTAGTCCGCCCAGCGCTCCTCGTGCAGCTGGGCGAGCCGGCCGAGGTCCTCGGTGCTGTCGGTGACGAAGTAGCCGTCGTAGAGGTGACCCTCGACGGTGCGGGCGGTGGCATGGCCGTAGTGGACGGCCAGGGTGACCGGCGCGAGGTCGGCGGCCGAGCGGAACGGCGAGCGGACGGTGTCGTGCAGCTCGGCCGCGAACCGCTCCGCGGTCTCGGCGAGCACGCTGCGCCGCAGCGGGTGCGGTGAGTGCTTGAGGGTGCGCGGGTAGGTCTTGCCGACGGCGGCGGCCAGTGCGGCCCGGGTGTTCTTCTGCGCGGCGACGTACACCGACTCGCCGGGCTCGGCCCCGCCCGGCGGGATGATCCGGTGGTCGGGGAAGTACCGGGGCATGCCGTTGCCGAGGAAGAAGTCCTCCGGGACGAGCGGGCGGCCGAGGAAGACGTCGTCGTTGAGGTAGAGGAAGTGCTCGGCGAGGTCCGGGACGAGGTGCAGCCGGGTCTCGATGGCGTGGGAGTTGAACACCGGGCCCGCGTCGGTGCCGGCGAACAGCACGCGGTGCGGGACGACGGTCAGGCCCGGGTGGGAGGTGTCCAGCCAGTGCGGCGTCTGGTCGTCGGTGACCAGGTGGATCCGGCGGATCCACGGCGCGTGCGCGGCCAGGGCGCGCAGGCAGTAGCGCAGCTCGTCGCGGTTGCGGAAACGCTGGTCGGCGTCGCCCGCGATGCCGCTCTCGGCGATCCCGTCCTCCTCCGCGATCGGGGCGGCGGTGTGCGCGAGCCGGGCGCGGGCGGCGGCCCGGCGCTCCTGCCAGGCGGGGTCGGCGTCGTCGACCCAGGTGATCACGGCGTCGACCGGGAAGTCGACCTGCTCGGGCAGCGAGGCCGCGAAGACGTCGAGCAGGGGGTAGCGCCGGCCGCCGACCGTGGTGGTGGCGGTGGCCTCCAGCGAGGGCACCCACCAGCCGAAGGGCGTTTCGTCGATCGCCGCTATGGCGCCCTCGGAGGGCGCGGCGGAGTCCCAGAACTCGACGTCGCAGCCGGTCTCGGGGCCGTACAGCAGGGTGCCGAGCACCGCCGGGCGGTAGATCCGCACGCCCTTGACCCGGTCCGCCGGCCAGATCGGTCCGGCCTGCCCGCCGTCCCCCTGGCCGTCCTGCTCGCCGTCGCGCTCCGCCGCCTCCCGGTCCTCGGCGTCCTGCGCGGGCTCCGCCGCCGCCTCCAGCAGGGCGACCGCGCCGGGCAGCTGCTCGGCGAGCACCGTGGTGAGGGTCCGCCCGTGCTCCAGGAGGCCGGCGTAGACGGCCTGGCCGGCGAACGCGGCGGCCAGCGCCTCCAGCACCGCCGGCCGGTCGCCCGGGCGGATCGCCAGCCGGTGCCGCGGGTGGCGGTCGGGCACGATGCCGTGCGCGAGGCCGGCCGTCCGCAGCGCCGCGCTCACCTCGGCGAGGTTGCCGTCGCGGCGGTCGCCGGGCAGCAGCGTCCGGCGCGGTTCGGCCAGGTGCTCGCGGTGGCGGACGATCCCCGCCGTCGTGCCGAGCAGCTCCGCCTCCCGGGCGGCCCGCTCCGCGCCGAGCCGCTCGTACGGCGATCCGGGCTCCTCCCGGGCGGCGTCCTCGGGCTCGACCGGCTCGACGGGCTCGTGCGCGGCTTCGGGCGCGCCTTCGTGCGCGGCCTCGGCCGGGGCCTCGGGAACGTCCTCGTGCGCGGCCTGGTGCGCGACCTCCTCCGGCGCCGCGGCGGCCGGCCCGGCGGGCGTGCTGCCGGCGGGCCGGTTGCGACGGGCCAGCGCGGTCAGCGGGCGCATCTTGGCCGCGAAATCGGCCGGACGGATCGGCAAAGGAAACTCCAGGGCTCTTGGTGCTGGTGTCGGGCGTTCCACGTCCCCCGGAAAGCTGCCGGTCTCCACTCCGCTCCGCCGGCTCTCTTCCTCGCCTCTTCCTCTTCGCAACCGGCTCACCCGTGCACCCGACGGGGGCGCAGGTGGGACGGGCTTCCGGTTCGCACGAGATCGTATGCGACCAAGCGAATTTTGTATTGAGCCATGGTAACAATCGCATGTCCTTTCGGCTCTTCGAGGCGCCGCCCGGAGAGTTCCTTCCGGTGGTGAATGGTGTGCGACCGGCCTGAGGTCCCGTCATCGATCGGCAGATTCACTGGATTTGTCGCACCTTCACGATCCGTGTCCGCAGCTTTTGTCCTGTCATGACCCGGGCATTGCCCGGGGTTGACCTCCCTGCCCGCTCGCCCGAGGCAGGCCCTCGTCGGTCTGCATATGCAGACCATCGACATATGCCGAGAGTTGTCCTATGGTGTTCGCCAGGCGGGCGGCCGGCTCCGGAGAACGGACGAGCCGTGGGGGGTGTGGGCGCCCGCCGCACCCGCGTGGTCCGGCAGACGGCCGGGCCCTTCGCTTCCCGTGGGAGGACCGCAGTGCACCACCGTTCCCGTTCACCCAGGTTGCTCGGCACGGCGATCGCCGCCGTCCTGGGCCTCGGCCTGGGCCTGCCGGCCGCGTCCGCCGTCCCGGCCGCCGACCCCGACCCCGTCCCGGGGCTGGTCGCCGGATCGGACACCGCCGCCCCGCAGCTGGTCACCGGCCTGGCCGAGCCGGCCCCCGGCGCGACCCCGGCCGACGCGGCGCGCGCCCACCTGGCCGCCCGCCGGGACCGCTACCGGATCGACCCCGCCCAGCTGGTGGAGACCGGCACGGAGCGGGCCGCCGACGGCCGCCGCACCGTCAGGTTCGCGCAGCAGTACGGCGGCGTCCCGGTGTTCGGGGCCGTCTACCTGGTTCACCTGGTCGGCGAGGGCGACGGGCAGCGCGTCGAGTCGGCGGGCGGCAAGTACTTCACCGGGCTGGCCGCCCCGACCGCGCAGAGCGTCCCGGACGAGGTGCTGCGCGGTCTCGCGCTCGGCACGGTCGAGGACCCGGTCGCACGGCAGGCCGCGTCGGCCGACGACCACGGTCTGGTGGTGCTGCCCGGCGGCACCGGCCGGCTCGCCCGCCACTTCACCGTGCACGGTGCCGACGCGGCCGCCGGGGAGGCGAAGGCGCGCGCCGTGTTCGTGGACGCCACCGTCGGCGCGGTCGTGCTCAGCCACGAGGTCCGCGCCCCGCAGCCGCCGGCCGCGCAGGCCGCCGGGGCCGCGGGGGCCCCGGAACCGGCGGCCGGCACCGCTCCGGACGTCCACGGCAACCCCGTCCAGGTGAACATCGGCCGCCTCCCGGACGGCAGTTACCAGCTCACCGACCTCACCCGCCCCGCCACCATCACCACCTATGACGCGGCGGGGCGCGAATTCCTGGAGATCAGGGGCCGGATGCCGGCCGGGGTCCAGCCCGTGGCCTCCCCGACGCCGGACTTCCCCGCCTCGGCGGCCGCCACCGGCGCCGCCGATGCGCACGTCAACGCCGGCCTGGTGTACGACTTCTACCGCGACCGGCTCGGGCGCCAGGGCATCGACGGCAGGAACGGCCCGATCATCGCGGTGGTCAACTCCACCAGCTTCGGCACGTCGATGCGCAACGCCGCCTGGGACGGCCAGAAGATGATCTACGGCAGCGGGGGTGCCAAGGAGTTCCCGTTCGCCGTGGCGCTCGACGTGGCCGGCCACGAGATGACCCACGGCGTGGTCGAGAAGACGGCCGGGCTGGTCATGGCGGGGCAGTCCGGGGCCCTGGACGAGGCCGTCTCCGACTACTTCGGCAACGCGATCGAGGTGACCGCCCGGGGCCTGTCGATGGACGACCCCCGCGCCGCCCTGCTGGGCGAGAGCCTCTGCCGCACCGGCACCCCGGAGGCCTGCGCCGACCGGCGGCTGGACGACGGCCGCACGACGGTCGCCGACTACGTGGGCGCTCCCTCCAGCGTCGACAGCGGCGGGGCGCACCTCAACTCCACCATCATGGGCGGCGCGCTGTGGGACATCCGGCGCAGCCTGGACCCGCTGACCGCCGACCGGCTGGTCTACCGGGCGCTCAGCGAGTACCTCACCCCGCTGGACGGCTTCGTCGAGGCCCGCAACGCGGTGCTCGCCGCCGGCCGGGCGACGGGTCTGTCCCGTGCCCAGCTGCGTTCCGTCGCCGGCGCCTTCGACGCGCACGGGATCAAGGAGGGCTGGCAGCGCCGGATCGGCGTGGACAGCCGGCTGCTGCTGGGCGATGTCGCCGGCGGGCTCGTCGCGCCGGACGTCGCCGACGGCCGCTGGGTGGCGGCCACCACCGGCCACGGCTTCGGCGGCGTCCTCGGCGTCCTCACCGGAACGGTCGGCGGTTCCGCCGAACCCGTGCGGCTCAGCCCGGACGACGGCCGCTCGCACGCCTGGCCCGCGACCGACGGCACGACCGCCGCGTGGACGACCCTGGGCGGGCTCCCCGGCGGCGGCTGGGGCTCCGAGGTGCTGGCCCGGCCGCTGGACGGCGGACCGCTGCGCAGCGTCCACACCGGGCCGAACCAGCAGGTCTCGGACGTGCGGGTCTCCGGCGGGACCGTCGCGTTCCAGCTGAACGACTTCGCCACCCACCGGGCCCTGCCCGCGTTCTCGCTGGACGGCGCCCCGGTGGTGCAGGTCCCGCTGGCCGACGGCCATGCCGCCGCCGGGATCACCCTCCAGGGCGGACTGCTGGGCTGGACCGAGAGCTGGACGTCCGGCGGGCGGACCGTGTTCGCGCCGACCGTCTACTCGATCGCCACCGGCCGGGTCGTCGCCCAGTACGTGCTGGGCGACGGTGACGGCGCCCCCGCCGTGCGGGCCGAGCAGACCCGGCTGGCCGGCGACCGGCTGTACTGGGTGGAGCGGCCCGCGGACAAGAGCACGGGCAGCTCGATCCGCTCCGGCGCCGTGGACGGCTCCGGGGTGCGCGAGGTGCTCACCGGAACCGCCGCGGACCTGCGCCGGATCGCCGCCTTCACCGTCTCCGACCGGGCCGTCACCTTCGGCCACGCCTTCGAGGAGCCGGACGGCCCCGTGCGCAACGCCGACCTGCCGAAGCTCTGGCAGCTCCCGCTGGCCGGCGGCACCCCCCGGCGGGTCTCCTGCAACCGCGGTGGCCAGTACGTGCCGGTGGCCGACCGGGGCACCCGGGTGCTCTGGCTGGACGCCACGGCCGGCCGCACCGATCTGGTCGTACGCGAGCGTCCGACCGGCACCTGCTGACCGGAGGGGCGGCTGCCCCGGGGTCCGGCCAACGGCGCCGACCCCGCGCCCGGACCCCGTCCGCCCCTCCGGTCGCCCGCCCGGCCGCTGCCTGCCCGCAGCGGCCGGGCGGGCCTCTTGCGTCGCGCACCGCCCCTCGGCCCGGCACCACCGGTGCCGCCCGTCCGGCGGGTGCGCAGGCGGTCCGCCGTCCCGCCCCGGTGCCCGGTCACCCGCCCCGCCCCGGTGTCCGGTCCGACGGATTGCCGGGGTGGGGGTGGGGCACCCGCCGGGGTGTCCGGGGCCACGGAGCACCGGTGCGGAGGTGGCGGTCATGGACGGTCAGGGTCTGTCGAGCCGGGAGCGGCGCATTCTGGCGGAGATCGAGGGCGGGCTGCGGGCGGACCGGCGGCTGGAGCAGCGGCTGCGGACGATGCGGTTCGTGCTGCCGGGCGGGCTGGGCCGGGCGCTGGACGCCGCCGCCCGGGTGCCGGGGCCGGTCCTGGCGCTGCTGGCGGCGCTGTCGCTCGCGCTGCTGCTGGCCGGCGCGACGGTGCACACGGCACTCGCCGTGGCGCTGTACTCCGTGGTGTGGCTGCCCACCGCCGTGCTGCTGCTCGCCCGGGGGACGCGGGCGGGGCCGCGCCGGACCCGTGTCCGTCGCGGACCGTGAGCGCAGGGGCGGAGAGTAAATCCGGGCGGATCGGTATCAATCCCCGCATTCCGGGTACCACTCTCATCGGAGTGGCCGCGACGCACCACCGCCGGCCGTTCCCGCGCCCGTCGGGCGCCACCTGGACCGTCGCTTGAAGAAGCCGGGCAGAGGTCTTCGGGAAGAGGAGCCGCGGTGCGTGCGGGAGTTCCCGCCCGCCGTCCCTCGCGGCCCAGGCGTTCCCGCTCTCTGGAGAACTGCCGTGTCCATGTCGACACTCCGCACCGGCCCATGCGCCGACCCCCCGACCGCCCCGCCGACCGCACCCTCCGCCCTGCCGGACGGGCTGCCGCCGGACCTGCCACCGCGCCCCACCGAGGCGCAGCTGCGGGCGATGGGCAAGACCGAGGCCCGTGAACTCAGCGACGCGCTCTTCGGGCGGCTCGGCGGTCTGCCCCGCGAGTCGCACGCCTACAGCTACGTCCGCGGGACCATCATCGAACTCAACATGCCGCTGGTGCGGTTCATCGCCGGCCGCTTCCGGCACCGTCCGGAGGACATGGACGACATCCTCCAGGTCGGCACCGTCGGACTGATCAAGGCCGTCGACGGCTACGACCCGGCGCGCGGGGTGGAGTTCGTGACCTACGCCATCCCCACCATCGCCGGTGAGATCAAGCGGTTCTTCCGGGACACCTCCTGGCCGGTCCGGGTGCCGCGCCGGATGCAGGAGTTCTACCTGACCGTCGCCCGCGGCTCGGACCGGCTGGAGCAGCGGCTCGGCCGTCTGCCGCAGCCCGAGGAGATCGCCGAGGACCTCCACCTCAGCGTCGACGAGGTCGTCGAGGGGCTGGTCGCCGGCCGGGTCTACCGGCCCAACTCGCTGGACGCGCTGCGCGAGCAGGACACCGACGAGTCCGGCAGCGCGCTGCTGGACCGGCTCGGCTCCTGCGACCCCGGCATCGAGCTGGCCGAGTTCCGCACCGCGGTGCGCCCGCTGCTCGGACAGCTGCCGCGCCGCGAGCAGGTGGTGCTCAAGCTGCGCTTCTGGGAGGACCGGACGCAGTCGGAGATCGCCGAGCGGATCGGCGTCTCGCAGATGCACGTCTCCCGGCTGCTCTCGGCCACCCTCGCGCACCTGCGCGAGCAGCTGGAGGACCGCGCGGCGGACGGCCCGCCGGACGCTCCGTCCGGTCTCGGCTGACAACCCGCGCCCCCTCCGGGTGTTTCCGGCCCCCCGCAGCGGTTAGCCGCGCTGCGGGGGGCCGTCGGCGCGAAGGAGGAGAAGCACCGTGTCACCGAAGGTTTCCGACCACATCCTGGAACGACTGCGCGCCTGGGGCGTCGAGCACGTCTTCGGCTACCCGGGCGACGGCATCAACGGCCTGCTCGCCGCCTGGGGCCGGGCCGGCAACCGCCCCGCCTTCGTCCAGGCGCGGCACGAGGAGATGGCGGCCTTCGAGGCCGTCGGCTACGCCAAGTTCTCCGGGCGCACCGCCGTGTGCGCCGCGACCTCCGGTCCGGGCGCGATCCACCTGCTCAACGGCCTCTACGACGCCAAGCTCGACCACGTCCCGGTGGTCGCCCTGGTCGGCCAGACCGACCGCAGCGCGATGGGCGGTTCCTACCAGCAGGAGGTGGACCTGCTCAGCCTGTTCAAGGACGTCGCCGCCGAGTACTGCCAGATGGTGACCGTCCCCGAGCAGCTGCCCAACGTCCTGGACCGGGCGATCCGCACCGCCGGCGCCCGCCGCACCGTCACCGCCGTCATCGTCCCGGCCGACGTCCAGGAGCTCGACTACCAGCCGCCCCGGCACTCCTTCAAGATGGTGCCCTCCAGCCTCGGCAGCCCGCACTGGAACGTCGTCCCCCAGGAGGACGAGCTGCGGCGCGCCGCCGAGGTGCTGAACGCCGGACGCAAGGTGGCGATGCTGGTCGGCCAGGGCGCCCGGGGCGCCCGCGAGCAGGTCGAACGGGTCGCCGAACTGCTCGGCGCCGGAGTCGCCAAGGCCCTGCTCGGCAAGGACGCGCTGCCCGACACCCTGCCCTACGTCACCGGCTCGATCGGCCTGCTCGGCACCCGCCCCTCCTACGAGCTGATGCGCGACTGCGACACCCTGCTCACCGTCGGCTCCAGCTTCCCCTACACCCAGTTCCTGCCCGAGTTCGGCAAGGCCCGAGCCGTGCAGATCGACCTCGACCCGTTCATGGTCGGCCTGCGCTACCCCTACGAGGTCAACCTGGTCGGCGACGCCGCCCGCACCCTCGACGCGCTGCTGCCGCTGCTGGTCCGCAAGGAGGACCGCGGCTGGCAGCGCACCGTCTGCGACAACACCGAGCGCTGGTGGGACGTCATGGAGCGGCGCGCCCGCGTCGAGGCCGACCCGATCAACCCCGAGTACGTCGTGCACACCCTCGACGGCCAGCTGCCCGACGACGCCATGGTGACCGCCGACTCCGGCTCCGCCGCCAACTGGTACGCCCGCCACCTGCGCTTCCACGGGCGGATGCGCGGCTCCCTCTCCGGCACCCTGGCCACCATGGGCCCCGGCGTGCCCTACGCGATCGGCGCCAAGTTCGCCCACCCGGACCGGCCCGCGATCGCCCTGGTCGGCGACGGCGCCATGCAGATGAACGGCATGGCCGAGCTGATCTCCGCCGCCAAGTACTGCCACCAGTGGCAGGACCCGCGCCTGGTGGTGGCCGTCCTCAACAACCGCGACCTCAACCAGGTCACCTGGGAGATGCGCGCGATGCAGGGCGCGCCGAGCTTCCTGCCCTCGCAGGAACTGCCCGACGTCGACTACGCGGCGTTCGCCCGCACCCTCGGCCTCGGCGCCCAGCGGGTCCTGGAACCCGGGGAGGTGGAGGGCGGCTGGCGGGCCGCGCTCGCCGCCGACCGCCCCTACGTGCTGGACCTGCGCACCGACCCGGCCGTGCCGCCCATCCCGCCGCACGCCACCTGGGACCAGATCCAGTCCGCCGCCGAGTCCGTCCTGCGCGGCGACGCCGACCGGGTCGCGGTGGTCCGCCAGGGCTTCCGGGCCAAGCTCCAGGAGCTGCTGCCGTCCTTCGGAGGCCGCCATGGGCGCCACTGACCTCGCCGGCCTCGCGCTGCGCAACGTCCGCACCGGACGCTTCCAGCGCTCGCTGGCGCTCGCCACCGCCGGCGGCTCGGTGATCACCGCCGCCGAGATCTTCCTGGAGCACGACCGGGCCGGCTTCGGCAACCGGATGATGTGGTGGCCGGTCTGGCTCGGGCCGGTCGGCGCGGTGGCGGGCGTCGCCGGTGCGGCCAGCCCGCGCGCCGCCCGCACCCTGCTGCCCCTCGCCTCGGCGAGCATCGTGCTCAACGGCCTCCAGGGCACCTGGCTGCACGTGCGCGGGATCGCCGACAAGCCCGGCGGCTGGTCGACGGCCCGCTACAACGTGGAGATGGGCCCCCCGCTGTTCGCCCCGCTGCTGATGAGCCTGGTCGGCGGCATGGGGCTGGTCGCCTCCCTGCTGCGCAGGGAGTCCCGGGATGCCTGAGCGCCCCGCGCCCGGCGGGGGCACCCGCTTCCCCGGCTACGACGTGCTCCGGCAGGCCCGCCACTGGGACGGCGTCACGGCCGCGGTCGTGCTCGCCCGCACCGGCGGCCCGCAGCCGCCGCTGCGCTTCCACACCCCCGCCGAGGAGGCCACCGCCCGGGCCCTGCTCGACCAACTGCTCGACCACCCGGCCGTCCCCGTCCTGCCGATGATCGACGCCCGGCTCGCCGAGCAGCAGACCGACGGCTGGCACTACGCCGACATGCCGCCCGACGACGAGGCCTGGCGCCGCTCCCTGCACGCCCTGGACGCCGACGCCGGCGGACCCTTCGCCGCCCTCGCCGACGACCGGCAGCGGGCCCTGCTCGGCCGGGTCCAGGAGCTGCGGGGGGAACGGTGGCACGGCCTGCCGGCCGGGCACGTCTGGAGCCTGTGGACGCGCTACGCCTGCACCGCCTACTACGCCCACCCCACCGCCTGGAACGAGATCGGTTTCGGCGGCCCCGCCCACCCGCGCGGTTACCTGCGCCTGGGCGCCGGGCAGCGCGAACCCTGGGAGGTCGCCGACGCCGACCCGCGCCCGCCCCGCCCGCCCGACCGCACGCCGCCCCGGCCCGTCCCGCGCGCCACCGATCCCGGCCGGCACTCGCGGCTGCGCGCCGCCGCCGAGACCCTGCGGGCCAACGCCCGCGCCGAACGCGAGACCCGCGCGGGCAACGAGTCGCCCTGGCTGCTGCCGCCCGACGGCCGCGGCTTCGACCACACCCTGATCCGGGACATGCGCCGCTTCCGGGACACCGACGAGGTCGACCTGGTGATCGTCGGCTGCGGCGCCGGCGGCGCCACCCTCGCCCAGCGGATGGCCCGGCACGGCTGGTCGGTGGTGGTCCTGGAGGCCGGGCCGTTCTGGGACCCGCTCGCCGACTGGGTCAGTGACGAGGCCGCCTCCCACCACCTGTACTGGACCGAGCCGCGGGTGATCTCCGGCACCGACCCCGTCCCGCTCGGCTCCAACAACTCCGGCCGCGGCGTGGGCGGCTCGATGATCCACTTCGCCGGGTACGCGCCCCGCCTCCACCCCTCCGACTTCCGCACCCGCACCCTCGACGGCGTCGGCGCCGACTGGCCGATCGACTACGCCGACCTGCGCGCGTCCTACCGGCGCCTGGAGTACGAACTCCCGGTCGCCGGCCAGTACTGGCCCTGGGGCGAACCGCACCCCTACCCGCACCCCCCGCACCGGCTCGGCGGCAACGGCGAGGTCTTCCTGCGCGGCGCCGCCGCGCTCGGCATCGAGGCCCGGATCGGCCCGGTCGCCATCACCAACGGCCGCTTCGGACGCCGCCCGCACTGCATCTACCGCGGCTTCTGCCTCCAGGGCTGCAAGGTCAACGCCAAGGCCTCGCCCCTGATCACGCACGTCCCCGACGCCCTCGCCCGCGGCGCCGAGATCCGCGCCGACGCGATGGCCTCCGGCATCGACCTCGGCCCCGACGGGCTCGCCCGCGGCGTGCGCTACTTCCACCACGGCCGCGAACACCTCCAGCGGGCCCGCACCGTCGCCGTCGCCGGCTACGCCATCGAGACCCCGCGCCTGCTGCTCAACTCCGCGAACCGGCGCTTCCCCGAGGGCCTGTGCAACGACCACGACCAGGTCGGGCGCTACGTCATGGTCCAGGGCGCGCCGCAGACCTCCGGCCGCTTCGACGAGGAGATCCGCGCCTACAAGGCCCCGCCGCCCGAGGTCTCCACCGAGCAGTACTACGAGAGCGACCCCGCCAAGCCCTACCGGCGCGGCTTCACCATCCAGAACATCTCGCCGCTGCCCATCACCTGGGCCGAGCACGTGATCGCCCAGGGCCACTGGGGCGCCGACCTGCGCGCCTACCTCGCCGACTCGGTGCACTGGGCCACCCTCGGCGCCATGGCGGAACTCCTGCCGCAGGCCGGCAACCGCGTCACCCTCGCCGCCGAGACCGACCGGCGCGGCCTGCCCGTCGCCGCGTTCTCCTTCTCCCAGTGCGACAACGACCGCCGGCTGATCCGCGCCGCCCGCGAGGTGATGGAGTCGATCCTGCGCGCCGCCGGGGCGAGCGAGGTCATCACCATCGACCGCTACGCCCACCTGGTCGGCGGCTGCCGGATGGCCGCCGACCCGCGCGAGGGCGTCGTCGACCACCGGCTGCGCACCTTCGCCGTGCCGAACCTGCTGATCACCGACGGCAGCGTGCTGCCCACCCAGGGCAGCGCCAACCCCGCGCTCACCATCATGGCCCTGGTCGACCGCGCGGCCGGGCTGCTCGCCGCCGGCGCCCGATCCGGACTGCGGGCCCCGTCATGAACGCCGTCGAACGGATCGGCGTGCGCGTCTACACCGTCCCCACCGACAGCCCGGAGGCCGACGGCACCCTCGCCTGGGACCGCACCACCCTCGTCCTGGTCGAGGCGGTCAGCGGCCCGCACACCGGCACCGGCTGGACGTACGGCGCCCCGGCCGCCGGCGCCGTCGTCCGCGAGGAACTCGCCGCCCTGGTCACCGGCCGGGACGCCCACGACACCGCCGGCGCCCACGAGGCGATGAACCGCGCCGTGCGCAACACCGGCCGCCCCGGCCTGGTCGCGGGCGCCCTCTCCGCCGTCGACCTCGCCCTGTGGGACCTGCGCGGCCACCTGCTCGGCCTGCCGCTCGCCCGGCTGCTCGGCGGCGCCGCCCGGCCCGTCCCCGTCTACGGCAGCGGCGGCTTCACCACCTACTCCGACAAGCGGATGACCCGCCAGCTGCGCGGCTGGACGGAGGACCAGGGCATCCCGCGCGTCAAGATCAAGATCGGGGAGTCCCGGGGCACCCGCGAACGCCGCGACCTCGCCCGGGTGCGCGCCGCCCGCGCCGCCGTCGGCGACCGCACCGCGCTGTACACCGACGCCAACGGCGCCTACCGGCGCAAACAGGCCGTCCGGATCGGCGACGCCCTCGCCGACCAGGGCGTCACCTGGTTCGAGGAACCCGTCTCCTCCGACGACCTCACCGGCCTGCGGATCGTCCGCGACGCGGTACGGCCCGACGTGACGGCGGGGGAGTACGGTCACGACCCCGCCTACTTCGCCCGGATGGCCCCCGTCGTCGACTGCCTCCAGGCCGACGCCACCCGCTGCGGCGGCCTCACCGGCTGGCTGCGCGCCGCCGCCCTCGCCGAGGCGCACGGCCTGGACGTGTCCGCCCACTGCGCCCCGCACCTGCACGCCCACGCCGCCGCCGCCGTCCCCAACTGCCGCCACCTGGAGTGGTTCCACGACCACGTCGCGATCGAACGGCTGCTCTTCGACGGCACCCTCGACCCCGCCGGCGGCACCGTCACCCCCGGCGCCGACGGCGCACCCGGCCACGGGCTGCGCCTCGCCCCCGCCCGCGCGGCCCCCTACCGGACCGCGTGAGCCCGGGTGCCGCCCCCGTCCGGCACCGCACACCCCAGAGGAGCACCCGCGATGACCCGCCGTCAGCCCCGACCGCCCGCCGACACCACGACCGTGCCGGACGAACCCGCCGGACTCGCCGTCCGCCTCCGGCCGTGGGCCCGCGGCAGCGTCCTCGCCCTGCACGGCGAACTCGACCTGGACTCCGTCGCCGTCCTGCGCCGGGCCCTCGACCGCGCGCTCGCCGTCCCCGGCACCGTCGTGGTGATCGACTGCGGCGACCTCGCGTTCTGCGACTCCACCGGCGTCGGCGCACTGCTGGAGGCCGCCGCCCGGGCGGCCGGCTTCGGCAGCCGGGTGGAGATCGCCCGCCCCCGGCCGCTGGTCCGCCGGGTACTCGAACTCACCGGCGCCACCGAAGCGTTCGCCGTCCACGACACCGTGCCACCTTAGGCCCGACCCCCTCCAGGGAGGATCCGATGACCACCAACCCGGCGGCTCTCTTCGACGTCGACGGAACGCTGCTCGACACCACCTACCTGCACACCCTCGCCTGGTGGGAGGCCCTGCGCCAGTACGACCGCGCCGTCCCCGCCGTCCGGGTGCACCGGGCCGTCGGCATGGGCGCCGACCGGCTGCTCGACCACCTGCTCGGCGAGGACCGCGACCACGCCGACGACGAGGCCGTCACCGCCGCCCACGACGCCCTCTACGCCCGGTACTGGCCCGTGGTGCGCCCGCTGCCCGACGCCGCCGAACTGCTGCGCTCCTGCGCCCGCCGCGGCTGGCGGGTGGTCCTGGCCAGCTCCGCCTCCCAGCGCGAGCTGACCGCGCTGCGCGCCGCGCTGGACGCCGACGAGGTGATCGCCGCGGTCACCACCGCCGACGACGTCGCCGCCACCAAACCCGAGCCCGACCTCGTCCGCGCCGCCCTCGACCGGGCCGAGAGCACCCCCGAGCTGGCGGTCTTCGTCGGCGACACGCTCTGGGACGTCATCGCCGCCGCCCGGGCCGGGCTGCGGTGCGTGGCCGTCGAGAGCGGCGGGCACTCCGCCCAGGACCTGCTCGGCGCCGGCGCCGCCGAGGTCCACGCCGACACCGGGGAACTGCTGGCCGGCCTGGACACCAGCCTGCTCGCCCGCCCGCCGGTCCCCGGCTGAGCCGCCCCGGGCCGTCCGGGCGGACCCGTCCGCTCGACCCGGGCGGGTCCGCACCGCGATACTGGAAGTCCGGGCGGGTCCGCCCGTCCGGAGGTCCCGCGTGCGCGCCGGGGTGTCCGGCCGACGGCACGGGCAGGCGCGTGGCGGAGCCCCACCGACACCGGGGAGACCGTCATGCAGCTCGCCCCCCTCCCGCTCCGCCCCGACCGGTCCGGAGCCCTCCCGCGCCGACAGGCGTGACCGTGCCCGGCCCGCCGCCCTCCACCGCGGGGCAGGACCCCCCGCGCCCGGACACCCCGCCGGGCGCCGAGGAGACCGCCGTGCTGCGCGAGGCCGTGGACCGGCTGCGCACCGAGGCCGAGGGACTGCGCCGGGCGATGCGCAGCCGCGGCGTCATCGAGCAGGCCAAGGGGATGCTCACCGAACGGCTCGGCTGCACCCCCGACGAGGCGTTCGCGTACCTGGTGCACCTCTCCCAGGACACCAACCGCAAGGTGGCCGACCTCGCCGCGGGCCTGGTGGGCGTCGCCGCCCCGCCGCCCGAGGACGCCACGGCGACCCCGGACGGCGGGCAGGCCCCGGCCGGGCCGCCGCTGCCGGCGGGCGGGGAACCGGCCGCCGCCTACCCGCAGCCGCCCGAACCGCCCCGGCCCCTGCCGCACCCGCCGGGCGGGGCGGCCCACGCCCGGGTCCACGACCTCGCGGCGCTCTTCCACCTGGCCTCCTCGGCGCTGGCGAGCGCCGACACCCCCGAGGACCTCGCCCGGGCGCTGCACGAGGTCGCCCTCGCCCCCGTCGGCGTCATCGCGGTCGTGCTCGGCCTGCTGGAGCCGGACGGCGCCCTCGCCCTGGTCGCCGGCCACGGCGTCCCCGCCCAGCGGCTCAGCCAGTGGCGCCGCATCCCCCCGGAGACCGGCGTGCCCCTGGTCTCGGCCGCGCACGGCGGCGGCATGGTCTGGGAGTTCGACCCCCCGGAGAGCGACGCCGGCCGGCCGGTCACCGGCCGCATCGTCCCCGGCCGCAGCGCCTGCGCCGTCCCGCTGCACCACGGCGGGCGGATCATCGGCGCGATGAGCCTCGGCTGGGCCGGCCCGGCGGAGCAGGCCCGCTCCGCCACCCGGTACGTCAACGCGCTGGCGGGGCCGGTGGGCGTGAACCTGCTGCGGGTGGCGGCGGGCGACGGCGGTGAGCCGGCGCTCGCCGTCCCCGGCGGCGAGGCCTGGCTGCGCGGCGTCCTGGACGCCACCTTCTCCCCGGTCCTGGCGCTCTCCGCGGTCCGCCCGGGCGGCCGCGGCGGGCCGGTCACCGACCTGCGCGTCGCCTACGCCAACCGGGCCGCCGTCGGCCCCGGCCCCTCCGCCCAGGGCCGGCGCCTCAGCGAACTGCACCCGGGCCTGGTGGCCACCGGGACGTTCGCCCGGATCCTGCGGGCCGCCGTCGAGGCCGTCCCGCACGAAGGCCCGGCGGAGGGCTTCAGCGGCACCGGCAGCCCGGAACGGGCCGTGACGATCCGCGCCACCCCCTTCCTGGACGGCCTGCTGCTCACCTGGCGCCCGCGCCGCGGCCCGGTCGAACGCGCGGCCCACCTGGCCGAGGCGCAACGGCTCTCGGGCGTGGGCAGCTTCCGCTGGTCGACCGGCGATCCCGGGCCGGACTGCTCCCGGGAGGCCCTGCGGCTGCTCGGCCTCGGCGGCGGCCGGCCGGCCGTGGTGCCGCTCGCCGGGCTGTTGCACCGGGTGTGCCCCGAGGACCGGCCCGCCGCGGGCCTGCTGGTCCGCCGACTGCTCGCCGGCCAGCACCTGGCCACCCTGGAGTTCGGCGTGGTCGGCGCGCACGGCGCCGCCCCGCGCGTCCTGCGGGTCGTCGCCGAGTCGCTCGCCGATCCCGGAGGCGGCCGGGCGCGCACCGTCAACGGCGTCGTCGAGGACGTCACCGGGCGGCGTCACACCGACGACCAGCTGACCGCCGTCCGCTCCCGCCTCGCCGAGCAGCGCCGCCGGGCCGCCGCCGAGCACCGGGCCGCGCGGGCCCTGCGGACCGCGCTGACGGCGGCGTCGTCCGTCGCCGAACCGGAGACCGGCGGGCCGGAGAGCGCCGTCCGCCCCCTGCGCGGCGCCGAGAACCCCCGCTCGGCGGGGGACCTGTGCGACCTCCTGCGGCTGCCCGGCGGCCGCTACCTGCTGGCGGTCGGCGGCGTCGGCCGGCGCGGCCCGGTCGCCGCCGTCCGGGCGGGCGAGGTCCGCAACGGCCTGCGCGCCCTCGCCCACACCGGGGCCGGCCCGGCCGAACTGCTCGACGTGCTCAACGCCATGCTCCGCGAGCACGACGGCCACCGCACGGCCGGCGCCGTCTGCGCCCTCTACGACCCGCACGCCGGTGAACTGCTGTGGAGCGCCGCCGACGAGGTGCCCCCGCTGCTCCTGCGGGCCGGCGCCCCCGCCTTCGCCCCCGGCCCCGTCGGCCCCGCCCTCGGCGCCGGCGCCGAGGCCCGCTACGACCAGTCCGATCTGAGCCTGCGGCCGGGCGACGTCCTCCTGTTCGCCACCCTCGGCCGTCCGGTGCACGGCCCGGGCGCCGACCGCACGGCCCGCCTGCTCGACGCCGCCGGCCCCCCGGACGGCGGCGGGCCCGCCGCTCTCCCGGCCCTCCCCGCCCACCTCGACCGCATCGCCGCCCGCCTGACCACCGGCCCCGCCCCCGTCGATCACGGTCTGCTCCTGGCCCTGCGCGTCCCGGCCCCGCCCGGACGGTGACGCCCGCCCGCTGTCGCACGGCCGGCCGTGCGTGGGGTTCGTTCCGGACGATCGGGGGAACCCGCCCGGCCGGAAGCGGAGCACGACGCCGAGGAGGCGGACGGTATGGACCTGCGGACCCCGAACGCACCGCCCGCTCACGGGGCCGGGGGACGGCCGCCGCTCCCCGGGCCCGCCGGGGCGCCGGCGAACCGGCGTCCGTCCGGTGGCGGGAGCACGCGATGAGGCGGACCCCGGCTCCCCGGGGGCCGCTCTCCGCCGCCGTCCTCGCCCTGGTGACCGCGGGCCCGCCCGACGGCGCCTGGACGGAAGCGCTCCGCGGCACCGACCCGTGGGGCGAGGACCACCAGCTGGCCCTGTACCTCTGCTACGAACTGCACGACCGCGGCCTGCCCGGCGTCCACCCCGGCTGGGAGTGGGACCCCGGCCTGCTCGCCCGCCGCCGCGGTCTGGAGCGCCCGTTCCTCGCCGCCGTCCGGGACGCGGCGGGGCCCGTGCCGCCGCTCGCCGAGGCCGTCGGGGGCCTGCTGAGCGCCGAGGGCGACGGCGGCCCGTCGGCGTACCTGGAGGCCGAGGGCGAGCGCTGGCAGGCCCGGGAGTACCTGGTGCACCGCTCGGTCTACCACCTCAAGGAGGCCGATCCGCAGCTGTGGCTGCTGCCCAGGATCCACGGCCCCGCCCAGGCGGTGCTGATGACGGTCGCCTTCGACGAGTACGGTGCCGGGCGGCCCGAGAACGCCCATGCGCTGCTGTTCGCCCGGATGATGGCCGACCTCGGCCTGGAGCCGGCCTACGGGCACTACCTCGACGCGGTGCCCGCGCCCGCGCTGGCGGTGGTCAACCTGATGATGCTGTTCGGGCTGCACCGCGCGTTGCGCGGCGCGGCCGTCGGCCAGTTCGCCGCCATCGAGATCACCTCCTCGCCGGGCGCCGCCCGGCTGGCCGCCGCGCTGGAGCGCCTGGGGGCCGGCCCGGAGGGCACCCTGTTCTACCGCGAGCACGTCGAGGCGGACGCGGTCCACGAGCAGCTGGTCCGGCGCGGCGTGATCGACGCGCTGACGGCCACCGAACCCGCGCTGGCCGGGGACATCGCCTTCGGCCTGGCGGCGACGGAGGCGGTCGACGGCCGGTTCTCCGCCCACCTGCTGGAGCACTGGCGGGCCGGGCGCAGCTCGCTGCGCTCGCCGCTGCCCGACGGTCCCGGCTGAGGTGGTGTCGCTGCCGCCCCGCCGGTGCGGGCTCCCGCATCCTTTTCCCGACGACCGGTCAGCGGGGGCCGAGGGTGCGGAGGGTGCATGGACGGGCAGCGCGGCATGGCGGGACGGCGGCGGTTCCTCGGGCTGACGCTCGCCGCCGCGGCGGCCGGGGCCTGCAGCCGCTCCCCGACGCCCGCGCCCCCGGGGACCCGTTCGTCGGCCACCCCGCCCGCCGCGACGGCGGCCCCGGCCGAGGCCGCGCCCACACCGACGGAAGCGGAGAACGCCCTGCCCGGCGACGCCGGCTGGCGGATCACCGCCGCCGGCCCGCCGGAGGCCGTCGAGGGCTACGCCGCGCAGGTCAGCGCGCTGCCCGGCGAACGCGTGCGGCTGCACGTGTCCACCACCGCCCCCGCCTTCCGCGTCAGCGCCTACCGCATGGGCTGGTACGGCGGTGCGCGCGCCCGCCTGCTGTGGCGGTCCCCGCCGCTGCCCGGCGGGCGCCGGCCGCCCGCCGTCGTCGACCCCCGCACCCGCACCGTGACCACCGCCTGGGAGCCGTCCGCCGAACTGGACACCACCGGCTGGCCGCCCGGCAGCTACCTGCTGCGCCTGGACGCCGTCGACGGCGAGGGCCAGCGCTACGTGCCGCTGACGATCCGCTCCGCGGCCACCGCCGGCACCCTCGTCGTCGTCAACGCCGTCGGCACCTGGCAGGCGTACAACCAGTGGGGCGGCCACGACCTGTACGACGGCCCGAGCGGCGGGCTCGCCACCCGCTCGCTGGAGGTCAGCTTCGACCGCCCGTACCTGTACGACGACGGCGCGGGCCTGTTCCTCGTCTACGAGGCGCCGCTGATCGCGCTGGCCGAGCGCCTCGGACTGCCGCTGTCCTACGTCACCGGCGTGGACGTGCACCGCCGCCCCGGCATCCTCGACGGCGCGCACGCCGTCCTGTCGCCGGGCCACGACGAGTACTGGTCGCCCGAGCAGCGCGCGGCCGTCTCCGCGGCCCGCGACGCCGGGACCAATCTGGCCGTGCTCGGCGCCAACTGCTGCTTCCGGCGCGTGCGCTACCAGCCGTCCCCGCTGGGCGAGGACCGGATCATGGCCTGCTGGAAGGGCGACTGGGCCCGCGACCCCGGCTACCTGGACGGCGGGCCGGCCACCACCGACTTCCGGCTGGGGCCCGGCGCCGACCCGGAGAGTTCCCTGCTCGGCGTGCTGTACGACGGCTACCCCGTCGACGCGCCGTACGTCGTCACCGCGCCCGGGCACTGGATCTTCGACGGCACCGGCGTGGCGGCGGGCGACTCCTTCGAGCACCTGGTGGGCGTCGAGTACGACACGGTCGACGCGGCCCGCTCCTTCCCCCGGCCGCTGGAGATCGTCTCCCACTCCCCGGTGGTCTGCGACGGCCGGCGCGCCCGCGCCGACACCGCCTACTACACCCACCCCTCCGGCGCGGCCGTGTTCGCCTGCGGCACCATGCGCTGGGTCGAGTCGCTGGACGCCGAGGGCCCGGCCGCCCCGGGCGTCAACCACGGCCTGGACGGGCGCACCGGCGCGCTGACCCGCCGGGTGACCGAGAACGTCCTGCGGGCCTTCGCGGCCGGCCCGGCCGCCGCCGCCCGCCCGGCCCAGGACAATGTGCGCGGCGTCTACCCGGCCTGAGGCCGGGCCCGGCGCCGCCGGTGGCTGGTGTCGCAGAACGGCTGGTTCCGGCTGCGCCGGCACGCGCAGAGCGCCACCACCGGGCGCTCGCAGAGCCGGACCAGGCCGTCCGGCCCGGTCACCTCGACCGGGCCCTCCACCAGGACCGGCCCCTCCGCCAGGACCGTCACCCGCACCGGTGGACGGCCGCCGCCGCCCGGGTCACCGCGACCGGACACCGCGCACCACCACCAACTCCTCCTCGCGTTCGCCCGCCCCGATCAGCCCCAGCCGTTCGAACAGTCCGGCCCGCGCCGTCATCACCGGCCCGAACACCTGCCGACGGCGGGCCACCACGGCCGCCCGCAGCCCCGCGTCGCGCAGCGCGGCCAGCGTCTGCGGCACCCCCGCGAGCGAGGACTGCACCAGCAGCAGCGTTCCGCGGGCGGTGAGCAGCTCCGGCACCTCCCGGCAGATCCGGTCGAGGACGAGCCGCCCGTCCGGCCCGGCGTCCCAGGCCAGCGCCGCACCGCGGGGCCGTCCGGGCTCCTCGGCGGGCACGTACGGGGGATTGGCGGTCACCAGGTCGAAGCTCCGCCCGCTCACCGGGCCGGTCAGATCGCCCCGGCACAGCTCGACCCGGCTGCGGTGCAACCGGGTGTTCACCCAGGCGGTGAGCACGGCGCGGGGCGAGAGGTCCACCGCCGTCACCCGTGCCCCGGTGCGCGCGGCGGCCAGGGCCACCACCCCCGTGCCGGTGCCGAGGTCCAGCACCCGGCTGGCGGGGTCGAGGGCCTCGCGGCGCAGACAGCGGACGAGCAGGTCGGTGTCGCCCTGGGGCGGGTACACACCGGGAGGTCTGATCAGCAGCATGCGGAGCGGCTGCCCCACCGGGGCGGTCCCACACCCCGGCGAGCCGCCTGGCAGGATCGGACCCGTGGCGGACGATCCTGCGGTGGTGCGGGCCGCGGCCCCGTGGCGGGAACTGGCGGCGGTGCCGGTCGCCTTCGGGGCGGCGGGCGAGGCCGAGGTGGTGGTCTCTCCCGGGTCGCGGCTCTGCCCGCCCGGCTGGGTGGGCGTCGTCGTCCTGGGCGGGGCGGCCGTCGTGACGGCGCCGACGCAGGAGACCGCCGACCGGATCCGCGCCGCCGTGGCCGGGGTGCCGGCCGGCCGGCTGGGCGATCCGGCGGTGTTCACGAGGGCGTTCCCGCTCGGCCGGGTGCTCGGACCGGCCGCGCTCGCCTATGTGTCCGCGGCCGGCTTCCGGCCGGCCGCGGGGGACGCGGATCCGGACGCGGGCGTGGAGCGGCCGGAGCGCCTGCCGGCCGGACACCCGGACCTGACCGGTCTGCACCGGGCCGCGGGGCGGGCGGACGCCGACGAGGCGGGCCTCGACGAGATCACCTCGCCCGCCTTCGCCGTCCGGGTGGACGGCCGGATCGCGGCCGCCGCCGGCTACTGCCGCTGGCCGGGCCGCACGGCCCACCTGGCCGTGCTGACCGCGCCCGCCCTGCGCGGCCGTGGCCTCGCCCGGGCGGCCGCCTCCGCCGCGGTGCGGCACGCGCTCGCGCGGGACCTGCTGCCGCAGTGGCGGGCCAGGGTGCCGGCGTCCCGGCGCGTGGCGGCCGCGCTGGGGTTCACCGAACTGGGCGTCCAGCTCAGCGTCGAGCCGCTCTGACCCGCACCCGCTCTGACCCCCGCACCCGCTCTGCCCCGCACCCGCTCGCGCGGCTTCCCCGCGCCTCTCTCGGCCCCCGGGCCCCTCAGCCCGCGCCGGGGAGCCGGATCTCCAGGTGTCCGGAGAGCGCCCGGGCCTGGAGCACCGGCTGGGGGGCGGTGGCGGGCCCGCGGGCGACCTCGCCGTCGCTCAGCCGGAACTCGCTCCCGTGCCACGGGCAGCGCAGACAGCCGTCCACCACCGTGCCCTCGGCCAGCGGGCCGGACAGGTGCGCGCAGCGCTCGGCGAGGACGTGCCAGCCGTCCTGGTCGTCGTGGACCACCACCACCGCCAGCCCGTCGACCGTGCGCCGCACCGGCTCACCCGGCGGGAAGTCCTCGACCGGCCCCACCGCGACCCAGTCCGGGGGCGCCAGCCGGGGCACGGCCGCCGCCCGGTTGGGGCCCGCCGCCTGCCGGTAGGAGAGCTGGCCGCCGAGCACGCCGCCGACCGAGACGGCGGTCAGCCCGGCGAGGCCGAGCAGCCGGCCCTTCATCGGCCGGTGGTGGCAGCGGGCCATGAGCGAGGCGGCGAACAGCAGGACGCCCGCCGAGTTGGAGGCGGCGTGCACCAGACCGGTGCGCCGCCGGGGCGGGTCCAGGCGGGCCCAGTCCGCCCAGCCGGCCGCGGCGGCGGGCCCGGCCGCCGCCAGCCCGGCGGCGACCAGGACGCCCGCCGCCCGGCGGTGCCCGGGCAGGGCGTCCAGGAGCTCCGCCGAGATCCAGCAGCCGATCGGCAGCTGGACCAGCGCCGGGTGCAGGGGGTGGCCGAGCCACACACCGTGCAGCAGGTCGCGGTAGCGGCCGAGCGGCAGCCCGTTCACCGCGTCGGCGAGCGGCGCGGCGGCGCGGTCCAGGAAGCGCCACCCGGCCGGGGCGTCGAGGGCGTCACGCAGCCGGCGGGAGCACGGCCCGCCCTGCGGGAGGTCATGGGAGGAAGTGTCCATACCCGGCGGCTAGCCGACCGGCGGCCGGGCAAACCCGCCTCCGCCGGTGCGTCGTCCCCGCCCACTCCGGACGGCTTGGCCGGACCCCGATCGACCGGACGCTCCGCCTGCCGAAGTCCTGGACCGACGACCGCGAGCGCTGCCGGCTCGCAGGAACCGGCGACGAGGTCGGGTTCACGACCGGGCACCGGACCGCCCGGCGGGACGGTCCGCCGGGCGATCCACGGCGGGATCCCGTTGCGCCGGGTGACCGCGGACGCCGGCTACGGCGACAGCAAGGGCCGGCGCACCGAGCTCGAACGGTCTCCGTCCACCGCTCCCCGGACGGCTGCCCCGCAGGCTCGGCGTCCTCGTCGAGCCCCGGTGGCGGCATAGGGGTCTGTTGCGGGAGCCGTCCGAGGGACCTGCCGGGCTGTCGTCCGAGGCGGTCGGCCGGCCGCTGCTAGTGATAAAAAATATGAGAAGCAGACAATCCCCTTCGCCCCCTGGCCAGAGCGGGTGGCGTGGGCGGGGCCCCCGCCTCGCCGCGGCCGTACTGGCCCTCGCCGTCGGCACCGCGCTGCCCCTGTCGACCGGCGGGAGCGGCGTCGCCCGGGCCTACCCGAGGGCCGCCGCCAACCCGACCGGGCAGGCGCAGGTGCGGGCCGCCGGTGCTCCGCTGCTCGACGAGTCGTTCAGGCAGGCCACCGCTCCGGAGTTCTCGGCGGTGGGGCCGGCCTGTCTGACCGGCGCTCCGCCGACGGCTTCGCCCCCGGGGAGCGGGAACCACCCGGTGCTCGGCTGCCCGCCGGCCATCGGGCCGGTGCCTCCGGACAACGCGGCGCCGGAGGGCTTTCTGCGGCTGACCGACGCCGGGCACTTCCAGAGTGCGGCCGTGCTGTACAACCACGCCCTCCCGGCGGGGCAGGGTCTTGACGTCACGTTCGACCAGTACCAGTACGGAAGCACCACCCCGGCGAACCCGGCAGACGGGATCTCCTTCTTCCTCGTGGACGGTGCCGCTTCGCTGACCCGTCCGGGCTCCTACGGCGGCAGTCTCGGCTACGCCCAGATCCGTCAGGCCGACAATCCCGGGAGTCCGCTGCTGCCCGGCGTCGACCACGGATACCTCGGCCTCGGCCTGGACGTCTACGGCAACTTCTTCGGTGACGGGGAGGAGCGCGGCAACGGCTGTCCCCAGCGGGCGCCGGCCAGGATCGCCTTCCCGCCACCGGGTCCGAACATGGTCACCCTGCGCGGCCCGGGCAACGACGTGGTCGGCTACTGCTTCCTGACGGCCACGACCAGCAACCTCACCACCACCGGTCCGTGGCCCTCGACCCTGCCGGGCAAGCTCCAGGGCCCGACGACCGTCCTGCCTCCGGGCGTCACCCCGGCGCAGGCCGCGGACATCCTTGAGGAGTCCCGGCGGCAGGTGAACGTGCGCATCACCGCCGGGGCCAACCCGACGATCACCGTGGCGATCGACTTCAACGACGGCACCGGCCCGCACCAGGTCCTGTCCACCCCCGCGCCCCAGCCGCTTCCGGCCACCTACAAGTTCGGCTTCGCCTCGTCGACCGGCGCGTCCACCGACGTCCATCTGATCCGGAACGTGGTCGTCACCACCGACGCCCCGCTGCCCCAGCTGAACCTGGTGAAGCAGGTCAGGCTGCCGTTGCCCGGTGACCTTGCTCCGGGGTCGCAGGTGCCGTACGACTTCGTGGTGACCAACTCGGGCAACACCGAGATCTCCAACCTGGTCGTCAACGACCCGAAGGTGGGCCCGGTGTCGTGTCCCGTGACCACGCTCGCGCCCGGTCGGACGATCACCTGCACCGCCACCTACACGGTCACCGCGGCTGACGCGGCCAACGGATCGATCGACAACACCGCCGTCGCGACGGGAACGTCGAACGGCGACCCGGTCACCTCGCCGCCGTCCTCGGAGAGCGTGCCCCTCGAAAAGCCGCCCGCGCTCCAGATCGAGAAGAACGTGGTCACGCCGGGCCCCTACACCGTCGGGCAGACCGTCACCTACTCCTACACCGTCCGCAACACCGGCGGGGTGCAGCTGACCAACATCCAGGTTCACGACGACCACGTCACGGGCATCACCTGCCAGTCCACCACGCTGGCTCCGGCGGACAGCACCGGGGACACCACCACCTGCACCGGCACGTACACCATCACGCCGACCGACGGGACGACCGGTTCGGTCACCAACACCGCCACGGCGACGGGCACCACGGACGGGCAGACGATCACCTCCCCGGAGACCGACCTGACCATTCCCGTCGGAACGCCCCACCTCACCCTGACCAAGCAGGTGGTTTCGAGCGGTCCGTACCACGTGGGTTCGACAGCCGCCTACTCCTACACCGTCACCAACACCGGCAGCACGGTTCTGCACAACGTGACGGTCCAGGACACCCGGGTCGCGCCCGTCCCGTGCGATGCGACCACCCTCGCCCCCGGCGCCACCACCACCTGCCACGGGACGTACACCGTCACCCAGGCCGACATCGACGACTGTACGCGCGCCGACAGCAACGCCACCCAGTGCGTCATCGTCAACACGGCGCGGGCCGGGGCGCTCGATCCGCAGGGCCACCCGATCGCCAGCGACCCCGCCGACGCGAGCATCACCGTCCCCGTCCCGGCGCCCCGGCTGTCCCTGGCGAAGCAGGTGACGTCCAGCGGCCCGTTCCAGGTCGGTTCGGTGGTCGCCTACTCCTACCGCGTCACCAACACCGGCAACCTCGCCCTGAACGACCTGACCGTCACCGACGACCACATCACCGGCATCGTCTGCGACGCGACCACCCTCGCGGCCGGCGCCACCACCACCTGCCACGGCACGTACACCGTCACCCGGCAGGACCTGGTCTGTGACCAGCCCCACCCGGACGGCTGCCACGTCATCAACATCGCCGTGGCCTACGCGACGGACCAGACCGGCGACCAGGTGGTCAGCGAGGAGACCACGGCCGTCATCACGGTGAACCAGGGCGCGCCGGCGCTGAGCCTGACCAAGCGGGCGGACCGGCCCGGCCCGTTCTCCGTCGGCGAGACCGTCACCTACACCTACACCGCCCACAACACCGGCACCACCGACCTGACCGGCCTGACCGTCACCGACGACCTGATCGGCAACGTCAGCTGCACCGCGACCCGCCTCGCGCCGGGCGAGAGCACCACCTGCCACGGCTCGTACACGATCACGGAGCGGGACGTCGAAGCGGGTCGTGTGACCAACACGGCCCGCGCGTCGGGCACCGACCCCGAGGGCCGGCCGGTGGAGAGCCCGCCGGTGGAGGTGACGGTGGAGACGGTGCCGGGTGCGCCGTCGTTGTCGATCACGAAGCAGTCCGACGTGTCGGGCTCCGCGAGAGCGGGTGACACGGTGACGTACACGTACACGGTGACCAACAGCGGGTCGACCGTGCTGACGGACGTCGCTGTCAGCGATGACCGGGTGGCGTCGGTCGTCTGTGACACGACGACGTTGAACCCGGGCGGGAGCACGACGTGTCGTGGCACGTACGTGGTGACGCAGGAGGACGCGAGGGCCGGTCATGTGACGAACACGGTGACGGCCTCGGCCCGTACCCCGAACGGGGAGTCCGTGAAGAGCCGGCCCGTGTCGTTGTGCATCACGGTGTCGGAATGCCCCGGGAAGGAGGGCTGCGGGAAGCCGCCTCACCCGTCGAAGCCGCCGCACCCGGGTGGCCCGTCGGAGCCGCCGCACGGCGGGGGCGGTCACCTGCCGGACACGGGTGCGACGGTCACGGCGGCGGGGCTCGCCGCCGGCGGTCTGGTGACGGTGGGCGGCCTCCTGCTCCACCGTGCGCGGCGCCGTTCGAACACGGACCGGTCCGTGGAGTAGCGCCCGCAGGATCACCGTTCGCCGGAGCGGACCGCTTCCGGGCCTTCGGGCCCGGGGGCGGCCCGTGTCGTACGGGCGGTGGCCCCGGCAGACGTGGTTGCCCGGCCGAGCGGCACCGGGGTTTGCCGCCGTCCACCCGGGGAACCCGCCGGGGTTCCGGAGCAAGCCACGACCCGGGACGACATCATGGCCACACCTGACCCCGACCCCGACCGCACACCCGGCCTCGACCCGCGCGGCACCCTGCCGCCCGGCGGCGACACGCCGCCGGCCGAAGGAGGCATCTCAGGAATCTCGCACCCCGAGCCCGTGGAGGTCCGCCGGGCCTGGGGCCGCTGGCCCGCCGTCGTGATCGTGCTGGCGGCGGTGGCCGTGTCGGTCATGCTCATCGGGATGATCGTCGCGCTGAGCACCTGAACCGCACGACCGCACGACCGGCACGACCGCACGGCTGCGGGACCGCCGCGCCGGGCCGCCCCCGCCGCCCCGCCCCCTACCGGGGGCGGTGGCCCCGAGGTGCGGTCCGGCCCGGTGTGCGGACAATCGACAGGCGGGGGCCGAACCGAGGAGGCGGGCCATGACCGACCCGTACCGCCGCTACGCGGTGACCCTGCCGGCCACGACCGGCGGACACGCGCCACTCTCCGTCGTCGTCGTCCACCGGACCGGCGCCCTGGGACCGGGCGGAAGGCCGGTGTGGGCGAGCGCCGACGGCGGTCTCCGGGTGGAGATCGCCGGCCAGGTGGCCACCGTCCTGACCGCGCCGGCCGGAAGCGCCCGGCACCCCTGCCTGGACGCCGTGCCACTGCCCTGACAGCGCATGCTGAGGGCGCGCGCAGCGTGGGGGGGGGGGGGGGGGCCCGGGGGGGGGCCCCCCCCCCCCCCCCCCCCCCCCCCCCCCCCCCCCCCCCCCCCCCCCCCCCCCACCCCCCCCCCCCCCCCCCCGCCCGCCCCCG
>NZ_JBIBVJ010000008.1:156259-218896 GCF_043080305.1 Kitasatospora sp. NPDC015120 | reverse complement strand
GGGACCGACGCACGAGGTGCGGCCCTCGGCCGGGGGGGGGGGGGGGGGGGGGGGCCCGCCCCCCCCCCCGGGGGGGGGGGGGCCCCCCCCCCCCCCCGGGCGGGGGGGGGGGGGGGGGGGGGGGGGGGGGGGGCCCCCGGGGGGGCCCCCCCCCCCCGCCACGCTGTCAGCCCGCGGTCGCCGCCATGGTCTCGCGCACCGTGACCAGGCACGGATCGCAGTAGCGGTCCGGCACCCCGGCGGGCCCCTCCAGGCCGTTCGGGACCACCCGGCGGGACAGCTCCAACAGCTGCCCGCAGAGCGCTGTCGACGCGTCGTCCTTCGACACCACGTGCCACACCAGGCCCGACGGCTCCACCGCCGGATCGGACTCCGCCCACATCTCGTACACGACTGCCTCCCGGAGCAGGGGATCGGGGATTCCCATGCAATCCCGGGCGGCGCCGGTCGGCCACCGGTGGCACCCACTGGGACGGTTCTCCGGCCAACGGACGGTTACCGGCGCCCGGGCGGGGCAGGCGCGCAGCCGAGGCCGGGACGGGCCCGGCCGCGAACCACCAGGGAGGCACCGGATGAGCATGGTCAAGGAGTCGGTCGAGGTCGACGTGCCCCTGCACGCCGTCTACGACCAGTGGACGCTGTTCGAGGAGTTCCCCCGCTTCATGGAGGGCGTCGACTCGGTGACCCAGCTCGACGACCGCCACAACCACTGGCGGACCAGCATCGGCGGGGTCAGCCGGGAGTTCGACACCGAGATCGTCGACCAGCTGCCGGACGAGCGGATCGCCTGGCGGACCGTCGACGGAGAGGTCCAGCAGAAGGGCGTCGTCAGCTTCCACCGCATCGACGACGCGCACACCCGGGTCAGCCTGGCCATCGACTACCAGCCCGAGGGGATGGCCGAGAAGGCCGGATCCGCCCTGGGCATGGTCGACCGGCGGGTGAAGGGCGACCTGCGGCGGTTCAAGGACTTCATCGAGGAGCGTGGGCGCGCCGAAGGCGGCTGGCGGGGCCGGATCACCCCGGGCTGAGCCCGGAGCGCCCCGCACGACCGCGGCCCCGCTCCCCCCGACGGGGGGGACCGGGGCCGTCGTCAGGGCCGGACGGGGGGCGCTCAGCCGATCCCGGGCACGTCGCCCTCGGCGTCCTGCGGCCCGGTGGCGCCCTCGACCTCCTCGGGGGTCTCGACGCCGGGCCACTCGGTGCGGTCCTCGGCGCCGTGGGCCCGCTCGTCCCCGGCCCGCTCGTCCCCGGCCCGTTCCGTACCCTCCCGCTCCGCCTCGTCCTGCCTGATCCGCACCGACTCCTCCTCGGCCGACAGCCCGGCCGTGTCCTGCGGCGCGGCGGCCCGCAGGTCGCTGTGCGGGTCGAGCAGGTCGAGCCGCCCGGCCGCGGGCTCGGGGGTGCCGGCCACCTCGTCCGGCTCCGGCTCCTCCTGGGCCAGCCGCGCGTCCAGCGACTCGCCCTCCGCCTGCTCGGCCCCGGTGGTGCCGAACGCCTCGACGGCCACCGGCGCGTCCCCCGGAACCGCCTGCACCTGCGGGTCGCCCGACCACTCCTGGGACGGCGAGCCGTCCTGCAGATCGGGAATGCCCTCGTCCTCGGGCGGAGCGCCGGGATCGTGGCTGCGCGGCCCGGTCTCCGGCTCCCACACCGGCGGCTCGTCGGCCCCGGAGCCGGGCCCGGTCCCCGGCCCGTCCCGCGGCGGCGGATCGGCCTCCAGCGGCGCCCGGTGCTCCGGGCGGGCGTCGTCCTCGTCTGGCGCGACGCCCGTCACCGGGCCCTCGGCGATCTCCGGCTGTTGCTCGTCGCTGCCGGCCACGTTCGGCGTGCCGCCCTTGCCGACCGGCGCGGGCTCTCGTCGCGTGCCCGCGCCGTCCTCGGCGTCCCGCCCCGGCGGGCGTGCCCCGGCGGTGTCGGCGGGCCCGATCGCGCCGCCCATGTCGTGCAGCGGCCGTTCCCGCGGTGACTCGCTCATGGTGTCCTCCCAGTCCTCGAACTCCGGACCGTGCGCCTACCCGGCCCGGCGGCACGTACCGGGGCGGTTGCCCCGGAGCAGGCCGGGTAGGCGCCGGGTGTGGAGCCCTACGAACCCCCGGCGGACGGCGGACCCGGCGCGCACGACGCGGCGGGGTACGACCTGTGCGACCAGTGCGGCCGGGTCCTGCACGACGAGGAACTGCTCGGCGCGCTCGTCCCGGACTCCTCCGCCGTCCACGCCCACGACCCCGGACTCGACGGCAGGCGGGTCGTCACCGCGTGCTCGTCCGACCACCTCGCCGCGCTGATCGAGGAGTACCGCAACCGCCCGTTCGTCCACGAGGAGCAGTGGGCGGCGAAGATCTGCCGCACGCTCGCCGACTGCGACGAGCCGGTGCCGCTCGGCCTGGTCGCCGCACTCAGCGGCCTCTCCGAGCACCAGGCGCAACGCGGGGTGGAGTGGCACAACGCCCGCGCCCGCGAGTGGCGCGCCCGCTACGGCGGGCCCGATGCGGACGGCGACGACCCCGGCGGCTGACCGTCAGGGCGCCGCACGGTCCGCGGCCGGCGGTTCGGGACCGTCGTCCTCCTCGTCCTCCGCGGGCGCGTCGGCCACGGCCGGGCCCCGCTCCTGCTCCGGCTCCGGCTCCGCATCCTCGCGCCGGGGGCCGGACTCCTCGTCCGGCCGCCCGGCCGCCCGCTCCACACTGACGGCCCACGAGCGTCGTCTGGCACTCACCACTGCCTCCTCGGCTTCGGGGCGGACCCTCACGTCCACCGGTGGCCTGCGGCTACCCGACGCCGCAACCGCCCACACCCGTAGTCCAGCGCGATCCGCCGCCCCCAGCCACCCGACCACGCATACCGGTCGCCCGCCCGGGTACCCGCCCGCGTCCGGGGGGCACCACGCCCTGCCCACCGCTTCCCGCACCGGGAGGCGGCCGACCAGGAGGAGAACCATGACCCGCGACTGCAAGGCCCTGGCCATCGTCACCAACTACGGCGTGGAGCAGGACGAACTCCTCGTCCCGCTGCGCCACCTGCGCGACGACGGCGTGCGGGTCGACATCGCCGCCGTCGAGGACGACGACATCCGCACCCTCGTGGGGGACAAGGACCCCGGCGAGACGGTGCGCCCCACCCACACCCTCGGCCAGATCGACGCCGACGGCACCGACGGCTACGACCTGCTGCTGATCCCCGGCGGCACGATCAACGCCGACACCCTCCGCCTCCAGGAGGAGGCCGTCCGGTTGGTCCGCTCCTTCACCCGCACCGGCCGCGCCGTCGCGGCCATCTGCCACGGCCCCTGGCTGCTCGCCGAGGCCGGGGTCGCCGACGGCAAACGGATGACCTCGTACCCGTCGCTGCGCACCGACCTCACCAACGCGGGCGCCGCATGGACGGACGAACCGATGGTCGAGGACGACGCCGGTGGCTGGCACCTGATCACCTCCCGCAACCCGGGCGACCTCGGACCGTTCACCCAGGGCATCGACGCCGCCCTGCGCCGCGCTGTCGCGGCGGCGGGCCGGCCGGGGTAGCGGCTGGTGTCCTGTGGCGGGCTGGTGGGGCGTCGGCGAGTGGGGTCGATGCCGCCTTGGGCCGCACTGTCGCGGTAGCGGCCCGGCGGGTCGCCCGCCGGGTGCCGTATCGGATCGTTCACCCAGGGCATTGACGCGGCTTTGCGCCGCGCTGCCGCGGCGGCGGTCCGCCCCAGGTAGCGGTTTGGTGTCCCGTGGGGGGTGTCGGCGAGTGTCGAGGGGGATCGGCGTCGCGCTGTCGCGGCGGGGGCTGACGGCTGGGGCGCCCGCCTGGTGCGGTGCCGGACTTTCACCCCGCGCACTGACGCGGCGGCCCTGCGCCGCTCCGTCGTCGCGGTGCCGCGCGGGATCGATGCCGCGCGGCACACTGTCGCGGCGGCGGATCGGCCTGGGAAGCGGCCTTGCGTCTCGTGAGGGTGCCGGTGGGTGGTGGGCTTCGGCCAGTGGGGTGGCGCTGTGTCGCGCGGGGCGCTGCAGCCCTGCGCCGCACCGTGGGAGCGGCGGGCCGGCCCGGGTAGCGGCCCGGCGTCTCGTGGAGTGCCGGTGGGGTGGCCCCGTGGGATAGCGCTGTGTCGAGTGGGATCGGCGTCGCACTGCCCCGGCGGCCCGGTGATGCGGGCGCTCGCCTGGTGCGGTGCCGGACTTTCAGCCCGGGCATTGACGCGGCGACCCTGCGCCGCCCTGTCGCCGCGGTGCCGCGCGGGCACACTGTCGCGGCGGCGGATCGGCCCGGGTGCCGGCCCGGCGTCTCGTTGGGGGCGTGGTGGGGCTCGGCCAGTGGGGTGGTGCCGCGTCGAGCGAGCCCGGCGTCGCCCTGTCGCGGCGGCGGCCCGATGGCCCGGTCGTCCTCCCGGGGCGGTGGCAGGTCGACCGGATTCCTGGGGGCACGGACGGCGTGCGCGTGGACGGCGGGGTTGCCGTGCGCCGCCGCCGTGGCAACGGGCGGCGGGTACCGTTCGGCGTGGGGGCGGGGGCTGTGGTGCGGTGGCTCCTCGTGGGCGGTCCGCCCGGCATGATCGGGTGGCGGGCGCCGTCGGGGGAACCGGTCTGTCGGGCTTCGGTCGACGCGGCCCCGTGACCGGTCGTCAGCCGTGCAGCAGCAGGCCGGCGGCGTCTTCGGGGCTGTCGGCGGAGCGGCAGACGGCCGGGACGCAAGGTGGGCACGGTGCGGCCGGGGGCCGGGCGGTGTCGGGGATGCGGACGGCGTGGGCGCCGGCGGCCAGGGCGGCCTCGATCAGCGGGCTACCGTGAGCCACCACCGTGACGAGCTCCGGTGGCAGGGCGAGCGCGCGGCAGGCGGCGGTCACCAGACCGGTCGCGGGCGGCCGGCAGGCGCAGTCGTCGTGCGGCCCGTGCGGGCAGACCGCCCACACCTCGACCGGCCCGAGCAGCAGCTCGGTGCGGGCCTGGACCGCCTCCACCTGCTCGCGTCGCAGCACGCAGCGCGCAACCCCGGGCTGGGTGCTCAGCACACCGAGCGCGAAGCCGGCCGTGCGCAGCGCCGCGAGGGCGGCCCGCACCCCGGCCAGGGGGTGGACCGCGCCGGGGTCGCCGTTGCAGGAGACGTCCTGGATCAGCGTGCCGTCCCGGCCGAAGAGCACGGCGCCGGGCGACGCGCCCACCGCCGCGCGGTGCGGTTCGCGCAGGGACAGCCAGGCACCGGGCCGGCTCGCGGGGGCCCCGGCCGGGCGGGGGAGCGGGACGGTCGTCACGGTGCTTTCGAGGTACGCCATACTCCTGCGGGTTGCCGAGGAGCGGCGGCCGAAACGGTGCCGGCCGGACCGGTGTGCTGCTGACGCACCGTCGGACGGCTGCGGCTGGGGCTGGGGCCGCGGCGCCGGGTCACGGCGAGTGCGGCCGGTGGGCGCTGTCGTGGCCGGTGAACCGCTCGCGCAGCGAGGCGATGGCCCCGGTGCCCGGGGGCAGCCCCCAGACGGAGGAGCAGGGCCCGGTCCGCCGGGCCTCGGCGAGCCGGTCGGCGCAGCGCCGCAGCTCCGCCGCCGGGACGGCCGCGCGGACCAGCGGGAAGAGCCGCTCGTTCTCGCCGCTGAGGTGGGCGCGCAGGAGGACCAGCAGCGCGCCGGTGCAGTGGGTGCGGTCGGCAGCGGGCAGCCGTTCGTCCATCGCCCGTGCCAGCAGCCGCCGCACCGTCGTGTGGGTGTGGGCGGCGGCGTCCGCGAGCGCCCGCCCGGCGGGCAGGTACTGGCCGACGAGCGGGTAGAAGTACGTCTCCTCGGCGGTCAGGTGCTCGTCGAGGAGCCGGTCCAGTTCGGCCAGCAGCCGGTGGCCGTCCGCCACGGCGTGCTCGCCGCGGGCGTGGACGGTGTCGAGTCGGCGCAGCAGGGCCTCCACCGCGCGGTGGGCGGTGGACAGGTCGGCCAGGAGCCCGTCAGGGCCGTTCATGGTGCCTCCGTACGGGGGCGGGTGCGGGGTGTCGGGGAACCTGTGCGTCTGCCCGCCCCCCGGCGCTTCAACCGCACCGGGGGCGTCGGGTCCGATCCGGTTCGAGCAGGCCGCCGTCCGGTCCGCCGTCCGGTCCGCCGCTCCGGTCCGCCCCTCCGGTCAGTCGGCCGAGTCACGGCCGCGCGCGAACCGCTCCCGGTAGCGCTCGGCGGCCTGGGAGAGGAGCCGTGGGCCCAGCCAGGCGAGCGGCAGCGGTTCGGCGATCAGCGGCTCGTGGTCCGGGCCGGTGCCGGCCACCCGGCCGGTGAGGATCCACGGCCGCCGGTCGGAGCGCTTCTCGGCGAGGTGGGCGTAGCTGAACACCCGGCGGGCCACCCAGTCGGCCGCCGGCCGGGGCCACCAGGGCTCCGGGCGCAGCGGTGTGACGGACAGGCCGGGCAGCGGTACGTCCGCCTCGTGGTCCAGGCTGCCCGCAGCGTCCGCGGCGGGGCCGCGCGAGTAGCGCAGATAGACGTCGACGTCACCGGTGGCGACGGCGGTCAGCAGCTCCAGGTCGTCGATCAGCTCCATGGGGACCCCGCAGACGTTCCCCCCGTCGGGCTGGCCGCCCCGGCGGCGGTACCGCAACGGGACGTGCCGGGCGCCTGCCCGTCGCCCCGCGCCCCAACCCCGCAGGCCCCCGGTGCGCGGGTTTGCCGTCCGGCGCTCCGGGGACACGCCGGGCTGCCGGGGGGAGCCGGCCGAGACGGAGGAGGACGGAGGAGTGCGGCCATGACGAACGACGTGAGCGTCCTGCCGGGGGAGGACCACAGGGAGGTCCGGCGGCTCCTCCGGGCGTTCCGGGAACTCGCCGGCAGGGCCGGCCCGGGCGTGGAGCCGGCCCGGCGCGCGGCGGCCGAGCGCAGGGACCCCCTCCGCCGGCCGGCCGACACCCCGGAGGGCTGAACCGTGCGAGGGCTCATGGACCACGAGTGCCCCACCGCGCCCGCGCCGTCGCCGTCGCCGGCCGGACCGCCGAGCTGCGTGCCGGCCGTGCCGTGCTGGGTGAGCCTGCTCAGCCGTGACCTGCCGGCCGCCACCTCCTTCTACGGCCCCCTGCTCGGCTGGACCTTCCGTCCGGCGCCGAGCCCCTGGGGGCCCTACCTGCACGGCATCGCCGACGGCGCCGTGGTGGCGGGCCTCGCCGAGACGGCCCGCCGCCGGGGGTTCCCGGTCGGCTGGACCACCTACTTCGGCACCGAGGACGCCGACGCCGCCGCCGAGCGGATCCGCTCCGGCGGCGGCACCGTGGCCGTCGGCCCGCTGACCTTCGACGGGGGCCGGGTGGTGCTGGGCGCCGATTCCCAGAACGCCGTCTTCGGTCTCTGGCAGGCACCCGCCCGCCCGCCGGGGCGGCCGTGCGGACCGGGCGCGCCGGTCCGCACCGAGCTGCGCACCCGCGACGCCTTCGCCGCCGCCATCTTCTACGCCCGGGTCTTCGACTGGGCGGAGCGCGACGGTGACGGCTACGACATCCGCTACGAGCACGACCGGGTGGTGCTGCGGGTCGACGGCCGTGCCGCCGCCACCCTGCGCGGCGGCGGCACCGACGGCGCCGCCGAGCCGCTGCTGAGGCCGCGCTGGCACGTCCACTTCGAGACCGCGGACGTCGACGACGCGGCCGCCCGCGCACTGCGGCTGGGCGGCCGGGTGCTCCGGCCGCCCGTCGACACCCCGTACGGCAGGGTGGCCGCCCTCCAAGACGCGGAGGGCGGCCTGTTCCACCTGGTGGCACCGTGAGCCGGGCCTGAGCGGCATCCGAGCAGCGCCCTCACGCGGTGTCGGTTCCACCGCGTACGAGGGCTGGGGTGCCTGCGTTGTGGCGGGGCCGGGTGGGGGAGTGGGCGGCCGAGGTGTCGGGCCCTCGGCCCGCACCGCAGCCGTTCTCGTCACCCGGCTCCGCACAGGACCGCCCGGACAGCCCGCTCACCAGGTCACGGGCAGTGACCGCATCCCGTAGATGAACGACTCGGTCCGGAACTCGCGCTCGCCGGTCGGCCGCAGCCCGGGCAGTCGGCGGAACAGCGTCTCCAGGGCGATCTGGAGCTCGGCGCGGGCCAGCGGCTGGCCCAGGCACTGGTGCACGCCGAAGCCGAACGCCACGTGCCGCCGGGCGTCCCGGTGCAGGTCCAGCTCGTCCGTCGCCCGATGGCCGGCGCCGCCGAACACCGTCTCGTCCCGGTTGGCGGTGGAGAGCATCGCCATTACGCCCTCCCCGGCCCGGACGGTGACGCCGCCCAGCTCCACGTCCTCCAGCGCCACCCGGGGCAGGCCGGTGTGCACGATGGTCAGCAGCCGCAACAGCTCCTCCACCGCGCCCGGCAGGGTGGCCGGGTCGGCCAGGCCGGGGATCTGCTCGGGGTGCTCCAGCAGCAGGGCGGTCGACAGCGAGATCATGTTCGCGGTCGTCTCGTGTCCGGCGATCAGCAGCAGCACGCCCGTGGCGGCCACGTCGTCCGGGGTCAGGTCGTCCCGCGCCGCGAGCCGGCTGAGGACGTCGTCCTCCGGCTGTGCGCGCTTGCGGGCCGTCAGGTCGCGCAGGTAGTCGTGGACCTCCTCCTGGGCCTTCCGGAGCTGCTCCACGGTGCTCTCCTGGTTGAGCATCGTGCGGCTCAGGCTCTGGAAGCGGTCGTGGTCCTCGTACGGCACGCCGAGCAGCAGGCAGATCACCAGCGAGGGCACCGGCAGCGCGAAGTCGGCGACCAGGTCGGCCGTGGTCCGGCCCGCGGTCATCCGGTCCAGCGCCGCGTCCACGATCCGCTGGATCTCCGGGCGCAGCGCCTCCACCCGCTTGACCAGGAACTCCCCGGTGAGCATGCGGCGCTGGCGGGCGTGCTCGGGGTCGTCGAGCCGCAGGAAGTCCGGAGTGTCGGTGATCAGTTCGCGAGCGCCGGCGATCAGCAGCGGGAAGGCCGGGTGGCGTATGTCGGCACTGAACCGGCGGTCGGACAGCACGGTGCGGACCTCGGTGAAGCCCGTGACCAGCCAGCAGAGGTCGCCGTCGGGCAGCTCGGCCCTGGTGACCGGCCCGGTGGCGGCGGCCTCGGAGTACGCGGGCGGCGGGCCGAACGGGCAGCCGCCGGAGTGCCGGGCCGGCAGGGGGAGGACGGGGGTGGTGGGTGCGGTGGTCAAGGCGGGGGTCTCCTCACATCGCGGGTGTTCTCGTGGGGTTCGGGGCCCGGGAAGGCTCCCGGCGGCCTTGCGGGGCCGGGCCGGCGGCGGGGGACCGTCAGGCCCCGGTCCGCGCGGGCTCGTCCCCGGTGACGGTGATCGCCCGGCCCGGGCAGAGCTCGGAGGCGAGCCTGACGGCTTCGAACTGCTCCGGCTGCACGACGGTCTGACGGAGCATCACCAGACTGTCCCGGTCGTCCTGGTCGAAGACCGCGGGGGCGTTCGTCACGCACATGCCGGAGCTGCAGCACCGGTCCCGGTCGACGCTCACCTGCATGTCGGACACCTTTCGCCAGGGCAGCGCCGGCTGCCCGGCGGCTGCCTCTCGTTGTCACGGTCAACCTAGCCGTCGCCGGTCCGTTGACGGACGGGTGCGGTGGCCGGATCGAGATTGGCTGATTCGGCGTCAGTGCGCGGATCCCCGGGGCGGGGCAAGGCGTTTCAACCCGCGGCACGCCGCCGGACGGATCGGCGGGCCCGGCCGCGCGGACGGCTCCACCCGCCTTCGGCGATGGTCAACTCCCTTACGGGGGACCCGTGTCGGCCTCGGCGGCGCTCTTGTCCGGCCGGTGGCGCACCACTCGGGCGAACCGCCGGGCCGGCCCCGCGTGGTGGCGGAGGTGCCCGGCGGGGTAGCGGCGGCTGCCCGGCAGGGTAGCGGGGGCTGCCCGGCAGGGCCACCCCCCGCGGGGTAGCGGGGACCGCGCCGGAGGACGTCGAAGGCGACGTGGTGACCAGTTCCGGCCGGACCGGCACCGTCCGGGCGCCCGTGACGGTCTTGCCGGGCACCACCCGCGGACCGGGGCCCGGCCCGCAGGCCCGCCTGGACCGCCTGGACCCCCTGGACCGCCTGGACCCCCTGGACCGCTTGGGCTGCTTGGGCAGCGCGACACCAAGCGCGCCATGCCGTCGGGCGCGCGGTCCGCACGTGGTTCTTCGAGGTCGTCCGGCTCCGCTCGCGATCGGGCGGACAGATGCCGGCTAGCCGTCGTCGCCGACGGCCTGCTGGGCGGCCACCCGGGCGAAGTGCAGGAAGTCGGCCGCCGTGAGCGCCGACAGGCCCGCGCAGAGCAGGCGGGTCGGGGCCGGGGCGAGCACCTGTCCGGCGGTCAGGGCGGTGGCGACCCACAGCCCGGTGCAGAACGGACAGGTGATCAGCTCGCCGACGGCCTTCCGGGTCCCGGTGCCGCGGACGTCCTCGGCCAGTTCGGCGGGGCCGGACGCGCCGCGGAAGCGGGTGAACGGCAGCCGCAGCGGGCTGGTCACCGGGTCCTTGGCGATCAGCCGGGAGAGCCGGTGCACGGCGCCCGCCGTCAGCGCGACGTCCCACGGGCCGGGCGCGGGCAGCGCCCGCCCGGTCCTGCGGGCGAGGACGGCGAGTGTGCCGACGCCGCCCAGGTAGGCGGCCGTCGCGGCCAGGTAGCCGCCGATCGGCTGCTCGCCGTCCGGCTCGTAGGCCGCGCGCTCGCGCCGCAGGGCGGCCTGCGGGCGGGTCACCACCGGTACCACCGGCTTCCGCCGGCCCGGCCGCCGCTGCGGAACACGAAGCCGAGCAGCCACAGCGCGAGGACGAGGAGCGCGATCCACCACAGCGCGTGGACGGCGAAGCCCGCACCACCGAGGACCAGCGCCAGCAGCAGGACGAGAGCGAGGGCAAGCATCGGGTACCGCCTTCCGTGGCCGGATCATTCGGTCGGACGGGCGTGTGCCCGGCCCGGTGCGGTCCATGCGTGCCGTCCTCCGGCCCGGGTAGCCGCCCGGGCGGGCCCGCCGGAGCGCCCGGCCGGTCCCGTCGCGGAAGGAGGCCGTCATGCACCGTGACGCAGACCTGCTGGAGGAGCTCACCGCCGACCACCGGGCGGTGCTCACCCACTTCAGCGAGATGAAGGGCCTGCCGCTGGGCGACCCGGCCCGCGGCGAGCTGGCCGCGGTGATCATCGACCAGCTGGTCCGGCACACCGCCGCCGAGGAGCGGCACCTCTACCCGCTGGCCCGCGAACGGCTGGCCGACGGCCCGCAGGTGGTGGCGCGGGAACTCGCCGACCACCGGGGCGTGGAGGCGCTGTTGGAGGAACTGCGGCTGACCGACGCCGGCTCCCCCCGCTTCGATCGTCTGATGGCCCTGGTGATCGAGGAGGTGACGGGGCACGCCGGCGACGAGGAGGCCCGGCTGTTCCCCGCCCTGCGCGCCGTCGCCACCCCGGCGGAACTGCGCGATCTCGGCGACCGCGCCCGGGAGACCAAGGCCCGTTCCACCGGCCGTCCACGCCACCAGCCCCCGGCCGCCCGCCCGGCCGACCACCTGCCCCCGCCGGAGCGCTCCCTCGGCGAGCGTCTGCGGGCCTTCCTGACCCCGGGCGCTCCCGGTTAGAACGGGCGGACGGCGGCTCGGCGCCGGCTGCTCGCGAGCCGCTGCTCACAGCCGGGCGGCGAGCGCCACCACCAGGGCCGCCAGCCCGAGGGTCAGCCAGGCCACGTAGTCCCCGAGCAGGCCGGAGTGCAGCCGCCGCAGGGGCAGGACGACGACGCGGTGGAGGCGGCCGGGGCCGCGGCGGTGGCGGCGGCGGACGGCGGCGGTGGCGAGGGCGGCGGCGAGCAGCGCGGAGAGCAGGCCGAGGGCGGTGCCGCTCGCCGTCCAGGCCGCCCCGGGGACCGGGCCGGGCGTGGCCGGGGCGGTGCCGGTGAGGGTGTCGGCCAGGTAGCCGGGCCGGTCGGTGAAGGCGGTGGCGGCCTCGGCGAGCGCCCCGGCCACGCCCGGCACGGCGCCGACCGCCAGGCAGCCGGTCAGCAGCAGTGCGGGGACGGCGACCATCGGGGCGGGCGGCCGGCGGCCGGGCCCGCGGACCTCGGGCTCCTCGCCCTCGCCGCTGGTGGCAGCCTGTTCGGGATGCTCCGACGGCCGGACGCCGACGCCGCCGAACACCCGCAGCGCGGCCCGCAGCACCGCCCCACCGGTGACCGCGGAGACCAGCACGAACACCACCGGCAGCAGGCCCGACCGCTCCCCGGCGGCCTCCTCGGCGAGTGCCTTGCCGAGCCCGGTACCGAACGGCGGCAGGCCCGCCAGGGCGAGCGCGCCGACGCCGAACAGCAGCCCGGGGAGCCGCAGTTCGCGGGCCCGGCCGTACAGCCCGTGCTCGTCCACCGAGCCGTAGCGGTCCAGCAGCACCCCGGTGAGGCCGAAGAGCGCCGCCTTGGCCCCGGCGTGCCCGGCCAGGTACACCGCCGAGCCGGTCAGCCCGGCCGGGGTCAGCAGCGCCACGCCCACCAGGAACAGGCCGACGTGCCCGACGGTGGAGAACGCCAGCAGCCGTTTGAGGTGGCGCTGCTGCCAGCACATCACCGCGCCGACGAGCGCGGTCACCACTCCGGCCGTGAGCAGGGTGTCGCGCACGGCGTCGTCGGGCAGCCCGCCGGGCCCGGCGAAGACCACCCGGTGGATCCGGGCCACCCCGTAGATCCCGAGCTCCACCATCACCCCGGACAGCAGCATGCAGACCGGGCTCGGGGCGACCGCGTGGGCGTCGGGCAGCCAGAAGTGGAAGGGCGCCGTCGCGGCCTTGACCAGCGGGCCCGCCAGCACCAGCACGAACGCGCACAGCAGCAGGGCGTCCGGACCGCCGCCCCCGGAGGCCGCCCGCCGGTCCAGCGCCTCGCCGAGCTGGGCCAGCCCGAGCTCCCCGGTGCGGGCGTACAGCAGGCCGATGCCGAGCAGCGAGCAGTACGCCGCCAGCGAGTTGACGACGCCGAAGGCGATCGCCCCCTGGAGCGGGCGCGGGTCCTCGATCCGGTAGCCGGTCAGCGCGTAGGCGACGGCGCCCATGAGCTCGAAGAAGACGAAGGCGTCGAAGAGGTCGCCGGTGAGCGCGAACCCGCACATCCCGGCCTGGAAGAGCAGCAGCAGCGCCGGGAACACCCCGGCGTGCCGGCCGGCCGGCTCCTCGAAGTAGCGCCAGGCGTAGCAGAGCACGGCGAGCACCAGGACGGCGGCGAGCAGCGCGAGCCCGCCGCCGAGCCGGTCGGCGACCAGCACGATGCCGACGCTGTGCCCGCCGCCCGGCGTCCAGCCGCCGAGCCAGGAGACGACCCGCTCCTGCGGCCCGGTGCGCGCCCACAGCACGGCCAGGACGAGCACGCCGGCGCCGGCGCAGGCGGTGGCCAGTGCGTCCAGGGCGGTGCGCGGCAGCCACCGGCCGGCGACCGCCAGCACGGCGACGCCCAGCAGCGGGACGGCGACGGCGAGCGGCGGCAGGTCGGCGGTGGCGGGCACCGGCTACCCCCGCAGCCCGGTGAGCGCCGCCGGGTCCACCGTGCCGTGCCGCTTGCGCAGTTGGACCACCAGGGCGAGCAGCAGCGCGGTGACGGTGGCGCCGACCACGATGTCGGTCAGGGCCAGCGCCTGGACCACCGGGTCCACCACCGGTGAGCCGGGCGGCAGGTCGGCGAAGACCGGCGCGGTGGCGCCGTCGCGGTAGCCGACGGCGAGCAGCAGGACGTAGGTGGACGACTGGGCGACGGCCAGGCACCCGACCGCCTGCACCAGGTCGCGGCTGGTGACCAGGCCGTAGAGGCCGGCCAGCAGGATCCAGCCGGCCACCAGGTAGGGCAGCACGTCCATCAGCCCCGCCCCCCGTCGTGGTCCGGCACGATCTCCACGGCCTGGTCGAGGAAGTGCGCGAGGACGACGATCACACCGGAGGCGACCTCCACCCCGACCACGGCGTTGATCACCGGGACGAGCCCGCCGGAGGAGAGCTGGTTGAACGTGCCGAGCGGCAGGGTGTTGGCCAGGTAGCCGGCCCCGGCGGCGAGTCCGACCAGGCCGAGCGCGGCGAAGGCGCCGGCCGCCAGGGCGTCGGCGACGTCCAGCGCGGCCAGCGGACGCACCCGGCGCAGCGCCCGGTAGTCGGCGGCGACGTACGCGAGGTGCAGCGCGGTGGCCAGCACCACGCCGCCCTGGAAGCCGCCGCCGGGGCTCAGCTGGCCGTGGGCGACGACGTACCCGCCGACCAGCACGGTCACCGGCAGCAGGGTGGCGCCGAACAGCCGGGTGGTGGGCAGCACCGGCTCGGCGGCGGGACGGCTGCGGTGCTCGTCCCGGGCGAGGCGCAGCAGCATGGAGGCGCCGAGCACCGAGGCGAACAGGATGGACTCCTCGCCGAGCGTGTCGAAGGCCCGCTGGTCGAAGTTGACGGAGGAGACGATGTTGGCGGTGCGGCGGGCGAGTCCCGCCGCCACCGCCCGCTCCCCGTACGGGTGGTCGGGCCCGCCGAAGGCCGGCAGGCCGGTCGCGGCGGCGATCAGCGCGGCGGCGAGGACGGCCGCGCCGAAGAGGAACAGCCGCAGCCTGGCGGCCGCGCTCACCCCTTGCCGTCCGGGTCGTCCTCGGAGTGGGCGCCGCGCCGGATCCGGCGCACGGTGAGCAGGATCAGCAGCGGGGTGACGGCGCTGCCGACGCCGAGTTGGGAGAGCGCCACGTCGGGCGCCTGGAGGACGGTGAACAGCAGGGTGAGGGAGAGCCCGAGCAGGGCGAGCACCACGGCCTGCCGGGCGGGGTCACGGGTGAGCGCGGCGGTGGTGGCGGTGACGGCGGTGCACAGCAGGGCGACCACGATCAGGGTGTTGGTCACCGGGCGGCCTCCCGGGTCGCCCGGCCGACGGCCATCGTGGTGACGGTGCCTCCGGCGGCCAGCAGCAGGCCGATGAACAGCAGTTTCGCGGCGGCCCGGCCGGGCCCGGTCTCCACCGCGAGGGCGAGAGCGACCAGCGGCGCGCCGAGCGTGCCGGCGGGGGAGAGGGCGTGCAGCCGCAGATAGGGGCCGGGCAGGACGGCGAGGCCGACGGCGGCCAGCAGCAGCGCGGCGGCGCCGGCGCACAGCAGCACCAGGGCGAGGGTGTGGCGGGTCATCGGGGTTTCCTTCCGGCCAGCAGCCGGGTGAACACCAGGGTGCCGGCCGGGGCGAGGACGGCGAGGTCCAGGGCGACGTCGGTGTAGGAGGTGCGGGCGAACCCCTGGGCGAGCAGCAGCAGGACGGCGGAGGTGATCGTCCCGGCGAGGTTGAGCGCCGCGACGCGCTGCTCGGGCGTGCCGCGCAGGCCGGTCGGCAGACAGGGGCCGAGGCCGCCGAGGGCCAGCACGGCGGCGGCCGGCAGCCAGGCGTTCACCGGGGGCCGCCGGTCAGCGCCCGTTGCAGCGCGGGCACGGTGGCGTCCAGCGCGTGGACGGTGAGCACGCCGTCGCGGGCCTCGACCACGAAGCCGCCGGGGGTGGCGGAGAGCAGTGCCCCGGCCCAGGCGGCACCGGTGCCGGGGGCGAGCCGCACGGTGCGGAAGCCGCCGTCCGCCGGCCTGCGGCGGGGGTGGCGCAGGGTGCGCAGGACGAGCAGGGCCAGCCGGCCGGTGTCGGAGAGCAGGGTGGCGGGGAAGGCCCACAGCGCCCGGGCCCAGCCGGTCCATCCGCCCGGGGCGGCGTCCGAGGCCCGGCGGGCGGCGACGGCGCCCAGCGCGCCGAGGGCGGCGATGCCACCGCCCACGGCGACCTCCAGGGCGCTCACGGAGCTGATCAGCACCACGTAGAGCAGCAACAACAGGCCCCACCAGAGCAGGAGTTCCACGGCCGTGCGCATCGCCTCACCCCGGGTCGCCGGTTCGCCGCGCGCGGAGGGGCGCGGCGCGGCCCCAGATGTACCGCCGTGCGGGTGCGGGCGTCCCGCGCGCAACGCCGTGCGGTGCGCGATCACCGGGGCGGACCACCCGTTCGCCGCAGGCCGGACGGGACGTTGTGATCATCCCACCGGCCTGCGGCGAACGGTGTGGGGGTGCGGGGGAGCGGTCAGTCGGGCGGCTCGTACGGCCGGGGTTCGCCGGCGGGCCGGTCGGGCGGGGGCTCACGCCCCGGCTCCGCGTCTCCTCGCTGGGTCACCGCGTACTCGGGGCCGTCGGCCGGGCCCTTGTCGTCCTCGTGCTCCGGCGGACCGCCCTCGCCGGTCATCCGGGACTCGGGCGTCTCGACCCGCACGGGTGGGTCCGGGGGTTCGCGGGTACGGTCGTCCGGGTTGGTCATGGTCGCCCACCTCCCGTTCGTCGGTGTCGATGCGGTCGCCGCGTCAGTCCACGGCCGCGTCAGTCCTTGCCCACGTCCTTGAGCTTCTCGGCGGCCTGCTTCAGGTCGCTCTTCGCCTGGGTGCCGCGGCCCTTGGCCTCCATCGTGCGGTCACCGGTGGCCCGGCCGACGGCCTCCTTGGCCTTGCCGCGGGCCTTCTCGGCCATGTTGCGCACCTTGTCGTCGGTCGCCATGGTGTTCGCCTCCGTTCGCCACGGGCGGGCCGGTGCCCGCCCGGGAGGCGTCTGCCCCGGGACGGGCAGGTCATGCGTCAGAACGGCGGGGTGACGGCGGCGGTCAGCCGGGCGAGTCCGTCGACCACGTCGTGCGCGCGCCCGTGCGCGCGGAAGTCCCGGCGCTGGCGCTCGGCGCCGCTGCCCAGCCGGCGCAGCCGGTCGAGACCGGCCTCGACGGCCGCCAGGTCGCCGGCGGCGGACAGCCCGGGCGCGGCCCGCTCCAGCAGCCGGTCCACCAGCGCGGGCATCGGCACCGGCCACCCGGTGAACGGGTCGATCCCCTCGCCGGACGGGCCGGTCTGCGCGGCCCGCCGGTGGGCGGCCGCCAGCCGGCCGTGCGGCACGGCGGGCGGGGGCAGCCCGGCCCGGGCCTCGTCGAGCAGGACGGCGCCGAGCCCGCGCAGCAGCCCGGCCAGCACCAGCACCGTCCCGAGGTCGGCGTTGACGTCGGTGACCCGCACCTCCAGCGTCGGCACGTGCTCCGACGGGCGGGTGTACCAGTAGATCATCCGGCGGTCGAGCAGCGTGCCGCGCGCGACCAGGGCGTTGGCGCGCCGCTCGTAGCCCCGCTCGTCCACCAGCGGCGCCGCGCCGACGGTGGGCCAGCGCGACCAGCGCACGTCCCGCCAGCTGGCGAAGCCGCTGTCGCGGCCCGCGTCGAACGGCGAGTTGACGGCGAGCGCCTGCAGCACCGGCAGCCAGGGCCGCAGCCGGTTGCCGAGCGCCAGCGCAAGCCCGCGTTCCAGGGTGCCCAGGTGCACGTGGCAGCCGCAGAGCGCCCCGCTGTAGTCGTCGGCCGCTCCCGGGTAGCGGTCCGCCATCAGCCGGTAGCGGGGGTTGTCGGTGAGCAGCGCCGGCTCCGGTCCCGCCAGCACCGGCGTGCCGCTCGCGACCAGCAGGCAGTCCGCCTCGGCGGCGGCCGCCACCAGGCCGGCGCGCAGCCGGGCGAGGTCGTCGGCCAGTTCCTTGAGGCGCAGCGCGGGGCGGCTGGTGGTCTCCACCTGCACCTGGAAGATCTCCGGCTGCACCTGGTCGTCCAGCACCCGGGAGGCGGCCGCCAGCACCTGGGAGGCGCGGGCGACGGGCAGCCGGGTGCGGCGGTCGACCAGCAGGAACTCCTCCTCCACCCCGACGGTCGGCACCGTGCCGGGGGTCGGGCGCGTGGTCACGGCCGGCTCCGGCGCGACCCGCGGAGCAGCGCGATGCCGGCCGTGCCCAGCAGGCCGGAACCCGCCGCCGCGAGCAGGCCGCGGTGCTGGGAGGCCCACAGCTGCGGGCTGCGCGCGTGGGCCTCGTCGTCGAAGCGCCCGTGCGCACCGTGGTCGGCGTCGTCGTCGGCCGGCTCCCACAGGTTGGCCGGGTCCTGGAGGCGTCGCGGCAGCTCCTCCTGCTGCGCCGACCGGCCGGTGCGGGCCAGGTAGCGGTCGAACAGCCCGGGTGCCACGGCATTGGCCAGCAGGGTCGCCACCGTACTGGCGCCGACCCAGTACTCGCGGCGGGCGGGGTGGTCGGCGGCGAACCGGACGGCGCGGGCGGCGACCTCCGGCTGGTACACCGGCGCGACCGGCCGGGCGCGCCCGGGCAGCCGGCTGAGCACCCAGTCGAACTGCGGGGTGTTGACGGCGGGCAGCTGGACCATCGTGACCCGCACGCCCGAGCGGGCGGCGAGCAGTTCGCAGCGCAGCGCCTCGTGCCAGCCCTGGAGGGCGTGCTTGGCGCCGCTGTACGCGCTCTGCAGCGGAATGCCCCGGTAGGCGATGGCCGATCCGACCTGCACGACGGTGCCGCGGTCGCGGGGCAGCATCCGGTGCAGCGCAGCTCGGGTGCCGTTCACGTATCCAAGGTAGGTGACCTCGGTGACCCGGCGAAACTCGGCGGCGGTGATGTCCGCGAAGGGCGCGAACACCCCCGCGAAGGCGTCGTTCACCCAGACGTCGATCGGCCCGAACTCCTCCTCCGCGCGGGCCGCGACCTCCTCGCAGGCCTCGGGGTCGGCGACGTCGGCCGGCACGACCAGGGCCGGCGCGCCCGCCGCCGCGGCCTCGGCGGCCGCGGCGCGCAGCCCGGCCCGGCCGCGCCCGGTGAGCACCAGCCGGTCGCCGCGGGCGGCGAACTCCCGCACGCAGGCCCGGCCGACTCCGGCCCCGGCCCCCGTGACGACGACGGTGCGCGGGGGCGGATCGCGGTGAGTCCTCATGGCGGGCGTGTTGCCCCGGGCACGAGGCCGAAACGTCCCGGCGCCCGCGGCTCAGCCGTCCGGCGGGCGCTTGCCCCGGTGGTCCTGGCGACGCAGCTGGAACACCGGCAGGAGCAGCCAGCAGACGGCGAAGTAGGCCATCACCGCGCCCGTGATCCAGGCGGCCGCGGCACCGCCGACGGCCTCCCGCAGCAGCAGGAGCAGGGCGGAGCCGATGGTCAGCGCCAGCAGGATCAGGCCGGTCGCGACCAGCCGTGCGGCCGCGTCGACCAGCTGCGGCTTGAGCCGGCGGCCGGCGAAGAGCCGGTGGTAGGAGACCGGCGCGGCGAGCGAGCCGGTGGCGAGCGCGCCCAGCACCACGGTGACCACGTAGAGATCGCGGTCGAATTGGTCCAACTGGGCGAAGCGGGGCATGAAGACGACGCTCAGCAGGAAGCCGAACAGGACCTGGGAGCCGGTCTGCGCGACCCGCACCTCCTGGAGCAGGTCGCTCCAGCGGCGGTCCGCGCGCTCCTCGGGCGACTCCTGGCGCCCGCTGCGGTGCGCGGCGGCACTCTCGCCTCCCCCTGCTCCCGGTGTCATCCGGCCCGCCTCCGTCCTGTCCGTTCCGGGGCGTCCGTTCCGGCCCGGTCGTCGGCCCCCGCCGTGCTCCCGCCCGATCGCGCGTCCCCGTCCCGATCATCCACCGGTCCGCCCGGCCCGGCGTGTAGCCGGGCCGGGGCCGGGCAAACGCGGGTCGTGGACGAGACGACCCGCACACCGCCGCGAGCGCCGTGGCGCGCCGCGAACCGCCCGGCGGCGCGGCATCATGGTCTGGACGGCACCAAGCCTTTGCGACCGGACCGGGAGCCAGCCATGCATCTCTCCGCAGGCGACGCCGGGGGCACGGGGGGAACGGGGGACGGACCCGGCGGCACGCGGCGCGAGCCCCCGGAGGGCTACCGGCCGGGGGAACTGCGGGTCGCGGTGCACCGCGCCGGACCGGTGCGGATCGTGGCCGTCGGGGGAGAGCTCGACCACGACTCCGCGGACGGGTTGCGCACCGCGCTGGCCGGACTGCCGGAGGAGGGCCTCGCCCGGATCCTGGTCGACCTCGCCGACCTGCGCTTCTGCGACTCCACCGGGCTGAACATCCTGCTGCGGGCCCGCCAGGAGGCCGAGCTGGCCGGCGTCCGGCTGGAGGTCGCCGGGCCGCGCCCCGCCGTCGTGCGGCTGTTCGCCGTGACCGGGGCCGACACCGTGCTGCGGGTCCACCCCAGCCTCGCCCGCGCGTTGGAGCCGGGGACCGGCCCGGCCGGTGAGCCGGCGAGATGACCCTCCCCGTCCCCGCCCCCGCGCCGGATCCGGACGAGACCCGGCGGCTGGCGCTGAGCGGCGCCCGGGGGGCCGTGCAGCGCTCGCGCGACTTCAGCCGCCAGGCGCTGATCGACTGGCACTGGCTGGCGGTGGACGGCGAGCAGTGGCCCGACGACGAGCAGGTGGCGGTCTTCGAGGACGTCCTGCTGATGGTCTCCGAACTCGTCACCAACGCCTGTCTGCACGCGCCCGGCGGCCCGCGCGAACTGCGGCTGCGCTGGGACACCCTGCGGCTGCGGGTGGAGGTGAGCGACGCCAGCCCGGAACCGCCGCGGCTGCGCCCGTCCGCCGATCCGGGGCGGCCGGGCGGGCACGGGCTGCGGGTGGTCGACCGGCTCGCCCGCGCCTGGGGTTCGCGACCCGAGGGTGCGGGCAAGTCGGTCTGGCTGGAGGTGCCGTCGCCGCTGGACCACCGCGGCCCGTACGGCTGAGCCGTACGGGCCGCGGGGCAGCGGTGGTCAGGCGACCGCCCGGCCTGGTTCGGTCGGCGGGCCCGGGTCGGGCTCCGGGGGCGGGAACGGCGGCACCGGCGGCGGCGCCGGGTCCGGTTCCGGCCGGGGGAGCGGGTTCGGGTGCGGATGCGGGAAGGGCTCGGTGTCCGGGTGTCCGGGCGGCGGCACCGTCGGGACGGTCGCGGCGGTGCCCGCCGCGCCGGTGACGGTCGTCGCGGTGACGGTCATGGCGCTCCTCCCGTGGTCACCGGCCGAGCGCGTGGGACAGCTCGCGCTTGTTCATCTTCGAGCGCCCCTTGATGCCGCGCTGCCTGGCCTCGTTGTACAGCTGGTCGTAGGTGGGCCCGCCGGCGCCCCGGTGCGAGCGCTGCCCGCCGCGCCGGCCGGAGGAGATGTCGTGCGTGGAACTGCGGCTCGCCGTCCTGGACTCGCCGTGCCGGGCGCGTTCCTTGTTGACCGTCCGGGCGGCGATCTCCTCGGCGCGCTTCTCGCTCTCGCCGCGGTCCAGCGCGCTCTCCTTGATGTGCTCGTACTGGCGTTCCCGCTTGGGGCTCGATCCTCGGGGCATGGCCGTGCTCCTCTCCGGTTCCCCGTCCTTGCCGACCCGCGTCTACCCGGCCGGCAGGCGGCAAACCACCGCGCGGCCGCCACCGGACCGGACGCCCCGCGTGTCGCCTCCCGTGCGACGGTGGCACAGTGGGAGGCGGGGCGGCGTCGCCGCTTCCCACGGCCGGGGCCGCCGCCGGGCGATCCGGCCGCACGCTCGATCCGGGTTGGTGGACGCATGGACGAGCACCGGGCGCCGGGCGGTGCGCCGGGCGCCGAGGCGGTCCACGTGGACCGGCCCGAGCTGGTCCTGCGGCAGCTGCTCGCCGGGCTGACGGCGGTCCGCGACGGCGACTTCCGCACCCGGCTGGGGCCCGACGCGCCGGGGGTGCCCGGTGAGATCGCCGCCGTGTTCAACGGCATGGTGGAGCAGCTCGCCCGGGTGACCTCCGAGGTGACCCGGGTGGCCCGGGAGGTCGGCTCCGAGGGCCGGCTCGGCGGGCAGGCGCACGTACCCGGCGCGTCCGGGACGTGGCTGGACCTCACCGACGCCGTCAACGCGATGGCCGGCGACCTCACCCGGCAGCTGCGCAACATCGCCCAGGTGACCACCGCGGTCGCCCGCGGTGACCTCACCCAGAAGATCGAGGTCGACGCCCGGGGCGAACTGCTGGAGCTCAAGAACACCGTCAACACGATGGTCGGCCAGCTGTCCGCGTTCGCCGACGAGGTCACCCGGGTGGCCCGGGAGGTGGGCAGCGAGGGGCGGCTCGGCGGCCAGGCCGACGTCCGCGACGTCTCCGGCACCTGGAAGGACGTCACCGAGTCGGTGAACGTGATGGCGGACAACCTCACCGCCCAGGTGCGCGCCATCGCCGAGGTCACCACCGCGGTCGCCGAGGGCGACCTCACCCAGAAGATCCGGGTCGACGCGCGCGGCGAGATCCTGCTGCTCAAGGAGACCATCAACACGATGGTCGACCAGCTGTCCGCGTTCGCCGACGAGGTCACCCGGGTCGCGCGCGAGGTGGGCACCGAGGGCAACCTCGGCGGCCAGGCCACCGTCCGGGGCGTCTCCGGCACCTGGAAGGGCCTCACCGACAACGTCAACGTGATGGCCTCCAACCTCACCGGCCAGGTCCGCTCGATGTCCGAGGTGGCCACCGCCGTCGCCCGGGGCGACCTCTCCCGGAAGATCACCGTGGAGGCCAAGGGCGAGATGGCCGCGCTGGCCGGTGCGATCAACACCATGGTGGACACCCTCTCGGTGTTCGCCGACGAGGTGACCCGGGTCGCGCGCGAGGTGGGCACCGAGGGCACCCTCGGCGGCCAGGCCCGGGTGCCCAACGTCGCCGGGACGTGGAAGGACCTCACCGACAACGTCAACTTCATGGCGCACAACCTCACCAGCCAGGTGCGCAACATCGCCCAGGTGACGACGGCGGTCGCCGGGGGTGATCTCACCCGCAAGATCGACGTGGACGCGCGCGGCGAGATCCTGGAGCTCAAGACCACCGTGAACACCATGGTCGACCAGCTCGGCTCGTTCGCCGACGAGGTCACCCGGGTCGCCCGGGAGGTCGGCACCGAGGGCCGGCTCGGCGGCCAGGCGGAGGTCGAGGGCGTCTCCGGCACCTGGAAACGGCTCACCGAGAACGTCAACGAACTCGCCGGCAACCTCACCCGGCAGGTGCGCTCGATCGCCGAGGTCACCGGCGCCGTCGCGGCCGGGGACCTCACCCGCTCGATCACCGTGGACGCCTCCGGCGAGGTCGCCGACCTCAAGGACAACGTCAACTTCATGGTGGAGTCGCTGCGCGAGACCACCCGCGCCAACCAGGAACAGGACTGGCTGAAGACCAACCTCGCCCGCTTCACCGGCGCCATGCAGGGCAAACGCGACGTCCGCGCCGTCGCCGAACTGATCACCGACGAGCTGACCCCGCTGGTCGGCGCCCAGTACGGCGCCTTCTACCTGGCCGAGGAGGACGGCGAATCCACCGCGCTGGCCCGGATCAGTGCCTACGGACTGCCGGGCAACGGCACCACCCCCGCCCGGTTGCGGATCGGCGAGTCCCTGGTCGGCCAGACCGCCCGCACCCGGCGCACCCTCACCGTCGACGACCTTCCGCCCGACTACGCCACCATCGCCTCCGGCGCCGGCGCCACCCACGCCCGCTCGGTGGTGATCCTGCCGATCGCCCTGGAGGAGTGGCTGCTCGGCGTCATGGAATTCGCCTCCGTCCACCCCTTCAGCGCCGTCCACCGCGACTTCCTGGAACAGTTCGCCGAGGCCTGCGGCGTCAACATCGGCACCCTGCTCGCCAACGCCCGCACCGACGAACTGCTCGGCGAGTCCCAGCGGCTGACCGCCGAACTCCAGGCCCGGTCGGAGGAGTTGCAGAACGGCCAGGAGGAGCTGCGGCGCTCCAACGCCGAACTCGCCGAGAAGGCCGGACAGCTCGCCGACCGCAACCGCGACATCGAGGCCAAGAACCTGGAGATCGAACAGGCCCGCCAGGAACTGGAGGAACGCGCCCGGCAGTTGAGCCTCACCTCGATGTACAAGTCGGAGTTCCTGGCCAACATGAGCCACGAACTGCGCACCCCGCTCAACAGCCTGCTCATCCTCGCCCAGCTGCTCGCCCAGAACGCGGGCGGCAACCTCACGCCCAAACAGGTCGAGTACGCGGGCGTCATCCACTCGGCCGGCTCCGACCTGCTCCAGCTCATCAACGACATCCTCGACCTCTCCAAGGTCGAGGCCGGGAAGATGGAGATCGCCCCCGAACCCTTCGCCGTCCAGGACCTGCTGGCCTACGTCGAGTCCGCCTTCAAACCGCTCGCCGACCAGAAGGACCTCGCCTTCCGGATCACCGTCGAGGACGGCGTGCCGAGCGAACTCGTCACCGACCAGGCCCGGTTGCGCCAGGTCCTGCGCAACCTGCTGTCCAACGCCATCAAGTTCACCGACGCGGGCCGGGTCGACCTGCGCATCGAACGCGTCGAGACCGCCGGACTGCCCGTCGAGATCGGCCAGGCCGAGGCCGCGGTGGCCTTCCACGTCGAGGACACCGGCATCGGCATCGACCCCGCCCACCTCGACAGCATCTTCGGCGCCTTCCAGCAGGCCGACGGCACCACCGGCCGCCGCTACGGCGGCACCGGCCTCGGCCTGTCCATCAGCCGCGAACTCGCCCGCCTGCTCGGCGGCGCCCTCACCGTGCGCTCCACCGCCGGGCGGGGCAGCCGCTTCAGCTTCTACCTCCCGGTCGCCCGCCGCGACCGGCCCGTGCACGCCCCGCCCGCCGCGACCCGCGTCCTGGTCGTCGAGGCCGATCCGCCGGCCCTGCTCACCCTGCTCGCCCGCACCGCCGCCGAGGCCCACGGCGAGGACCCGCAGGCCGGTGTCCGCAGCGCCGGCGACGAAGCCGGGCTGCGCGCCGCCGTCGCCGACGGCCCCTACCGCTGCGCCGTCGTCGACCTCGCCCACACCGGTGAACTGGTCCCCGTGCTGCTCACCGCCCTCCCGGAGGGCATCCCCGTCCTCGGCTACCACGGCGACGGCGGCCCCGCCGCCGGCGTCGGCACGACGGTCGACCGCCTCGAACTCCTCTCCGGGCTCGACGAGGTGCGCGAACGCCTGATCGCGCTGCTGGGCGGGCGCCACCCCGCCGTCGCGGGCCCCGCCGCGCCCGACGCCCCCGCCGACGAACCGCTCGCGGGGCGCACCGTGCTCATCGTCGACGACGACATCCGCAACGTCTTCGCCCTCGCCGCCGCCCTCGAACAGCACGGCCTGACCGTCCTGCACGCCGCCGACGGCCGCGCCGGACTCGACCTGCTGCGCCGCCACCCCGAGACCGACCTGGTGCTGATGGACGTGATGATGCCCGGCCTCGACGGCTACGCCACCATCGCGGCCATCCGGGCGGACGAGGGCTTCGCCCGCCTGCCGGTCGTCGCCGTCACCGCCAAGGCCATGGCGGGCGACCGGGCCAAGAGCCTCGCCGCCGGCGCCGACGACCACGTCACCAAGCCCGTGGACACCGCGCTGCTGCTGGAGCGGATGCGGCACTGGCTGGGCCCGGCATGACCACCGGACCGCGCGGCGACACCCCGCGCGACCCCGGGCCCGCCGGTCCGGGGCCCGCCGATCCGGGCCCCGGCAGTTCCGGGCGGGCCGCCGCCGGGCTGTCCGACGGCGGCGGGCCCGATCGGGACGACGTCGCCCGGCACCTCGCGGGCACCGTCCGCCGGCTCCAGCACGCCGCCGAACGGATGCGGGCCGAGGAGAGCACCCGCGCGCTGGTCGACCTCGCCACCGGGATGCTCGCCGAACGGCTGACCGTCCTCCCCGTCGAGGCCGCCGCCCGGCTGGCCCGCCTCGCCGGGGAGGCCGGCGTCCCGGTCGTCACCCTGGCCGCCGACATCGTCGGCCGCTCCGCCGAGCCCGGCGGGCGCGGCCCGGCCGGGCCGCGGGCCGGCGCCGCCGACGCCGCCGACGCCGCCGACGCCGCCGACGCCTCCGGGGAGTCCGGGCCGTCCGGGCCGTCCGGTGCCCCCGCGCCACCGTCCGCCCCGCCGGCCCCCGCGCGGGCCCTGGCCGCCGAGTCCGACCTGGCCGGCGCCGTCGAGGCCGTGCTGCGGCAGGGCGCCGCGCCGCTCGGCGCCCACGCCGTCCTGGTCTGGCGGCAGCTGCCCGCCGGAGCCCTCGCGCTCGCCGCCCAGGCCGGGCTGCCGGCCGACGAGGCCGAGGCCTGGAGCCGGGTGCCGCCCGGCGTCCCGAGCCCCGCCCGGCAGGCCGTCGCCACCGGGGAGGAGCACTGGCCCGGTGACCCGGCGCCGCCCGGCCCCCGCGTCGGCGGCCCCGACACGCCCCGGGCCGTCCTCCCGCTGCTCGACGACGGCCGCCGCCTGGGCGCCCTCGAAGTGCTCTGGCCCGGCCCGGCGCCCGCCCTCGGCCCCCCGCAGCACCGCCGGTTCCGGGCCCTCGCCGACCTCTGCGCCACCGTCCTCGGCCACCCCGAGCCCGCCGTCCCGCCGGACCGGCAGGCCGACCTGCTGGACGGCCTGCTCACCCCCGCCCTGCTGCTCGCCCCCGTCCTGCGCGACGGCCGGCCCGTCGACTTCACGATCCTGCGCACCAACCGGGCCTTCCTCGACCCGCTCGGCCGCCCCCGCAGCGGCCTGGACGGCACCTCCCTGCTGGAGGCCTACCCGGTGGCCTGCGCGACCGGCCTGCTCGCCCCGCTGCTGCGGGCCCACGAGACCGGCGAGACCCGCACCGGCGAGCGCCTGCACCTGGTCTTCCAGGGCGGCGGCATCGTCCAGCCCACCACCCTGCGGATCGCCGTCGCCCCGCTCGACGGGAGGCTGCTGCTCACCTGGCAGCGGGACGACGACCCGGGCGGCGAGTCCGACCAGACGGTGCTGCTGCGCCAGGCCCAGCGGCTCGCCAGGGTCGCCGGGTTCGAGGAACAGCCCGGGACCGGCCGGATCCTGTGGAACGCGGGGCTGTCCGAGCTGTTCGGGCTGCCGCCCGACGCCCCGGCCGTGCCGCTGGCGCACCTCGGCCGGTACGTCCACCCCGACGACCTGCCCGCCGTCCGGCGGCTGCTGGACACCGTCCAGCACCGGCTGCGCACCGCCTCCGCGGTGTTCCGGCTGGTCCGCCCGGACGGCACCCAGCGCTACACCCGGGTGGTGGCCGAACCGGTGCTGGACGCCGACGGAGCGCTGAGCGCCGTGCGCGGCGCCTACCACGACGTGTCGGCGCAGCACTGGACGGAGGTCGCGCTCGGCGCCACCCGGGAGCGGCTGGCGGACAGCGAGCAGGAGTCGGCCGAGCGCGAACAGCTGGCCCTGCGGCTCCAGCAGGCGATCCTGCCCGCCGCGCCGCCGCCGCTCGGCGCCACCGGGCTGCGCGCCGCCGTCCGCTACCGGCCGGCGGCCAAGCGCGAGCGGGTCGGCGGCGACTGGTACGACGTGCTGGTGCTGCCGGACCGGCAGGTGCTGCTCGCCGTCGGGGACGTGGCCGGTCACGGGGTCGGCGCGGCCACCGGCATGGTCGCGCTGCGCCACGCGCTGCGCGGGCTGGCCGTCACCGGCGCGGGTCCGGGCCGGCTGCTGGAGTGGGCCAATACCGTGGCCCTGCGCGAGCCGGGGCAGCTGACCGCCACCGCCGTCTGCGCGCTGCTCGGCCCGGACGACGGCACGCTGCGCTGGGCCCGGGCCGGTCACCTCCCGCCGATCAGGCTCGCCCCGGACGGCGCCGAGGTGCTGCCGCTGCCGCACGGGGTGCTGCTCGGTGCCATGCCGGACGCCGCCTACGAGGAGCACTCGGCGCGCCTGGAGCCGGGGGACGTCCTGCTGCTCTACACCGACGGTCTGGTCGAACGCCGGGACTGCCCCGTCGAGGAGTCCGTCGACCACCTCATCCGCGCCGCCGGCCGCCCCGGGTCCGACCTGGAGCGGTACCTGGACCTGCTGTTGGAGCTGAGCCCGGCCGACACCGACGACGACACCTGCCTGGTCGCCGTCCGCGTCGAGCCGCAGGGGTCCGCCGGGCGTTAGAGCGGGAGCCGCCCGGGTAGGCGCGACGCAGCGGAGGGGACCGGACACCGGAGGGGCGAGGACCGAAGGGACACCGCCATGCTGCTGATCGGACTCCTGCTGGTGGCCGCGACAGCGGCCTTCACCGGCCTGCTGATCGCCGACAACCTGTCCGGCGGACCGGAGTACCAGGTGACCATTCTGGGGCACCAGCTGGTGACGCTCTCCAGCCTCGGTGTCTTCCTCGCCGGGCTGGCGCTCGCGCTGCTGTTCTGCCTCGGCCTCGCGCTGGCCGCCGCGGCCCGCAGGCGCCGGCGCGTCCACCGCACGGACCGGCGCGACCGCCGGGCCGCCGCCGCGCCGCGGCGGGCCCCGGGCACCCGGGAACGCGTCGTCGACGCGCCGCCGGCCGAGGAGCGGGTCGTCGAGAAGCGGGTCGTCGAGAAGCCCGCCGCGGACGAACCGGTGGGCGACCCCGTGAACGAACCCGTCGCCGACGAGCCGGCCACCGGGGACCGCGAGAGCCGTACCGCCGGCAGCGGCGGCGGGCGGTTGCGTCACTTCCTCGGCCGCTGACCGCTGACCGCTGACCGCCGACCGCGGCGCCCGGGCCGACACCGGGCGCCGCCTCGCCACCCAGGAAGGGGACCGCGCGCATGCCCAGGGCCGTCCCGCCCGTCACCGGTCTCCAGGGAGCGCTGACGCTCCTGCGGCTCCCGCTGTCGGCCCGCCCCGGCATCACCGCCGAGGCCCGGGCCCGCACCGCCGACTGGCTCGACGACATCACCGAACGCGTCGTCGTCGCGGACGTGCTGCTGCTGGTCTCCGAACTGGTCACCAACGCCGTCCGCCACACGGGCGAGCCGGGTTCGCTGCTGCTCCTGCGCGACGAGAAGCTCCTGCGGATCGAGGTGACCGACAGCAGCCCCCGCCCGCCGCGCCCCCGCCCGCCCCGGCGCCCGGAGGACGTCGGCGGCCTCGGGCTCTTCCTGCTCGGCCGCCTGGCCCGCCGCTGGGGCTGGTACCGCCACGGCCCGGGCAAGGCCGTCTGGTGCGAGGTGGCCCTCCCCCCGCCCCGGCCGCTGCCGGCCTGCTAGCGGCCATCGCTTCCCCGGCGGCGCGAGTGCCGGGCCGGCCGCGACCACCCGGCCGGCCCGGCGCTCGCGCGAAGCGGTCTAACCCTGCTTGACCGCCGAGATGTCGAACTCCAGGACGACCTTGTCGCCGACCAGGACGCCGCCGCCCTCCAGCGCCGCGTTCCAGGTGACCCCGAACTCCTTGCGGCTGATCGTCACCGAGCCCTCCAGGCCCACCCGCAGGTTGCCGTACGGGTCGACCGCGTTGCCGGTGTACTCGAAGTCGATGGTCACCGGGCGGGTGACGTCCTTGATGGTGAGGTCGCCGGTCACCCGGTAGTCGGTCTCGGAGCGGGGCTCGACGGACGTGCTGCGGAAGGTGATGTCGGGGTAGGTGGGGGCGTCGAGGAAGTCATTGGTGCGCAGGTGCTGGTCGCGCTGCTCGACACCGGTGTCGATGCTCTGGGCCTTGATCGTCACCTGGCCGGCCGACCTGGCCGGGTCGGCGCCGTCCAGGTGGGCGGTGCCCTCGAACTGGGCGAACGAGCCCCGGACCTTGGTCACCATGGCGTGGCGCGCCACGAAGCCGATCCGGGTGTGGGCGGGGTCGAGCACGTAGTCGCCGGTGAGCTCGGTGAGTGAAGCGGACATGCTGTGCCTCCGTGGTGATGAGGATCCGTCAGGACGGCGGCGCGGCCGCCCGGGCCGCACACTCCAGCATCATCGCGTGCACGAAGGCCTGGGGGAGGTTGCCCCGCAGTTGCCGCTGGGCGATGTCGTACTCCTCGGCGAACAGCCCGGCCGAGCCGCAGCAGCCGCGGGCCGCCTCGAACCAGCGGGCGGCCTCGACCGTCTCGCCCTGCTGGTGCAGGGCGAGCGCCATCAGGAAGCCGCACAGCACGAAGGCGCCCTCCGTCTCGGCGAGCGGGCGGTCGTCGTGGCGGAAGCGGTAGGCGTAGTGGCCGTCCGTCAGCTGCTCGCGGCAGGCGCGCAGGGTCGCGACGGTGCGCGGGTCGTCGGCGGCCAGGGCGCCGCGCACCGGGGGCAGCAGCAGCGCGATGTCGGGGCCCGGGTCCTCGGGGGAGCGCTGCCAGGCGCCGGAGGGGTGCAGGGCGCGCCGGGAGGCGTCGGCCACCAGGCTGTCGGCGAGCGCGGCCCACCGGGCGGCCAGGCCGTCGGGGACCCCGGCCGCCCGCGCCGTACCGGGCCGGGCGACGGCGCGCAGCCCGGCCGCGCAGATCAGCCGGCTGTGCGTCCAGGCCTGGGCGTCCAGCTCCCAGATCCCGGCCTCGCGCTCATGGCGGCGCCGGGCGACGGCCTCGGCGGCGATCCGCACCGCCCGGCGCCCGTCCGGGTCCAGCCGGTCGTGCCGGGCGGCCGCCGCGAACAGCAGCAGCGCCTCGCCGAAGGTGTCCAGCTGGAACTGCCGGGACACCCGGTTGCCCACCTGGTCGTGCCCGCCCGGGTAGCCGGGCAGGTCGACCGACCGGCGGTCGGGCACCGGGCCGCCGGTCACGGTGTACGCGGGGGACAGGCGCGGGCCGTCCTCCAGGAGCCGGGCCGCGGTGAACCGGGCCGCCTCGTCCAGCAGCGGGTACGGGCCGAAGGCGGCCACCGCCTGGCCGGCCAGGCACTGGTCGCGGATCCACACGTAGCGGTAGTCGTAGTTGCGGCCCGCCTCGGCGCGTTCGGGCAGGCTCGTGGTCGCGGCGGCCACCATGCCCCCGGTGCGGGCGGAGGTCAGACCGCGCAGCACCGCGTACGAGAAGCGGACGTCCCGCGCGTCGGGGACGCCGTCCAGCCGCGGCACCGCCTCCCGCCAGGCGCGCTCGGTGGCCCGCCAGCAGTCCGCGCTGCGCGGCGGCGGGCCGTCCGGGCGCCGGTCGGAGACCTCCAGCACGAGGTCCAGCGACTCGCCCGCGGCGAGCACGACCTCGGCGGCCAGCGTGCCGCCCGCCGGGCGGGCCAGTTCCGCGCCCGGCCCCGACCAGCGCAGCCGCGACCGGCCCGCCCTGATCCGCCAGCTGCCGTCCCCGGCCCGGCGCGGCGGCCGGGCGGCGCCCGTGGTGGTGAAGCCGGAACCGGCCGCCAGCAGCAGCCGCAGCCGGGCCGGGGCGTACCGGGCGGTGACCCGGCGCAGCAGCACCGCCCGGTGCGGATCGGCGGGCAGCGCCAGTGCCTCCCGGCACTCCACCTCGCCCTCCTCGGTGACCCAGCGGCTGCGCCGGATGAGCGACCCGTCCTCGTAGGAGCCGCCGGGGACGAACCGGCCGACGGGGGTCACGGCGTGGACGCCGGCGCCGCCGACGAGCCCGGCGAAGACCGGCTCGGAGTCCCAGCGCGGGGCGCAGAGCCAGGCGACCTCGCCGTCCGGCCCGATCAGCGCGCCGCGCTCGCCGTCGGCGAGGAGCGCGTAGTCGCCCAGCACACGGGGCGGGTAGCCGGTCACGGCGCGCTCCGGACCGTTCACCCCAGCCGCGGCAGGACCCGCTCGCGGTAGAAGTCGAAGAAGCCCTCCTGCTCGTCGCCGATCTGGCCCACGTACACCTCGTCGAAGCCCGCCCGCCGGTAGCCGTCCAGCCGTTCGGCGTGCTCGGCCGGGTCGTCGCCGCAGGTCACGGCCTGTTCGACCATCTCCTCGGTGACCAGCTCGGTGGCCTGCTCGAAGTGCGCCGGGGTGGGCAGGACCTGGGCCAGCTCCCCGGGCAGCAGCTCGCTCGGCCACAGCCGGTGGACGGTCTTCACGGCCCGCTCCCGGTCGGTGGACCAGCACACCTTGACCCCGCCGATCACCGGGCCGCGGCCCCCGGCGGCGCGGTAGCGGTCGATCAGCCCGGTGTCCGGGGTCATGGTGACCAGCCCGTCGGCGAAGCCCGCGGCCCGCTCGGCCGCCTTGGCGCCGAACGCCGAGACGTGGACGGGCAGCCGGCCCTCGCGCGGCGGCGTGTACAGCCGGGCGTTCTCGACCGTGTAGTACGTGCCCCGGTGCGACACCTGCCGGCCGGTGAAGAGCTCGCGCATCACCGCGACGGCCTCCTCCAGCATCTCGGCCCGCTGCTCGTACGGCGGCCAGCGGTCGCCGAGCACGTGCTCGTTGAGCGCCTCGCCGGTGCCCACCCCGAGCCGCAGCCCGCCGGGCAGCTGCACGTCGGCGGTCGCCGCCGCCTGGGCGGTCACCGCGGGGTGGAGCCGGACGGTGGGGCAGGTGACCAGCGTGGTCACCGGCAGCGCGGTCACCTGGGAGAGCGCCCCGATCACGCCCCAGACGAAGGGACTGCTGCCCTGTTCGTCGTTCCACGGGTGGAAGTGGTCGGAGATCGCCAGCCGGGTGAACCCGGCCGACTCCGCCCGCCGCGCCTGGTCGACGAGCTGTGCGGGGGTGAACTCCTCGCAGGACAGGAAGTATCCGAACGCGGTCATGGTGGCCTCGGCTCCTGGATCGACGCTGGTACCGACACGGCTAACCGCCCCCGCCGCACCGAAACCCGGCCCGGGCCGCAAGACCGCCGGGACCCCCGGGCGGCCCTTGGTAAGATGTGAATCCAAAGAATGACTCTTACAGGGGGTGGCGGGTGGACGAGCCCACCGTCAACGAGCTGGTGCGGGAGTGGATCGAGGGCTGGATCGTGTCGCGGGGCGCGGCCGACCCGGTGGACGAGCCCTGGGGGTGGCGCATCGACGTCGGACAGCCCCGCCAGGTCGCCCGGCACGTCCTGCCGGAACCCGCCGAGGCCGACGTCCGCACGCTGGTGGCGGCCACCACCGCGCCGGGCACCTGGCTGAAGCTCTTCGCCGACGACGACACCGTCCGCCCCTGGCTCGGCCCCGGCTGGCACTACGACGTCCCCGGCCACCTGATGACCGTGCCGCTCGCCCCCGGCCGCCCGTCCGCGCCCGCCGGCTACACCCTCACCGGCTGGGAGCGCGGCGGCGTGGTGCGGGCCCTGGTGCGCACCGAGGACGGCCGCTTCGCCGCGCGCGGCCAGCTCGCCGTCACCGGGGCGAGCGCCGTCGCAGACCAGATCGAGACCGACCCAGCCCACCGCCGCCGAGGCCTGGGCTCCGTGGTGATGCGCGCCCTACAGGATGCCGGGCACCGCGCCGGCGCCGGAACCGGCATCCTGGTCGCCACGCCCGAGGGACGGGCCCTGTACTCCGCCCTCGGCTGGAGCGTCCGCGCGCCCATGGCCAGCCTCTACTACGCCCCGCAGGGCGACGGGCCCGCCGACGCGTGAACGCCGCGCCGGTCCGGACGGGGAGTCCGGACCGGCGCGGGGGTGCGGCACCGGCTCAGCGCTGCTTCAGCACTGGGGCCGCTTGCCGTGGTTGGCGCCCTTGCGGCGGGCCCTCTTCTTGCGGCGGCGCTTCGAGGACATCGGGCCTCCTTGGTGGTTCGTTCCCGTCCAAGGTCTCACACCGGTGGCCCGCCGTCGCGTTCTCGTCCGGCGGACGGGGCACGGCCGCACCGGCGCCCGCCCCGGACCGCCCGCCCGGCCCGCCTAGACCGCCTGCCAGAGCGACGGCGTGTTCGGCGGCTCCCAGCCGACCTGCGCCTGGTGGCCCTGGAGGCAGCGGTAGGAGGTGCTGCCGTAGGTCACCGTGTCGCCGGTCTGGTAGACGGTGCCGGCCGCCCAGGTGCCGCCGGGGTTGCCCGGGCCCGGGCCGGGGCCCTGGGAGTTCGTCTTCAGCGTCAGCCCGTAGCCCTGGAGGATCGGGTTGACGGGCTGGAAGTAGGTGGTGCCGCCCTGCGAGCAGTTGCCGGTGCCGCCCGAGGTCACGCCCTGCGCCTGCGTCCCGGAGATGAACGAGCCGCCCGAGTCACCGGGCTCGGCGCACACGTTGGTGCGGGTCACCCCGGAGACGGTGCCCTCCTGGTAGGTGACGCTGGTGCCGTGCTGCTGGATGGTCCCGCAGTGCCAGCCGGTGGTGGAGCCGGAGCGGCAGACCGAGGCGCCGACCTGCTGGAGCACCGAGCCGCTCACCGCGCCCGAGGCGCTGTTCACGTACGGGGTCGCCGTCCAGTTGCTGTTGGTGGCGACCCAGGACATGTCGTTGCCCGGGAAGACCGACGCCTGGAAGCTGCCCTGGGCGACCCGGTTGGACCCCGTCGTGCTGGAGCCCGCCCGGCCGCAGTGGCCCGCGCTGACGAAGCCCTGGGTGGTCCCCCGGGTGATCGGGAAGCCGATCGAGCAGCGACTGCTGTTGTCGATGTAGTAGGCGTCACCCCCGCGCAGGTCGTAGAGCGGACGCGGGGCCTCGGCCACCGCCTCCACCCGGACCGCCGCCCGGTCCACCCCGGCGGCGGCGACCAGCCGCTCGGCCGCGGCCGGGTCGGTGGCCTGCACCACCACGGTGTTGCTGCGCACGTCGACGAAGCGCACCGCCGCGCCGAGCGCGTCGGCCCGCCCGGCGGCGTCACGGCCGGCGGCGCGGTCGAGGGCGGCCAGCGCCCCGTCCAGCGCGGCCAGCGTCCGGGCGACCAGCACCGGGCGGGCGCCCGCCGCGCGGATCGACGCGGCGTCGGCGGCCCGGGTGGTGGCGACGGCCAGCCCGGCCGCGTCGGCGCCCTCCACCCAGGAGCCGGCCCAGCCGCCGCCCAGGCCCTGGGCGAGGGCACCGGCGCGGGCACCTGCCCGGGCCTCGTTGGCGATCCGGTCCCGGGCCTGGCCGGCCGTCAGACCGAGGTCGCGCTGCAGCGCGTCGATCACCTCGGGCGCGGCGGCGGCCACCCCGAGGGCGTCCGGTGCGGCCGCGGCGGCCCGGGCGGCGGTGACGGCGCCGGGACTCGGGGCGGCGGCACCGGCGGTGCCCTGGAGCGCTGTCAGAGCGAGGGCGGCGGTGGCCAGGACGGCGCACGCGGCCCTGGCGGGTCGTCGGAGCATGGGGTTCTCCCGCGGTCACGGTGTGTGGGGGTTGCGGGAAACCGTAGGAGCGCCGTCCGCCGGCGGGGGAGATGTCACCCGGGGGTACAGCTCCGGGCTATACCCCGCCGGATGCGCACCGCCGCCGAGGGGCCGGCTCCGTGGTACAGAACACCTTTTCCTTGACCGTTCCGTCAAGACCGCCGCCACCGCCGCGCGGGGAGGCCGGGGCGCCGGTGGCTCCCGAAGGGCGGCGGCGGGCGATCTGACGGCCGGTCCGGTCAGGGCCGGCGGCCCTCGCCGAGGTCCGCGAGGGCCGCCAGGACCGCGGCGCGCAGCAGGGGATTGCCGGTCGTGCCGTCGATCACCGCGAGGGCCTGGCGCAGCCGCTCGGCCGCCTGCTCGGGGTGGTCCAGCCGGCGGTGGTGGTCGCCCAGGTGGTACAGCGTGATGCCCTCCAGGACCGGGTCCCCGGTGGAACGGTGGCGGTCCAGGGCCCGGTGCAGGTACTCGCCCGCCTCCCGGCCCCGGCCCGCCAGCATCGCGGTGACACCGATGTTGGTCTCACACACCCGGATCGCCCAGTCGTCCCGGCGCTCCTCCGGCTGCGCCCGGAGCAGCGCGAGCGCGCCCTGGAAGTACAGCCGTGCCTGGCCGTAGGCGCCGGTGCTGAGACAGTGGTCGCCCAGGTGACCGATCACGTGCGCCTCGCCGTCTCGGTCCCCGATCGAGGCGAACAGGGCGCGGGCGAGCCGCAGTTCGGTGAGCGTCTCGTCATGCCGGCCGAGCGCGCCGAGGGCCGTGGCGAGGTCGTTGCGGGCATGGCCCTCGCCGTAGCGGTCACCGGCCCGGCCGGCCGCCGCCACCGCCAGGCGGGCCGCCTCCTCCCGGTCGTCCAGGTGGGGGCTGGTGAAGTAGTAGCTCCACAGGACCACCGGCAGCCGCCAGGCCAGGTCGTCCGGGCCGTGCCCGGCCGCCGCACGGACCACGCCCAGGACATGGGTGTGCTCGCTCTCGCACCACCGCTGCGCCTCGGCGGCGGTCCCGAAGGCGGGCGGTTCGTACCAGGGCCCGGCCGCGGCGAGCGGGATCCGCCGGCGGTGCGGGGTGAGCAGCCGGGCGGCGGCGTCGGCGTGGTGCAGGTACCAGGTGCCGAGCCGCTCGCGGGCGGCGGTGCGCACCGCCGGGCCGGTCTCGGCGGCGGCGCGTTCGGCGGCGTACAGGCGCAGCAGGTCGTGCAGCCGGTAGCGGTCCCCGCCCTCGTGGGTGAGCAGATGGGCGGTGGTCAGCTGCTCCAGCACGGGGCGCACGGCGGCCGGGCGCTCGCCGCAGAGCGCGGCGGCCGCCGCCGCGGACAAGCCGGGTCCGGGGGCGAGCGAGAGCAGCCGGAACAGGGTGCGGGCGGTGGCGGGCAGGGCCCGGTAGGAGAGGTCGAGCGCGGCGCGCACGGCGGAGGTGGCGTCGCCGTCGATCGCCAGCGCGGTCAGCCGGTCCCCGGTGTCGCGCAGTTCGGCCACGTGGTCGGCGACGGTCCGCCCGGGGCGTTCGGCGAGCCGGCCGGCCGCGATGGCCAGGGCGAGCGGCAACCGGCCGCAGACGGCGGCCAGTTCGGCGACGGCGGCCGGCTCGGAGCGGGTGCGCCGGCCGCCGATGACCCGGCCGAGCAGGGCGACGGCGTCCCGCGCCGGCATCAGGTCGAGGGCCAGCGGACGGGCGCCGTCCCGGGCGGTGAGACCGGCCAGGCCGGTGCGGCTGGTGACCACGGTCAGGCACTCCGGTGCGCCGGGGAGCAGCGGACGGACCTGCTCGGCGCTGCGCGCGTTGTCCAGGACGACCAGCACCCGCTGCCCGGCCAGCAGCGAGCGGTACAGGGCGGCGGCCTCCTCGGGCACGCTCGGCACCTGCTCGCCGGGCACCCCGAGGGCGCGCAGGAAGCGGGCCAGCACGGCGTGCGGCGGCAGCGGCGGTTCGGCGGAGAAGCCGTGCAGGTCGGCGTAGAGCTGGCCGCCGGGGAAGTGGGCGCGCCGCCGGTGCGCCCACTGGACGACCAGGGTGGTCTTGCCGACGCCGGCGCTGCCGGAGACCGCGCAGATCCGGGCGGCGGGTGCGGTGGTGTCGACGGCGCCGGTGCCGGGCCCCTCGGTGCCCGGTGCGGTCGCGGTCGCGGTCGCGGGCATGGTCGCGGTCGCGTCGTCGGCGAAGGCGTCGAGGGCCGCGAGCTCGGCGCCGCGGCCGGTGAACGTGGCGATCGGGGGCGGCAGTTGGGCGGGTCGCGGCGGCGCGGTGCGCTCCCGCCGGCCGTCGGGCCCGCCGTCCGGGCCGTCGCCGCCCGGCCCGGTGGCCCGGGCCGGGAGCGGGCGGTCCTCCGGGGCCGTCCCGGCGGTGAGCAGGTCCAGGTGCAGCCGCCGCAGTTCCGGGCTCGGGTCGAGGCCCAGTTCCTCCGCGAGCCGGGTGGTGAACCGCCGGTGCACGCCCAGTGCGTCGGCCGTGCGCCCGGAGGCGTGCAGCGCCCGCATCAGCTGCCCGACGAAGCGCTCCCGCAGCGGATGGTCGGCGACCAGCGCGGTGAGTTCGGGGATGCTCGCCCGGTGCCGGCCGAGCGCGGCCTCCAGTTCGAGGCAGTCCTCCCAGGCGGTGAGCCGCAGCTCCTCCAGCGGGACCGCGCCCGCCGCGATCGCCTGTCCCGCCAGCCCGTCGAGCACCGGCCCGCGCCAGAGCGCGAGGGCCTCGCGCAGCTCCGCCGCCGCGGCGGCCGGCTGCCCGGCGGCGGCCGTGCGGCGGGAGCGCTCCACCGCGTCGGCGAAGGCCCGGGCGTCCACCCGGTGGCCGTCGAGCAGGATCCGGTAGCCGCGCCCGTCGGTCTGCAACGCCGGCGGCCCGGCCGGGTCGGCCTTGCGGAAGCCGCGGCGCAGCAGCCCCGCCAGGTTGCGGACCTGACGGTCGGCGGTGGCCGGCGGCCGCTCGTCCCAGACCGCGTCCACCAGCCGGGCCACCGGGACGGCGCCGCCCGCGTGCAGCAGCAGGGCGGCGAGCAGCCGCTCCTGGCGCACGCCGCCCAGCCGGACCCGCTCGCCCCCGCCGGTCCGGACTTCCAGCGGTCCCAGAATCGCGAACTCCATGCGCTGCCCCTCCCCAGGGTCCTGCACACCGCTGTCGGAGCGTCGCGTTTGGTGACGAACCGATGACCAGATCATGCCAGAATCGTGCGCGCGGTTGAGAGGGTCGGTGCGTGCCGGGCCCCGCAGGGGAACGGCGTTGCGATCACCCCGCCCCGGAGTTCCCTGGAGGAACAGACCATGAACCGCATCAAGCGCCTCGCCGCCGTCGCGGCAGCGACCGCCGTGGCCGCCCTCGCCCCCCTGGCCGCGGCCCCGTCCGCCCAGGCCGCCACCACGGCCAACCACCCCGGGATGACCTGGGAGGTCCTCAACTACGGTGCGGGCTTCGCCATCCAGGTCGGCGGTCCCGGCGGCAGCGCCAGTGACGCGTACCACGGCGACACCCCGGCCTGGAACTCGCTGCCGGTGCTCTGCCTCAACCAGGACCTGCGCCCCGCCCCGCCCGGGATCCTCCTCGGCTTCTACAACGGCTGGGCCCTGGGCGAGGTGGAGATCAGCCGCCCCGTGAAGGGCACCGAGCTGACCAGCCCCGAGGCGGCCAACGCCGTCTGCCGCGGGCAGTTCGGCCGCAACTGGCGGCAGGCGGAGTTCCACGACGGGCACTACGGCGACAACTACGCGTGGACCGGCGGCTGGACCTTCTGGGCCAACGGCAACCTGCCGAAGAACGTCCGCTTCTGGGTGAACATCAACGACCAGGCCGCCAACCCCTGGAACAGCTGACCCCCGCACGGCCGGCCCCGCCCGCCCCGGGCGGGGCCGGCCCCGGCCTCCTACCAGACCTCGCCGGCCGCGAGCCAGCGGTCCCGCGCCTCGTGCGCGGCGTCCAGGTGGCCGTCCAGCCGCCAGCGCGCCACGTCGTAGTCCGGCAGGTGGCTCCACGCCTCGGCGGCCGTCAGCAGGTACCGCCACAGCGTGCTGAGCCGCACCATCAGCTCCTCGACCGCGGCGTCGGCGGGCCGGGCCGGCCCGTCCCCCTCCGGCGCGCCCTCCGGTCCGGCCTGCGCGGCCGACTCCGCGGCCCGGTCGAGCGCGCCGAGGACCTCCCGCGCGCTCCCGGTGAGCGCCGCCACGGTCTGCGACAGCGCGGCGCCGACCCGCTCCTCCTCGCCCCCCGGCACGCCGGCCCCCTCCCGCAGCACGACGATCCGCCGGCCGATGAACCCGGCCAGGCCGTCGATGTCCTCCGCGGTGATGTCGGCGGTGTACCGCAACGCGGACCGGTGGATGTCTGTCATACGGGTGTCCCCTCCCTCGGTGGGACCGGTCCGGCCGACCGCCGGATCCGGCCTTGCAGCCTCGGATATGGCACCCCGGCGGGAGCGGTAAACCTCCCCGGACCCTGCCGCCCGGGGCGCACCCGGGCGAACGGGGGCGCACCGGCGGCTCCCGGCCCGCCCCCCGTCCGGCGGCCGTCCGGCCGCCGCCCTTCCCTGCGGCGGTGGAACGCCCCCCGCCCCCGGCGCGAGCAGCAGCGCGACGGGGACGGCCGGCACACCCTGACCGCCGGCGGTGACCGGCAGGTGAGGGCGGCGCGGACCGGCGCCCGTCCCGGCGAGAAGGGCCACGAAGCCCGTCAGCCGTCCCGCGCCCACCGGCGGCGGGGTGGTGGTCATCGCCCGCCCCGGACGAACCGCACCGCGGCGGCCGGCGCCCCGGCCGCCGCGAGCGGCACCGTCGGCCTCCGGTCGAGCACCCGCATCGGCATCCGAACCCCTTTCGGGGCCCACGGGGCGGATCCTGGCGGAACGGGCCGGACGGGGCCGCGGCCGAGCCCGGGCGGTGGGGGGTGCCTCCCGGCCCGGTCGCCAGGGCGCGGAGCACGGGGGAGGCCGTGACCGGTGGGGATCCGGGCGCCGGGAAGGCTGCCGTCCCCCGGCGCGAGCGCGGCCGCACCGGGCGGCCCGGTGCTCAGGGCCGGGTGAAGGTCAGGTGGGTGACGCCGCTCGGGCTGGTGACGGACTCCACGCGGAAGCGCTCCTCCAGGCCTTCGAGGCCGTCCCAGAGCCGCTCGCCGCGGCCGAGCACGATCGGCACCACCGCGATGTGCAGGTGGTCGACCAGGTCGGCGGCGAGGAAGGCGCGGATGGTCGCGGGCCCGCCGCCGATCCGCACGTCCAGACCGCCGGCGGCCTCCCGGGCCCGGGCGAGCACCTCCTGCGGGGAGCCGTCGACGAAGTGGAAGGTGGTGCCGCCCTCCATCTCGACACTCGGCCTGGCGTGGTGGGTCATGACGAACACCGGCGTGTGGAACGGCGGGTTCGGCCCCCACCAGCCGTTCCACTCGTGGTCCTGCCACGGGCCGCGCTGCGGGCCGAACTTGTTGCGGCCCATGATCTCCGCGCCGATGCCGTCGCCCCAGGTGCGGGCCATGGCGTCGTCGACGCCGGTGCCGCCGCCCTCCTTGCCCTGCATGGCGTGGAAGGTGCGGGTGGGGAAGAACCAGCGGTGCAGCCGGTCGCCCGCGTGGCCGAACGGGGTCTCCAGGCTCTGGCCCTCGCCCGTGCCGTAGCCGTCGAGCGAGACGGAGAAGTTGTGGACGCGTACCAGGGACACGGGGACACCCTCCGGTGGCCGGCGCCGGGGTGGGCCGGGATCGGGGCGACTCTATCCGGGGCCGCCCCGTCACGGCGGTCAGCGCCGCAGCCACCCGGTCAGCGTGTCCCACCAGCCGCGCCGCGGCGGTGGCAGCGGCCCCGCCTCCAGCACCGGTTCCGCCGGCCCCGCCCGCTCGACCCGCTCCGGCCGCTCCGGCTGCTCCACCGGTGGCGGAGCGGCCGACCGCGCGGCGGCGGCCTCCGTCGCGGCCGCCGCCACCGCCTCCGGCAGCTGCTGACGCGGCGTGAACTCCACCGGCAGTTCGACCAGGTGGCGCGACAGCCAGGCCGAGGTCCAGGTCAGCTCGGACTCCGGGACGGCGAGCCGGAGGTCCGGCAGCAGGGTGAGCAGGCAGTCGATCCCGGTCTCCGCGATGGCCCGCCCGATGTCCTGGCCCGGGCACTCGTGCGGGCCGCTGCCGAACGACAGGTGGGAGCGGTTGCCGTGCAGCGGCTTCGCCAGGTCGGGCCGGACGACCGGGTCGACGTTCCCGGCGGCGAGGCCCAGCAGCAGCATGTCGCCCGCCCGGATCCGGCGGCCGCCGAGCACGGTGTCGCCGGTCGCCCACCGCCCGGCCACCAGCGACATCGGCGGGGCGTCCCACAGCACCTGGTCCAGCGCGTCCGGCACGGTCATGTGACCGCCCGACAGGTGCGCGCGGAAGCGCTCGTCGGTGAGGATCATCTTCAGCGTGTCGGCGATCAGGTTGACGGTGGTCTCGTTCGCCGCCAGCAGGACGACCCGCAGGTGCTCCAGCACCTCCTCGTCGCTGAGCCCGGCCTCGTGCTGCATCAGCCGGGTGCACAGGTCGGGGCCGGGGTCGCTGCGCTTGCGCTCGACGGTGCGCCGCAGCGAGGCCACCACGTGCTCGTTGCTGGCGATGGCCGTCTCGGTGCCCTTCATGAGGTCGCGCGCCGCCTCGACCAGCCGGGGACCGTACTCCTCGGGCATGCCGACCAGCTGGGTCATCACCAGCATCGGCAGGTGCTCGGCGAACCGGCTCACCAGCTCGGCCCGGCCGGTCGACCCGAACTCCTCGACCAGTTCGGCGGTGTAGCGGGTGACGAAGCGGCGCACCCCGCGCCGGTCGGTACCGTTCAGGCCGTCGGTGACGGCGCCGCGCAGCCGTCGGTGCTCGGCGCCGTCCGCGAAGACGCAGAGCGGCTGCCAGCCGATCACCGGCATCAGCGGGGAGTCGGCCGCGACCCGCCCCTCCCGGAACGCCGTCCAGCGGCGCGAGTCCCGGGAGAAGCGCGAGGGCGTGCGCATCACGGTGAGGTTCGCGGAGTGGCCGAGCACCAGCCAGGCCGGGAGGTCGCCGTGCAGCAGGACGGGCGCGACCTCGCCGTACTCGGCGCGCAGCTGCTCGTACAGGCCCGCCGGGTCGGCCTCGGCCGCGGGCCCGTGCAGCCGGCGCAGCTCCGTGACGGGCAGCTCGTCGAGGCCGGGCTCGTCGGGGCCGAGGTCGTCGAGCGCGTCGAGCAGGGCCTGCTCCCGGCCGCCCTGGTCGCCGGCCCGGTGGGCGGGGCAGCCGGACGGCGGGGGGAGGGCGGGGTCGTCGCGGAACGGGGAGGTCACGGTGGCTCCGGAGGTCGTCGGCGGGCGGGGGACGGCGGATCGGGGACGGTGCGGTCGGGTTTGGCGCGGCGGGCGGGTCAGGGCGTCGGCGGCGGCCCCGCGAGGTCGTAGAGGTAGTGCATGAGCGCGAGCAGCACGTCCCGCCCGGACTCGCGGACCCGGGCGTCGCAGGCCACGACCGGGACGTCGGGCGGCAGGTCCAGTGCGAGCCGCAGTTCCTCGTGCGGGCAGTCCGGCGAGCCGGGGAAGGCGTTGACGGCGACGACGAACGGCACGCCGCGGTCCTCCAGCCGTCCGATCACGTCGAAGCTGATCTCCAGCCGGCGGGTGTCGACCAGGACGACCGCGCCCAGCGCGCCTTCGAACAGGCCGTTCCAGAGGAACCAGAACCGCTCCTGCCCCGGCGTGCCGAACAGGTAGAGCACGAGCTCGTCGCTGATGCTGATCCGGCCGAAGTCCATCGCGACGGTCGTCTCGGACTTCCGCTCGATCCCGGCCAGGTCGTCGACCTCCGCCCCGGCCTGGGTCATCGTCTCCTCGGTGGTCAGCGGGCGGATCTCGCTCACCGAGCCGACCAGGGTCGTCTTGCCGACGCCGAAGCCGCCGACGATCACCACCTTGACGGCCGCGGTGGCCGAGTCCGGGAGCAGATCCTCTTCCGCCGGGCCGAGGACGGTGTCAGAGCCGTTGAAGTCCATGCATCACCGCCTCCAACAGGGCACGGTCGGGGAGAAGCGCGGCCGGGACGGAGGCGCGGGCCTCGACCCGCTCGCCGGCCAGCAGGTCCGCCAGCAGCAGGGAGACCGCGCTGACGGGCAGCCGCAGATAGGCGGAGATCTCGGCCACCGAGAGCGGTGATCCGCACAGGCGCAGGATCGCCGCGTGTTCCGGCGGCATCGAGGGGGAGGGCTCCGCACGGGAGACGATCAGCGTGACCAGGTCCAGCGCGGCCCGTCCGGCCGGCTGGCTCTGGCCGCGCGTGATCACGTAGAAGCGTTCCGGGGCCTCGTCGCCCCAGTCCCGGCCGGTGGTGCTCATGCGACGGGCTCGCCCCTTCGCGGAGGCGTGCTGAGGTGCTCGCCGATCCGGGCGACCAGGTCGCGCATCCGGTGGCCCATCAGCCCGGCGTCCACGCCCTCGTCGGCGAGCACCGCGAGGTAGGCGCGGGGGCCGGCCGCCATGAGGTAGAAGAACCCGCCGCCCATCTCGATCACCACCAGCCGCATCCGGCCGTCGCCGTGCGGGAACTCGTGGCCCACGGCGGCGGCGAGGCTCTGCAGCCCGGCGCAGGCGGCGGCGAGGCGGTCGGCGGTGTCGGTCGCGGTGCCGTACTGGGCGATCCGCAGGCCGTCGGCGGAGAGCACGACGACGTTGCGCACGAGTGGCACCTCGTCCGCGAGCTGCTTGAGCAGCCAGTCCAGGTTGGTCCGTGGCTGAGTCATCGCTCGTCCCTCCGCGTCCCCGTCGAGTCTCCGTTGCCGTTGCCGTTGCCGTTGCCGTTGGCGGCCGGGCCGGTGCCGTTGATGCCCTCGGTGAAGGCGGCCAGCCACAGGCCCGGCTGGACCGCGTCCTGCCCCGCCTCCGCGGGCGTCCCGGGCACACCGGCGCCGCTTCCCGCGGCCGGCCCGCCATGGGCGGAGGCGCCGCGGGCGGGGGTGAGCGGGGCGTCCTTCCCGGCGGCGGGCCGGGCGGTGGCCGGGCGGGCCGGCTGGCCCGCCCCGAACCGGACGGCCGGTGCGGCGTGCCGCCGGCGCCGGGGCAGCCCGTTGGCGGTCCGCTCGGTCACCAGCGGGATCTCGTCGCCGCCACCGCCGCCCCGCGACCCGCCGCCCGGCGACCCGTTCCGCGCGCCGCCGGGCGGGCTGGGCGGCGGTCCGAAGAACGGGCGGCGCGGTGGCGGGGAGGTGTGCGACCGGCGGTCGTCCACCAGCTCGGGACCGGACGAGCCGGTGACGCCGATGCCGTGGGCGCGCCCGGTCGCGGGGGCCGTGGTGATCAGCTCCTGCGGGAAGACCAGCACCGCCCGCACCCCGCCGTAGGCCGAGGGGCGCAGCGAGACCTGAAAGCCGTAGGCCTGGCAGAGCCGGCCGACCACCGCGAGCCCGAGCCGCGGCGTCTCGCCGAGCCCGTTGAGGTCGATGCCGGCCTGGGCCTCCGCCAGCATCCGCTCCGCGCGGGACCGGCCCTCCTCGCTGAGGCTGAGACCGCCGTCCTCGATCTCGATCGCGATGCCGCTCTGCACCTCGACCGCCGTCAGGTGCACCAGGGTGTGCGGCGGCGAGTAGCGGGTGGCGTTGTCCAGGAGTTCGGCCACCGCGTGGATCAGCGGCTCCACGGCCGGGCCGACAACGGCCACGTCCGAGACCGGGTGCAGCTCGATCCGCTCGTAGTCGAGGATGCGCGACATGCCGCCGCGCAGCACGCTGTACAGCGGCACCGCCTTGTTCCACTGGCGGCCCGGCCGGGCACCGCCGAGCACCGCGATGCTGTCGGCGAGGCGGCCGATCAGGGCGTTGCCGTGGTCGAGCAGCAGCAGGTCGTCGAAGACGGCGGGGTCGTTGCCGTGCGCGTGCTCCATGCTGCGCAGTTCGGCGGCCTGCCGGTGGACGATCGCCTGGACGCGGCGGGCGATGCTGACGAAGGAGCGCTGGGCGGACTCGCGCATCGCCTCCTCGTTCTCGACGGTCTCCAGCACGGCGCGCAGCAGGGTCTGCTGCGCCGCCCGGAACTCGGCGCCGACCGTGACGTCCTGGAGGGTGTACGCGCGGACGACGTTCTCCAGGCCCTCGCCCATCGAGAGCCTGGTCATCGCGGCGGGAAGCACGGACTTGGCCAGCCGGATGTACTCGGTCTCCTGCCGGGTCAGCCGGCGGATCAACTCGCCCTCGCGCTGGACCGCCCGGGCACGCAACTCCTCCGCCGCCCGGCCCCGGCGGGCGGCCTCGGCGGCGACCAGGACCACCGCCAGGGTGCCCACCACCGCGCACAGGGCGACCCCGGTCCGGGCGTCGGGGGAGGCCGCGGCCACCGTGACGGCGGCGACGGCGGCCGTCGCGAGGGTGGGCAGGAGCCAGACGAGCACGGGGGCGGAGCGCCGGCGTCCGGGTGACGAACCAGCACCAAGCATTCAGCATCCTCAGAACGGTCGGAGAGTGGGGGACGGTGGCGGGCGGTCGGCCAGGGGGCCGCGACCGGGCCGGTGTCGGCCTCAGGTTTACCGTGCGCCGCCCGCAGCGCACGGGCGCCCACGCCCAGTTCGCCAATGCGAGCGGACTCCCGGTGAAAGTGCCACGAGCACGCGCCGTTCCGTGCTACGGCAAGCCGTTGTGCGCCCCGGCGCACCCTGGTGCCCGGCGCCCCGCAGGGGCTTCGGTCAGCCGGAATGACGGTCCGCCGGACGGGTCGCGGGCCGGCGGCCGGGGAACCATGGACCAACACGCCCGACTCCGGGGGGACGGATGTCGAACGGATCCCGGAGGGCGGCCGGTCCGGCCGCCCTCCTGCTCGACCTGGTGGCCACTGCCGCGGGCCTCGCCGTGGCCGCGGCCGTGGTGGCGGGCTTCGACCTGGGGGACGGGCCGGCGGCCCGGTGCGCCGTGGTGCTGGGCGCCGCGGCCCTCCTGGTGGCCGTGCACGCCGCCGGGGGCGCGCTGGTGCGCCGCTCGCCGACGGACCGCTCCTGCGCGTTCTGCCTCGGGACGCTCCTGCTGTTCCCGCTGCTGCTCGCGGCGGAGCCGGCCGCGCTCTGGCTGGCGGTGCGGCTGGCCGGCGCACTCGGGCTCGCCGCCCGTCCGGCGGGACCGGGCGCGACGGTGGTCGCCGCCGTGGTGGTCGTGTTCGTCGGCATGACGGTGCGCCACCTCTGGTCCGTGCTGGCCGACCGCGACGGGGACGGCGCCGCGCTGCGCGGCGTCGCGCGGCACCTGCTCGCCGTCGCCGGCCTCGCCCTGGTGGTCGCCCTGCTCGACGGCGCCGCGCAGGCGGACGGCCCGGGCTGGCGGCAGCTGCTCACCCTGGTCGCGCTGGGGGCCGTGCTCGGCCTCAAGTTCTCCCGGCTGTCGCTGCCGGGATTCGGCGTGCGGCCGAGGGCGGCGGCCGGGCTGGCGGTCGCCACGGTGGGCAATCCGCTGAAGCTCTGGCTGGTCAGCTGGCTCAGCACCTGGATGGAACTGCCGCTGAGCCTCGCCGGGTTCGGCACCTTCGCGGTCGCGGCGGTGATCGTCGCGGTGGTGATGCTGCCCACCTCGGTGGCCTCCGGGCGGGACGCGGCCGATCCCGGTGGCCCGTTCCGGCCGGGGGCGGTGGCCGAGCTGTACGGCCTGCTGCCACCGGGGCCGTGAGCGGCCGGGGCGGCAGGTCACCGGGGAGCGGCGCTCAGCCGGGGCGGACGGCGCGCGGTCCGGTCACCGCGGCGCCGAGGGCGGTGACCCGGGCCCGTAGCCCGCGGTCGGCCGTGACGACCAGGCAGTCGCGTCCCGGCCGGGCGGCCAGGGCCCGCGCGACCAGGGCGACGATCAGATCGTCGCCGCTGCCGGCAGCGGCCTCGACCCGGACCTCCGGCCGCGCCGTGACGCCCCGGGCCGCGCCCTCGACGACGAGCACGACCTCCAGCGGCCCGCTCCGCGCCCACGACGGCGACCCGGGCCGGTCCTCGCCGGTCACCGCGTCCAGTCCGTGCCCGGCGACCGGCGCGAGCGCGTCGCGCAGCCGCTCCGCCGCGCCCCGCCGGTCGCGCCACCAGCCGTCGGGCACCGAGCCCACGACGTTGGCCCCGTCCACCACCAGCAGCGGTACGCCCCCTGCGGCCTCGCTCCCGCCGGTGGCGGGCACGCCCGTCACGAGGCGCCGCCGGCGAGCAGGAGCCGGCGGTCCCGCCAGGCCTGTTCCCACTGGCGGGTCAGCGCCGGGTAAACGACGAGGTACCGGAACGGGGCGATGAGCCTCAGGTAGCAGCGCCCGAACCGGCCGTTGGGCTTGACCAGGACGGCCATCCGCAGTTCGTACCCGCCGTCGCGGGCCGGTGCCCAGCCGAGGTGCATCAGGGTGTGCACGGTTCCGTTCGCCAGCTCGCGCACGTACTCGTCCTGGAGCCGGTAGACCGGGGTGAGGGGCAGGCCGTCCGGCTCGGCCGGGTCGACAGTGGCGGCCAGGTCGCGCGGCAGCCGGTCGCGCAGCGAGCGGACCCGGCTGCCCAGGCCCGCTTCCGGCCGGTCCCAGCCCAGCACGGCGCCGAGCTTCCGGCGCACCGCGAACAGGAACCGGTTGGCCGCCGACTGCCGGGCGAAGCCGCCGGCCGCGCGCATGGCGGCGAGCATCACGTCGAGCTCGCCCGGCCCGGCGCCGGGGGTGCGGAAGGCCCAGACGTCCTCGGTCCGGAAGTCGGGCGCGAACTCGTGGAGGCGCCACGGCCGACGGGTGTGGGCAGTGAGCGGAAGTCGCACGGCCGGTACCGCCTTTCCTGCGCGGGGCACCGCCTGCGGGCCCCTTCTGTACGCCAGCGTATATGAGCAGAGTAGGCGTCATATCCGGTGGCGTACACACGGGGCCGGGTGAACCGGAGCACCGCTCCGTCCGCCCGGCCCTCGTGGCGCGCGCCCCGGGAACGCCTCAGAGGTCCGGCAGGCACTCCTCGGCGAGCCCGCCGCCGAACACCCGCTGCGCGTGCGTGAGCATCCGCCGGGCGTACACCTGGTCCCGGACCAGGCAGGAGTAGCCGTCCAGCTCGACGGTGATGACCCCGGAGGTGTCCGCCAGGTAGACGTCCAGCCCCGGGTACATCAGCTCGATGCAGGGGATGTCGTCGATGTCCAGCGCGAACACCGGGTACTCGCCGTGCTCGTCGCCCGCCCCGGTCGCCAGCACCCGGCGGGAGTCCGAGCCGCCCGGGAGCAGGAAGCACTCGTCGAAGCGGTCCGACACGGTGTCGAAGCAGGAGCCCCAGGGCTCGCCGAACTCGTCGCGCGCCAGTTCACCGAGCGACCGGGGCGTGAAGCGGCCGTCGCCGTCGAGCCAGCCGAACCGGCGCAGCAGGCCGGCGTCGAAGGCCAGCCAGCGGCGCAGGCTCGGCGGCAGCGGACGCCCGCTCGGGAAGACCGCCCCGGCCGGCTGGCCGGCGGGCAGCGGCTCCGGCTCGCCGGTGAGCCACGGTCCGGCCCACGGGCCGTGGGCCAGGATCGGCCGATGCGGGTCGGCGGCGACGGCGGCGATGGCGCGCTCGGTGAGCGCGACGCCGTGCGCGTCGCTCGGGGGGATCGGGGTCGCGGGGTTCATCGGGCTGGTCGTCCTGTCCGGGAGTCGCGCGGCTGGTGCTCGGTCGCGCCGAATCTACGGCCCGTCAGCGACAACCGTGCAAGCCCGGCCCCGGCCCCGGCGCTGGACCGGGGCGGAACGGAGGCGGGGCCGGCCGTCAGAGCCGCTCCCCGGACGCCGCCGGACCCTCCTGCCCCGGCGTCCGCAGCACCCGCCGGGCCTCCTCGGCCGACGCGGAGTCGCCGCCGAGCCGCGCCACCTCCGCCAGCGCCGCGCGGTGGGCCGTCTCCAGGGCCGCCGCCGGATCCGTCACGGTGTCCGGGATCACCCCGGTGCCCTCCCAGTTGCCGCCCGACACCGGGTTGACCGCGCGTGCGGTGGGGATGGTGACCTCCAGGTGCGGGTGGACGGTGAAGCCCCGGCGCGGGTTGGCGCCGCCGCCGGACGCCTCGCCGACCACCACGGCGCGGCCGTGCTGCTGGAGGTCGTACGCGAGCTCCTCGCCGCCCGAGAAGGTCGCCCGGCCGATCAGCACGTAGAGCGGCTTGCTGCCGCCGAACCGCGGGCCGGGCACCTGCGCGGGGCTCCAGAACTGCTGCGCGGTGCCGCCCTCGCGGTCGTGGAGGGTGGTGAGGTGGGTCGGCTCGTCGAACAGGTGGCCGCAGATGTGGGCGGTTGTGTACGGGTGGCCGCCGACGCACTCGCGCAGGTCCAGGATCAGCGCCTCGGCCCGCGCGACCACGGTCAGGGCGGCGTCCAGGGACTCGCCGGTCATCTCCAGCGGGAAGAGGACCGGCGCCAGCTCCAGCAGCGCGACCCCGCCCGCCAGGCGCTCGATCCGCGGGACGCCGCCGAGCGAGAGGTCGGCGGAACGCGTCAGCTCGGCGAGCAGGGCGCCGTCCTCCTGCTCCACCGGGATCGGCCGCGGATGGAACTTCAGCCGCAGATGGCCGTCGCCGTTGACCGACCGGAGGTCCTCGGTGACCAGCCGGCCGAGCGCCTCGGCGTCCTCGGCCCCGTGGTAGCGGCCCCGGGACAGCGCCTCGTCGAGCACCGCGGCGATCCGCCCGGCGACCTCGGGGAAGACGTAGAGGTCGCCGGTGAGCCGGCTCACCTCGGTGACGATCTCGGTGATCTCGGCCGACTGAAGCCGCGTCATGCGCTGCCCCCTGCTGGTGATGATCGAATCAGGTGGGGTCAGTGGAGCACGCGGCTTGCGAAAGCGTCAAGAAAATTGGACGCTTTACCCATGGAGGACCGGACCCAGGACGACGCGCTCACCATCGATACCCCGCAGCAGTACAAGGCGCTCTCCCACCCGCTGCGCCAGCGCCTGCTGCTCGCCCTCGGCGGCGGGCCCGCCACGGTCGGAGGGCTGGCCGCGCGGCTGGACAGCCCCAAGGGCACCGTGGCGCACCACCTCAAGGTGCTGCAGGACGCCGGCCTGGTCCGCCTGGTGGAGACCCGGAAGGTGCGGGGCGGCAGCGAGCACGTCTACCGGCGCACCGCCCGGCGGATCACCGCGACCGGCCCGGACGGCGGACCGGCCACCGCCCTGCTCGCGGCGGTGGCCGAGGAGTGCGTCAGGGCCCCGCAGGAACCCCTGCTGGTGCTGCGGCACCTGCGGCTGACGGCCGACCAGGCCGGCCGCCTCGGCGCCGCCCTCCAGGCCCTGGTGGACGAGGCCGTCGAGGCCCCGGCCGGCGAACCGGTGCACGGCGTGCTGGTGGCCCTCTACGAAGAGCGCGGCCAGGCCGGACGGCGCGAACAGCCCGCCGGGCACGGCTGACGGCCCCGGCGGGCGGACGCGACGGGCCGGCCGGCCCGGGACCGTCGGACGTACCCGGCCGGGATGCTGCGGCAGGCCGGGCGCCGCGCGGGCAGGCTCCGCCGGGCCTCAGACCAGGGCGCCGACGGCGTCCGGCAGACCGAGGTGGCCGCGCAGACCGGTGGCCCGGTAGGCGGTGCGGAAGGCACCGCGGCGCTGGAGTCCGGGAACGAGGGCGCGGGTGACCGCCAGGAGGTCGTGGGGCAGGCGGGCGGGGCGCAGGCGGAACCCGTCGATACGCAGGCCGGCCGTCTCCACGGTCCGCCAGGCGAGCAGGAGGTCGGCGAGTTCGGCGGGTGTGCCGGTGAAGATCGCGGCGTCCGAGGCGAGCGGGTCGCCGGCGAGCTCGTCGAGCCGGGCCTTGTGGCGGGCGGCCTCGCCGGGACGGTCGTCGAGGAGGACCAGCAGGTCGGCGAAGACCTTGAGGGGGCGGCCGGCGGGCCGGGCGACGGCGGTGGCGGCGGTGGCGACCTCGGCGAGGATCGCGGCCGCGTCCTCGGCGGAGTGCGGGGTGACGAACACGACGTCGCCGCCCCTGGCCGCCAGCTCGTACGGGATGCGGGCGTGGGCGAGGACGGCGACCGGCGGGGTGCTCCCGTGGCCGTTCCACAGCCCCCGCACGGTCTCCAGCACCCCGGCCGCGTCGTCGAAGAGCGGGGCGAGGCGGGCCGAGATGGTGTCGGGGGAGGCGAGGTCGCCCTCCGTGAGGGTCGCCGCGGCGCGGCGGCCGAAGTGGGCGGCGTCGTCGGCGCGGGCGGAGATCTGCGGCCGCCAGCCGGCCCGGCCGTGCCCCGCGTGGTCGAGGGTGGCGAGGGCGGCGGCCAGGTGGAACGGCTCGGTGTGGGTGACGTTGGTGGTGGGGACCAGACCGATCCGGCTGGTCAGCGGCGCGACCCGGCTCGCGATCAGGACGGCGTCGAGCCGCCCGCGCACCCGGTCGGTGCGGTCGTCGGGCCCGCGCAGGCTGTCGGACTGGACGGCGAGGGCGTCCTCGAAGGTGACCAGGTCGAGCAGCCCGTGCTCGGCCTCGGCCACCAGGCCGGCCCAGTAGCCGGCGGTGAACAGCTCGCCGGGGCGGGCGCCCTCGGCGCGCCAGGCGGCCGGGTGCCAGCCGGCCCCGTCCAGGGCGACGGCGAGGTGCAGCGGGGGCAGGGCGCGAGCGGCGTCGGCGGGGCTGGTCATGCGGCGTTCTCCCGGCTCGGTCGGTGGGCCTTGGCGAGCCCGAGGTGGTCGCGGAGGGTGGCGCCGGTGTACTCGGTGCGGTGCGCGCCCCCGGCCCGGAGCAGCGGCACCACCCGGTCGACGAACTCGTCCAGCGGGCCGGCGGCCGGGTGCGGGGTGAGCAGGAATCCGTCCGAACCCCCGCCCCGGACGTGCGCGGTGAGTGCGTCGGCGACCTGGCGCGGGGTTCCGGCGACGTCGGCGGTGGTCTCCCGCGCCGCCGAGGGGGTGTCACCGAGCAGCCAGTTGACGGCGGTGAGGACCCGGAGCTCACCGGGGGAGCGGCCGTGGGCGGCGAGCCGCTCGGCGAGGTCCTCGCGCAGCGCGCGGGCCCCGGCGAGCCCGCTGTACGGGACGACCACCACCTCGGCGTCGGCGGCCGCGGCGGCGAGGTCCCGCGGGGAGGCGACGGTCCGGACGACGACGGGGTGGCCCTGCGGCGGGCGCGGGGTGGTGAACCGGCCGGCGAGGTCGAAGTGCGCTCCCCGGTGGGCGAAGGTGCCCGCGCCGGGCCGTACGAAGCGGCCGTCGGCCGGGTCGGCGGGCAGGTCGTCCTCGGCCCAGCTGTCCCACAGCACCCGGGCGGCGTGCAGGAACTCGGTGGCGTGGGCGTGCCGGTCGGCGTCCGCCGGGAGCCGGCCGTGCCGCAGCCCGGCGGCGGTGGCGCCGTCGGAGCCGGCCGTCACGCTCCAGGCCGCGCGCCCGCAGCTGAGGTGGTCGAGCGAGGCCAGCCGCCGGGCCAGGTCGTAGGGCTGGTGGAGGGCCGGGTCGACGGCGGCGGCCAGGCCGAGCCGGGTGGTGACGGCGGCCAGGGCGCCGAGGGCGGTGAGCGCCTCGGGTCCGGGCGGCGCGGTCTCGGGCAGGAGGAGGAAGTCGAACCCGCCCTGCTCGGCGGTCCGGGCGAGCCGGGTGAGCCCGTCGAGCCCGACGGGCCCGACGGGGCCGGCCGGGCCGTTCGCCCCGGGCGGGAGTACGGCGAGGTGGAGCTGCTGTGCGGACACGACGATCGCCTCCTGTCGGCCGCCCGTCCGCCGCGCGTTCGCCCGCGCGGCCGGGCCGGTTCATCCTGCGGGGCGCCCCGGCGCGGGGGCAACGGCCGCAACGAAGTCTTCACGGGCGGAAACCGGACGGACATGAAGGTGGTGCCGCCGATGGGAATCGGTCATTGAAAGGCCGAAATCGACTGGAAGCTTCAAAAGGCAGGGTGGAATTAGGAGTTCCGCCCGAATCAATGCCAACATGTGGGGTGTGAAGCGTGAAATGTCACATGGCTTCACCTCGCCGTCCCTACCCATGAACGGGAATCACCCGATGAACCGGCTCCTCGCCATCCTCGCCACCAGCGCCGTCCTGACCGTCGCCGGTGCCACCGGTGCAGCTGCCCAGGGCACCGCCCCCGCCGCCGAAGCCTCCCAGGGCCCGGCCGGCCCCGGCGGCCTGTGCGTCACCGGGTACCGAGGCGTGGTGGTCAACGAGATCTGCGCCACCGTCAGCGGCGACCAGGTCACCTTCTACGGCCGGACCACGCCCGGCAGCCTCGGCTGGACGGCCCGGACGGTCCCCTACCGGCTGACCGCCTCGGTGGCCGGCGGCCTCGCGCTCGGCACCATCACGCCCGCCGTCCTCGTCGACCACAGCGGTACCGCGGTGGGCACGCTCACCGTCACCGCGCCGTGCGGCGCGAACGTCACGGGGTCGCTGGAGACCACCGAGTGGGGCTGGCCGCCCGCCACCGCCACCCTCACCGTGCCGGCCGGCTGCTGACAGCGACCGGTCCGGACACACGGCGAAGGCCCTGCCCGGTCGCCCGGACAGGGCCTGGTCCTTCCTGATCAGCCGGTCCCCGGCCTGCCGCCCGCACGCGGCGGGCCGGGGACCGGCGGGCTCAGTGCGCCCAGTGCGCGGCGCCGGAACGGCTCAGCCGCGCCAGCCGGACCAGGGCGAGCGGATGGTTGCCCGCCCGGCGGGGGGACGGGGAGATCCGGACCGTGGCCCCCGCCGGGGCCGTTCCGTCCGACGCCTCGACGGCGGTCGCGCTCGGCGCGTGGTGACGTGCACTCATCTCCTGGGATCCCTCCTGGTCGGGGAGCGGCTGCCCCGCTCGCTCGCCGGTGACCACCAGGGAACCCGTCCGGCCCGGCCGGATCAATGCGGGTGACTACCTATCGCTCCCCGGGAACGATGAGGGGCCCGGCGCCGGCCCGCCCTCCGAGGCGTCCGCGGCGGCGGCCTCGGCCCGGGCGAGCGCCTGCGCCGTCCCGGCCCGGCCGGTGCCCAGCTTGTGCAGCACGTTCGCCACATGGTGCTCCACCGTGCGCGGCGAGAGGAACAGCGCCTGGGCGATGTCCTGGTTGGCGGCGCCCTGGGCGAGCAGTTCCGCCACCTGGCGCTCGCGCGGCGACAGCTGCTTGCCGTAGCCCCGCCGCCCCGGCGAGCCGATCCCGCCGAGATCGAGGTCCCGGCGCAGCTTGCGGCACCGGGCGGTGTCGGTGGTCGCCCCCAGGCCGAGGTAGACCCGCTCGGCGGCCGCCATCCGCTCCGCCGCCCGGGCCCGGTCGACGCAGGCCAGCGCGGCGGCGATCCGCTCGTCGGCCCGCGCCGCCTCGTAGGGGCGCCCGATGTCCTGCCAGCGGTCCCGGGCCAGGGTGAACGCCTCCACCGCCCCCGGCCCGCCGTCGGCCGCCGACAGCAGCCCCCGGCTCAGGTCCAGCGCTGCCGACACGGCGGGCGCGCCCCGCTCGGCGAGCGCCCCGGCGGCCTCCTCGACGACGGCGCCGGCCTCTGCCCGCGCGCCCGTCGCCAGCAGCGCCTCCACCGCGACCGGCACCAGCTCGGCGGTGCGCGCCCAGGCGTCGGCCTGCCGCGCGGTCGCCAGCGCCGGGCCGGCCGTCGCGGCGGCCCCGGCGGTGTCGCCCTCCAGCAGCTGCAGGCCCCCGAGCCCGGCAGCCGCCCGCAGCGCGACCGTCACCTGCGACTCCCGCTGCCCGTAGCGCGCGGCGACCGTGAACTCCTCCCGGGCCACCGCCAGCCGGCCCCGCCCCGCCGCCAGCCGCCCGAACAGCAGCGCGCGCTCGGCCCCGGCCATCGCCAGGTCGTCGAACTCCGCACCCAGCGCGGCGAACCGCTGCTCCACGCCGTCCCAGCGCCCGGCCAGCATGTCCAGCCGGATCAGCGCCAGCCGGCTGTAGCACTCCAGGTAGGGGATGGCCGTCAGCCGGGCCAGCCGCCGGCTCTCCGTCAGCAGGTGCGCGGCCCGGGTGTCGTAGCCCAGCTCGATGGCGATCTCGCCGGTGTTGTACAGCGCCCGGGTCGTCTGGCGCATCACCTCGGGACGCTCGGAGGCGCGCGGCAGCTCGTCCAGCCGGCCCCAGACCGCCGGATCGCCGGCCCGGGCCTGGAAGGTCAGCGAGGTGGCCCGCACCGCGGCGGCCACGTCCTCGTCCGGATGCTCCGCCAGCAGCCGCTCCGCCCGGTCGAGCCACCCCCAGGCGTGCCGGCCCGCGCCGTCGCGCTCGTCCATGGCGATCGCCACCATGGCCCGGGCCGCCCGCACCGGGCGCTCCTCCAGCTCCTCCAGGGACTCCCGGATCCGGTCGAAGCCGGCCCGGTTGCCGCTGTGCACCGCGGTCAGGAAGCCGAGCGCGAGCCGGATCTCGCCGCGGTCGGCGACCGGCAGCCGGGGATCGGCGACCATGCCGCTCAGCACCTGCACGCTGGCCGCCGGGTCGACGTCGTCGGCCGCGAGCCGGGCCAGCGCCAGGGCGGCCCGGCCGCGCCGGCGCGGGTCGAGGTCGGGCTCGTCCAGCAGGCTGCGCAGCATCCGGCGTGCGCCGCCCGGGTCGCCGAGCGCGACGGCCTGGTCGGCGGCGGCCTGGGCGAGGTCCTGCCAGGCCGCGCGGTCGCCCATGGCGAGGGTGTGCTCGGCGATCCGGGCGAGCGGGCGCGGCTCGCGCTTCTCCAGCGCGGCGACCGCCCGCCGGTGCAGGACCCGCCGCGCGGGCCCGGCGATCCGCCGGTGGGCGACCTGCCGGACCGCCGGATGACGGAAGGCGTAGCGGTCGGGCGAGGTCTCGTGCAGGACGGCCCGGTGCAGCGCCTCGGCCAGGCCCTGCGCACCGTCCCCGGCGTCCAGCCCGGCGACCGCGGTGAGCAGGTCCTGATCGGCGGGCACCCCGAGCACGGCCGCCGCGGCGACCACGGCCGCGCCCTGCGGGCCGAGCCCGGCGAGCCGCCCGGTCACGGCGTCCGCCAGGGCGCGCGGGACCTCGGCCTGCGCCAGCCGGGCCGCCAGGTCCGCCGCCCGCCGGGGCGACGGACGCTCCGCCAGGGCCCGCAGCTCCTCCTCGACGGCCGACGGCAGGCCCGCCGTGCGCGCGTGCAGCATCCGGGCGAGCTCGGCGCCGCCCGCCGGGCCGAGCGCGGCCCGGGCCAGCTCCGCGACCTCCGCCGCGTCCAGCGGCTCCAGGCGCACCACCTCCGCGCCGGTCCCCGGCGCGCCGGGCGCGCCGCGGTAGGCGGCCGCGGGCGACGGGGCGCCGGGCGAGAGGTCCTCGGGGCGGTAGGTGACCACCAGGGAGAGCCGCGGCGGCAGATCACGGGTCAGCCGCAGCAGCAGGTCGAGCGTGGCGTCGTCCGCCCACTGCACGTCCTCGACCACCAGCACCGGATCGTCGAGCGCGGCCAGCAGCGCCCGCAGCCCCCGGGCGGCCGACCGCCGGGCGGACACCAGCTCCCCGCCGTCCGGCGGCGCGGCGGGCAGCCGCTCGGCGAGGTCCGGCAGCAGCCCGCGCAGCGCCCCGGTGCCGGGCGGCAGTTCACCGGGCGGGGGCAGCAGCGCGGCGGCGTCCCGCAGGGCGTCCACCACGGCGCCGAACGGCTCCGGTTCGCGCAGCGGGTGGCAGCGGCCGAGGAGCACCGCGCGTCCGGTCCCCTCCAGGGCCCGCACCGCCTCGGCGACCAGCCGCGACTTCCCGGCACCGGCCCCGCCCTCGACGAGCAGCACGGCCGGCGGCCGGGTCAGCCCCTCGGTCAGCCGGGCGAGTTCCCGCACCCGCCCCACGAAGCCGCGCCCCTCGGGCGCGTCCGGCGCCGGCGGCCGCTTCATCGGCATCGGGCCGGGCCGGGGGCGCAGGGCGTGTGAGCGGACATGCCCCCATGATGCCCGTGCCGGCCCCGCCCCCGTCGACCGGGGCAGGGCGCACCCGCTCAGAGTGCCCCGGACGCCACCGGGCCGCCGTCGGCGCGCGGCGCCGGGGCGGCGGGAGCGGTGCGGAAGGGGCGCCCGGGCGTCTCCCGCGGCGCGGCCGGGCGGACCACCCGGCCCGGGGCCTCGACGACCTGGCAACCGGCCCGGGCGAGGCGGCGCACGGTGTTCGCCGCCGCGCGGTCGTCGAGCGAGAACACGAACGGGCCGGGCACCAGCACCACGTCCACCCATCCGCGCTCGGCGGCCGTGAGCAGACTGGCCAGTGCCGGCAGCGGGCCGCGGGTGCTCAGGCCGTGGTCGGCGTAGACGTCGGGGCGGGGCAGCGCGAGGCGGTGGGCCAGGTGCTCCATGGCGGAGCGTACGTCGTCGGCCTCCTGCGGGTCGTACGGGCGGCACCGCAGGTACATCGCGGACCGCCGGGACACCCGGTGCACCGGTTCGTGGGGGTCGTGCATGCCGTTCACCTGGCCTTGCTCACTCGACGGGTGGGGGTGGGTGGGGGGCGGGGCGGGGGAGCGCGGCCGCGGGCGGTGTCCAGCGGACCTCCGGAACGGTACGGGGATCAATGGGGGCCACTACCCATTGCTGCGCACCGCACCGGGCGGTGGGCCGCCGGACACCTGAGATCGTGCGGGTCCCCGGGGCCGGGGCCAAGGGTGGGACGGCGGCGCCCTGTGGTGCGGGTGGGGACCGTCGGGCTCCGGTGCGCCGGTTTGCCGCGGCGATCGCCCGGACCGCCCCCGCTCACCTGCGGGTTCGCCCGGACCTCGCGCTCCGGGCCGGGGGCCGGGCGGCCCGTGCAGCCGCCCGTCCGCCGCACCGCCCCCCGTCCGGCCGTGGTGCACGAAGCACCGCGCGCCCCGGTGCGCCGGACGCACGCCTGCCGTGTCCGGCCGCGGGACGGGCGGCCGGGCACGGCAGGCCGGGCGGGGACGGCCCGGGTCAGGACGCGGGGACGGTGTCGGTGAAGGACGTCCCGGCGGCCCGGTAGGCGGTCACGGCGGCACCGACCTGGGCGGGCGTCAGCACCCGGTCCTTGACGTGCAGCACGTAGTCCACCTGCTCCTCGTAGCTGCGCTCCTCGGTGCCGGTCTGCCCCGCGAGGTCGGTGAGCCACTGGTTGAAGGCGATCACCATCGGCCGCTCCGGGAGGTAGCGGGCGTCGTGGCGGGAGAACTCGACCCCGTCGACGTAGTAGACGATGGCGCTGTCGTCGATGGTCAGGACCAGGTCGTGCCAGCCGGCGAAGGAGCTGCGGGAGGTCGTGTACTGGTTGACGGAGCCGTCCGGGCCGTACGTCTCCCACGAGGTGGTGAAGAAGATGTTCGAGGTCTCGCCCCAGCCGCCGTTGGGGAGGTACTCGAAGTCGTACTCGGAGTAGTCGTCGGCGTTCGGGGCCTTGAGGTCGTTGATGGCGAAGAAGCTCTGCACCAGGTGGTCGCCGTCGGGGCCGCTCACCGGGGCGTCGGAGAAGCGGACCCGGGCGGCGTAGGTGCCGTTGCGGAACTTCATGGCCTGGCTGTGGAACTCGCTGTGCCGGGTGGACTGCGGGGTCCCGGCGGTCGAGGTCCGCAGGGTCATCACCGAGTTGCCGCCCTCCTTGGCGAAGGTGACGTTCCCGGCCTCCCAGGTGGCCCCGGCGACGCCCGGCCCGCCCCCGCCCGAGCGGGCGTTCCAGCCGTGGGCGGCGAGCGAGGGGTCGTCGTGGCCGGTGTAGTCGAGGTCGTCGAACATCACCTCGCCGCCCGGGACGGTCGGCCGGGTGGGGGCGGTGCCCCAGACCTGGACGCCGGCGAGACTGGCGGTGACCTTGGTCCAGGTCGCGTAGCCGCTCTGCGCGGCACCGAAGGAGTAGTCGTCGCCCTGGTTCATCGACTGCCAGTCGGTGCGGTGCACGCGCAGCTGGAGGTCGCCGCTGTCGGCCCCGGGGGCCAGCGTGCCGGCGCCCGCGGTGAAGCCGATCTCCAGGTAGCGGTCGGCGGCGGCGCCGGACTCGGTGATGGTGCCGATGGTGCCGGTGACGTTGGCGCAGCCCCGCACGGCCCAGTCGCAGGCGAAGCGGTACGCGGCCAGAGGGGCGTCGGACCTGAAGTAGTAACGCAGCTTGACCTGGTCCAGGGCGACCGGCGCCGAGCCGGTGTTGACGACCTTGAGCCACGGCGAGGCCTGCGAGCTGCCGCTGCCGCCGTTGCGGTACTGCACGGCGAGCGGCTCGCCCGCGGCGGCCGCCGGCAGGGCGCCGAGCACCGCGGCGCCGAGCCCGGCGGCGACGGCGGCGGCGAACGCCGCGCGCAGGCGCGGGCGCCGGCGGCTGGTTCGGACGGTCATGGGGTTCCTCTCCTGGAGCGGGGGACGTGGCGCGGCACCGGCGGAGGGGAGCCCGGTCCACCTCGGGGACGGCAGTGGGGGAGGAGGTGGCGGGCCGCGCGATCAGAAAGTGGCATGGACCAATTTGGCCGGTCAACCCCGGAGCGGGGTGATCGGCCGGAACGCGGGCGTCCGCCGCCGGGAGTGGCTGATAGTGCCTGCTCGCGGCCCTGTGCGGGGCGGTGGGCACCCGCCGGGTGCCGGGCCCGCCCGCGCCGGCACCCGGCGGGTGCCCACCGTGCCGGCGGGCGGCGGCGTTTGACGGCGTGACGGTCCGGGAACGAGAGTTCGACAGTGCGCCGGACGGCCCCACGCGGCCGCCCCGGCGCGGCTTTCGCACGTCAACCCACGGGTCCCGCCGGAGGCTCGATGCCCGAAGTCCCCCCGCCCCGTCGCCTGGTCGTCCGCCTGCCCGCCGACCTCGCCGACTGGCTCACCGGCTTCGCCGAGGTGTCCCACCGGACCGTCGACGACGTGATCCGGCCGCTCGTCGAGGCGGAGCGGGCCCGTGTCGAGGCGAACTGGGGCCGCAGGGCACCGGAGCCCGGGTAGCACCGGACGCCGCCGCGGCCGTACGGCACCCGAGCCGGCCGGCCCGCCCGTCGGACCCCGGCCGACCCCTCCGCCCCCCACCGTCCCCCGCCGCCCTGCACGGGCGGTCTCCAGAAGGGCCCGCACCGTTGAGCTTCCCGTCCCACCGGCAGCCCCCCGCCCCGGACGGCGCCGGCCCGTCCGCCGGCCGGGTCGATCCCGCCCTCGCCGACCGCCTCACCGACGCGGTGCTGCTCGCCGGCCTGCCGGTCGCCTTCGGTGACCAGGGCCCCGGCGTGCGCATCCGCCCCGCGCGGCCCGCGGACGACCGCGACCGGTGCGCGGGCGTCGCCGCCCTCGACTGGCTCCCCTCCCCGCGCCTGGCCGACGCCGCCGCCATGGCGGAACCGGGACAGGGAGCCGGGCCGGCCAGGGAACTGGTCGAGACGGCCATGATCAACGCGCTCGCCGAGTTCCTGCCGGCCCTCGGGCTGGAGACCGGCCGGGACCGCAGCGGCCGGGAGCTGAGGGTGGAGGGCCCCGCCACGGCCGGCGGCGGCCTGCGGGTGCCGCCCGGCGTCCTGGTCCCCCGGCCGCTCGGACCCACCCCGGCCGAACTCGGCCTCCCGGCGGGCCTCGTGGCCACCGTGCGCCGCAGCGCCGCCCTCGCGGGCCTGCCGATCGCCCCCCACCTCGGCGCCACCGGCATCACCCTCGCCCGCTGCGCCCCGACCGGCGGCGCGGACGAGCGCGACCGGGCGGCGGACCTCGGCTGGAACCCGTCCCGCCGGCTCGCCGACCTCGCCGACAGCGACACGCCCGAGGCCGCCCGGGCCGCCACCGCCCGCACGGCGGTCGACGGCGCGATGCGCCACGCCCTCGGCATGGCGCTGCGCGCCTGCGGTGCGGAGCTGCGCTGGCTGCACGCCCATCAACTGCTGCGCGTCTACGGCGAGTCCACCCCGGCCATCCGCCACTGACCGTACTCGCTCACCCGGGCGCCCCGGTGCGGCGCTCGCCCCGGCCCCGCCCGCCGCCCCGAGCGCCCCCGCCGGCCCGAGCGCCCGTCCCGCCCCGGAGCACCGGGTGCAGGGGCGCGGCGAACAGCAGCGCGGAGAGGATCAGCAGGCCGCTGAGCCAGAACGGCCCGAGGTCCCCGGCCGCCGTGCCCAGCGCGGCCGCGCCACCGAGCGGGCCGGCCGCGGCGCCGACGTTGAGCGCGGCGGTCGCGCCGGCGCCGGCCAGCGTCGGGGCCGCGGCGGCCTCGTAGAGGAGGCGGGCGATCAGCGTGCTGCCCACCGCGAACGACAGCGCGCCCAGGGCGAAGACCAGGGCGAGCAGCGCGGCCGGCCGGTGGGCCAGCACGGCCAGGGCGGGCCACCCGACCAGCAGGAGTGCGCCGCCGGCCGCGAGGACCGGGCCGGGGCGCCGGTCGGACAGCCGCCCCGCCACGGTGACGCCGGTGAACGAACCGGCGCCGAACAGCACCAGGGCGACCGGCACCCATGACCCGGTCAGCCCGGCGGCGCCGGTCACCACGGGCGCGAGGTAGGTGAAGCCGGCGAAGGTGGCCGCGTTGACCAGGGCGGCGAGCAGCATGACCGCCACCGGCCGGGGGCGGCACAGCCGGGCGAACTCGGCCCGCACGGACAGCCGTTCGGTGGCCCCCTGCGCCGTGCGGCCGGCCGGGACCCCGGTCAGGATGCCGAGCGCGGCGGGCAGGCAGAGCGCGGCGACGGCGAGGAAGACGGCCCGCCAGCCGAGCGCCGCGCCCAGCGCCGCGCCGGCGGGGACACCGGCGACCGTCGCCACGGTGGTGCCCGACAGCAGGACGGCGAGCGCGCGCCCCTTCCGGTCGGCGGGCACCAGTGCGGCGGCGGTCGTCAGCGCGACGGCGAGGAACCCCGCGTTGGCGAGGGCCGCGACCACCCGGGTCGCGAGGAGGACCGGGAGGTCCGGCGCGGCGGCCCCCGCGGCGTGCGCCGCCGTGAAGAGGAGCAGGGACCCGAGCAGGGCCCGGCGCCCGGGCAGGGAGCGGGAAAGCACCGCCGTCAGCGGTGCGCCGACGACCATGCCGATCGCGTAGGCCGAGCTGAGCGTGCCGGCGGCGCCGACCGTGACGCCGAGCTCCGAGGAGAGGGCGGGCAGGAGGCCGGCGAGCATGAACTCCGAGGTGCCCATGGCGAAGACCGCCAGGGCGAGCAGGTACAGCGGAAGGGGCATCGAGTGGCTCCGAGGTGAGGAGAGGCGCGGGAAGGGCGACTCGGCACCGCGGTCAGCACCCAGGAGCGCACGGATCCGGCCGCGCGGCACGGAGGGCGGCGCGGCGGGGCTGCGGGCTCGGGCTTGCGTCGGGGGTTCAGGGGGCTGACGGCGCGTGACCGGAAGCCCCCACCTCGTCCGACTCGGGACTCGACATGGACGGCACGCTACCGGACCGGCCCCCGGGGTCGCACGCCGGTTTCACCCGCCCCCGGGTGACCTCCTGCGGAGGGACGGCCGGTCGTCGCTCCGGTGCGGTGACGGCCGGCCGACCGAACGTCAAACTGGTCCAGACCATTGACGATGGGCGTGACGCTCCCTACGGTATGGGCATTCACCTGGCGCAGGCATGCCAAGATCACGCGGTTGGCGCGCCCCCACGCGCGCCGCTCCTGCGCCGGGCGCACTCTCCATCCCCCCACGGAGGAGCATCATGCGCAAACGCCACATCGTCGGCGCGGCCCTGGCCGCGGTCGCCGTCCCCCTCGCGATGGCCGTCCCGGCCAACTCGCATGGGTTCATCAACCTCCCGCCGAGCCGTTCGGCCCTGTGCGGCGCGGGTGTCGTCAAGAACTGCGGCGACATCCAGTGGGAGCCGCAGAGCGTCGAGGGCCCGAAGGGCTTCCCGAGCCGCGGTCCCGCCGACGGCACCATCTGCGCGGGCGCCGACGCCCGCTGGGCGCCGCTGGACAACCCGCGCAACGGGGCCTGGCCGACCACCAAGGTGACGGCCGGCGGCCAGCAGACCTTCACCTGGGAGATCGAGGCCCGGCACTCGACCACCAACTTCCGCTACTTCCTGACCAAGCAGGGCTACGACCCGACCCAGAAGATCACCCGGGCCAGCCTGGACCTGACGCCGTTCCTGACGGTGCCCTACAACGGCCGCCAGCCCGCCGCCACGACCACCCACACCGCGACCCTCCCCACCGGTCGCACCGGGCACCACGTGGTCGTCGCGGTCTGGGACGTCGCGGACACCGCGAACGCGTTCTACTCCTGCACCGACGTGCTCTTCTGATCCGCGCGCACCCCGTACGACCGTCGGGCCCCCCCCCCCCCCCCCCGGGGGGCCCCCCCCCCCGCCCGGCCCCGCGCCCCCCCCCGGCCCCCCCGGGGGGCGGGGGGCCCGCCGCCCGGCGGGGGCGCCCAGACCCACC
>NZ_JBIBVJ010000008.1:126526-156249 GCF_043080305.1 Kitasatospora sp. NPDC015120 | reverse complement strand
GGGGGGGGGGGGGGGGCTGGGCGGCCCCCGCCCCTCGGTTTTACCCCCGCCCCCCGCTTGTCTTTTGTCCCCCGCGCCCCCCCCCCCCCCCCGGGGCCCCCCCCCCCCCGGGCCCCCCCCCCCACGGCTCGCCTCGGGCCCGGCTCAGCCCTCGGTCCAGCCGTGGCCCTTGGCGCACTGCAGCACGGCGTTGCGCACCTTCAGCACCTGCTCGCCGGTGAGCGAGGGCACGTGCTCCAGCAGCAGCTCGGTGACCTCCACCAGCAGCTCCGCGGAGGTGAGGACGTCGCACTCCGCCTCGTCGCTCTCGGCCGTCGCGACCCGCGCCGCCGTGACCGCCGGCCCGGCCGGCCGGGCCAATGCCCCCTTGGGCAGGCGCACCGAGGAGGCCTTGAGCCCCCGGTCGCCCTCCTCCATCTCGAACTCCACCACCAGGCCCGAGTGCACCAGCGACTCGGGCATCAGCATGTCGTTGACGTGCAGGAAGACGTCCTCCCCGCCGTGGTCCGGAGCGATGAACCCGTACCCGCGCACACTGTCGTACCGCACAACCCGACCGGTGACCACAACACACCCCCAAGACAACAACCCGGGCCCCCTGCCCGACACCTGACGTAGAGGATAGAGGACCGGGCGCCCGGCGCACGCCCCCCGGCCGGTCAGGGCGCGAGGGACTCGACCGCGGCCCTGAGCCGTGCCGGCACCGCGGCCGGTTCGCTGCGCGGGGGAGTGGCCAGGGCGAGGCGCAGGGCGGCGGGGCGGTGCGGCCCGGTGGCGAAGGCGTCGGCGGTGGAGACGAGGACGCCCCGGGCGGCGAGGACGACGGCCGCGCTCGCGGTGCCGTCGCCCCGCCCCGGACACCATCGGACGCGCCGTTGCCAAACGCTGCGCCGCCGGGCAGCCCGCGAACGACGGGAACAGGCCAGGTCGCGCGCCCGGGCCGGCAGCCCGGCCGGCGGGCCCCGTCACCCCTCCCACCCGCCCGTTCCGGTGCTCCGCCGCAAACGGGCGGGTGACCGGCGTACCCGGCGCACGCGGGGCGACACGCGCGACCACCGGGAACACGAGCCCCCGGCCTCCCGCGTTCGCGGGCCAGAACGTCCGATTATCGATCCCGCAGGGAAGAGCAACTGATCGTTCGTCAGTTGAGGGCGACGATGGGACCGCCCCCGCGCGGTCCGATGCCGAACGACCCGAGAACGACCAGGAGACAATCGTGCGCATACTCTTCACCGGCCCGGCCGCTCCCAGCCACCTCTTCCCGATGGTGCCCACCGCCCAGGCCGTGCGGGCCGCCGGGCACGAGGTGCTGTTCGCCAGCGGGCAGCCGTTGGAGCAGCTCCGCCAGGCCGGGTTCCCGATCGTCGAGATCGGCGACGGACGGCCCGTGCGGGAGGCCTTCGAGGAGGTCTTCGGCCGCCAGGCGCACTACGCGCAGCCGGACCTGACGCAGGAGGAGATCATGGAGATCGGCGCCGCCGCCTTCGCCCTCGCCTCGCGTCCCACCGTGGACGACCTGCTGGCGGTGGCCGACGGCTGGGGCGCCGATCTGATCGTCCACGACTCCTGTCTGGCCTCCGCCCAGCTGGTCGCGGCCAAGCTCGGCATCCCGGCCGCGCTGCAGAACTTCGGCATCAGCTCCGGCCTCGGCATGGCCGCCCAGCTGGCCGACCACTTCACCGACCTCTACGAGAAGCACGGCGTGGCCGGGCCCGCCGAGTCCACCCCGCTGAACATCGTGCCCGCCTCGCTCGGCGGCGACCAGGGCGGCCTGCGGATGCGCTACGTGCCGTACAACGGCGGCGGCGTCGTCCCCGCCGCGCTGCTGCACCGGGGCACACGGCCGCGGATCGCCGTCACCCTCGGCACGGTGATCACCGACACGGACGGCCTGGAGGCCATCACCCGGCTGATCGCCTCCGCCGCCGAGGTCGACGCCGAGTTCCTGCTCGCCGTCGGCAACGCCGATCTCACCGCCCTGGGCACCCTGCCGGCCAACGTCCACCCGCTGCCGTGGGTGCCGCTCGCCGAACTGCTGCGGGTCTGCGACGCGGTCGTCCACCACGGCGGCTCCGGCAGCACCCTCACCGGGATGCAGGCCGGTCTGCCCCAGCTCCTGCTGCCCCAGGGGGCGGACAACTTCGTGGTGGCCGACGCCATGGTCGCCACCGGGGCCGCGCTGCGCTCCTCCAGCGCGGACGTCGACGCCGCGCTGCTCACCCGCCTCGTCACCGACCCGGCGCTGCGGGAGGGCGCCGCCCGCCTGCGCACCGAGAACGAGGCCCTGCCGAGCCCGGCGGAGCTCGTCCCCGACATCGAGGCCCTGGCGACCGCCCGGCCCTGACCCCCCGTCCGGCCCTGACCCACCATCCGGCCCTGACCCACCATCCGGCCCGACGGACGGCGCCCCGGACCGCCGCGTGAGCGGTCCGGGGCGCCGCCGCGTCCGGGCCCAGTCGCCCCGCACCCCGCCGGGCGGCACCCGACGCGTGCCGCGGGCATCCGCCCCGGACCCACCACCCGGCGGTCCGGGGCGGGTCGCCGCTCAGCGGCAGGGGAGCAGCGCGAAGGCGTAGCCGCGGGACTTCAGGGTGCGCAGGACGGCGGGCAGCGCGGCCACGGTCTGGCTGCGGTCGCCGCCGCCGTCGTGCAGGAGGATCACGGATCCGGGCTTGACGGCGTCGAGGACGCGGCGCTCGATGGCGGCGCGGCCGGGGCGGGCCCAGTCCTGGGGGTCGACGCTCCACAGCTGGATGCTCTTGCCGAGGCCGGCGGAGGCGGCGCGGACGGTGGCGTTCACCCCGCCGTAGGGCGGGCGCAGGCAGGTCGGGGTGGTGCCGGTCTGTGCCCGGATGCGCGCGTCGGTGGCCGTCACCTGGTCCTGGAGGGCGGACTTGGACAGCCGCCGCAGGTCCGGGTGCGACCAGCTGTGGTTCTGCACGCTGTGCCCCTGCGCGCTCACCTGGCGGGTGACCGCCGGATGGGCCGCGACGTTCTGCCCGATCTCGAAGAACGTGGCGCGCACGCCGTACTGGGACAGCAGAGCGAGCACCTGCGGGGTGTAGCGGGGGCTCGGGCCGTCGTCGAAGGTCAGGTAGACGACCTTGGCCGGGGCGGCCTGCGCCGGGACGGCCGGCAGGGCGACGACGGCGGTGGCGGCCGCGACCAGGGCTCCGGCGGCGAGCCGGGCGGCCCGGCGCCTCCGGGGACGGTCCGCTCCACGGGGTGAAGACACAGGTCCTCCCAACGGCCGCGGCACAGGAACGAACCCGGTGCCCGCCCCCTCCCCGGCACTGCGCCCCAATGTAGCGGTCCGCCCCCGCACCGTCCCGGGTGTCCGGCGTGCGGGGGGCGTACTTCGGCCAGCCGCGGGCCGGCCCGGGGCCCGGGCCTCAGCGGGCGACGGCCGTGCTCACCTCCGCGAACTCCACCAGCGGCTCCTCGGCGAGGAGTTGGGGGAAGCGGGCGAGCAGCGCGGTCACCTGGGGGGCGGCGAAGTGGGCGTCGCGGGCCGCGCGGTCGGCGTACCGCTCCGCGACCAGGAACCGGTCCCCGTCCCCGCGGCCCACCGTGTAGGCCAGGGCGCCCGGTTCGCGCAGGGTGGCCTCGGCGACCTCCCGCAGGGCCGCGTCGAGGGCGGCCGCCTGCTCCGGCCGGGCTCGCAGGATCGCCAGCACCATGGTCATGGGACTTCCTTCCGGGTCGGTGACTCCCGGTCAGCCTGGCCGTCGCAGGGGAGCGGCGGATAGTAGAAATGCGACAGGCCCCGCCCGAGCAGGGCGGTCGGCCGCTCACCGGTGAGCCGGCGGAACTCGCGGACGAAGTGCGCCTGGTCGTAGTAGCCGGCCGCCAGCGCTGCCGGAAGGTAGTCGCGCCGGTCCTCCCGCAGCAACTGCCGGGCGAGCCGCTGGAACCTCGCCAGGCGCTGGAACTCCTTCGGCCCGGCCCCCACCGCCGCGGGGAAGGCCCGCTGCAGCCGGCGCACGCCGACCCCGGCCGCCTCGGCGAGCCGGTCCACCCGCAGCCCGGCCGGTTCGCGGTAGACGCGCCCGACGACGGCGTCCAGCCATGCGTCCGGGCGGCGGTGCCCGCCGAGCAGCCCGGTGAGGAACCGGTCGAGCACCGCGACCCGCTCCCGCGCGCCGGTGGCGGCCCCCACCTCCTCCGGCAGCCGCCGCCCGGCCGCGCCCCACAACTCCCCGGCGTCGACCACCCGGTCGGCCAGCTCGTCGAGGCCGGCCGGCACGAGGTGGCGCAGCGCGCCCGCCCGGAACCGCACCGCCGTGAACCCGCCCGCCCCCGTGCGCCGGTCCACCTGCCAGGCGGTGCGCCGCAGACAGACGAGGTGCGCCTGCGGCAGCGGCGCCGGCGCCCCGGCACCGTCGCCGGCCCGCAGCTCCACCCCGCCCGCCCGGTGCACCCACAGCTCGGCGCCGGTTCCCGGCAGCAGCCGCGGGAGCGGGCCCGGACCGCCCTCGCACCACCAGTACCGCTCCACGAACGCCCGTAGCGCGGGAGCGGGCGGCGCGTGGCCGGCACACGGGCCCCCCGGCGCGGGCGCAGTCATGACGGTGATGCCAGAAGACGGCATCCGGCCTTCCTTCCATGGTCATCCAGCCCCGGGAAGCCTATGCGACGCCGCAACAGGGCGCTAAGCTGCGGGCTTCTGAGCCAGTACCTGACAGGCCGTGCCACGGCCGGTGCCCCGGGCCGCCCCTCACCCGGATCCCATCGGCCATGACACGCCCCGTCGCCGTTCGGTGCTGGGGACGCTGCTGGATCGCATTGAAGGAGGGGCAGATGGAGTCGTTTCCCGCGCGGATGGTGCGGTCGTCCAGACGCCGTGCCGACCGATTCGCCCGCGCCTACCGGCGCGTGGCCCCCGGTGTCCTGCGGATCAGCGTGGGCCTGCTGTACCTCTGGTTCGGGTTGCCGAAGTTCTTCCCCGGAGCCAGCCCCGCCGAGGATCTCGCCACCCGCTGCATGAGCCTGATGACCTTCGACGCGGTGCCGCCCGACGTCTCGCGGTACCTGCTGGCGCTCATGGAGGTCACCATCGGGCTCGGTCTGGTCACCGGCGTGCTGCTCCGGCTGGTCCTCGCCGTGTTCTTCGTCCACATGACCGGGGTCTTCGCGACGCTCTTCCTGCTGCCGGACGACGTGTGGGCCCACGGCGTCCCGCCCGTTCCCACGATGGAGGGGCAGTACATCCTGAAGAACATCGTGCTGATCGTGGCCTGTCTGACCGTCGCCACCCGGGAACGGCCCACCCCGGCGACCGGGACCGAGCCGGCGACCGGAACCGAGCCGGGGGCCGGGACCACGACCGGGCCCGGGCCCCGGACCGGACCCGGAGCCGAGGCCGCCCCCGGCGCTGCGTCGCTCCGGGCGGGCACGGTGCCCGGTGACCCGCCGGAGCCGGTGGCCCGCCCCCGGACGCCCGGCGACCTGCGCCGGCAGTTCGCGGGCTGAGGCCGCGGGCCCGGCGGCCGGGCGCCGCCGGGCGGTCCTCCCGTCAGCCCCGCCGGGCCTCGGCCAGCCGGGCGGGAGCGGCGCCGAGCCACCACAGCGGATCGGCGCTGCCGTCGGTGGTGCGCCCGTCGCGGTGGACGTAGTGCCGCACGTCCCGGCCGGGCTCGCCGAGTTCGCCGGCGAGGGCGCGCTCCAGCCACTCGGCGCCGAACCGGAAGACCTCGGCCGCCACCCCGCCCAGCGGGTGGAACTCGTCCTCGTAGACCCGCAGTTCCTTCGGCGCCCGGATCCGCTCGAAGCTCTCCAGCGCCTGGGTGAGGTCGGTCAGCTCGTCGAACTCGCCGATGCCGTACAGCACGGGGCAGGTGATGCCGGCCACCAGGTCGCCGAGCGGCATCCGGCGGGCGAGGTCACGGTCGAAGGCGGCCTCGTCCGTGTAGCCGGCCATGTACATGTAGTTGTGCTTGAAGGTGGGCTGGGCGCGCTCGAAGATGGTCGTGAAGTCGCCGGTGACGGCCTCGAAGGCGGCCAGCGCGGCCAGCCGGCCGTCGGTGGCGGCGGCCCGCGAGCCCCAGTAGCCGCTCATCGAGATGCCGAACATGCCGATCAGGTCCGCGTCGACCTCCGGCAGCCCGGCCAGGTGGTCGATGTAACGGCCGATCGCCCGCTCGTAGTTGGCCAGGTCGACGGTCAGGCCGCCGGCCCGGCTCTCGCCCTGGCCGGGGCCCTCGATGGAGAGCGCGACCATCCCCCGCGAGGTGTAGTAGCGCTCGGCGGCCCAGATGTAGTCCTCCTTGATCATGTCCATCCCCGGGCCGAGGATCACGGCGGGGGCTCCCTCGACGCGGCCGGCCGGCAGGTGGAGCAGGGCGTGGATCCGGGAGCCCTCGAAGTCCAGCTCCACCCGCCGGACCCGGCCACCGCGCAGCTCGCCGAGCCGCGCCACGCAGTGGTTGGTGCGCGCGCGCAGCGCGGCCTTCCGCGGGTCGGCGGCGTCGAAGACCGAGTACTGGGCCCGGCCCCACATCACCGCCGCCCGCCCGTAGAGGTCGGCGGCGGTCCGCGCGAACCCGCCGCGCTCGTGGTGCGCGGCGCGCTCCTCGGCCTGGGCGGCCACCGTCGCCCAGGCCTTCGGGAGCATCGCGCCGCTGCGCACCAGGGCGAAGACCTTGGCGAAGTCGGTGTGGTCGTGGCCGAGTTGCTCCATGGTGCCGACGGCCTCGGGGTGCAGCGCGTCGAAGCCGCCCTGGGCGAGGGCGATGTCCAGGGCCCAGCTCTGGCCGGTCGATCGGACGGTCATGGCGGTGTCCTCTCAGGAAGGGGTGGCGCGCTTCCGCTCGGCGGGCGGGCGCAACCACTAAGTACTTAGCTATTAAGTACTTAGGTTAAACTGCTGTCAAGCCCGCCGGAGGGTGCCCGCCGCGCCCGCCCGGCGACCAGGACCGCTGAGAAGGAGTGCCGATGACCTCGCCCGACCGCGCCCAGGCCCTCGACCGCCTGGCCCGCGCCGCCTACCGACTGAGCGCCGCCGACGCCCGCCTGCGCGGCCGGGCCACCCGCACCCCGGGCGCCCTCTCGCTCACCCACGCCCGTGCCCTGCGCACCCTCGCCGACCAGGGCCCGCTGACCATCAGCCAGCTCGCCGCCGGCACCGAGACCACCGGCGCCGCCACCACCCAGCTGGTCAACGGTCTGGCCGCGGCCGGCTACGTCACCCGCACCCGCCCGCCCGAGGACAAGCGCTCCGTCCTCGTCGCCCTCACCGACATCGGCCGCGAACGCCACGAGCGCCGCCGGCGGGCCCTCGCCGAAGCACTCGACACCGACCTCGCCGACTACGACCCCGCCGCCCTCGACAGCGCCGCCGAGGTCCTCCAGCGCCTCTCCGCCGTGTACGACCGGCTCTGACCGGCCGCCATGACCGTCCTCGGACCGGCCCCCGCCGGCGCATCTGCGACCATGGGGCGCCGGGCCGGCACACGGGCGGTCGAGAGGACGTGGCAAAGGACATGGGCGAGACCTGGCGACGGCTGCAGCCGCTGCGCGTGGCCCCCGGCTGGACGATCGACATGAACAGCCTCTACGCGGTGGACCCCTCGCCGGAGACCGTCGGATGGCTCGCCGGATCCGTCCTGGTGAGCGGCCACCTGGTGGACGGCGGTCTCTGCTTCGACGTCCGGTGGGAGCCCGAGGGGGATCCCGACGGCTGCTACGTCGCCGACTTCCTCCACCTCGCCGGCTACGAGCGACGGGGAACCGTCACCCGCGAGCACACCTACCTCGGCACCTGGACCACCAGGAGCCGGGCCGCGCTCGTGGCGGCCCTGGAGGAGCTCATGTTCACCCGGAAGCCCCCGGCCGACCTCAGCCCCCCGCCGTCCACCGGGCCGGCGGGGGAGTGACCCGGGGCAGCCCGGCGCCGGAGCCGGCTCGCACGGCGTCCGGCCCCGGGCCCTCCTCGGCGGGCGAGGGGCCGAGGAACTTGTCGAGGTCGGGGGAGGTCCGGATGTCCTTCGGGTCGGGGGCCTCCATCGCCGGCGCGGTGCCCAGCGCCGAGTACGTCACGGTGACGGCGTCCGCCGCGCCCTCCTTGTCGCCGGTCAGGCGGAAGCGGACGAGCTGCTGCTCGGCGTTGATCCAGAAGTCGAGGACGAACGCCTTGCCGCTCTTCCTCAGCCCCACCTCGGCGTGGGGCCGGTGCTCGGCGGTGAGACCGGGGATCCCGCCCAGCACGGCGTCGACGTCCTCGATGTCGCGGTAGTGGGTGACCTCGGCGCCGTCGACCGTCTCGGTCCCGACCCTGTCGAGCCAGCCCGCCCGGGCCAGGGTCAACAGGTTCACCGGGTCCATCACCAGGCTGAGCTGCGGGTAGAACGGCTTGCGCCACAGGATGAAGGTCGCCTTCACCCAGATCACCTGCTCGCCCACCGCTGCCGCGACCTGCTCCGTGGGCCCGAAGTACGCCTCGTTGCCCGCCATCCGGATCCTGAGCCGGGTGCCCGGATCGTCGGCGAGGTAGTCGAGCACGGCCGGGCCGTCCGCCCAGCGGGTGAAGCCCGTACCTGGCACGGCCGCGCTGCCGTCTCCGCCGGACAGGGTGTACCGGGCGCTGCCGGCCCGGCGCATCACCTCGGCCGCCGCCGCCAGCGCCGCCTCAGGATCGAGCGCGGCCGTCGCCGTCCCCCCGGCTGCCGTCCCCCCGGCCGTCGCCGTGGCCGCCGTCGCGGTGGCCGGGACGGTGGCCGCCGGTGACGGCCGGCCCTCGGCACCGCCGCCACCGGAGCTCCCGCAGCCGGTGAGACCGCCCGCCAGGACGGCCGCTGTGACGGTCATGACGACGGCGGAACGTGCCCCGCGCATGAAGACTCCCTGGGTCCGGACTTCCCTGACGATGCCGGGCGGACTCTAGTGGATCACCGGCCGGCCGCACGTTCCATTTCGGTGGCCGGACGCCCGCACCCTGCGGGGTCCTCGGGAAAGCGCGGAGCAGGAAGTCGGCCGGGCCGACTTCCTGCTCCGCGCGGTGCGTTCGCTACGCCCGGTGGTACGGCGCCGGGATGCTGACCTCGCCGCCGAGGGCGGTGGCGGCGTGGCGGGCCCAGAAGGGGTTGCGCAGCAGTTCGCGACCGAGCAGCACGGCGTCGGCGCGGCCGTCGGTGAGGATCTGCTGGGCCTGGGCCGGTTCGGTGATCAGGCCGACGGCGGCCACCGGCAGGTCGGTCCCGGTGCGGACCGCCTCGGCGAACGGCACCTGGAAGCCGGGGGCGGCCTCGATCCTGGCGTCGGGCGCGATGCCGCCGGTGGAGACGTCGAGCAGGTCGACGCCGTGCGCGAGCAGTTCCTTGGCCAGCCGGACGGTCTCCTCGGAGGTCCAGCCCTCGCGGTCGTCCTCGGGGTTCTCGGTGAGCCAGTCGGTCGCGGAGATGCGGAAGAACACCGGCAGGTCCTCGGGCCACACCGCGCGGACGGCGTCGACGACCTCCAGGGCGAAGCGGGTGCGCCCCTCGAAGGAGCCGCCGTACGCGTCGGTGCGGCGGTTGCTGTGCGGGGAGAGGAACTGGTGGATCAGGTAGCCGTGCGCGCCGTGCACCTCGACGACCTGGAACCCGGCGTCGAGCGCGCGCCGGGCGGCGTCGGCGAACTGGCCCACGATCTCGCCGATCTGCTCCACGGTCAGCTCCTGCGGCGTGACCCGGCCGGATTCGAAGGGAACGGCGCTGGGGGCGACCGGCGTCCAGCCGTGCTCCTCCTCCGGGGCGAGCGCGCGGCCGCGGTCGACCCAGGTGCGCTCGGTGGAGGCCTTCCGTCCGGCGTGGCCGAGCTGGATCGCGGGCACGGTGCCCTGCGCCTTGAGGAAGGCGGTGATCCGGCGGAAGGCCTGGGCCTGGGTGTCGTTCCACAGCCCGAGGTCGTAGGGCGAGATGCGGCCCTCGGGGGTGACGGCGGTGGCCTCGACGATGATCAGCCCGGTGCCGCCGGCGGCGCGCGCCGCGAGATGCGTGAAGTGCCAGTCGTTGGGGACGCCCGCCGCCTCGCCGTCCGGTGCGGCGCTGTACTGGCACATCGGCGGCATCCAGATCCGGTTGGGGATGGTGAGCGACCGCAGGGTGTAGGGGCTGAAGAGGCTGGTGCTCATGTCGGGCTCCTGATCGGATCGGCAGACGGAGGAGAGGAGACGTGCCCAGGAGTGATTGCAGCCGCAATCTCTGCGGAAACAATAATTGCATGCGCGGCATAAGGCAAGTTCCCAACCTCCGGCCTGCCACGGGCCGGTCCGCCTTCGTTCCAGGCCGCCGGGCGCCGCCGGCAGGTCATGCCCGAGCCGAAGCCGAGTTCCTGCGGCAGGTGCTCCCCGTCGCCGAGCGCATCGTGCGGGCCGCCTTCGCCCCCGCGGGCTGACCGCCGGGGCGCGGTCTTTCTCCGAACTGGCCACTCCAGGCTGCGAGTTCTGACATCATCGTCGTCGTTCCAGGAAAGGTGGGGGCATGGGTGCGAAGGTGTTCATCGGCGTCGTGGCGGCGGCCGCCGTGCTGGGGGCGGCGGGCTGTTCCTCCGGCGGCGCGGACCGGGCCGCCGGGTCGCCGTCACTGTCGCGGACGGTGACGGTGAGCAGCGGGGCGGGGACTCCGTCCGGCGAGCCGAGCACCGCCGACACTCCGTCGCCGGACGGCACGCCCTCGCCCACCGAGACCTGCGCCGACCCCGCGCTGCTCGGGGACGGCGACCTCGCCGGCTACCTGGTCCGCCTCCCGGGCTCGCTGCGCATCATCGACCTGGGCGTCTATATGGCGCTGGACGGCCTGCACCTGGACACCCAGGAGACCAAGCGGGCCTGTGCCCCGATCCCGGTGAAGATCACCCGGTTCGCGGTGCGGCTGTCCAACGTCGGCGCCGGTGCGACGGGGCGGCCGTCCTACTCCTACCGCCCGCTGGACACCGTCGAGGTGCTGCTCGGCCCGGCCAACGGCGTCGCCCCGGGCAGCACGCCCCCGGCCACCTCGCAGTGCAGCGGCGTCCTGTCCGTGGTGCACACCGGGGCGCCCGTCAAGGACACCGAACTGCCGGAACGGCTCAACATCGTCCCCCCGAGCGGCGAGCCCACCGGCCCCTACAGCCAGCAGATCAGGGTGACCGGCGGGCGCCTGGTGACGGCTGGCCTGGTGCTGCCCGGGGACAACCGGGGCTGCTGACACCCGGACGACCGGCGCGTCCGGCCACCGGGACGCCCGCAACCGCGCGCAGGTCGTCCGGTTGCGCGGGCGCGGCCCGCGGGCTGAAGGGCTCTCAGGAGGGAACGGCGTCCGTGCCGGGACGGTGCCGGCAGCCGGCCGGGGACTCCCGCACGCCCGTCAGGGAATCAGGACCACCTTGCCGCTGACCGTGCCGGACTCGGCCAGGCGCAGCGCCTCCGCGGCACTGGTGAGCGGGAGTTCGGCGGCGACGCGCGCGGCCACGTCGCCGCGGCGGACGGCTTCGAAGACCTCGGCGAGATCGCTGCGCAGCCGGGCGCGGAAGCCGTCCCTGCCCAGGGCCCGCCCGGCCCAGATGTTGTAGAAACGGGCGCGGCGCCCGTTGGGCAGGGCGTTCCAGGCCCAGGTGCGGGCGAGGATCTTCAGCACGGGCCACTGCTTGGAGCCGCTGTCGTCGCGGGTGGAGGCACTGCCGTAGGCGACCAGGGTGCCGCCGGGGGCGAGCAGTTGCCAGGAGTCGACCACGCTGCGCCCGCCGACGTGGTCGAACACCGCGTCCACCCCGCCGGGCGCCAGCTCCCGCACCCGGGCCGGCACGTCACCGGCCCGGTAGTCGACGGGCACGACGCCCAGCCCGCGCAGCGCGTCATGGTGCCGGGCGGAGGCCGTGCCGATCACCGACACGCCCGCCGCGCGGGCCAGTTGGACGAGGACGGAGCCGACGCCGCCGCTCGCTCCGTGCACCAGGACGGTCTGCCCGGCGCGCACCCGCGCCAGCCGGTGCAGCATCTGCCAGGCGGTGATGCCGTTGACCACCACGGTCTCCGCCTCGGCCGCCGTGAGGCCGTCCGGCACGGGCACCACGTCCGCCGCGTCGAGTGCCACGTGGCTGGCCCAGCCGCCGACCTTGACCAGCGCGGCGACCCGCCGGCCGGTCAGCGCCGGATCGACGCCCTCGCCGGTGGCCAGCACCCGGCCGACCAGGTCGTAGCCGGGGACGAAGGGGAACGGCGGCTGGTCGTAGTACCGACCCCGGCGCATCTGCTGCTCGGCGAACGAGACCCCGGTCGCCTCCACGCCGATCAGGATCCGGCCCGGCCCGGCCCCGGGCACCGTTCCGTAGCGCAGTTCCAGGCCCTCCGGGGCCACCACGCCGGGCAGGACGACTTCGAGCAGGCGCTGGTCGGACATGGCCACGCCCTCCTTCTCGCTGGTTGGTTTCGTGCTCTCGTGTTCGTTATAAGTTGTAACCCCTTGCCGTCGTGAGTGTCAACAACTTCCGTGAGACCCTCTCACTCCACGGCGCTGCCGCGCCGCCGCGTGATAACGTCCGGCTCGCCGTGCGCCGCTGCGAACCGAGGAGGTGGGACCGATCAACGCTGTGACAGGTCGGGCACCCCTCCCTCGCATGGCCCGGGAGTGCCCGCAGTAGGCACCCCGAAAGGCCCGTACCGCTATGCACTTCACCACGGACACGTCGTCCGGCGGCATCCGCGAGCAGCTCTTCGTCCTGGGGGAGACCCCCGGCGCGCTCTGGACCCCGGACGGATCCTCCGACCCCCTCGGCCGCACCGGCCCCGCCCGCCCCCGGCCGCTGGTCCTGCTCGGACACGGCGGCGGCGAGCACAAGAAGGCCCCCGCCGTCCTGGACCGCGCCCGCCGGCTCGTCGCCGAGTGCGGCTTCGCGGTGGTCGCACCGGACGTGCCCGGCCACGGCGACCGGCCCGTGCACGAGGAGTACGACCGGATCGCCACCGCCAACCGGGCCCGCATCGAGGCCGGGGCCGAGCCGGCGCCGCTCCTCGCGCAGTTCCACGCGCAGTTCCACGCCCTGGTGGCGCGGCGGACCGTCCCCGAGTGGCGTGCCGTGCTCGACGCGGTCCAGCGGCTCGGCCACGTCGGCGCCGGACCGGTGGGCTACTGGGGCGTCTCACTGGGCTGCGGACTCGGCGTCCCGTTCGTCGCCGCCGAACCCCGGGTGCGCGCGGCGGTCCTGGGCCTCGGCGGCGCCCTGGCCTCGGCCGGCGAGGCGGCGCGGATCACCGTCCCCGTGCGGTTCCTGCTCCAGTGGGACGACGAGCGGGTCCCGCGCGCGACGGGCCTGGCCCTGTTCGAGGCCTTCGGCTCCGCCGAGAAGACCCTGCACGCCAACCCCGGCCGGCACGGCGACCTCCCGGCCCTCGAAGCGGACTCCGCGCTGCGCTTCTTCGCCCGGCACCTCGGCCGGCCGTAGCCCGCCGACCGCCGCCTCGGCCGGCCGTAGCCCGCTGACCGCCGCCTCGGCCGGCCGCAGCCCGCCGACCGCCGTCCCGTCCGCCGGAACCCCGCCCCACCGGGCCCCCGGCCGAAAGCGGTCCGCCCCCGCCGCACGTCCCAGGACGCGCGCCGGGGGCGGACCGCCCGCAGCCGCTCAGCCCATCGACTTGGCGCCGTCCAGGGACTCCCGCAGGATGTCGGCGTGGCCGGCGTGCTGCGCGGTCTCGCCGATGATCTGCAGCAGCACCTTGCGGGCCGACCAGCGGGCGCCGGGCTCGAACCACGGCGCCGCGGGCAGCGGCTGGGAGGCGTCGAGGTCCGGCAGGGCGGCGACCACCGCGTCGGTGCGGTCCGCCACCTCCTCGTAGGCGGCCAGCACCCCGGCCAGGGTCTCGCCCGGCAGCAGGCGGAACACGTCGGCCCGCCGGGCCAGGTCCTCCGGCGTCGGGTTGGCGAAGTCGGGCATCGCGGACGGGCCTTCGAGGATGAAGCCCACCCAGGCCCGCTCGACGGACGCGACGTGCTTGATCAGGCCGCCCAGGCACAGTTCGCTCGCGGTGGTGCGCAGCGCGGCCTGCTCGTCGCTCAGGTCGCGCGTGGTGTGGCGCAGGAAGTGGCGCTGCAGGGCGAGCTGCGCCAACAGGTCGGCCCGCTCGCCGGTGACCGTGGGGGCGGTGGTGGTCGCGGTGTCGCTCATGGCTGTTCCTCCGTCGGCGCTTCCGGTGCCGGCGGCCCCTGCCGTCCGACGTGTTCCACGATAGGAGGCATGTAGGTCAGATCCTGTCCTCGACTGCCGCCCGTCCGTGAAGTGACGTCCTGTCAGCAGCCTGTCGGCGGCGCGACAGCGGTGACGGCGGTATGCCGGCGCGCCGACGGCGGCGGCCGGGAGCCTGGTGCACGGCAGCACACGATCCAAGGGAGGCACGTCATGTCCGACAGCACCCGGCCGCACCACTCGCGCCCGACCTCGGTCCTGGTCTCCGGCGCCGGGATCGCCGGCACCGCCCTCGCCCACTGGCTGGACCGCTACGGCTTCCGCGTCACCGTCGTCGAGCGCGCCCCGTCGCTGCGCGGCGGCGGCCAGCCGGTGGACATCCGCGGCAACGCCCTCGAAGTCGTCGACCGGATGGGCCTGTTGACGAGCGTCCGCGCACGCCGCACCGGCCTGCGCGGGATGTCCGTGGTCGACGCGGACGGCCGCGAGCTGAGCCGCACCACCGAGTGGACGGCCAGCGGCGGGCCGGTCGACGGCCCCGACGTCGAGATCCTGCGCGACGAACTCGCCCACCTGATCGGCGAGGTGGCCGGCCGGGGCGTCGAGTACCGCTTCGACGACTCGATCGACACCCTGGTCCAGCACGAGGAGGGCGTCCACGTGCGCTTCCGCAGCGGCTCCGAGCGCTCCTACGACCTGCTGGTCGGCGCCGACGGCCTGCACTCCCACACCCGGCGCCTGGTCTTCGGCCCGGAGCGCGACCACCTGCACCCCATCGGCGCCTACATCGCCGCCTGGAGCGTGCCCAACCACCTCGGCCTCGACCACTGGCAGGTGATCCACCGGCCCGTCGGCCGGGCCGACCGGATCTGCATGGCGATGACCGTGCGCCACAACGTCGAACTGCGCTTCTTCCTCGGCTTCGGCTCCGACGAGCCGGTCGAGCGCATGCTCCCGCGCGACCCCGCCGACCAGCGCCGGCTGGTCGCCGCGCAGGCCGCCGGGATCGGCTGGGAGGTGCCGCGCTTCCTGGCGGCACTGGGGGAGACGGACGTCTTCCACTACGACGTGGTCGCCCAGATCCGGATGGACCGCTGGTCGCACGGCCGGGTCGCGCTGCTCGGCGACGCCGGGTACTGCTGCTCCCCGCTCACCGGCCAGGGCACCAGCGTGGCCCTGACCGCCGCCTACGTCCTGGCCGGCGAACTGCACGCGGCCGACGGCGACCACCGCACGGCCTACCCCGCGTACGAGCGGCGCCTGCGCGACCACGTCGCCGCCAACCAGGCCATCCTCGACCTGACCGGTGCCCGCCTGACCGCCGGCGCCCCGGAGGAGTCCGGGCCCTTCGGCGGCTACGACGAGCCCGGCCCGGAGATGGAGGCGGCCTTCCGCGCCGCCACGCTCTTCGACCTGCCCGACTACTGACGTCCTGACGCCCGCCGGGGGAGGGACCCCGCCGCGGCGGGCGGGGGCCCGCTCGCCCCCGCCCGCCCCGGCCGGGGCGGTCTACTTCTTGACCGGGCGCGGGTGGTCGTGGTTGTAGATGCCGAGGGCGGCGGATCCGCCGTCTCCCACGGCTTCGGCGATGCGCCGCACGGTGCCGGCACGCGCGTCACCGGCGACGAAGACGCCGTCCGCGTGCGTCATGTTGAACGAGGCGTGCTGGTCGGCGGGGGGTACGGTCTCCAGGCCGTTCTTGAGGATGTTCACCTTCAGGGCCGTCAGCCACGCCTTCGTCGTCTCGTCGAACCCCTCGGCGCCGATCAGCGCGTAGGCGGCCGCCACGGGCAGGGTGTCGGTGGCGGGCTTCTGCTTGTCGGCCGGGCCCACCAGCACCTTGGTGAGCTTCGGGAGCTTCGTGGTGGTGTCGGTCTCGCCGATGAACTCGCGGACGACGGTGCCCTCGCGGACCTCCACGAAGTCGCTCAGCGCCTTGATCCGGGAGGCGCTCGCCTCCAGCATGTCGTCCTTCAGGGCACCCCGGACGATCAGGATCGTCCGGATGCCGGCCTCGGCGAACATGATGGCCGCGAGGGCCGCGGTGTCACCGCCGCCGATGATCGCCACGCGGTCCTTGGTGTCCCGGTACAGGTCGGCGTCGCCGGGCAGGGCGCTGTAGTACAGCCCCACCCCCGCGTAGGTGGCCGCGTCCTTGCCCTCGTGCCTCCGGATGTTGAGGCCGAACGCGAGGACGACGGACCTCGCCCGCACCTTCTTCGGCGTGCCCACGTCGGCCTGGGTGTTGTCCCGGTCCCCGGTGCTCGGGGTCGCGGTCAGCGTGAAGGGGTGGTCGCCCGAGGCCTCCTTGGCGGCGTCGGTCACGCGGTGGCCGGGGATCCAGGCGATCCCGTAGGTGTCCGCGTGGCGGTGCCAGAGGTTGGCCAGTTCCGCCGCCTCGATCCCGTCCGGGAAGCCGAGGTAGTTGGTGATCCTGTTGATCGCGGTGGCGGCCTCCCCGCCCGGGGCGAACTCCTCGACGATGAGGGGGGTCTGGCCGTAGAGCGCCTTGAGGTTGACGGCCGCCGAGATGCCCGCCGGCCCGCCGCCCACGACGGCGACGTCGCAGACGTACTCGCCGCTCTTGGAGTCGGGCGTCGCCTCCAGCACGAGGCCCAGTTCGTGGGCGAGCCCGATCAGGGAGGGATCGGCCAGGGAGACCGGGTTCTCCTTCGGCTTCTGGACGGTGACCAGCACCTTCTTCCCGCTCGGGGGGTCCTTCTCGTCGTGCGCGTACGCCACCCCGTTCAGGCGCAGGAACCGCTCGACGACGAAGACCTCCCGCTGCTTCCGGTGCCCGTGCACGACGACGGTCGCCTGGTCGGGCAGGACCCGCTCGTACAGCGTCCGTTCGAGGGCGAGCTCCAGCGGCTCGTCGAGGGCCCCCTCCGCGTCGGCGGGGACGGTGACCCGCCGCACGCCGCCCTCGTCACCGGGGGCCCGTCCGGCGTCCGGGCCCGCCTGCGTCCCGGGCACCAGCGACAGCCGGCCGACGTCCGGCAGGGCGGTCGCGGACTCCTGGAGGAAGGTGTGCCCGCCGTCGGCGATCCGCTCGTCGGCGAGGACGGCCGCCAGCTCGGGCGCCTCGCGCAGCTCCGCGCTCGCGTGGACGGCGTCGTCGTAGGTGAACACGCCCTGGACGCGGTAGTGGCCGTAGAAGTAGTCCTCCACCTGCCGGGCCAGGTCCGCGCCCCGCACCGGATCGGAGTAGGCGAGGAGGATCACCGGGCGCTTGTCGTGGGTCATGGCTTCCGTGCCTTTCTGGTCGGCTTCCACCCCCGAGGGCCGGTCCCGCCGACGCACGACCGGCGAAGCGGGCGGGAGCGGGGCCAGGGGGATGCGCTACGTACACCAACCATGACACCGGGTCGTCCCGCCCCTCCGTCATTGCGGGAGCGGGCTCCTCACGCGTGTCGAACGGGGGGTGACCGGCGCTCGGAGCGCGCGCCGTCGGCCTGGGGCCCCGCACGCGGAGAGCCCGCCGGCGGTCCGCCGGCGGGCTCTCCGGCCGCCACCCCGGTCCGGGCGGCGGCTGTGGCGTCCTGGGATCAGACGGTGACCCGCTCGGCGTGTGCCGTCCGCGGGGCGGTCGGCTGCCCGGCCGCGGCGGGGGCGTTCTCCCGGGGCGCGGGGAGGGCGGCCATGATCAGGGCGGAGATCGCGATGGTCGCCGCCCAGGCGAGCCCGTACCTGCCGACCGGGGTGTCGGACAGGGGTCCCGCGAACCAGTCGCAGCGGGTGAAGGCGAGGCCGGTCAGCAGCGCGAGGCTCCAGGCCGTCATCGCCTGCCAGCAGAAGCCGCCCTTGTACCAGTAGCGGCTGGTCCTGCCGGTGTCCATCAGCGCGGCGGCGTCGTAGCGCACCGTGCGCGAGCGGCGCCGGGCCATGTCCACCGCGTAGACGCCGATCCAGGCGGAGAAGGAGACGGCGAGCAGGGTCAGGAAGGTGATGAAGGAGCCGAGGAAGCTCTTGGCGACCAGCATCAGCAGCAGGCCGGCGACGAGCGAGATCACGGCATTGATGCTGACCGCCAGGGCGCGCGGCAGCTTCACGCCCATGGTCTGCGCGGTGAAGCCGGCCGAGTACATGGAGAGGCTGTTGATCAGCAGCATGCCCACGACGGCGGTCAGCAGGTAGGGCACGGCCAGCCAGGTCGGCAGCAGGTCGCCGAGGAAGGAGACCGGGTCGGCGGCCTCGGCCAGGCCGGGGGAGGCGACCGCCATCACGGCGCCCATCAGCACCATCGGCACCATGACGAGGCCGGCGCCGGAGACCGTCACGCCGGCGATCTTCCGGCCGGAGGCGCTGTGCGGCAGGTAGCGGGCGAAGTCGGGACCGGTGGGGACCCAGCTGATGCCGCCGGCGGCGATGGTCCCGATGCCGGCGATCATCATCGCGGTGGTGCCCGCGGGCCTGGCGAACACCTCGCTCCAGTGGATGGTCGCGAGGAGGTAGCCCAGGACCAGGATGCTGAAGACGCCGAAGAGGTACGTCGACCAGGTGCTGCAGAGGTTCAGCGCCTTGCGGCCCATGCCGGAGACCAGGAAGGTGCAGGCGACGAAGGCGACGAGCGTGACGACGATCAGCGCCGTGTTGCTCCGTACGCCGAAGAGCAGGTCGAGGACGGTCAGCACGGCGTAGGCGCCGGTGACGGCGTTGATCGTCTCCCAGCCGAACCGGGCGACCCAGAGGATCGCGCCGGGGAACAGGTTGCCGCGCACGCCGAAGGCCGCCCGGGAGAGCGTGGCGCCCGGGGCCCCGCCCCACTTCCCGGAGACCGACAGCACGCCGACCAGGCCGAAGGAGACGACCGCGGCGCACGCGGCGACGATCAGGACCTGCCAGAAGTTCAACCGGTTGAACACCACCAGGGCCGCACCCATGGTGAGCAGCAGGACGCTGATGTTCGCCGCGACCCAGGTCGGGAAGAGCTCGCGGACCGTGCCCCGGCGCTCGTGGTCCGGGACGGGCTCGATGCCGCGCGTCTCGATCGCGCCGCCGGTGTCGACGGTGGACGGGTTGTCCATGAGGGTGGCTCCGTGCGTGGGAAAGCGGGAGATGAAATGGGCAAATCGGATATTTATGGAACTCTTCGCGCGTAGCGCGTGAGCTGTTCATCCTACTTTGCCTGCATCCGCTCCGGATTCGGCCCGCCTCCCTCGCCGCCCGCACCCCGTCCTGCCCGTCACCGCCTGTGCGCAGTCGGTCACCGTCGAGCCGCGCCGCAGGCATGATCGGGCCCCGCTCGCCGTCGCCCGTCGCACATCTGTCGGACCGTCACATGAGTTGCTACAGTCCCTGTTCGCAGTGACATTGCACATGCCGGAGTCCCGCGCGATCCACCAGAGAATGTGGAGTACAGCCATGGGTTCGCTTCCTCGCCGCGTCGCCGCCGTAACCCTCACCACGGCGGCCCTGCTCGGCCTCGCCGGTGTCACGACCAGTGCGTCGGCCACCGCGATCAGGTACTTCAAGGCCTACGGCGTCAACCCGACCTATGCCGCCCCCCGGGCCTGGGCCGCCGCGCACGCCGCGGGCTACACCAACGACCAGTGCAGCCAGGAGAACGAGCTCATCTCGCCCGGATACTGGCAGGTCATCGTCACCTGTGTGAGCTGAGCACGGGTTCCGCCGGCGGTCCGCTCCGGGCCGCCGTGACCGGCTCCTCGTGCCGGCAGGCCTCCCGTTCCGTCGACCCCCGCCACGCGTCGGGGCGCCGGGGCGGGAGGCCCGGTGCTCTCCCCCTTCCGCCCGGCGGAGGAGGCGCGCCGAACAGTGTGGCCACCGTGACCGGGGTGGCCACGACGGGACTTCTCCGCAGGTGCATGCCAAGCGCCCCGGTGTGACACCACGCACACCACCAGGGCCCCTCCGGACACCCCGCAGCCCATGCCCCCGACGGCCGGATGTGACAGAACCCCGACGTTGCGGACGCGCTCCGGGCGGCGGAAGGATCGAGGTATGCCTGAACCGCGTACCGTCGTCATCGCCGCGTTCCCCGGAGTCGAGCTGCTGGAGGTGACCGGCCCGGCGGAGGTGTTCTCCGTCGCCTCCCGGCTGGTCGGAGGCGACGCACCCGCCTACCGGGTCGAGATCGCCGCCGCGCGGAGCGGCCCGCTGCCGACCGCCGCGGGCGTCGGCCTGGTCGCCGGACGGTCGCTGGCCGAGGTGGGCGCGGGCGTCGACACCCTCCTGGTGGCCGGCGCCATGGACAGCGTCGACGGCCGGTACCGCGCCGTCGTCGACCGGGACGTCGTCGCGTTCCTGCCCGGCGCGGCCGCGGCCGCCCGCAGGGTCGGCGGTGTGTGCGCCGGCGTCCACCTGCTCGCCGAGGCCGGACTCCTCGCCGGCCTGCCCGCCACCACCCACTGGCTGACTGCCGGTCAGCTGGCCGCGCAGTACCCGGACATCGACGTCGACCCGGATCCGATCTTCATCAGGGCCGGGCGGATCTGGACCTGCGCGGGCGTGACCGCCGCCCTGGACCTCGCCCTCGCCATGGTGGCCGAGGACCACGGACCGGCGCTCGCCCTCGACGCCGCCCGCGCCATGGTCATGTACGTCAAACGCCCCGGCGGGCAGACCCAGTTCAGTGTGCCGCTCTCCCTCCAGAGCAGCACCGACGACCGCATCGACGAACTCCGCCGCTGGATCGACGACCACCTCGCCGAACGGATCCCGGTCGAGGCGATGGCCGCCCGGATGCACCTGAGCGTGCGCCACTTCACCCGGGTCTTCCGCGACTGCACCGGCCGCACCCCGGCCGGCTACCTGGAGGCGGTCCGGGTCGAGGCGGCCCGCCGTCTCCTCGAAGAGTCCGCGCGCAGCCTGCCCGACATCGCGGCCGCCAGCGGGCTCGGCTCGGTGGAGACCCTGCACCGGGCCTTCCGCCGCCGCCTCGGCGCCACCCCGGCCGAGTACCGCCGCCGGTTCCGGCCGCACGCCACCGCTCGCTGAGCCACGCCGCCCGCCGAGCCGCACCACTCGCCGAGCACGCCCTTCACACTCCCTGGGAGCAACCCCCTTGTCCCGTACCAAGGTCATCCCGATACCGGTCCTGGGCCGGCACGCCGTCAACGCCTACCTCCTGCTCGGCCGCCACCCGGTCCTCGTCGACGCCGGGACACCCGGCAGCGGCCGGCGCATCGTCGACCAGGTCGCCGCCCACGGCGTCGACCCGCAGGACATCCGCCTCCTCGTCGTCACCCACGGCCACATCGACCACTTCGGATCCGCCGCCGAGCTGCGCCGCCTCACCGGCGCGCCGATCGCCGCGCACGCCGCCGACCTGGGCCCCTACCGCACCGGCCGGGTCCGCGAACCGTACCTGCCCACCGGGCCGATGGGGCGGCTCATGGCCCGCAACCCGAAGCTCCACGAACACACCGAACCCTTCGAGCCCGACCTCCTCGTCCACGGCGAGAGCGGCCTCGCGGACTTCGGCGTCGACGGCCGCGTCATCCCCACCCCGGGCCACACCGCCGGTTCCGTCTCCGTCCTCACCGACGACGGTGAACTGGTGGCCGGCGACCTCATCGCCAACTCCTTCATGGGGCTCATCCGGGGCCGCCCCGCCAACCCGCCCTTCCACGACGACCCGCTCGCCAACCTCGCGAGCCTCCGTGCGATGCTCGACCTCAAGCCCACCCGCCTCCATGTCGGCCACGGCACCCCCCTGGACCCGGCCCGCGCCGCCCGCTGGGCGGCCGCGGAACAGCACCGCCTCCAACGCCGCGCTGCCCGGGGTCGGCTGAGGACCAGACCGCAGGACCCGGAGAACGCCCCATCGGAGCCCCGGACTGCATCAGGGTGACCGCGGGACCGTGCGGTTCGACGACCGAGCCGAACGCGGCGGCCACGGGAGGACGGTGTCGGTTTTCCGCCAGCTGGGGTGTGGGTGGGGTGGTCATGCTGGTGGTGCGTATGGGTTTGTTCCAGTGTTTCGGAGTGGGGTGGTTTGTGGTGGTACGTGGAGTGCCGCTGTCACGTGTCCATACGGTGGTGGACAGTCCGTATGGGTGGTTGACGTTGGTCGGCGAGAGCGGCCGGTTGGTGGGTCTGTACATGGAGGGTCAGCGGCACCGGCCGGCGGAGTCGGCGTTCGGGTGCCGGCTGGAGGGGTGGGAGGAGGAGCCGTTCGGGGAGACGGTGCGGCAGTTGGGGGAGTACTTCGCGGGGCGGTCCCATTCCTTCGACCTGCCGCTGGAGTTCCACGGGACGGAGTTCCAGAAGCGGGTGTGGGCGGCGTTGTGCGAGATCCCGTGCGGGCAGACGTGGACGTACGGGGAGTTGGCCCGGCACATCGGGTGCCCGACGTCGGCGCGGGCGGTGGGGCTGGCCAATGGAAAGAACCCCATCGGGGTGATCGTCCCCTGCCATCGGGTGGTCGGTTCGGACGGGAGCCTGACGGGCTACGGGGGCGGTCTTCACCGTAAGCGCCGGTTGCTGGACCACGAGCGCGCACTCGCGGGCACGGGCGGAGCCGAGCAGACCACGTTCTTCTGATCCCCCCTGGCCTGTGCTCCTCCCGCAGCCATGAGGGCGGGGCGGTTCCGGCTCTGCGGGAGACAGCTCCCGCAGAGCCGTGGGACGACCCTTCGACCCGCCTCAGAGCCCACCGCCAGGACATCGCCCACTCCCGAAACCCGCCGGAAAGCGCTTCCGGTGGTGCTCTTCCTTCTTCTCCGGGGGGCGGCCAGACGGTCCTGGGGCTGGTTGGTGTGGGGTGGTGTTAGTTGTCGATGGTGATGTTGTAGGTGTGGAGCCAGGCGTTGAGGGCGAGGGGGACTTCGAGGTCGATGCGGGTGATTTGGGTGCTTTCGTTGGTGATGGGGGTGTTGAGGCGTTGGTGGGTTTTTTTGAGGTCGAGGAGGGGGTGGATGGGGGCGTTGGGGTTGGTGAGGGTTTCGGCGAGGCGGTCGCGGAGGTTTTTTTCGTAGCCGGAGTCTTGGGTGCTGGGGTAGGGGGCTTTGACGCGTTGGGTGATGGAGGGGGGGAGGATGTCGCGGGTGGCGGCGCGGAGGAGGCTTTTTTCTCGGCCGTCGAATTTTTTCATGGCCCAGGGGGTGTTGAAGACGTATTCGACGAGGCGGTGGTCGCAGAAGGGGACGCGGACTTCGAGGCCGACGGCCATGCTCATGCGGTCTTTGCGGTCGAGGAGGGTGTTGACGAAGCGGGTGAGGTTGAGGTAGCCGAGTTCGCGCATGCGTTTTTCGAGGCCGGTTTGTCCGGGGAGGGTGGGGACTTCGGCGATGGCGTCGTGGTAGCTCTGGCGTCGGCGTTCGGGGAGGTTGAGGTGGGTGAGGAGGGTTTTGTCGAAGAGGGGGGTGCCGTCGTAGAAGGGGGCGGGGGTGGTGGTGAGCCAGGGGAAGGTTTCGGCGGTGAGGACTTCGGGGTCGTGGAACCAGCTGTAGCCGCCGAAGAGTTCGTCGGCGGATTCGCCGGACAGGGCGACGGTGGAGCGTTCGCGGACGGCGCGGAAGAGGAGGTAGAGGGAGGGCCAGAGGTCGCCGTACCAGACGGGGGGTTGGTCGGTGGCGGCGAGGACGGCGGCGCGGATGGCGGGGTCGCTGAGGTCGTCGCTGTCGAGGAGGATTTCTTTGTGGTCGGCTTGGACGAGTTCGGCGAGGTCGCGGACGTAGGGGGCGTCGGGGGTGGCGCGCAGGGGGTCGGGGACGAAGTTTTCGGCGGCGCCGACGAAGTCGACGGAGAAGGAGCGGACGGGGCCGGCGCCGTGGGTTTTGAGGGCTTTGGCGGCGAGGGCGGTGACGGCGGAGGAGTCGAGGCCGCCGGACAGGAGGCTGCACAGGGGGACGTCGGAGATGAGTTGGCGGGAGATGATGTCTTCGAGGAGTTCGCGGACGGTGGTGATGGTGGTGTCGAGGGAGTCGGTGTGTTCGCGGGCTTCGAGGGCCCAGTAGCGGTGTTTGGTGAGGCCTTGGCGTCCGACGCGGACGAGGTGGCCGGGGCGGATTTCGGCCATGCCGGTGAAGAGGGCGTGTTCGGGGGTTTTGACCATGTCGAGGATCTCGCGCAGGCCGTCGGCGTTGACGCGGCGGGGGACGGCGGGGTTGGCGAGGATGGCTTTGGGTTCGGAGCCGAAGAGGACGCCGTGGGGGGTGGGGAAGTAGAAGAGGGGTTTGACGCCCATGCGGTCGCGGTAGAGGACGAGTTCCTCGCGGCGGATGTCCCAGATGCCGAACGCGAACATGCCGTTGAGGCGGTGGACCATGTCGTGGCCCCACTGGAGGTAGGCGCGCAGGACGACTTCGGTGTCGCTGTTGGTGCGGAAGCGGTGGCCGAGGACGGTCAGTTCGGAGCGTAGTTCGCGGTAGTTGTAGATTTCGCCGCTGAAGGTGAGGACGGCCAGGGTCCGGCCGTCCTCTTCGGCGACCATGGGCTGGCGGCCGCCTTCGAGGTCGATGACGGACAGCCGGCGGTGGCCGATGGCGGCGTGGCGGTCGATCCAGGTGCCTTCGGCGTCGGGGCCGCGGCAGGCCATGGTGTCGGTCATCGCGTTGACGGTGGCGTGTTCGAGGGTCAGGTCACGCTCGAAGTCCACCCAGCCGACTATTCCGCACATGTGTGGTGTCCTCTCGGTAGGTGATGGTGGCGGGGGGCGTGGCCGTGCCGGGCCGCGCGGGTGGGCGCCCGTGGTGCCGGGCCCGTGCGGGCGGGCCGGGGTGCGGGGCGCCGTGGGGTGGGGCGGGATACGGGTGTGGTGCCGTGGTGCCGTGGTGCGTTCGGGCCTCGGTGTGTGTGCCGCCGGGGTGCGGCGGCGCACCCGTGCCGAGGGCGGCGCGGGTGCCACGGCACGCGGTGGTGCCGGTGGTGCAGGGGGGTGTGGCGCGTGGTGTGTCGCTGCGGTGGTGCAGGTGCGCAGCGTGGTGCAGGTGCAGGGGTGTGGCGGGTGCTGCGTGGCCCCGGTGGTGGCGGGGCCGGCGGGGGTGGCGCGTCACGGGTGGTGCGGGGTGTTGTGCGTGCGTGTTGCCCGGGGTGGTGCATCGCGGGGGTGCCGCGTTGCTCCGGTGGTGCGGTGTTGTTCGGGTTCTGCGGGGTGGTGCTGGGGCCGGTGCGGGTGTCGCGTCACGGGTGGTGCGCGGGTGTGGCGCGTGCCGTGTGGCTCCGGTGTGGGGCCGTGTGGCCCCGGGGTGATGCTTGGGTGGTGCGGGTGCCGCGTCCCGGGTGGTGCACGGGTGTGGCGCGTTGCGTGTGGCCTCGGGTGGTGCGGGGGCCGGCGTATCTGCTGCCCCACGCGGTGGTGCATGGCGCAGGGTGGTGCAGGTGCTGCGGTGGCGCGGGGTGTGGCGGGTGCCGCGTTGCCGGGGTGGTGCATCGCGCGGGTGCCGCGTCGCTCCGGTGGTGCAGGGGCGGTGCGGGTACCGCGTGGTTCCCGGTGGTGTGGTGCGATGTTGTTCGGGTTCTGCGGGGTGGTGCTGGGGCGGGTGCGGGTGTCGCGTCACGGGTGGTGCGCGGGTGTGGCGCGTGCCGCGTGGCTCCGGTGTGGGGCCGCGTGGCCCCGGGGTGGTGCTCGGGTGGTGCGGGTTGTGGCAGGTGCCGCGTTGCTCCGGTGTGGCGGGGCCGGCGGGGGTGGCGCGTCACGGTGGTGCAGGGTGTTGCGCGTGCGCGTTGCCCGGGGTGGTGCATCGCGCAGGGTGCCGCGTTGCTCCGGTGGTGCCGGGGTGGTGCGGGTGCTGCGTGGTTCCCGGTGGTGTGGTGCGGTGTTGCTCGGGTTCCGCGGGTGGTGCTGGGGCCGGCCGGAGGTGCCGCGTGGCTCCGGTGTGGGGCCGTGTGGCCCCGGGGGTGGTGCTTGGGTGGTGCGGGTCTCGCGTCACGGGTGGTGCAGGGGCGTGGCGCGTTGCGTGTGGCTCCGGGTGGTGCGGGGGCCGGCGTATCTGCTGCCCCTGTGCGGTGGTGCATGGCGCAGGGTGGTGCGGGCGGTGCAGGGGTGGTGCGGGTGCCGCGTTGCCCCGGTGGTGCGGTGTTGCTCGGATTGCGCGGGGTGGTGCTGGGGCGGGTGCGGGTGTCGCGTCACGGGTGGTGCACGGGTGTGGCGCGTGCCGTGTGGCTCCGGTGTGGGGCCGTGTGGCCCGGGGGTGGTGCTTGCGTGCCGCGTGGCTCCGGTGGTGCTGGCGCGGCTGCCGGCTGCCGGGTGTTGCGTCGCTCCGGTGGTGTTGGGGTGGTGTGGGTGGGGTGTGGTGGGTGGTGCGGTGCCCTGGTTGGTGTGGGCACCGCGTTGCCCGGGTGTGGTGTTGCCGCGTGCCGCGTGGCTGGGTGCTGCGTGGCTGGGTGCCCGCGTTGCTGGGGTGTGGTGGGTGGTCAGGGTTGGGGGGTGGTGGGCCAGGTGTGGCGGCGGGTGAGGTGGAGGAGGGTGGTGAGGACCATGAGGGTGGCGGTGAGGCCGCCGAGGGTCATGACGGTGGAGGGGGAGGTGCGGTCGACGATGCTGCCGCCGATGAGGGCGCCGAGGGAGATGGTGGCTTGGAAGGAGGCGGTGAACAGGACGGAGGCGGCTTCGGGGGCGGTGGGTGCGGCTTTGGCGAACCAGGTTTGGGAGGAGACGGGGACGGCTCCGTAGGCGATGCCCCAGACGATGAGGAGGGCGATGGCGCCGGTGTCGCTGTGGCCGAGGACGGGGAGCAGGAGGGTGGCGGTGGCGAGGAGGGCGGCGGCGGCGCCGAAGCCGGTGCGGGGGTGGCGGGTGACCAGTGAGCTGCCGAGGAAGTTGCCGGCGATGCCGGCGGCGCCGTAGATGAGGAGGAACACGGTGATCGCGCGGGAGCCGGCGTGGGTGACCTGTTCGAGGAAGGGGGTGACGTAGGTGTAGGTCCCGAAGTGGGCGAGGACGATCAGGAAGGTCAGTGCCAGGGCGTAGCGGGTGTTGGTGCTGCGGAACTGGGCGCGCAGGACGCTCAGGCGGGTGGTCTCGGTGGGGGGCAGGGGTGGCATGACGGCGAGGAGGAGGGCGAGGATGGCGACGGTGAGGACGCCCATGACGACGAAGGCGGTGCGCCATCCGGCGATGTCGCCGATGAAGGTGCCGACGGGGACGCCGAGGACGGAGCCGAGGGGGACGGCGGAGAAGATGACGGAGACGGCTCGTGCGACTTTGTCGGGGGGGACGAGGCGTTCGGCGAGTCCTGCGCCGATGGACCAGAAGCCGCCGATGGTGATGCCGACCATGACGCGGGAGACGAGGACCAGCCAGTAGTCGGGTGCTGCGGCGGCGAGGAAGTTCGCCAGGGCGAGCAGCAGCATGAACACGGCGAGCATGAGCCGGCGGTCGATGCGTGCGGTGGCGGCGGTGACCAGGGGTGCGGAGATCGCCGCCAGGAATCCGGGCATGGTCATCATCAGCCCCGCCATCCCGTCGGAGATGGTGAAGCTGGAGCCGATCGATGTGAGCAGTCCGATCGGGAGGATTTCGGTTGTGACGATCGAGAAGATCCCCAGCATTACCGACAATACCGCCAGCCACTCGATCACGGGTGATCGCAGGGGCCGGCCGGTTCCGCCTTCGAGCGATGTGGCGGTCGTCGTTGAGGCCATGAATTCCGTCCTGTGAAGGGCCTTTCGGTGCGCGACCAGTCCAGCAGGTCCCGGGGAGGGAGACTGGCAGCTTTGCGACATCACCCTTTCGGGGAGCGGGGCAGGGTGGTGGTGGCGGAGTCCGGGGTTCCGGGCGTGTGTGCAGGTCAGCGGGGTGGGGTGGGGTGGGGTGGGCGGGGTGGCGGGTGTGGGTGGGCGGTGGCAGGTCGTCCACGACTTCGGCAGGTCCGCGGGGATAAAGAAGTGGCTCCCGTGCTCTTGCGCCGGTGCTATGCTGATGCTGTGCGGGCTGTTCCTGTCCGCGGGTTCCGTGTCGTGTCACGGTATTTGCCGGATACTTCGGCAAGACTCTATTGACCGGGAACGTTCCGGCGGTGACGGTATGAGTCATGCCGATTTCTCTAGCTTTGGTTTTTGCTGCAGGAATCTCGGGTCTCGATCTTGCGGCGGCGCGTGAGGTGTTCGGTGTCGACCGTTCGGCGCTGGCTGATCCGTGGTACGACTTCGCGGCGTATGTGGTCGACAGTGTGGACAGCTGTGATGCGTGCCGGATCGAGCGGTTGTGCAGTCTGGAGGAGCTCGCGAAGGCGCACACCGTGGTGGTGCTGGGGTGGCCGGAGGTCACGCGGATGCCGTCGGCGGGTCTGTTGAATGCGCTGCGGGGGGCTCATGAGGCCGGTGCGCGGATGGTGTGTGCGGATACCGGGGCGTTCGTGTTGGCGGCCGCGGGGTTGCTGGACGGGCGGCGGGTGGCCACGCACTGGGCGCACGCGGATCTGCTGGCGGCCCGTTACCCGCGGGTGCGGGTGGACGCGGAGGCGTGGTGTGTCGACGAGGGGGATGTGCTGTCGTCGGCGGGTGGGGCGGCGACGTTGGATCTGTTCCTGCATCTGGTGCGGGTGGATCACGGTCCGGCGGTGGCGAAGGCGTTGGCGCACCGGTTGGTCACGCCGTTGCAGGGGGCGGACGAGCAGGTGCCGTCCCCGCCGGTGCCGGCTTGTGCGGGGGAGCCGGGTGCGGAGGATCCGTTGCTGACGGAGGTGCTGGCCTGGGCGGCGCAGCGGTTGGACCAGCAGGTGACGGTGGAGGTCATGGCGCAGCAGGCGAACGTGAGCCGTCGTACGTTGGTGCGGCGTTTTCGTGCGGGGACGGGGATGGCGCCTTTGCAGTGGCTGCTGACCCAGCGTGTGCAGCTTGCGCAGCGGCTTTTGGAGACCACTCATCTGAGTGTGGAGCAGGTTGCCGCGCAGACGGGGATGGGGACCGCGGCGACGTTGCGCCGGCATTTCACGCGCACGGTGGGGGTGCCTCCGGATTCCTACCGGCGCTGGTTCCGTGGCCGGGGCAGGGCCGAGTGGGGGTCCGCGGGCGCGCCCGCGGCGGCGGTCCCCAAGTCGTGACGCGCTTTGCGTGTCCGCGTCCTTCCCGGGACGCGGTGCGGGGCCGTGCGTGGGGGAGCGTTGCCGTCTGCGTGGTCCTGTCTTTCGGGTGCGGCGCCGTCGGGCGGTCGAGGCCGCGCCCGTGACGTCCTCCCCTGGCGCGGCATGCCCGGGGTGTGCGGGGACCTGTTCGCCTCGGCGGCCTGTCGGGCGCGGAACCGCCATGGGCCCGCAGCCGCAGCCGCGACATCCTTTCCGGTGTGCGGCGTCACGCAGTTCGCTGGGCTCCTTCGGCGGTCCGCAATCCTCCCGGGTGCGGTACTGCGTGCCCGCAGCCGTATGCGCGGCACTCTCCCGGGATGCGGCACGAGGTGGTGCGTGGTGGCCTGGCCGTACCCGCACGCTCTCCCGGCCGCGGGATCACCGCGCACTGGAAGCCGCGCCCGCATGCCCTCCCCGGGCTCGGCATCCCAGGGTGCGTGGGATCGCTCCCGCAGTCGGGAACCCTCCCGGGTGCGGTACTGCGTGCCCGCAGCCGTATGCGCGGCACTCTCCCGGGACGCGGCAGGAGGTGGTGCGTGGTGGCCTGGCCGTACCCGCACGCTCTCCCGGCCGCGGGATCACCGCGCACTGGAAGCCGCGCCCGCATGCCCTCCCCGGGCT
>NZ_JBIBVJ010000008.1:0-126426 GCF_043080305.1 Kitasatospora sp. NPDC015120 | reverse complement strand
CGGCATCCGAGGGGGCGTGGGATCGCTCCCGCGTGCGCGTGCTCTCCCGGGCGCGGTACTGCGTGCCCGGAGCCGCACCCTCGACATCCTTCCCGGTGTGCGGCGCCACGCAGTTCGCTGGGCTTCCTCGGCGGCCCGCAACCCTCCCGGGTGCGGTACTGCGTGCCCGCAGCCGCATGCGCGGCACTCTCCCGGGACGCGGCAGGAGGTGGTGCGTGGCGGCCCGGCCGCACCCGCTCCCGGCCGCGGGATCACCGCGCACTGGAAGCCGCACCCGCATGCCCTCCTCGGGCTCGGCATCCCAGGGTGCGTGGGATCGCTTCCGCGTGCGCGTGTTCTCCCGGGTGCGGCATCGTGCGCCCGCAGCCGCAGCCGGCAACCCTCCCGGTACGCGGTGCGGGGCAGTTCGGGGAACGCTTGCGCAGTAGGGAACTCTCCTGGGCGCGGCGCCGTCGGGCAGCCGGAGCCGGAGCCGGAGCCGGAGCCGGAGCCGGAGCCGGAGCCGGAGCCGGAGCCGGAGCCGGAGCCGCACCCGCGACACCTTCCCGGCCGCAACTGCCCGGGGTGTGTGGGGACTTCTTTGTCTCGGCGGTTTCGTGGGCGGGGCGCCCCTGCGTGCTTTGCGGCTGCAGCCGGTACCCCTTCCGGTAGGTGGTACGGGGCAGTGTGGGGGAACGTTCCTGTGATCGGGGGCCCTTGCGGTGCGTGGCATCGCAGGGGGCATGGGGGTCTTGGCGCATCTGCGGTCCTCTTCTGGGTGTGGTGCGGTCGGGCAGCCGGGGCCGGATCCGTTCGCCTTTCCGGTCGTGGTTTCACAGGTGTGTGGGAGTTCCCTGTTCGGTGTGCGGCGGCCCTTGCGGGATGTCGTGCGGCTGTGTCCGCTGTGTCGGAGGTCGTGCTCGCGCGTCCTTGTGGGTGTGGTGTCGCCGGGGGTGTGGGGGTCCTTTCGTGGCCGCGTGCTCTTTCGGGTGTGGTGTCGCCGGGGTGTGGGGGCTTTTGGGGTTCGGTGGTTGTGCTCTTGCGGGGTGGGGTGTGGGTGTGGGTTGGTGGGGGTCTCGGCGTTGTGCGGTGGTCGGGGTCGTGTGGTGGGAAGTTTCGTGTGTGTGAAGGGAGTTGGTGTTCGTGGGTGGCGGGGTTGTGTCGGTGGGGGATGGTGGGGCGTTCTACGAGGAGTTGGGTGGGGGGGTGTTTGCGAGTGGTCCGGCGACGGCGGGGCCGTGGAGTGCGAAGTTTCAGCATGGGGGGCCGCCGTCGGCGTTGTTGGGGTGGGTGATGGAGCGTCACCGGCCGAGGGAGGGGTTGCGGATCGCGCGGGTGACGGTGGAGTTGGTGCGGGCGGTGCCGGTGGCGGATCTTCGGGTGAAGGTGCGTACGGTGCGTTCGGGGCGGCGTGCGGAGTTGTTGGAGGGTGAGATCGTCTGTGGGGGGCGGACGGTGGCGTTGGCGCGGGCGTGGCGGTTGGTGGCGAGTCCGGGGGACACGCCGTTGCTGGCGCCGGGGGCGGGGGTGGGGCGGTTGCCGGGGGTGCAGCCGGCGGCGGTGATGGCCGGGGCTCATCGGGAGGGTTATCTCGCGGCGATGGAGTGGCGGTTCGAGGAGGGTGGGGGTTTCGATGTGCGGGGGCCGGGGGTGGTGTGGGCGCGGCAGCGTGTTCCGTTGCTGGCCGGTCATGGGGACACGCCGTTGACGCGTGCGCTGGTGCTGGCGGACAGCAGCTGGGCGGTGGCGTTCGAGTTGGATCATCATCGGCGGTTCGTCATCAACACGGATGTGACGTTGCTGGTGCACCGTGATCCGGTGGGGTCGTGGTTGTGTCTGCGGTCGGCGACGGCGGCCGCCGCGGGGGGTGGGGGTCTGGCCGAGGGGGTGCTGGCGGACGAGACGGGGCAGTGCGGGCGGGTGCTGCAGACACTGCTGGTCGACGAACGCTGACCCCACCCACCCCGGCCCCGACCGCCCGGCCCCCGCCTGGACCCCCGATGGCAGGCCGCCCGTCGGCGGCCTGCCATCGGGGGAAGGGCCGGCGGGGGGTGGTGGGCCGGGGGTCAGTGGGGCCGGTGGGCGAGGGGCTTTCCCGCTTGGCCCGGCCCCCGGCCTCCGCCTGCTGCCGGCCACCCGCCTGTCCCTGGCCGCCCGACCCTCGCTTCTGGCCGCCTGCCTGCCCTGCCGACCCCCTGGCCCCTGGCTGCCCGGCTCCCTGGCCGCCTGCCCGCCCGGCCCCTGGCCGTCGGCCGCCCGTCTGTCGGCGGCCTGCCGTCAGGGGTCTGTTGTGGTCTGTGCGGGTGGTGGCCGGTTGGCGGTGGCCTGGTGTTGTCGGGTGGTGTCGGGTGGTGGTGGCCGGTGGGTGGCTCCCTCCACCGCCGCCTGGCCGTTGTGGGCGGGTGGCGGTGGAAGGGCCGGTGGCCGATGGCGGGTTGGGCGGTGGGGGCAGTGGAGGAGGAGCGTTCCCGTTGGCCGCCCGTCGCCCGTTGGCCGGCTGTCCGGCTGATCCTCGGCCCCTGGCTGTCGGCCTCGCCTGCTCGCCGGTTGCCTGTCGACTGTCCGGCCTGCGGACCCGCCCGTCCGCCGGCCCCTGTCTGACGGTTGGCCGTCTGCTGGTGGCTTGCCGTTGGTGGCCTGTGGTGGTCTGTGCGGCTGGTGGTCGGATGGCGGTGGCTTGTCGGTTCCCTCCTCTGGCGCCGGCTCGCTGTTGTGGGCGGGCGGCGGGGAAGGGCCGGTGGTGAGTTGCCGGTTGCCAGTGGTGGGTGGTGGGTGGTGGGCGGGGGCCGGGGCCGGTGGGCGAGGGGCTTTCCCGTTTGGCCGGCCCCCGGTCCCCGTCTGCCGCTGGCCACCCGTCGGCCGCCTGCCGCCTGCCCCCCAACCCCCGCCCCCGGCCGCCTGCCTGCCTGCGGTTCGATCCTCAATCCCTGGCCGCCAGGTTCCCGGGCGGTCTACCGGCCTGACCTCCGGTCGGCTGACCTCCGGTTGGCCGCCCGCCTGTCGGCGGCCTGCCGTCGGGGGTCTGTTGTGGTCTGTGCGGGGTGGTGGCCGGTTGGCGGTGGCCTTCCGCTGCCGCTCGCTCGTTGTTGTGGGCCGGGGGGCGGTGGAAGGGCCGGTGGCCGATGGCGGGTTGGGCGGTGGGGGCAGTGGAGGAGGAGCTTTCCCGTTGGCCGCCCGTCGCCCGTCGCCCGTCGCCCGTCGCCCGTCGCCCGCCGGCCGTCGGCCCGCCGGCCGTCGGCCCGCCGGTCGTCTGTCCGTCTGCCGCCTCCCTCGGCTCCTGCCGGCCGGCCTGCTTGCCGGTTGCCTGTTGGCTGTCCGGCCTCCGGGGCTGCCTCTGCGGGCCCTGGGCCCCGGCCGGCCGGTGGGTGGGTGGTGGGTTAGTGGGGCCAGTGGACGAGGAGTTTGCGGGGGCCGCGGAAGGAGACGTTGGCGGGGAAGTCGAAGTCCTGGTTGTCGACGAGGCGGATGGCGGGGGCGCGTTGGGTGAGGAGGTCGAGGGCGATGCGTGCTTCCATGCGGGCGAGGGGGGCGCCGATGCAGTAGTGGATGCCTTGGCCGAAGGCGAGGTGTTTGCGGGAGTCGTCGCGGTGGACGTTGAAGGTTTCGGGGTCTTCGAAGTGTTTGGTGTCGCGGTTGGCGGCGCCGAGGAGGAGGAGGATTTTGGCGCCTGCGGGGATGTCGGTGGTGCCGACGGTGACGGGGCGGGTGGTGATGCGCCGCCAGGCGGGGATGCTGCTGTCGTAGCGCAGGATTTCCTCGACGGCCTGGGGGATGAGGGTGCGGTCGGCGCACAGGTCGTCCCATTGGGGGCGGTTGACGAGCAGGCGGCGGATGGCGTTGCCGGTGAAGCTGGTGGTGGTTTCGTGGCCGGCGAAGCTGAGGCCGTAGGCGACGTTGGTGATGTCGGAGACGGGCAGGCTCTCGGGGTCGGCCTGGTGGATGCGGATGAGGTCGCTGGTGAAGTCGTCGACGGGTTCGGCGAGGCGTTTGGCGACGAATTCCTCGCAGTACTGCCAGTAGTTGACCATGTTGGAGGCGATGTCGCGTTGTTCCTCGGGGCTGGGGCGGCCCCAGCTGAAGGCGATGCGGTTGCCGCACCACGACTTCAGCATGTCCATGTCCTCGTCGGGGAAGCCGATGAAGGTGAAGATCATGTAGGCGGGCAGGGGGTAGGTCAGGGCGGAGACGAGGTCGACGGTCCCGGATCCGGGTTCGACGGCGTCGAGGAGTTCCTCGGCCTTGGCCCAGACCTTCGGTTCCAGGGCGGAGATGCGGCGGGCGGAGAACGATTTCTGGTTGTGGCGGCGTATGCGGGTGTGGCGGGGCGGGTCGCAGTCCGACATGACGGGGTAGGCGTGGAAGCCGGCCTTGATGATGGACTGCGCTTCCTCGGACAGGGGGAAGACGGGGCGTTGTCCGACGGCGGCGGAGAACGTCGCGGGGTCCATCAGGGCGGCCTGGATGTCGTCGAAGCGGGTGATCACCCACATGTCGATGGAGGGGGCGTAGAAGGCGGCGGTCTCCTCGCGCACCCCGGTCAGGATCGGGTAGGGGTCGGCGATGTAGGCCTCGCCCAGGGGGTCGAAGCTGTGGTGGACGGGGCAGGCCGTGGCGTCCGTCATGACGGAACCTCCGTGTGCGGTGGTGTGGGGTGGTGGCGGTCGGTGAGGTCGACGGCCCCGGCGGTGTGCACGCCGGGGCCGGCGGCCCTCAGGGCGCCGAGGGCGCCGGCGGCGGTACGCGCCACCGGGCCGCCCCGGGCGCCGTCGCCCCCGCGGGCGGTGTGGGCGCTGTGGGCGCTGTGGGTGGTGGGGGTGGTGGGGTGGTCGAGGGTGATGGCGGCGAGTGCTTCGCCGCCTTCGGTGGTCCGGGAGACCTGCATGCGCGTGATGGTGAGGTCCAGTTCGCCCAGGACGCGGCCGAAGGCGCCGATCATGCCGGGGGTGTCCTTGTAGCGCAGCAGGAGCAGGTGGGCGGGGGTGTCGAGGGCGAGGTCGAGGTCGTGGTCGTCGAGGCCGGTGAGCCGGTGGCGTGCGCGGGGGCCGGTGACGGTGGCGCGCACGGTCGTGGTGCGGCCGTCGCGGTGGTGGGCGCGCACGCTCAGGGCGTTGTGGTGCAGCGGGCAGGGGGCGGCGGTGGCGGGGTGGACGGCGATGTGGTGGTCGTGGGCGATGAGGGGGGCGTTGACGGGGGTGACGCGTTCGCCGGCGAGGTCGTCGAGGACGCCGGCGAGGGCGGCGGCGTGCAGCAGGCGGGTGTCGTGGTGGGCGAGGTCGCCGTGGGTGGTGATCCGCAGGGCCCGGGGGGGTGTGCCGTCGCCGAGGGCGGTGAGGATGCGGCCCAGGTGGCGGGCGAGGGGCACGAACGCGGTGACCTGGGGGTGGGTGCCGGCGCCGGGGAGGTTGACGCTCGCCGGGCCCGGGTCGTGGACGCACTGCAGGGCGTGGCGCAGTGCGCGGGCGGCCTCGGTGTGGGCGCGTTCGCGGGCTTCGGTGGTGCGGGTGGCGAGGGCGGGGGTGGCCACGACGCGGGGGTGGGCGCTCAGGCGGGCGGCCAGGGGGGTGGGGGGAGCGGCCGGAAGGTCCAGGGCGGCGCCGGCGATGCGTCCTTCGGCCAGGGCCCGGGCCAGGGCGTCGTGGTCGACGGCGCCGTCCCGTTCGGCGCTGACGATCAGTGCGGTGGGTTTGACCCGTCGCAGGTGGTCGTGGTCCAGGACGGTGGGGGCGCCGGGGTGGGCGGGTTCGTGGAGGGTGATGACGTCGCAGGTGGCGAGCAGGTCCTCCAGCGTCACGGTGCGGACCCCCGCCGGGGCCGCCGCTCCCGCCACTCCCGCTGTGCCCGCCGCTCCCGTCGCGCCCGTCGTGCCTGCCGCTCCCGTCGTGCCCGCCGCTCCCGTCGCGCCCGCGGTGCCTGCCGCTCCCGTCGCGCCCGTCGTGCCCGCTGTGCCCGTCGTGCCTGCCGCTCCCGTCGTGCCCGTCGTGCCCGCGGTGCCTGCCGCTCCCGTCGTTCCCGTCGCGCCTGCCGCTCCCGTCGCGCCCGCGGTGCCTGCCGCTCCCGTCGTGCCCGCGGTGCCTGCCGCTCCCGTCGTTCCCGTCGCGCCTGCCGTGCCCGTCGCGCCTGCCGCTCCCGTCGTGCCCGTCGCGCCCGTTGTGCCCGTCGTGCCTGCCGCTCCCGTCGCGCCCGTCGCGCCTGCCGTGCCCGCGGTGCCTGCTGTGCTTGCGGTGTCCGTCGTGTCCGGGGGGTGGGTGGGGTCGTGGGCGAGGACGTGCATGCCGAATGCGGACATGCGCAGGGCGACCAGGCGTGCGGCGCTGCCCAGGCCCACCAGGCCGAGGGTTTTGCCGAGCAGTTCCGTGCCGGTGTGGGCGCCGCGGTTCCAGGTGCCGGTGGTGAGGTCGGTGTGGGCCTGGGGGATGTGGCGGGCGGCGGCGATGATCAGGCCGCAGGTGAGTTCGGCGACGGACAGGGCCCGGGGGGCGGGCGGGGTCAGGACCGTGATGCCGGCGCGGGTGGCGGCGGGGATGTCGGTGTTGTCGTGGGGGGCGGTGTCGTAGCGGGCGAGGACGGTCAGGTCGCGGGCGGCGGTGATCACGGCGGCGTCGACGTCGGTGCCGGGGCCGGCCAGGAGCGCGTGCGCGCCGCTGGCGCCCGCGAGCAGGGCGGCGCGGTCGCCGGCGGGGACGCGGCGGACCTGCACGCAGGGGCCCAGCGCGTCCAGGGCGGCGGGTGCGAGGTCGTCGGTGACGAGGACGACGGGCGTGGTCATGGTGGTGGTCTCAGCTGTCCGCGGGGGCGGGCGGCAGGGCGGCGATCGCGGGGTGGTCGCTGGTGGCGGGTTCGGTGGCCGCGGCGCCGCCGGGGGAGCCGAGGCCGTGGGCGAACTCGCGTTCGGCGGTGGTGTAGAGGGTCCACGGGGCCGGTACGGCGTCCTCGTAGTAGACGGCCTCGACGGGGCAGACGGGTTCGCAGGCGCCGCAGTCGACGCATTCGCCGGGGTGGATGTACATCTTGCGCGGGCCCTCGTAGATGCAGTCGACGGGGCATTCCTCGATGCACGCCTTGTCCTTGACGTCCACGCAGGGCTGGGCGATGACGAAGGCCATGGTGGCGATCCTCCACAGGTCCGGACAGCGGGAAAGGGGGGGTGCGGGGCGGGGTGGTGCGTGGCGGTGCCGGGGGTGCTGCTCGCGGGCGTTGTGTTGCGGGTGCTGCGGGTGTGGTGTCAGTGCGGTGGGCGGGGGCTGTGCCAGAGTTCGGCGCGCACGCCTCCGGCGAGCAGCACCGTGTTCCCGTCCGCGCTCTCGCCGTATCCGGCCCGGGCCCCGGTCCCGTCCGCGGTGCCGGTGCCGGTGGCGGGTGTGGTCGGGGGCGGGGTGGCGGGCAGGACGAGGGCGGTGGGGCAGGGTGCGGGGTCGGGGGTGGTGCGGGCGACGAGCAGGAGGTCGCCGATGAGGGCGGCGTGTGCGGGGCGGGGGCCGGCGGGTGCGGGGGCGGCGAGGGCGGGGGCCTGCAGCAGGTGTTCGTAGAGGCGCAGCGTGGTGGTGAACTCCTCCTCGGGCACGGCGCGGCGTACCAGCAGCCGCGGTGCCCCGTCGCGCGCCGCGCAACCGCCGCCCTCGCCGCCGGCACGGCCACCGTCACCGTCACCGTCACCGTCACTGCTGCTGCTGCCGCTGTCGTTGCCGTTGTTGCCGTGGGTGGCGTTGTCGTGGGTGGCGTTGTCGGTGCGGGGGCGGGTGCGGGGTTGTTCGCCGTGGTAGGGGCGGTGTTCGACGAGTTCGGCGAGTTGGCCGTCGGGGTAGCGCACGCGGGCGCGGGCTCCGGGGAGGATGGGTTCGGGGGCTTCGAGGACGGTGGTGGCGGTGGTGTGCAGGAGGGTGAGCTGGGCGGTGAGGGAGGGCACGATCAGGGAGTAGGCGGTGCGGCGTTGCACGGGGGTGAAGGGGCGTTCGCTGGCGATCAGCAGGAGGTTGCCGACGGCGGCCAGTTCCAGGCCGCCGAAGTCGGGGATGGGCATGCGTAGATCGGCGTCCACGTGGAGCAGGTGTTCGTAGAAGGCGATGTGGTCGTCGAGGTCGGTGGCGTGGATGAGTGAGCGGGCCAGCAGGCGGGGGCGGGTGAGGACCGAGGAGTCGGGGCGGGTGCGGAACCAGCGTTCGGGGTGGGCGGGCCTGGTGGGTACGGGGGTGGGCACGGGGGTCAGTTCTCCTTCGTCGTGGCCACGGGGGCCGGCCACCACGGTCGTGCGGTCAGTCCCCAGGCCGTGAGTTCCTCGGTGACCAGGTGCTGCAGGTGGTCGCGGGTGCCGAAGTGGTCGGGCATGGCGGTGACGGTCAGGGTCATGTGCGGGCCCAGGCGGGCCAGGCACAGTGAGGCGCGCAGGCGGGCGCGTTCGGGGACCAGGCCGGGGATGTTCATGGTGCGCAGGGCCATGCGGGTGGCCGGGAGGCCGGCGCAGCGGGCGACGGCGTCGGGGATGTCGCCGAAGTTGGAGGCGACGGCGTCGGTCTGCTGGGCGCCGGGGTTCTTCAGGCGGGTGGCCAGGCGGTGGGGCAGCAGGTGCCACAGGGGTTCGGGGACGAGGGTGGTGGTGTGGGCGCCGGAGGTCTGCAGGAGGTGTTTGGTGGCGCGGCGGGTGGGGTGCAGGTCGTCGTGGCGCGGGGGGCCGCCGGGCAGGGGCAGGGGCAGGACGACCAGGGCGTTGGCGCGTTCGTCGCCGTCGGTGCGGCGCAGGTTCATGGGGATGCCGAGGGTGATGGCGTCGTGGGCGGCGCGGGGCAGGCGGGCGCGCAGGAGGTTGGCGGCGATCTCCAGGAAGAGGCTGTTGACGGTGCCGCCGTGGGCGCGGGCCCGTTCCTCCCAGGCGTGGGCGTCGATGTCGAGGACGGCGGTGGTGAAGAACCGCGGCTGCGACCCGCCCCCGACCCCGCCCGCAACTCCGCCCGCAGCTCCGCTCGCCGTGCCGTCCGCGTCCCTGCTCGCCGCTCCGTCCGCGACCCCGCCCGCAGCTCCGTCCGCCGCTCCGTCCGCGACCCCGCGCGCCGTGCCGTCCGTGCTCCTGCCCGCTGCGCCGCCCGCTGTGCCGCCGGTGGTTGTGTCCGGGGTGCGGTGTCCGGGGTGCAGGGCGGTGGTGAGGGTGGTGCGCAGGTGGGGGTCGGTGGCGAGGTCCAGGGTCCAGCGGGTGGTGTGCCGGGCGGCGCGGGTGGCCTGGCGCAGGGCGTCGGCGGTGTCGCTGTGGCGCCATCCGGTGGGGGGGTGGGCGGGGGTGGTGGTGGCGAGGGCGTTGAGGATGCCCAGGCCGTCGCTGAGGAAGTGGGGCACGGTCAGGGAGATGAGGTGGCCGCCGTCGTAGGGGGCGCAGGCGAGGTGCCACAGGCGGGTGGAGCCGGCCGGCAGGGGGGTGCGGATCTGGTCGTCGATCCAGTGGGGGGCGGTGGCGGGGGTGAGGGGGAGGGTGTCGTGGTGCGGGGGGTCGGTGTTGGTGGCGGGTTTCCAGGCGCGGCGGGCGCCGGGCAGGCGGGGGTGGTGGGCGCGGCGGCTGAGCAGTCCGCGGTCCAGGCGTTGCCACAGGGCGTCGAGGGCGTGGGCGGGCAGGGGTTCGGGGGTGTGCCACAGGACCTGGACGATGCGGGTGGAGCCGAGGGTGTGGGCGGTGTGGTGGAGCATTTCGTCGGTGGGGTTGAGGCGCCAGGAGTCGGTGTCGGTCATCGGGTGGCCGCCTTGAGGAGTTCGGTGGCGGTGTGGCGGGCGACGGCGGGGGCGAGTTTGAGGCCGCCTCCGTTCCAGCCGACGGCGGTGACCAGGCCCGGGGCGTCGTTCCAGCGGGTGACGGTGGCGGGGGTGTGGGGGATGAGGGCGTCGTAGGCGCTGACGCCGCCGACGGCGCGGGCGTGGGCGAGCGGGGGGAAGCGTTCGCGGACGACGGTGCGGATGCGGTGTTCCTCGTCGGGGGTGACGTGGTGGCGCACGGTGGGGGGGACGTCGGTGCGGGTGCTGTGCACGCCGGCGAGGACGGTGTGGTCGTCGTCCCAGCGGCGCAGCCAGGCTCCGGTGGTGGTGTCGACGAGGGTGGGCAGGTGGGTGAGGTGGGTGGTGTCGTCGATGTGGAAGAGGCAGTAGCCGACGGCGCGGGTGGTCAGGGGCAGGTGGATGCCGGCGGTGGCGGCCAGGGGGGTGCTGGCGGCGCCGGCGGCGAGCAGGACGGCGTCGGCGTGGACGGGCCCGGAGGTGGTGTGGACGCCGTGCACGCGTCGCCGGCCGGGGCGGGTGAGCAGGGCGGTGGCGCGGGTGGTGAGCAGGCGGGTGGCGGGGTGGGTGGTGGTTTCGCGCAGCAGGGCGCGGGTGAGGTCGGGGGCGGGCAGCCAGCCGGCGTGGGGTTCGTGGACGGCCAGGAGGTGGTCGGGTACGCGCAGGGCGGGGAAGTGGCGGGTGATCTGGCGGGCGTCCAGGACGTGGGCGGTGTGGCCGGCGGCGTGGGCGGTGGCGAGGGCGGGGCGGGCGGTGGTGAGGGTGTCGCGCTCCAGGAGGGTGAGGCTGCCGTGGGCGCGCAGGTGCGGCCAGGTGCCGTGGTGTCCGCGGTGGCGGTAGGTGGTGCAGCCTTCGGCGGCCCAGGCGGCGTGGGTGGCGGTGGGGTCGAAGGCGCGGACGAGGCCGCCGGAGGCGCTGGTGGCGCCGCCGGTGGCGCCGGTGTCGTCGATGAGGACGACGCGTGCGCCGTGGGCGGCGAGGCGTTCGGCGGTGGCCAGGCCGATGATGCCGGCGCCGACGACGGCGATGTCCGCGGCGGGGGCGGTGCTCACTGCAGGACCCGTTCGGCCGCCCTGCGCGGGGCCCTGCCGTCCTCGTGCAGGTGCAGCAGGGAGGCGGTGACGTCGGCGGCGCGCACGGAGAGCATGGCGAGGGCGCCGGCGTCGCCCATGCCGTGGCTGGCCTCGCACAGGCCGTTGAGGTAGACCTTCAGCGGGCGCGGGGCGCTGGCGGAGGCCTTGAGGGTGATGGAGTAGTCGCGTTCCACGACGGGGATGCCGTCGTCGTCCAGGGGCAGGCGGTGGGCGAGGCCTTCGAGCAGGGGGTGGTAGCGCTCGTCGTGGGCGCCGGTGCCGAAGTCCTTGAAGCCGGTGGCCAGGACGACGATGTCGGCGTCGATGGTGTCGCGGGTGAGGTGGTTGACGTCGTGGACGCTCAGGCGGTGCCCGCCGCCGGGTGCGGTGTCCACGGCGGTGACCTCGGTGAAGGGCGCCAGGCGCAGCCGGTCGCTGCCGGTGAGTTCGTATTCGCGTTGCAGGCCGACGAGGCGGTCGATGACGTCCTGGTCGCAGGCGGCGTAGTTGATGGAGCGCAGTTCCGCGCGCAGGCGCCGGCGGGTGGCGGAGGGCAGGGGGTGGAAGTAGTCGACGAATTCGGGCAGGAACACCTGGCGGCTGTAGGGGCTGGTGTCCTTGAGGCGGAAGCCGATGCCGCGGTGGATGGAGGTGACCTGGCGCACGTTGGGGCGGGCCAGCAGGTCCAGGACGATCTCGATGGCGCTCTGGCTGGCGCCGACCACCGCCACGCGGATGTCGCGTGCGGCGAGGGCCTCGATGGAGGACAGGTAGCGGGTGGAGTGGAAGACGCCCGCCGCGGTGGCGGTGGCGGTGCGGAAGGGGGCGGGGATGCGCGGGGAGCGGCCGGTTCCCACGACGACGGTCTCGGCGAGGTAGCGGGCGCCCTCGTGGGTGCGCACGCAGAACAGCTCGCCGCCGTCGCTGTCCTCCACCAGGGCGAGGGTGTGCACGCTCTGCCCGTAGTCGACGTGCGTGGCGAAGGACTGGGCGACCCAGGCGAGGTAGCCGGCGTACTCGCGGCGCAGCGGGAACTTGGCGTTGAGGTGGAGGTAGTCGGTCAGGGCGCCGCGTGAGGCGAGGTACTTGATGAACGTGTAGGGGCTGTCCTGGTTGCGTTGCATGACCAGGTCGCGGAACGGGTTGTTCTGGATGTCGGTTCCGGGCAGCAGCTGCTCGTCCTGCCACTGGAAGCCCGGTGAGCGTTCGAGGAAGTGGGCGTCGTCGGGGCGGCCGAGTTCGTCGAGCGCGACGGCCAGGGAGAGGTTCGCCGGTCCGAACCCGATGCCCAGGATGGGGTGAACCTTGTTCGTCTTCACTACTCACGCATCCTCAACTTGTCGCGTGCGCAGCAGGGTCCGGCCCCGGGGGCAGGCACCCGGCACACGCGGAACGGGGGGTGGGGTGTCCTGCCCCCGGGGGACCGGGGGGCTTGCTGCTCCCGGCGGGGCGGGCGGGGGTTCGCTCAGGCGCTCAGCAGGGCGGTCTCGGTGATCTCGTTGGCGTCGTTGACGTGCACGACCCGGGACTTGAAGTCGGTGCGCTCCTCGTCGGTCAGCTGCGCGTAGCTGATGATGATGACCTTGTCGCCGGTCTGCACGAGGCGGGCGGCGGCGCCGTTGACGACGATCTGCCCGGCGGGCGGGTTGGGGGAGTCGTCGAGGATGGTGTACGTCTCGAAGCGGGCGCCGTTGTTGACGTTGACGACGTGGACGAGTTCGTAGACGCCGATGCCGGCGGCTTCGAGGAGTTCCGGGGAGATGGTGATCGACCCGACGTAGTTGAGGTTGCTGTCGGTGACGGTGGCGCGGTGAATCTTGGAGTGCATGAAGGTGCGCTGCATGATGCGTCGTCTCCCTTGCGGCGTGGGGTGTGCCGGTCGGCACGGGACAGGTGGGCGGAAGAAGAAGGGACCGCGAGCCCCCCCGGGGGGCCGGGATGCCCCCCCGGGGATGCCCCCTCCGGGACGCTCCCCCCTCCGGGACGCCCCCCTCCGGGACGCCCCCCTGGCGGCCTCGGGGCGCCCGCGCGGGTGGTTCGCCCCCGGGGGGGGTGCTGCCCGGGGGTGGGGGTGCCGGGGCGTCCCGCCCGGGGGGGGGTCAGGGGGTGCGGGTGTCCCGGGGTGCGGGGGGCAGGGGGGCCGTGAGGCCGGCGAAGGGGGCCGGCGGGAGGCGGTCGAGGTCGGCGAGCAGGGGCGGGACGCCGGTGGCCAGGGGCGCGCCGAAGGCGGCGGCGACCTGTTCGGCGAGGTCCGGGGTCAGGGGCCAGGCCAGGGTGTGCAGCGTCCACAGGAACCGCAGGGCGCCGCTGGTCTCGGCGGGGTCCTGGGTGTCGAGGTCGGCGCAGCGCAGGGCGAGGACCTCCAGGTGCAGGGCGAGGGCCTCGGCGGCCTTGCGCACGGAGAACGTCTGCGCGTGGTAGGCCTGTTCGAAGCGCCGGCGGCTGGCGGTCAGGGCGGTGGTCCACCAGGCGGAGGGCTCGTGGTCGGCGCGGTGTCCGGCCAGGGCGGCGGTGAGGGTGGCGGCGATCGTCGCCAGCGGGGTGTCGAAACGGGCGGCGAGGGTGGAGTCGGCCACCGGCTCGCTGAACTCGGACTGCTGCAGTTCGGGGCTGGTGAGCGACAGCACGAAGCGGGTGCGGTCGCGTCCGTAGGCCTCCAGGAACTCCCCGGCCCAGCGCACGTCGCCCTTGCTGGTGGAGAACTTGCGCCCCTCCAGCAGGTAGTACTGGTTGGTGAGGGTGCGGGTGGCGGGCAGTTCGACGGGCAGGCCGTGGCGTGCGGCCAGCAGCGACAGGGCCACGTACACGAACGCGTTGTAGAAGCCGTTGTCGATGCCGATGAACTGCACCAGTTCGTCGATGTTCTCGCGCCGGTTGTCGCGGGCGCGCCGCAGCCAGTACAGGTGGCCGACGTAGATCTCCGGCCAGGCGTTGACGGCCTGGGGCGGGGCGTCGGGGCCGTCCCAGTCGACCGCGATGCCCCACGTGCCGGGGTAGGTGACGGGGATGTAGGGCAGCGGCGCGGCCAGGGAGCGGGTGACCACGTTCTCCAGGTCCGGGCGCAGGCGGATGTCGCTGGAGCGGTACCAGTGGGTGAGCAGCGGGCGGTGGCGTTCCAGGTCCAGGACCCAGATCGACACCTTCCGGGTGGGCAGCGCCCCCTCGCCCACCGCCAGCAGCGCGCCGGGCAGGTTGTACAGGCCGCACGCCTCGCAGACGCCGGCGCGGGCGTGGGCCAGGCAGGTGGGGCAGCGGCCGGTGACGAACGCCTCGGCGAGGTAGGTGCCGCTCTCCTCGTCGTAGGGCAGCTCCACCTCGCGGCGGTCGAACGCGCCGTGGCGCCACAGGTGGGTGAAGAAGCCCTCCACGAACGCGGTGTACTCGGCGTCGGGGCGTTCGAACAGGTCGACCTCCACGCCCGCCAGGGCGAGGGTCTTGGTGACGGCGTCGAAGGCCTGGCGGATCAGGGCCTCGGGTTCGGTGCCCAGGCGCCGGGCGGTGGTGACGACGTAGGTCTGGTTGTCGTCGGTGCTGGTGCCGAACGCCACGTCGTGGCCCTGGATCTTCTGGGCGCGGGCGCACACGTCGCTGCCCAGCACCGGCCCGGCCAGGTGTCCCAGGTGCAGGTCCCCGTTGGGGGTGGGCGGGGAGAACGTGACGTCCACGCGCCGGCGCCGCCCACCACCGCCGCCGGGGGTGGCGTGTGCGCTGTCGCCGCTCACGCGTCCTCCCCGGGCCCGGCGGGCTGCAGCCAGTAGATGCTGACGAAGGTCAGCGCCTGCTCGGCGCTGTCGTTGGTGACGATGTGGTCGGTGCCGTGGGGGATGTAGATGACATCGCCGGGCACCACCTCCCGCTCCTCGGTGCCCACCCGCGCCCGCCCGTGGCCGCTGACGAAGATGAACGTCTCGTCGGTGTCGTGGCCGTGCGGGGTGCTGGACTCCTGGGGCCTGATGGAGCACAGGGTGCTGTTCCAGGGCGGGGTGACGACGCCCTCCCACGGGTAGAGCTGGCGGATGTCGCACCCGTTCTTGCGGATCTGTTCGTCACCGGAGGCTGTCTTGACGTGCATGGGGTGTCTCCTCTCGTGAGTGCTGCGCGTTCCGCGCCCGCAGGAAGAAGAAGGGGCGCGGTGCCCGGCCGGCCGCGGCACGGGGGTGCCGGCGCCGGCCCGGGGGGCGGGTCATCCCAGGGCGAACAGGCGCTCGATGACCTCGGGCTCGAAGGACTCGGCGGGGACGTGGAAGGGACCCTTGAAGGTGGCCAGCCGCGAGCCCGCCAGCAGCGGGTCGGTGGGCCACACCTCGGCGTAGGCGCGGCGGCGGGCCACACCACGGGGGGTGAACGTCAGGTTCATCATGGTGCGCACCGAGGCGGAGATCCGCAGGCGGTGCATGCGGACCTCGCGTTCGCGGGTGTACGGCTCGAAGGTGCCCGGCCCCCAGGACGGCGAGGCGCGCAGCGCGTCGCGCACCATCCGCGCGTCGCGCAGCGCGATGGACAGGCCCTGGCCGATGACCGGGTCGGTCCATCCGGCCGCGTCCCCGAGCAGCACGGCCCCCGGCGCGCTGGGCGCATCCGCCCACGCGTCGTTCATCGGGTAGAACGCGCAGACCGCGCTCGGCGTGCAGGCGGCGAACATCTCGTTGTCGGGCAGGCAGTCGAGCCGGAAGGCCCGCAGGAACTCGGTGTGGCGCTCGGGGCCGGAGAAGCGGCCCTTCTGCGCGACGTCGTGCAGCAGGTACAGCCGGGCCCGCCCGCCCTCGCGGGGGAAGACGAAGTACAGCACGTCGCCCTCGGTGCCCACGGAGGTGACGTTCACCGGCCAGGCGTGCAGGTCCTCCACCAGCATGCCGCCGCCCAGCGAGTTCGGCGGCGTCTGGGTGAGGCCCAGGCCCAGCTGGCGGCGCACCGTCGACATCCGCCCGTCGGCGCCCGCCACCAGGCGGCACTCCACCTCGTACTCCTGGTCGTTGTACTCGTAGCGCACGCTCGGGTGCGCGCCGGCGCCGACGATGACGTCGCCCACGCCCTTGACGACGGTGGCCCCGGCCTGGCGGGCGGCCTGCGACAGCGCCTCGCACGCCTGGGGGTGCCCGACGTCCAGGACGCCGCGGATGCCGGGGAGCAGGCGGTCCAGGTGCAGGGCGTTGGCGCGGGCGGTTTCGGGGGTGACGATTTCGTCGAATCCGATGAACCGGTCGACGTAGGTGCCGCCGGCCTTGAGAATGCACTCCTCCAGGCCGAGTTCGAGGAGTTCCGCGACACCCCAGCAGTTGATCACCTCGCCGCGGACCTTGTCCCGGTAGACGGCCTGCCGCTCCAGGAGCAGCACATCGAGGCCGTCGCCGGCCAGGGCCGCGGCGAGCGCGGATCCGGCGATCCCGCCACCGACGATGACCACGTCCATGCGCTCGGCTTTCGCCATGGAATCCTCCTGGATAAATGAATGCAGGCATGCCGGACAGGGCTGAGGATTAGTCAGCCGGACGCGCTGGTCGCGAGTTCGTGGTGGATGGAATCCTCGCCGCCGCGGCAGGCGGGGACGAGACGAGGACGTGACACTCGTCGTCCACTTTGGGTCACCGCGCGCCATTTCCCGGCCCGCGGCGCACGCTGCGCCGCCATTGCGGCCACGGCAATGCGCAGGGGTCGTGCGCGGGCGCACGGGCCCCGCCGGCCACACGGTTGTCCGCGCGTTGCGCCCACCCCCGCCCGCGCCCCGCCGCACACCGCGCCCCGCCGCCCGCCGCCCGGCGCACACCGCGCCCGGCGCACCCGGGCGCCCCCCGCCCACCCGTCCAACCCGGGCCGCGCCGGATCACCCGCGCGCCCGACGGCCCGGCGCCGGATCACCCGGCGCCCGGACCGCCCGGACCGCCCGGAGCCCGTCCGCCCGCGCCCGGCCCCGCCGCCCGGGCGCCCGCGCTCACACCCCGCGCTCGGCGCAGATCCCCGGCAACGCGATCCCCCAGATCTGCTGCACCTGCTGCACGGCATCCGGACGCCCCGTGCCCCCCAACGCCGCCCGCGTGCGGTCCTCGGCCCCCGTGAGCAGGTAGGACACCAGCGCGGCCAGCGCCGCCGGCGAGGTACCGACCCGCAACTGCCCCGCATGGTGGGCATGATCGGCCAGCCGGCTGACCGTCGGCAGCCAGGACGCCGACAGGCTCAGACGCCCCTCGGGACGCTCCCGCGTCAGCCGCGCGGCCGAGCGCACCGCGATGTCGTCCTCCAGCAGACCCGCCAGACGCATCGTCAGCTCCACGATCAGGTCCAGCGCGGGAGCCGGACGCGCCGTCACCCGCTCCACCGCGGCGCGAACGGCACTGCGCCCCAGATCCTGCACGGCGTCCGCCAGCTCACCCTTGGAACCGAAGTGGAAGGTGAGCGCACCGGTGGTGATGCCCGCCGCTTTGCACACCTGCAGCATGGACGTGCCCGCATAGCCGTGCCGGTCGAACTCCGCGGCGGCTGCGTGTACCAGGGCGATTCGGGTTCGCACTGCTCGTTCCTGCATCTGATGACTCCGAAGGGCATTGGACGGTCGCACGGTCGGGCGGATGGGAATTGTGCGAGGTGACGGCCACCGTCGCGGCGGGTACCGGGAGGACGGCGCGAAGAGCAACCGCCTCGTGTGCTGAGTGAACCAGCAACACGGTGCCGCGGACGCAGAGCGGGCACATCGGATTGGGAATCCCGGAATCCGCTGCTGGCCGATTCCCCCTGCATCCGGTGTCTTGACCTCGATATGACGTCGATTTGACCGGGTGTTCTTTGTCCGGTTCCTGGACTCCGGAAACATCGTCAGCTCAATTATTCTTGGGCGGCAGGAGACGTGCTTCGAGGGGGAAGGGTACCAATGCTGCCGCACTGCCCTGTTGCCACTGTTCCGCCACATCCCACCGACCGGCTGTCCGCCTTCGCGGACGTCCTGTTCGTCCACCTGCAGCGCGCCGACCAGCGCCGCCGCGGCCACGCCTACCTCCACGGACTGCTCACCGCACCGGGCAAGAAGACGGTCCGCCACCTGGCCGCCGCCGTCACCGACTCCCCGACCGCCTCGCAGTCGCTGCAGCAGTTCGTCAACTCCAGCCCCTGGCCCTGGGAGCCGGTACGCCGCGAACTCGCCCGCTGGGCCGAGGCCCGCCTGCGCCCGCGGGCATGGACGGTGGTCACCACCGTCGTGCCCAAACGCGGGGACCACTCCTGCGGAGTGCACCGGCGCTTCGTCCCCCACCTCGGACGCACCGTCAACTGCCAGGTCGGCACCGCCCTGTTCCTGGCCGGCGCCACCGCCGCCGTCCCCGTCGACTGGCGCCTGCACCTGCCCCAGGAATGGTCCCTGCCGAGCCTGCGCCGGCGCGCACGCGTCCCCCGCGACGCCCCCGCCTCACCGATCTGGGCCGACACCTTCGACATGGTCGAACGCCTGAAACGCTCCGGCATCGCCCCCGCCCCCATCGTCGCCGACCTGCGCGACAGCAAGGAGAGCGCCGCCCTGCTGCGCGTGCTGACCCACCACTGCCACGACTTCGTGCTCGCCGTGCCCGGCGTGTTCACCGTCCTGCCGCTCGACGACAACGGACGCGACCTGCCCGCCGCCGCCTGCGTCTCCCCGCCGGGCGTACGCCACACCCTGGTGCGCCTGCCCTCCGCCGCCGGCGCCCGCGCCCGCGAGACCTACCGCCTGTTCACCGACCCGCGCTACCCCACCGTCGTGTGGATCACCAACCTGGTGCGCCGGCGCCCCGAGGACCTCCTCGCCCTCGTCTCCTGTCACGCCGGCACCGGCGAGGCGGTACGCGAACTGACCCAGGACTTCGGCCTGCAGGACTTCGAGGGCCGCTCCTACCCGGGCTGGCACCACTACATGACCCTGATGTCCGCCGCCTACGCCTACCGCACCCTCGCCGACGCCGGCTGAAACCCCCGCGCCACGGACCCGGGCGCCCGCGAGCGCCCCCGCCGCCTGCCCGTGCTCCGTCACGAACGCCCCTCAGGAACGTGGGATGGAAAGCCCGCCGCGCCGTGGCCGAGGATTTCCGGTAGTTCGCAGCGGACCATTCCCCCTTCACCACAGGGAGACCCTCGTGAGCAGCACCTCACCCACCCCCACCCCCACCCCCGCCCCCGCCCCCGCCCCGGCCCACACCGCCGCCCGCAGGCGCCGGCGCGCCGCACCCGCCACCGCCCTCGCCGCCCTTGTGGCCCTCGCCGGTCTCGGGCTCGGCGCCGTACCGGCCCACGCCACACCGCCACCCGGCCCCGCCTGCAACCCCGACGTCGAGAAGATCTGGGACGACATCACCTCCGCCACCGTCAAACCGGTGATCACCGAGTTCATCGGCTTCAACGTGGCACCCGGCACGACCGGCCGCCAGACCCAGACCATGCGCGAGCAGACCACCGTCAACACCAGCATCAACAACAGCACCGAGTTCAACGCCAGCTACAAGTCCACCCTCTCCGAGGTCGGGATCAAGGTCGGGATGTCGGTGGCCACCGAACGCAGCACCACCCGCACCACCGAGCGGACCTACAGCTTCGACATCAACACGCCCGGCTACTACGGCCTGTACCGGGGCGTCCTGGAGATCTCCGGCGAGTGGGCCCGCTACCTGTGCGCCCGCTCCGGCCCGGGCACCGGCTACTGGGTCAACTCCAGCTCGACGGGCAAGGGCCGCTACGTCACGTTCGGCAGCCTCGAAGTGGGCACCGTGGAGTGCACGCAGTACATGCCCCCCGGCACGGTCCGGTGGGCCGCGCAGCGCCAGATCTGCCCCTAGCCACGGCCCCGTCGCACGAACCCAGCAGGAGGGAAAGGACCCCCATGGCCAGGACCCAGCACAGCAACAGCCTCGCCCGGCGGGCCGGCGCCGTCCTCGGCGCCACCGTCACCGCCGCCGCACTGCTGACCGTCGCGGCCCCCGCCGCCTCGGCGGCCGACCCGATGGACGGCTACGCCTGCGAGGGCGGCGGCTACCGCATCTACACCCCCAGCAAGTACGGCAGCGAGAACCTCGTGCTCGACGTCTCCAAGAGCCGGCCCGACCACGGCTCCATCGTCCAGTACCGCTGGAACGGCGCCGCGAACCAGCAGTTCCAGGTCTGCAGCCGCCCCGACCCCAACGACCCGAACGCCAAGTTCTACAAGTTCAAGGACCACATGCGCTGGTGGTGCCTGGCCATCGACCGCGGCTACGGCGACGACGGGCGCTGGCTGATCACCGAGGAGTGCAACTGGGACGCGCGCGAGGTGTTCTGGGGCAAGACCGTCCCGGGCACCGGCCTGACCGCCTTCCAGGCCCAGAACAGCGGCAGCTGGCTGGTCGCCCAGGGCGGCGGCGAGGGGGACCACGTCGTCCAGATGCAGTTCCAGGCCGACCTGTTCCGCCTCGACAAGGTCTGGTGACCACCACCGCGCACCGGCAGGGTCCGACCGGAGCCGGGCAGCCCCCGGACGGACCCTGCCCCACCCCCCGGCCACCCCGCACCACCCCGCACCACCCCCGCACCGCCCCGCACCGCCCCGCATCGCCCGGCCCCGCCGCCCCGCCCCCGAACACCCGTCCGCCCCCGAAGGGCCGTCAACGCCACTGCCACGAACGGACGTTCGGCCACGGGCCGGTCTTTCCCGGCGATGCCCGTGCGGTTGGCGGCAACGTGGGACACGGGCAGCGAAGTGGGCCATGATGGACGGTGCCCGGGGCGGGGAGTGTGCCGGGACGGAATGCGGGGCAAGGGGCGGGGCATGGAGATCACCACCACCAACGCGGGACTCATCGACGGCGCCTGGCCGGAACTGCTGCCCGACCGGCGCCCGGTCCTGGTGGTACCCGCCCCGGTGGCCGGCCCCCTGCGGGTCGAGGAAGGCTGGTCACGGCAGGCGGGCTTCCCCGAGGACGGCCCCGCGCCGGGCTGGTCCGTCACCGCCGCCGCACCCCGCCTGACCGTGCACCGCCCCAGCGGGCAGACCTGGCTCGACACCACGATCATGGCCGGGCGCGAATGGTGGCGCGCGCTGCGCTCCCAGGAGGTCCTGCTGCTGGTGACGGGACCCTTCACCGGCGTGTTCGACCTGCGCCGCGCCGCCGAGGCCGGCGCCCTCGCCGTCCTGGCCGTCGACGCCGCCTGCACCCCCGCCATCTGACCGGCCCCGCCCGCGCCCGCGCACTTCCCCCGCGCCGCGCCGCACCGCCGGTGGTGCACCTCGCCCCGCCCGGGCCGCGGGCCGCGTCCTGCTTCCCGGAGCAGAGGGCGCGGTGAACGGGCGACCCGCACCGCACCGCGGCAACGGCGCTCGCGCCGCAGCCGCCCCCTGCGCCGCCCCGCCCGCCCCCGGCCCGCCCCCGGCCCGCCGCCGCCCGCGGCTACTGCGGCTTGAAGGAGCGGATCTGGTAGGTGCCCTGGAGGTTGCCCTGGCCGCCGGCGAGGGTGGATCCGACCCGGTTGTTGTAGTTGGTGCTCGTGTAGTACTGGACGCGGTGCTCGGTGCGGTTGCGCACCGAGCGCACGTTCTGGCCGTCGCGGATGAACGGGCATCCGGCAGCGGTGTCCGGGACCGAGGAGGACCCCTCGGCCGGCCACCAGCACCGCCTGCCCCCGCCGTTGTAGTCGCTGAAGATGCAGAAGTTGCCCGCGGGGCAGTCGTCGTAGGACCGCACGCTCTGCCGCGCCCCGCCGCCGGCCGGATCCCCCGGACCGGCGGCGGCCGACGGGGCGAACCCGAGGGCGGCGGCGATCGTGCCGGCCGCGAGGGCGAACGCGAGGCGTCGGATCATCATGTCTTCTGTCCTTCCGGGACGGTGGGCGGGCATCCCCGCCGCACGGCAACTCACCGATGGCAACGCCATGGAAACCCACCGTGACGACACCGGGCAAGCAGGACGCACCCCCACCACCGGGCGCACAGGCGCCCGCCCCGGCGCACCCGTCCCACCCCCACACCGCCACCGCTGCCGGCGCCTTGAGCCGCAAGGCGCACGCCGTAGCCGCATCGGCCGACCGCCGGGCGCGGCAGCGGCCGGCGGACACGATGGCGGGGGAGGGCCTCGACCGATCACAGGAACGCCTGCCAGGAGCACCGCGGACAGGGCAACGCGCCGGTTCCCCCCGGGTCCGGAAGGCGCCGCTCCGCGCACGACGCCGTCGCCGGAGCCCGCTTCTGCGGGTGGGACGGGAGAAGGCCGAGTGGCGGCACGGCCCGGCGGATGACCGAAACCACCCGTCGCGGTCGGCCATCCGGCGCGCCGACGCGTTGACCCCCCGCACCCCGGCGCTCTTTGATGGTCGATGGGCCTCCGAACGGGGGACCGGACCGCGAACCGCGTGGGGGGAACATGCGAGGACGTACGAACCGGGCCGCCGCCCGAAGCGGGCGGGTCACCCGCAGCGCGGCGGCCGTGGCCGGGGTGATCACGATGGCCCTGCCCGCAGCGGCCTGGGCCGGGCCCGCCGGCGCCACAGGCGCCGCCGCCGTCCGCCCGGCCGGTATCGAGAGGGTCAGCGTCGCGGCCGACGGCACCCAGGCCGACGACGATTCCGCCAGGGCCTCGATCACCCCGGCCGGCGACCGCATCGTCTTCACCTCCTACGCGGCCAACCTCACCCCCGGCACCACGGGCCGCAACGACCGGGTGCTCGTCCGCGACCTGGCGACGGGACAGAACCGGCAGTTCGACGGATACGCCTCCGCGCCGCCCCTGCTCAGCAGCGACGGCCAGGTCCTCGCCTACCTGGCACCCAGGTTCGCCAACACCGCCCTCTACCAGGTGCACCTGACCCGGGGATGGACCACCGCCTACACCTGCTCGCTCTTCACCTGCGAGGCGGCCATGGGCGCCAACGAGCACCACCAGGCGTTCAGCGTCAGGTTCAGGCCGCCCGAGCCCAACCAGCGCGTCGAGGTCCGCAGCCCGGACACCGGCGCCCTGCAGACCGTCGACATCATCCACAACACCGCACCCACCCGCCCCTCCATCAGCGCCGACGGCACCCGCCTCGCCTACCAGGACGGCGGCGAACACGACGTCTACCTGTGGGACTGGGCCGACAACACCGCCGCCGGCCCGATCGAGGGCCCCGACCGGGAGGCCGAACTCGTCCAGCTCAGCGACGACGGCACCAAGGTCGTCTACCGCTCGGGCCCCGACACCTACGTCCACGACGTCGCCTCCGGCACCGCCCTGCCGGTACCCGGCGTGAAGGGCCTCGCCATCGACCCCACCGGCCGCTACCTCCTGCACACCCCGGCCGGGACCACCGGCCCCGCGCCGCTCACGCTGCGAGACCTCCAGACGGGCACCGACGAGAGCGTCACCGACCGCCCCGCCACCGCCGGCACCGACACGGTCAGCGCCGGCGGACGCCACGTGGTCTTCCAGTCCACCGCCGAGGACCTCGTCCCCGGCGACACCAACGGCAAGGCGGACATCTTCCTGCGCACCCTGCGCTGACCCCGCCACCGCGGCGACCACCGCACTGCGCCCCGCAGCGCCCCCAGCGCTCCGGGGCGCTCCGGGGCGCAACGCCGGAAACGTACCGATGGGTTCTCCCCGTGTCACCGGGAGGCACCCGGCCCCCTCACCGGCCACGCGGCTGCGATCCGGCGGCGAACCGCCCGCGAACGCCGCGTGGAGCCCCCGGCCGGACCGTCCGCGGACGCCACGCGTCCGCAGCCGCCCGGTCCGGGGCAGCCCCCCCGGGGTCAGCCGGCGTCGGCGCGGTGTTCGGCCAGCAGCGTGTTCAGCCGTTCCACTTCGCGGTCCACCAGGACGTGCTTGTCGTCGACGTAGGGCAGGTGGACCCTGCGGCCGTCGGAGCGCACCGCGTAGGCGAGGAACGCCGGTGCGCCGCGGCCGGTGTGCGCGTTCGGGTTGGGCGCCTTGGTGAAGCGCGTGATCTCGGCCCAGGGCAGCCGGCGCCGGCGCACCATGCCGCGCACGGTGATCCCCTCGGCGGTGACCAGGGTGCCGGCCCGGGCGGCGCCGGCGATCACCAGCAGGCAGAAGCCGATCACCAGCAGCGAGCCGATCACCTTGCTGGACGGCGCGAACTCCTTGTCCCTCCAGATCGGCAGCAGGGCGCCGAAGGACAGCAGCAGGACGGTGAGGGCAAGGCCCCCGACCCGTGTCGTCGCCACCCGGTACTCGTGCGCAACCCCCAGCCGATCGCCCCTCATGCCGCCCGCCCCCCGACCGTCGTCACTGCTCCGTCGTCACCGCTCCGTCGTCACCGCCGGCGGGCGGCCGGATTCGCATTGTAGGGAAGGGAGTTGCTCACCGACAGGCCATCGCCGGCTGCGGGGCGAAGGCCCCCCGGCCGCCGGGCCTTCGCCCCGCCGCCGGAGCCCCGCCGGCGCCCGGGCGTCACAGGCCGCCCAGGCCCGGCGGGCCCTCGAAGGGCGGCGGCGCCGACGGGGGCGGCGGGCTGATCGCCTTGCTCAACGTGACGAGCCTGCCGTGGAATTCGCCCCGGGTGGTCCTGCCGGGGAAGCCGGCGTCCTCGTCGCCGAGCGGGTCGTGGAGGCGCGCCCGCCAGGGCCGGTGGCGTTCCTGGTGGGCGGTGCCGGGCCGCGCGGCCGGCCTGCGTCGCCGCGCCGGAGCGCAGGTGCGGGTCCGCGGCCGCCCGCCGGCCCGCCACGACGCGCAGGAGGGTGGCGGCCCCCGGGAGCAGGGGATGGGGAAAGCCCCGCGCCGCGGCCCTCCACACGGCCGCGGCGCCGAGGGCGAAGGAGACCGGCCGGATCACGGCCAGCTGGCCGGCGGCCCGTTCGGCCGCCCGCAGGCGGCCCGGATGGCCGACCAGCCCCTGGTCGCCTCACCGCCGGCCGACGGCGGTGACGCCCGGGGCCCGCTGCAGCCGTTCCATCCGCCGCCAGGCCCGCCGGCGCGGCACCCGCCCGAACACCCGCACGACCTCCGCCTCGACCGCGTCCCGCGCGCGGGGGTCCACCACGGTCAGGACCCCGTCCGCCACCGACACCCGCCCGCCGAGCACCATCGAGGCCGGCACCGTGCGCGCCGGCGCCCGGGCTCCGCCGTGGAGGTGGGCGACCTCGTACACCGTCAGTTCCTCCTCCTGCGCCCGCGGGACCACCGGCGCGTCCAGGAACGCGCGGCGCGCCCGCCGCAACCGCAGGCCGCCGATCACCGTCAGCGCGGCGGCCACGCCCGGCATGACGACCCACCACCCCACGACATGCCCCCCTCCCCGCGCCCGCCGGCGCACCCCGGGTACCTGCCCGGGCCGGCCACCCGTCAAGCAGCGCCCGCCCCGCCCCGCCCCGGACGGGGGCGGGGCCCGGTCCGGCCCCCCGGGGGGCGGGGCCGGGAGGGGTCAGCGCGCGCGGTGTCGTTCGTCGGTGGCGCAGAACCGCAGGCGGGCGGCGGCCGCGGCGCCGAGGGCCGCCGGCCCGGCGGAGATCCCCGGGCCGGCCAGGTGGTTGCCGGTGCGCTCCTCGGCCCGGCCCATGACGCCGGGGCCGGCGAAGCCGCCGATGAGGCCGGCGGTGTTGGGCGGCGGTGTTGGGCGGCGCGAGGCCGCCGGCGAGGGTGCGGCCCTCCGGGGCGGGGGCCGGGGAAGTCGGACAGGAGCGGCGGGACGGCGAAGAACGCCAGGGCGGTGGAGCGGAAGCCGCGCAGGGCGGTCACGGCCCCGGCCCCGGCCTGCTCCGCTCCCGCCGGGGCGCTACGCGTCGTCCAGCGGACGGCTGGGCAGTTCGCGGCGGAGCACCGGCGCGATCTCGGCGAAGAACAGCTCCAGCGTGCCGAGGTAGTCGGCGCGGTCCAGGACCTCGCCGTCCACGTGCAGATGGAGCAGCTCGTGGCCGAAGTGCGCGTGCTGGCCCAGCACCTTCTCGATGATCTGCTGCGGGCTGCCGACCAGCACCGAGCCGTGCTCGATCCAGTCCTCGACGGTGTCGAAGCGGATCGAGGCGCCGTCGAAGGCCCGGTTGACCTTCAGCCGCGCCTCGAAGACCGGGCGGTAGCGCGCCACCGCCTCCTGCGAGGTGCGGGCGCCGAAGTAGCCCGCCGTACCCGCGCCGACCAGGGCGCGGGCCGGGTCGTGGCCGTACGCCGCCCAGCGTTCCCGGTAGTGGCGCACGATCGCGGCGTACGGGCCGATGGCGCCCGCGCCGTTGGGGGTGAACAGCGGGTCCCCGTGCCGGGCGGCGAAGTCGGCGGAGTCCGGGTTGCTCCCCGCGCCGTGCCAGATCCGGATCCCGGGCCGCAACGGGCGCGGCAGCGCTTCGGCGTCCTCCAGCGAGCGGCCGAGCCGGCCCCGCCAGGTGACCCGATCCTGACGCCACAGCCGGCGGAACAGCAGGTAGTTCTCCTGCAAGAGCTCCCACTGGTTCTCCCGGGTGACGCCGAACAGGCGCGAGGACCGCGGGTAGGCGCCCTTGGCGACGATCAGGTCCAGCCGGCCCCCGGCGAGGTGGTCCACGGTGGCGTAGTCCTCGTAGGCGCGCAGCGGGTCGAGCATGCCGAGGGTGGTGACGGCGGTGAACAGCCGTATCCGCGAGGTGAGGGCGGCGATGTGGGCGAGCAGGACGGGCGGGGAGCTGGAGACGGCGGGGCGGTCGTGCCGCTCGCCGATGCCGTAGGCGTCGAAGCCCAGCTCCTCGGCGAACACGGCGTAGTCGACGAGTTCGCGCAGCTGGTCGTGGTCCGGCTTGGAGCGGTCGGGCAGATGGGGCAGGAGCAGGAAACGCACGGCGGTCCCCCCGGAACGGCATCGAGTTGACGTGTCAACCCCAGCATGGGCGCGCCGGGTTGACACGTCAACCTGCTTCGGGGGGTCCAGGGAGCGGGCGGGTCCAGGGAGCGGGCGGGTTCAGGGGGCGGCGGGTTCAGGCGGGCGGGTCGTCCTTCAGCCGCTGCGTCAGGGCGGCGCAGATGCCCACGAGCTCGCGCCGCTGATCCTGCGTCAGCGGCCCGGTCAACCAGCGGCGGATGTGCGCCGCACGCCGGGGCAGCGCGGCGGCGACGGCGGCCCGGCCCTCCTGCGTGAGGGCCACCACCGCGCCGCGCCCGGCACCCGGGCAGGGCTCGCGGGTGACCAGGCCGCGCCCGGCCATTCGGGTCAGGTGGTGGTGCAGCCGGCTCTTCTCGAACTGGGTGACCCCGCTCAGCCGGTAGGGCCGCAGCTTCCCGCCGGGAGCGGCCGACAGGGCCTGGAGGATGGCGAGGTCCGGCTCGGACAGGCCGGTCTCCTGCTGCAACTGCTGGGCAAGGCGGCGCCAGAACAGCACCTGGGTCTCGAAGAAGCCGCTCCAGACCTCGTCCTCGTGCTCCTCCAGCCACCCCGCCCGCTCGGCCCGCCCCGCCTGCTCCACCCGCTCCACCCGCTCCGCCCGCTCCGCCATGCGGCCGATGCTACCGAGCGCACGGCACCGCCCGCCGACGACGCCGGACACCGCCCCGCAACGGCCCGCCCCGCACCCCCGGCCCTCGCCCACCGCCCCGCACCCCCGGCCGGCGCCCGCCCGCGCCTCACCGCACAGGCAGGCCCGGAACGCTCCGCACCCCGGCGTTTCGCCGGCCCGTGGCGAGGCCCTCCGGGGAGGATCGGACCCACCACCACCCGCCGCCCCGGCCGGAGTCCCGGATGCGCCTGCTGATCACCTCGGACACCCACGTCCCCACGCGGGCACGCCACCTGCCCGCGCCGCTGCTCGCGGCCGTGGACGAGGCCGACGTGGTGTTCCACGCCGGCGACTGGGTCGACACCGCCACCCTCGACCTGCTGCTGGCACGGTCCGCGCGGCTGGTCGCCGTCCACGGCAACAACGACGGGCCCGCCCTGCGCGAGCGCCTGCCCGAGACCGCCCACGTCGAACTGCGGGGCCTGCGCTTCGCCGTGGTCCACGAGACCGGCCCGGCCCACAGGCGCGAACAGCGCTGCGAGGCGCGGTTCCCCGGCACCGACGTCCTGGTCTTCGGCCACAGCCACATCCCCTGGGACAGCACCGCCCCCGGCGGCCTGCGCCTGCTCAACCCCGGCTCGCCCACGGACCGCCGCCGCCAGCCCTTCGCGACCTTCCTCACCGCCCGCGCCGACGACGGCCGGCTCACCGACGTCCGCCTCCACCGCCTGCCGCCCCGCCCCTGACCCGGGCCCGCGGACACACCGTCCGACGGGACCCGCCGCTGCGCCCACCGCCCCGCCCGGCCCCGCGCGCAGAACCGGCGGAACCTCACCCCGCTGCGCACCCTCGCCGCCCCCCCCGGGACCACCCCGCGCGGCGCTGCGGCCCGGCCTCCCGCCCCGGCGCAACCGCGACCCGGGCCACCGCGCGGACCGCCTCCCGCCCCACGGCGCACGAGCACCCACGTGTGGTCGCCGCGCAGGCGGGCACACGGGCCGCCGGGCGCGGCACGCGCTCCCCACCGAGGAGGAGTCATGGTGTCCACCGCACAGCACGCCCGGCGCCGGCCCACGGCGTGGAGCGGGCGCCTTCCGCGCTCCGCGGGCCGGGCCGGTTTCACCGCCCGCGGCGTCGTCTACGTCCTGGTCGGCTACCTCGCCCTGCGGATCGCCCTGGGCCGGGGCGGCTCCGACGAGGCGGACCGCCAGGGCGCGCTCCAGCGGATCGCGGACCAGCCCTTCGGGCGGGCGCTGCTGTGGCTGCTCGCCGCAGGCTTCGCCTGCATGGCGCTGTGGCGCGCCGTGACCGCCGCGGCCGGCGACCAGGGACAGGGGCAGGGACAGGGGCAGGGGCAGGGGCACCCGAAGCCGGGCAGCAGGCTCCTCAACGCCGGGCGCGCGGTGTTCTACGCCTCGGTCTGCTGGGGCACCGCGGCCTTCGCGGCGGGAGCCGGCACCGGCTCCGACAGCGACCGCACGTCCAAGGACTGGACGGCCACCGCACTCGGCCTGCCGGGCGGGCGCGCGCTGGTCGTCGCGGCCGGCGCGGTCCTGATCGGGATCGGGACCGGGATCGCCGTGCGCGCGTTCCTGCGCACGTTCCTGCGCAAGCTGGACACCGGCGCGATGGGCCCGCGCACCCGAGCCGCCGTCACCGCCGGCGGGATCGCCGGCAACGCGGCGCGCGGCGCGGTCTTCGCCGGGGTGGGGGTCTTCCTCATCACCGCGGCCGTGCGTTTCGACCCGGACCGCGCCAAGGGCATCGACGACACCCTCCGCTCCTTCGCCGCCACGCCCGCCGGCCCCGGACTGCTCACGGCCACGGCGGTGGGCCTGCTGCTGTTCGGCGCGTTCTCGTTCGCCTCCGCCCGCTGGCGGCGCTTCTGACCCGTGGCGCCGGGCCCTGCCACCGGGCCCGGCGCCACGACCACCGGGCCAGGGCACCGCCCCCCGACGGCAGGGACCTCGGCCCGCTCGCCCCCCGGCCCCCGTCCGGTTCGGCTTCGCCCCCGCCCCGCACTCCGAGCGCCGAGCGCCCCACGACGGCGGGGGAACTCCCGCGACCGGCGCGCCGCCACCGCCGTCCGCGCCGCCCGCCCGGCGCCGACATGACACCGCTCCTCATGGGCAACCCCCGCCGGCCCTGCGTGCCGTCCCCGGCAAACCCGCCGACGCCGCCCCCCCGCCCCGGGAGCCGCACCCCTCGACCACGGCCCCACCCGCACCGGGGGTGCCGCCCGGCGACGGGTCGCGTTCTCCGCGGCCGCCCCCGCAGGCCCGCAGGCGGACCAGGGCACCCGGGTGTACGTACGGGACCTGCTGGACGGCACGACACAGCAGGTCAGCGCGCCCAGCACCGGGACCGAACTCCACGACGCGGCCGGACCCGTCGTCAGCGACGACGGACAGCGCATCGCCTGCACCCACCTCAGGCGCGCCACCCCCTCCACCGGCCACGTCCACCTCCTCGACCGCAGCACCGGCGGGCGCCGGATCGCGGACGCCGCGTACGACGGGTCCACCCCCGAGCGGACCCTGACCGGCCGGCTGTCCCTGAGCACGGACGGCACCCTGCTCCTCTTCAACCGCACCGGCAGCAGCCCGGTCACGGCGAACGACCAGAAATCGACCACGTTCATCCGCGAGACGGCGACCGGCACCACCCACCCGACCCCGTTCACCCACACCACCAGCTACGCCTCGCTCAGCGCCGACGGCCGGAGCGTGCTCCTCATGCCGGACAGCCCCGAGGGGCGGCCGCCGCACCTGGTGCCCCCGGTCTTCCTGTGGAAGCGGGAGACCGGCCGGGTGCAGATCGTGAGCGTCTGGCCGGACGGCGGCCCGGTCGGCGCGATTCCCGGGCCGGTCGCGATGACCGGCGACGGCGGCACGTTCGCCTTCGAATCGGGGATGCCCATCGCCCCCGGCAAGAACTACGGCGTACCGGACGTCTTCGTGAGGACCCTTCCGGCCGGAACCTGAGACACCCGCGGCACGCAGGCCGCCGGTGCGGCCCCGCCCCGCCCCGGGCGCGGGGCCGCACCCGCCCCGGGGCGCCTCCTCTGCGCCCCCGGTCACCCGATCGGGCGTCACCGCCACCACCGCCGGCCGTCCGCGGCGCCCCGGTGACAGCATGGCGCCCCATGGACTACCAGCGGTGCACCGACCACCTCGCCCGGCTGTTTCGGATCCCGGCGGCGCAGCGCGAGGCCAGACGCGAGCACCTGCCCGCGCTGCTGGCGGCGCTCGGGCGCCCGCAGGACGGGCTGCGCGGCGCGATGGTGGTCGGGACCAACGGCAAGGGCTCCACCGCGGCGTTCGCCGTCGCGGCGCTGTCCGCGGCCGGCCGGCGGGTGGGCAGCATGCCGAGCCCGCACCTTCAGGAGGCACGGGAGCGGGTGCGGGTCGACGGCCGGCCGGTCAGCCGAGCCGAGTACGCGGCGGCCTACACCGAGGTGGTGACGGCGACCGAGGAACACGGCCTGCCGCTGTCCGCGGCCAGCATGTGCGCCGCCGTCGCGGCCGTGCACTTCCGCCGCGCCGGCGTCACCCGGGTGGTGGCCGAGGCGGCCCTCGGCGGACGCCGGGCGGCCGTGCGGGAGCTGGGCCTGGACGTCAAGGTGGTCACCGGCGTCGGCCTGGACCACACCGACGCACTCGGCGGCACCCTGGCCCGGATCGCCGCGGCCAAGGCCGGCGCGGTGTGCGACGGCGACCACGTCGTCCTCGCACGCCTGCACCCCCAGGCACAGGCCGCCGTCGAGGAAGAACTCGCGCAGCGCACCGGCCTGACCATCTGGCAGCTCGGCCGGCAGATCCACTGCACCGCCCGCCCCGACGCCACGGGCGGCCCCGTCCTGCTCGACGTCACCACCCCGCGCGGCGAGCACCGCGCCCTGCCCTGCCCCCTGCCCGGCACCCACCAGCACCACAACCTCGCCCTCGGCCTCGCCACCGCGGCCGCACTCGCCGAACGCGGCCACGCCGCCACCCCGGCGGACGACCTCCTGCGCCCGGCACTGGCCGCCACCCGCTGGCCCGGCCGGCTCGAACTGATCACCGACGCCCGCCTGGACGGCTGGCACGGCCGGGTCCTGCTCGACGGGGCCCACAACCCGCAGGCCCTGGCCACCGTGACACCCGAGATCGAACGCATCGCCCACGCGGCCCGGGGCCCCCGCGCCCCGCGGACCGCCGTCGTCTTCGCCGCGATGCACAGCAAGGACGCGGCCGCGATGCTCGCCCGGCTGCCCGGAGCGTGGCCGCTGGTCCTCACCCGCACCGACGCACCCGACGCCGCCGACCCCACCGCCCTGCTCGCCCGGCTGCCCCCCGGCCGGCGCGCGGGCGCCGTCACCGCCCCCGACACCACCACCGCCCTGCACCGGGCCGCCGCCCTGGCCGGCCACGGCGGACTCCTCGTGGCCCTGGGATCGCTGCGGCTGGTGGGCGAGGCCCGCACCGCACTCGGCCTGCCCCCGGCCTGACAGCCCGCCCCCGCCCGCCCCGGCCCCGCCCCGCCGCCCGCCGGGGCGGGCGGCGGTGTGACGGTTCCCGGCCGCACGGGACCGGTGACCGCGGTGTGGGAGGCCGGAATGCCTCGGGTCCTCGCGGGAAGGTGGGGGTCCTGGACTTGCGGAGGAGGCTGGTGTGACGCGGGAGCGGATGGTGCTGGGAGAGGTGCTGGCGGCGGCCGAGGCCGCGGCGCCGGTGGACTCGCTGGACGTGGTGGCGGCCAACCTGCGCGCGCGGTTCGGCGCGCGGTACGTCTCCTTCCTGTTCCTCGACCTGATCGGCCAGAGCGTGGTGCGGGTGGCGGAGGACGCCACCACCCTGCACGGGCGCGCCTCCGAACGGATCCGGCTCGCCGGCAGCCTCTACGAGCAGGTCCTGCGCACCCAGAAACTGGTCCGCGCCCCCGACAGCGCCGGCCGTCACGGGCAGCGCGTGATCGCCCCCGTCACCAACCGCGGCGACGCCATCGGCTTCCTCGAACTCTCCCTGCCCGCAACCGCCGCCGTCAGCGCCGACACCCTGGAACAGGTGGAGCAGGCGGCCCACACCCTCGCCTACATCGTGGTCACCGACCGCCGCTTCACCGACCTCTACCACTGGGCCCAGCGCACCGCCCCCGTCAGTCTGGCCGCCGAGATCCAGCGCCAGCTCCTGCCCACCGCCCCCTGCTGCGAAGCCGCCCAGTTCACCCTGGCCTGCGCCCTGGTGCCCGCCGAGAGCGTCGCCGGCGACACCTACGACTACGCCCTGGACCGCGAGACCCTGCACCTGTCCCTGACCGACGCCATGGGCCACGACCTCAACGCCGCCCTCATCGCCACCCTCCTCGTCAACGCCTCCCGCGGCGCCCGCCGCGCCGCGGCCCGCCTGGCCGAGCAGGCCGACCTCGCCCACCACTCCCTCCTCGCCCACAAACCCGGGGTCCTGGCCACCGGCCAGCTCCTGCGCATCGCCCTGGACGGAAGCGGGGCACAGCTCGTCAACGCCGGCCACCCGCGCCCCCTGAGACTGCGCGAAGGCACCGTCGCACCGCTGCCCCTGCACGCCGACCTGCCCTTCGGCGTCGAGGAGCAGCGCCGGTACCGGGTGCAGGACATCGACCTGCGCCCCGGCGACCGGCTGCTGCTCCACACCGACGGCATGCAGGACCGCCGCGCGCAATCCGTCGACCTGCCCGCCCTCCTGGCCGCCACCGCCACCGAGCATCCCCGCGAGGTGGTGCGCGCCCTGGTCGCCGCCGTCATCGAGGCCTGCGACGGCAGGCTCCAGGACGACGCCACCGTGATGTGCCTGGACTGGCACGGCCCCACCACGGGGGAACGCCGGGCCCACGCCGGGGCCAACATCTAGCAGCACCCCGCACCCCGCACCCCGCAGACCGCCCGCCCCGCCCCGGTCCGGCCCGGTCCGCCCCGGTCCGGCCCGGTCCGCCCCGGTCCGGCCCGGCTGCGTTCGGCGCCCGGCCCCCGCCGCCGTCCTCCTGGCCCGGCCGCGGGGGATTGCCTGTCGCCGCGAACCCGCAAAATCTGTTCCCGCCGGAGTAGACATTCCTCGCGGGCGGGGTTAATGTCGTGCACGTAGACAGCGGTCAGCGATACCGGACAGACACGAACTGGCCGGGGTTGTTGGACAGAAGTTCGCAGGACGGTCCGGCAGCGGAGTGCCGGAGCCAGGCAGTCGCAGGACGGCGACGGGACTGGCTGCCGGACCGGGCGGCCCGCAGGCATCAGGGGCCGCCGACCAGCGGTAGCCATGCAGTTCGGCAGGAAGCAGTACCAGCAGCCGTGCACCAGGCAGGAGCCCGGCAAAGGCGCCCAGGCTGCGGGCGCGCGTGCCGGGAGGGCCGCTCGCCGGTCCCCGCCGTCGCCGGTACGGGGCGGACGACGGGACTCGGCCACCGGCCCCGGTGGGCCCCGACGGACACCGGCAGAGCAGGAACCGCGGGCGACCGCGGCACGCAGGAGAAGACCAGTACAGAGGATGAATGGAGGGCGCAAGCGCCATCAGGATCGCCCGGCCCGTGACGCACTCACCCGGGCGGACACCGCAGACCCCAAGGCAAGGACGGTGGTTTCCGGTCACGCATACGCGATCCCCGCATCCCCCCGCGCATGGGGCGGAGCGGAAGCAGAAGACCGGCTCCGGCCGGTAGATGGTGTTATATCCCTTCGGGGCCCCGGCAGCCGATTCGGTGCCGGGGCCCCTCGACGCGTTCTCCCCAGAACCAGAGAGGTGCAGTGACTACGACGGCCGGCCCCGACACTCCCGACAAGCTCGACGACGACGACTACCCCGCCTACACCATGGGCCGTGCCGCCGAGATGACCGGCACCACCCCCGCCTTCCTGCGAGCCCTGGGCGACCACCGCCTGATCACCCCGCTGCGCTCCGAAGGCGGCCACCGCCGCTACTCGCGCTACCAACTGCGCATCGCCATGCGCGCCCGCGACCTCGTCGGCCAGGGCACCCCCATCGAGGCCGCCTGCCGCATCATCATCCTGGAAGACCAGCTCGAAGAAGCGCTGCGTCTGAACGAGGAACTCCGCCGGACCGGGCACAGCCCGAAGCCGGCCGCGGACACCTGACCGCCACCGGCCGCGGCGTGTCCCGTCCGCCGTCGCCCTGCGGGCCGCTGACCCCCTCCACGCCGCCGCTCCCGGCGGCGGCGCCCCCGCGCCCGGGACGGGGCGTGCCCGGGGGAGCGGCCGGCGGGCGGCGGACACGGGGGCACCGGCGGCGGCGATCTCGTCGGGGGTGACGCCCTTGTGCGGGTCCTTGCCGGCGGGCTTCTTCACCAGCTCGGTGACGGCCGGCAGCGTGGCTCGCCGGGCCGGGCGGCGGCCTCCCGCCTTCCGGGGGCGTGCCGCCGCCCCGCCACGGCGGCGGCACGCGGAGGCGGTCAGGGCCGGTGGCCATGGCGGGGGCGGCCGAACAGCAGGTCGTAGCCGGGCGGCAGCTGGAACAGGACGCCCTCCATGAGGTCGTCGCCGGCGGCCTCGGCCACCGTGGACAGGACGGCACCGATGTCCCACAGGGCGGTCTTCTCGGTGGCGCCCTCGATCCAGGCGGCGGTGGCGCGCACGAACCGTTCGGGACTGAGCGGTTCGGCCGCCTGCAGGGGGTTGAGCAGGACCAGGGCGAAGGTCTCGGGCAGCCGGGCCGCGAGCTTCGCGCGCACCTCGCCGACCAGGTGGGCGCCGAGCAGGGCCAGCACGACGCGGGCCGCGCGGTCCGCGTCCTGGGGCGTGTCGTACTCGCCGCGTTCCCGGACCCGGTCCAAGAACGCCTCACATCGAAGAGTCACCGCGTATTCCTCCCTTCGCCCCGGCGCACCGGCGCCTGCGGCCGTGCCGGGGCCGGTCAGGGGCCGGTCAGGGGCCGGCGGCCAGGCGGCGGCCGAGGCCGGTGAGCCGGAGCAGCCGGGCCACGGGCCCGCGGGCCCCGCGCAGGACGAGCCGCCCGCCGTACCGGTCGGCCCGATTGCGGGCCTGGACGAGGACGCGCAGGCCCGAGCAGTCCATGAACGTCACCTCCGACAGGTCGAGCACCACCTCCCGGTGCGCCCCGAGCGCGGCGGCCAGCCGGCGGCCGAGGCGCGGGGCGGTGGCGATGTCGATCTCACCGAAGGCCCTCACCACGAACGGCGCCGCCCGCCCCGCGCGCCCGGCGCCGCCCGGCGCGAGGGGGCGTACCGCGGCGGCGAGTGCGGGAACGGATCCGGGGGCGTCCCGCGCCGTCCCCCCGGGGGACGGGGACGGCACGGAACGGCACAGGGACGCGGTCAGGCCTTGATCTCCTTGCGGTCGCCACGGTGGCTGATCGCGACCTTGCGGGGCTTGGCCCGCTCCGCCACCGGGATCTTCAGGGTCAGCACGCCGGCGTCGTAGTCGGCGCTGATCCCCTCGGGGTCGAGCGTGTCGGACAGCACGACCTGCCGGGAGAACACGCCGAGCGGACGCTCCGACAGCTCCCACTTCACGCCCTCGCCCTCATGGCGGGGCCGCCGCTCGGCCTTGACGGTCAGCATGTTCCGCTCGACGTCGATGTCGATCGCCTCCGGGTCCACCCCCGGCAGGTCGAAGCAGATCACGTACTCGTCGCCGGTCCGGTAGGCGTCCAGCGGCATCGGCGCCGGACGCGACCAGGTCCCCGTGCCGCCGAAGAACTGCTGGGTCAGCCGGTCCAGCTCACGGAACGGATCGGTGCGCATCAGCATCGCGAAACACCTCCACTGTCGATGGGTGCCAGTGCGCTTCACCTGATTCCGTTCTAGCATGTCATCCATCCGATGACAAACACTGAAGTCACCGAAGGAGTGACGCCCATGGGGGAGCGGCCCGACCCCGCGGCCGGCTGCGCCATGACCGCGACCGCCGGCGACGAGCCCGGCCCGGCGGCCGGCGCCGAGGCACGCTGGCAGCGGATCGAGGACCGGCTCGCGGCCGTCGGGCACCGGATGCGCACCGGGAGCGACGCCGCCATCGCTTCGATCGACGGCTGCCTCGCACGCCTGGACGCCCTGTGCGACGCCCTGCGGGCGCACGCGGGCCAGGAGACTCCCGGGGGAGTCCACCCGCCAGACCAAATGCCTACATTCCGGGCATCTTGACACGTGCTGGGGAAGGCTCTATCCACGTCAATGAGAGGTTGCCGCCGGTCGCCCGGGAGGTGAGCCGCCATGACGGGATCGCGACACCGAAACGATCACTACGCGGTGCTCGGCGTGGAGCCCACTGCGTCCGCGCGCCAGATCACCGCGGCCTACCGCGCCCTGGTCCGGCTGCTGCACCCCGACACCCGCCCCGCCGGACCCGGATCGGCGGAGCGACTGGCCGCGGTCGTCGCCGCCTACGAGATCCTGCACGACCCCCACCTGCGCGCCGCCTACGACACCGCACGCGAGAGCACCCGGCCCCGCCCGGCAGCCGGCCGCGCTTCGGCCCCCTCCCCGGCCACGGGCCGCCGGGTGCCCGTGCGCGTCACGCCGCCACCCCCCGGTGCGGCACCCGGGACCGAACCGCTCGTCCGGGTGGGCCCGGTACGGGTCGCACCCCCGGACGGCGCCCCCGGCGGCCCGTGGCAGTGGACGGTGCCCCGGCCGTGGGAGGCGGAGCCATGGCCGTGAACGGCAACGACTTCCGCACCGCCGTCTCCCGGTGGGACGGCCGGGTCACCGTCGCGGTCACGGGCGAGATCGACCTCGCCACCGCGGCGCAGCTCGAAAGCCGCGTCCAGGAGTGCCTGGCACGCCGGCCCCGCCGCGTCGACCTCGACTTCGCGCAGGTGAGGTTCTGCGACTGCTCGGGCGCGAACGCCCTGGAACGGCTCCACCACCGGGCACAGGAGGAAGGCATCGACCTGAAGGTCACGGACGTGCGGGCCCCGATCGTCGCCCGGCTGCTCGACATTCTCGGCCTCGCCGACCTGGTCCAACCCCACCCGCCCGGCTGACCCCGGGACCAGGCGCATGCCGCACAGCTGCCCGCGCCCGCACCGCACCGCCGTGTTCGGCGAGGCCTGCCCCGCCCGCCCCCACCCGCCCGCCCCCTGACCCACCACCACGGCACGCTCCCCGGCCCCGCCACCGGGACCACCCACGCCGCCGCGCCCGCCTTCCCGTCAGGCGGTGGTCAGGTGAAGAGGTCGGGGAGGGGACAGGCTTCGAGGGGGTGCCGGGGCCGGTCGGCCCATTGCCACCAGACATGGCCCCGAGAACAGCCCCAGACGGCGCGGCACGTGCGCCTGCCATCCTCCTCCCGCCTGAAGAGGGCCATCGCCAACCCGGCCAGGGGCTGACCGCACGCCGGACACGCCTGCACGTTCTGCTCGAAGGACACGACAGCCACGCTACCCACCGGCCCCGCCCGCCCCACCCCCACCGCTGCGCCCGCCCGCCCGTCACACGGGTTTGCGGGACGGGTCGCCTGCATCGGAGGAGGACGTCGAGGGTGCTGAGGTGCCTGTCCTCCGCGCCTCGGCCCGTCGCCGGGGCGGCGGGAGGGGTCAGCGAGCGAAGCTCCAGAATCCGATGAGCGGGGCGGTTGCGGCGAGGAGGCAGACGAGGATGGCGGCCGCCCATGTGCCCGGGCCTGCCGGCGGGGTCGTGTGCTCGTCGTCCGCCGTGTGAGTGCGGTGTGGCAGCGGAGCCGTGCGAGGGGTCGCGTGTGCTTCCACGTCTGGTCCTTCCGGTCGTTGTTGCTGTGCTGACCGAGTGTCCGGTGTGGCTGTGCCGCCGGTGCCGGATCCGGCACCGGGGCCGGGGCCGACAGGAGACCGGATCGGCGGGTGGGCCGTGGCCCACCCGCCGATGGCCGGTGTGCTGGTCAGCCGGCGAGGGTCTTGTTCAGGGCTTCGAGGCCGTCGGCGTAGATGCCGTGGAAGAGGTCGACGACCTCCTGCTCGGTGGCGCCCTTGGGGTTGAAGCGGCCGGACCACTGGACCTCGGCGACGTCGTCGCGGCCGGGGACGGTGTGGACGCGCAGGGTGGAGACGTAGCCGTCGACCGGGAACGGGGCCTGGAGGATGGCGTAGCTGTACTGGCGCTCGGTCTCGTTGAAGTCGACGAGGCGCTCGATGATGACCTCGCCCTCGGGGTTCTTCAGCTGCCGGACCCGGCCGCCCTCGACGGCGGTGCTCTCGGGGATGTAGGGCAGCCAGTCGGGCAGGGCGTCGAAGCCGCCGATGAGGGCCCAGACCTGCTCGGGGGTGCCGGGGACGATGCGGCTGACGGACGTGGAGGCCATGATCATTTCTCCTGTGTACTGCAAGCGGGGGGTGCGGTGGTGCGGGGGCGTGGGGGTGGTCAGGCGCCGTGGGGGAGCGGGGCGGCGGGGCTGACGAGGCCGGAGGCCCGCAGGTCGGTCCAGAACGCGGTGGGCACGTCCTCGTTGAGGGCGGCGATGTCCTCGGCGATGCGGCTGGGCTTGGTGGCGCCGGGGATGACGGCGGCCGAGACCGGGTGGGCGAGGGAGAACTGGAGGGCGGCGGCCTTGATGGACACGCCGTGGCGGGCGGTGAGGTCCTTCAGGCGGGCGACCTTGTCGAGGATCGCCTGCGGGGCGGGCTGGTACTCGAAGTGGGTGCCGCCGGCGAGGACGCCGGAGCTGTAGGGGCCGCCGACGACCATGTCGACGTTCTGCTCCTGGGCGAGGGGCAGCAGGCGCTGGAGGGCGTGGCCGTGGTCGAGGAGGGTGTAGCGGCCGGCGAGGAGGAAGCCGTCGGGCTGGGGCTCGTCGAGGGCGAGGGTCAGCTCGATCGGTTCGGTCTTGTTGACGCCCAGGCCCCAGGCCTTGATGACGCCCTCGTCGCGCAGCCGGGACAGGACGCGGAAGGCGCCGGTGCGGGCTTCCTCGAACTTCTGCAGCCACTGGTCGCCGTGGAAGTCCTGGGCGATGTCGTGGACCCAGACGATGTCCAGGCGGTCGGTGCGCAGGCGCTTGAGGCTGTCCTCGATGGAGCGTTCGGTGGCCTCGGCGGTCCAGACGTGGAGCATCTTGTTGGGGTTGCCGTGCTCGAACAGGCCGCCCTTCTCGCCGAGGTCGCGGCTGCCCTGCTCCAGTTCGTCGAGGATGACGCGGCCGACCTTGGTGGACAGCACGTACTCGTCGCGGGGCTTGGCGGACAGGACCTCGCCGAGGCGCTCCTCCGACAGGCCGGCGCCGTAGAAGGGGGCGGTGTCGTAGTAGCGCACGCCCTGGTCCCAGGCGGCCTCGACGGTGGCGGCGGCCTCGGCGTCGGGGATCGCGCGGAACATGTTGCCGAGCGGGGCGGTGCCGAAGCCGATCTGGCCGGGAAGGATGTTCTTGAGGGACATGTCGGTGCCTTTTCGATCAGCGATGCCGGGACGTGACGGCGTCCGCGGCACAGGGCGAGGCATCAACGGCGGATGCCTCTGGCGGATGACGGCGCTGTGGGCGCAGCCGCGGCAGGGGTTGCGCGGCGGCACCCGGCAGGGCCGGAGGGTGGGACGCTCCAGATGGATGCAGAAGCGCCTTACATGTGAAGACAATAGTTGCACGCGCTTGGTAATGCAAGGGGCCGCCCCTCGTCCCGGTCGTCCGGGCCCGGACGGCCTCTTGCCCTGTCCATCGCACTGCGATCCGGTGCGACTCGCATGCCGGGGCGGTGGGCTCGCGTAGGCACCCCGCCCCACCCCACCCCGCCCCACCCCACCCCGCCCCACCCGGCCCGGCGGCCGCGTCGCCCCGGCGGCGGTTTCGGCGGTTCGGTGAGTCGGCGGTTCGGCGGGGCCGCCGGGCGGACCACTCGAATGCCCCGCCCGGGAAGCGGTCCGCGGGCGGCTGCGGACACTCGGTGTGTGGCGGCCGAACGGCAGACGGACCCAGAGGGTCGCCGGCCGCCGACTCCCCTCGTACCGGTAGGAGGTACGCGCATGTCCATCAGGAATCTCGGCGGCGCCCTGATGCTGGTCGCCGGCGCACTCGTGGTGCAGGCGGCACCGGCTCAGGCGCTCGCCGCACGGATCCCGGCGAACTCCTGCCCCCTCGACGACCCCGCGAGAATCGTCTCGACGATCTACGGCGCCCTTCCCCCGGGTGACGGCGCCGCCCGCCGGGTGTACCTGCGGTGCGGTGTGCACACGGGCCCGAACGCCGGCTACGGGCTGCGGCACATCGACGCCGGGCACGGTCCCGGCCCCGGCGTCGACATCAACGCGGGGCAGGTCACCCGCTGCATCAGGGCGATCGCCGAGCACTACCGGCCCCAGAACGATGCCGGGCAGTGGGTGTACAGAACCGACCCGGACAACGCGACGCAGTGGCGGCTGGTCGTCGATCCCGTGCACAACGAGCGCGGCGTCGTGACCCTGTTCGCCGAGAACAATACCCAGAACGGGTACCGGAACTTCGCCCTCTGCCCCGCCGACGTGCGCTAGCCGCCGGCCGCCCGCGGGCCGTCACCGGGAAGCCGGTGACGGCCCGCTCCGCTCGGATTGCCCTCCGGCCTCCCGGGTAGCCGCTCACCCAGGGGACTCGATCGGACGCAAAGAGTCACCACGGCGAGCGGGCAGGCCGCCCGCGGCGAAGGGAGTGTTGCCCCATGGTCGATCCCATCGGGCCCACCATGGCCGGCGGAACCCAGAAGGTGGATGACGAATCGGGCTGGACCGTCACGTTCTATCCCGACGCCAACAACTACGCGCTGATGTCGGAGGGCAAGCCGCCGAGCTTCTACTGGCTGCCGACCCGCCTGTCCCTGGCGCGCGACGAGAACGACGACTACAAGTTCAACCTCACACGCTTCATCGGGAAGGCGCAGACCCCGCAGGACAAGGACACCGTGGGCGGAGTCCTGGGCCTCACGGTCACCGGCGCGATCCCGTCCGACGTGTGGAACAGGCTCACGAAGAAGGTCATCGAACAGACGGACAAGAACACCAACGGACTGTGGTGGAAGGAAGGCAGGCTCGACCCCCTGTTCCAGCCCGTCGTCGTGTCCTCCAACACGGTCAGCCTCTCCAACCTGGCACTCGGCGGGAAGCGCGAACCGGCGGACGCCTCCCGGCCGGGGGGCGAGCCCCAGCCGGGGGACGAGCCCCTCAAGAACTGGCACTGGGTCCTGCAGGGCGGCGGCAAGGCGTCCCTCGACCCCACCGGCGAGACCGCGTTCGTCGCCCTGGTCGGCAACTATCCCGCGCAGCTCCTCTACAAGAGCTTCAAGGGAACGAGCACCGGCATCGTCTTCGCGAGCTCCGCGATGCAGCTCCACATGTGGACGCCCCGGGTCAAGCTCACCATCGAGTGCAACTGGAACAAGATCTACGAACACTTCAAGAGCAAGCTCAACGTGCGCACCCTGTGGGCCAAGGCCGACATCGACGCGGAGCTCAAGAGCCTGCAGATCGACGGCGCCATCAAGGTGGAGTTCGTGCTCGACGAGACCGTCCCCATCCCCGGCATGGAGAAGATCTCGGAAACGCTCCAGAAGCACTCCGACGTGGTCGTCGAGAAGTTCCTCGAATACGTCGGCGGCGTCATCTTCGGACCGGCGCCGGAGAAGGACGGCACCTCCGGCGAGGCGTCGTCCAAGGAAAGCCCCTGGGGCGCCGAACTCAAACTGAAGGCCAGCTGGGACTTCACCAAGCTCAGGCTGAAGTACGAGGAGACGGACCGCATGGCCTATCTCCAGACCAGCGTGACCTCCAGCTCGCTGACCTCGGTCCTGAAGGAGGACGCCGGAAACAACCCGCAGAAGGAGAAGAAGTACTTCCCCGTCGTCTACCTGGACGACTGGCCGGCGCAGCTGGTCCGGATCTGCAAGCCCGTGGCGGCCTGGGCGACCGACGTCTACGACAGCCTGTCGGTGCAGGTCGGCTACCCCGACCAGGACGGAACGGTCGTCTACGAGCCGCACACCTTCTACCGCCCCGGCGACCAGCTCACCACCAAGGAGTGGACGTACCGGACCTTCCAGAAGGAGAAGTCGGACGTCAAGAACCCGCCGCCGAACTGGGAACCCGACAGGACGTTCGTCAAACGCTGGATCCACTTCAAGGAACCCGACCCGCAGAACTACCTCGTCGTCTTCCACTCCACGTGCGCGAAGATCGCCATCGACCCGGAGCCGTACGGCACCGCGCTCAACGACCAGATCATCGAGGTCCGCGCCGACTCCAACCAGGTCATGACGGTGCAGGTCCGGTTCCTGGCGTCCAAGGCGAAGCTGAAGGACCGGGTGCTGACGGTCGACCTCCAACCGGTGGACGAGCACGGCACACCGATCGAGGGCGCCCGGACCGCGACGTTCGACGCGCTAGAGGACGACTACAAGCCCACGCGGACGTGGAGAGTGTGCCCCGTCCCCCACGAGAAGAGGAACTACCGCTACAAGGTCACCGTCATCGACTACGCGTTCGGCGCCCGCTGGGGCGACGACGACTGGACCGTCACCGACACGTCGTCACTGAAGGTCAGGATTCCGAAGCCCACGGACCAGGGCGTGCACTTCGAACTCCTGGAGGAGGACGCCCGGCCCCCGCGCCGCCCGCCCCGTTCCTGACGAGGTTCCCGGCGGTCAGCCGGCGCTGCCCCCGCCCCCTGGGCGGGGGCAGCGGAAGAAGAGTTCGGGGTCTCCCTCGTCCAGACCGTCGACCAGCCCGACCGGACGCCAGCCCGCCTGGTGCAGGAGGCGCTGCACGGGCTGGTTCGACACGTTCGTCGAGGTGAACAGCTTCGGGGTGGTGCAGGCTGCCTCGACCGCACCGAGCAGCCGGGCCCCGACACCCCGCCGACGGGCCCCGGACGCGACCATCAGCATGGTGACGAAGCCCTGTTCGAAGAAGGTGTACTCCAGTACGCCGTACCCCAGGAGCCCGGACGGGTCCTCGGCCACGAGGACCACGGCCTCCTCGCACCACCGCCGGATGCTCGCCCGCCGCGCGGAGTCGCCCGCGGCTGCGACCGAGTCGATCGCGGCGAGCGCGCCCCGGTCCGAAGGATCCGCGGGCCGCACCAGGAACCCGCCGGCGTTCTGAACACCCATGCCGGGCATCATCGCAGCTCTCAACAGCGGCACCCGCCCGGCCTCCCCTCCGTGCGCCCCGCCCCGCCGCCGGCGCCGGGGCTGTAGCTGCGGCGGCCGAGAAGAAGCGCCGCGGCGCCCTGGTGGATCGTTGGGTCTCGGGAGTGCCGGGTGGGTGCGAGGCAGCGCGGTCGTAATATCTGAGTATCTGTACGGATGCGGAGCGCACACTGTCTGCCTAGCGTTCTGCAGCAGGCGGGGGTTGGGCGTTCATCGGGGAGGGGAGCCCACGTGGCTGACAACGTCACTGGCACGGTTGCGGTCAAGGCGGCGGATCTGCGGGCGTCCGCAGATATCGCGAACGGGCTGGGGGAGGAGTTGGACGCACCGGTCCGGAGCGCGGTGACGACCAGTGAGAGCGTGGCGGGGCAGCTCACCGGTTGGTCGATCGCCGGCGGGCTGGGCCAGTTGGGGAGGGGTTGGTCCAAGCCGCTCGCCGGCATGCGTCAGCGTTTCGCGGACACGGCGGCCAATCTGAACGCCAACGCCGCCGCTCACGAGCAAACCGAGCGCGCGGTCGCCGGCGGGTTGGCTGCCGTACCGCAGGGGGCCAAGTGAGCCTCTACCAGCTCCTGGTGAAGTTCGACCCCCACGGGCTGCAGGACGCGGCGAAGGCCTGGACGGCGCTGGGCCACGCGGTGGAGAGCGCCGGCCGGCGCCACCGCAGCCAGGTCAACGGGCCGCTGGCCGGCCACTGGGAAGGCGACGATGCCAAGGCCGCGGTCGCATACATGGGCAAGACAGAACAGCAGCTGAACATCGCCAAGGTGGAAGTGGGCGCCGCCGCTCTGGTGCTCAACACCGTCGCCGACCGGATGTACCAGGCGCGGACCAACCTCATCAACGCCGTGAACCGTGCCGTGGACGCCGGCCTGAACGTGTCCGCCGACGGGGTCGTCGCCCTCCCGCCCGAGGGAGAGGGCGAGCACAACGATCCGGACGCGCAGAAGGCGCGTCAGCAGCTCGGCTGGGACATGAAGGCCTTCCAGGGCCGGATCGACGCGGCGCTGAAGGACGCCCAGACGGCCAGTGATCAAGGAAACACGGCCCTGGGGCGGCTCAGCTCGGGGGCCCTGGACCCGGCCAAGGTGAACGGCGCGCTCGCCGGTGCCAAGACCGCGGCTGCCACCGCGATGCAGGACCTCGGGCTGGTCGATCCCTACGTTCCGGACGGTAAGGACCCGGAGCAGTCCGCGGCGTGGTGGAAGGGGCTCACCCCCGAGCAGCAGGACGCCTACCTGGCCCTGCGCCCCGACCGGATCGGGAAGCTGGACGGGCTGCCCGCGACCGTCCGGGACGAGGCGAACCGTCTGGTCCTCGACGAGAAGCTGGACGCCTACCGCTCCGGCAAGCCCGGCGACTTCGGTGTCGACGAGGAGGAGTACAACGCGCGGATCAGGGCCATGGAGGAGATCAGGAGGAAGCTGATCGCGTCCGACGGGAACCCCGAGAAGCACCAGATGTTCCTCCTGGGCATTGATCCCGACGCGCACAACGGCCGGGCCATCGTATCGACGGGAAACCCCGACAAAGCGCAGCACACGGCGATATTCGTGCCGGGTACCGGGACCGTTCTCACCGGAGTGCCGGGGCAGATGGACCACATCCGGCGTCTGCAGAAGGCCGCCGAGCTCGGAGCCGACGGGGACGTGGCCGTTGTCTCGTGGCTGGGCTACGAGACGCCGAACTGGCTGAACGGCACCGTGGCACAGACCGACCGGGGGGATGCCGGGGCGCCGCTCCTGCGGAACTTCACCAAGGGCCTGCGGGTGGCCGAGGGTGACAACGGCGTCTGTTCGCACCTGACCCTGATGGGGCACAGCTACGGGACCTATGTCGTGGGTGCGGCCGCGCGGGACGGCGGGGCCAACGTCGACGACATCATCGCGGTGGGCAGCCCGGGCATGGGGGTGGATCGGGCGTCGGAGCTCAACGTCGACCCGAAGCACGTCTGGGTCGGTACGGCCAAGGACGACTTCATCCAGACGTTCACCGGCACCGTGTTCGGGGAGGGCCCCCAGTACGGGATCTTCGGGGCCCAGCACATCAAGGTCGACACCAGCGGGCACGGCGGCTACTGGGACATGGGCCCCGGTGGTGCAAGCGAGACCCTCCTCAACCAGGGACGGATCATCGCGGGCCGCCCGCCGACGCTCGCCCCCACCGTCCCGCACTGATCCCACAGCCAGTCCCGTCGACCGCCGACTCAGGAGCACCATGACTGCCAGCGCATCCCGCACTTACGCGCGGATTACCGCCACTGCGCTCCTGCTGGCGGTGCTCGGCGGATGCTCGTCCGCCCATCCCGACAGGAGTGACCCACCACCCGTGAAGTCCAAGGCCGACGCCCAGACCTGGGCCCAGCAGATCACCGAGCACATGGCCCGGACCGCCGGGATCGAGCCCGACCCGGCGACCATCGACGCGCTGTTCACTCCGTGCACCGGGAAGAACGGTGAGACCGCCGACGACGACCGGTACATCCTGATGTACAGCGTGAAGAGTCACGTACCGCGCGCCCGGCACCCGGAAGCGGTCCGGAAGATCCGCGACATGCTGACCGGCGAGGGCCTGACGGAGGAGGGCTATCGTGAAACCGTGGACGGCAAGCCGGACGCCCTCGTCGACGCCTTCCACCCCAGCAGCCGGTACACCGCGACCGCCTCCACCGCGGGCACCGGGGACCTCATGTACCTGAGCGTCATCACGCCGTGCCTGCTCCCTCCCTCCGACGGCCCCACCCCCTCCAAGCCCTAGAAGCTCAAGCCGGTGGACCCGGGGCGGGACTGTCCTAGGACAGTCCCATCCCGTTCTCCCTGCTAGGAGTGCTTCGCGTTACCGTCCCGGCCCCGGCCACCTCGACCGCCGAGGCCCCCCGGCAGCCGTCGGCGCGTCACCTCCGGCCGGCCGGCGGCCGACCGGAGCGGCTGCGAGCCGGGACGCGGGAAGCCCCGACGCCGCCCCGGCTGCGGCGCGCTGCCGTGCCGCAGGACCGGTCACCGCGGTCAACCGGACCACGGCCGCGGTCCGCGGGGCTGCGCGGTGTCCAGCGGGACAGGCCGGAACATCGCCGGTTCCTCCTCGGGGCGCAGCGCCGTCGGGCCGTAGATCCAGTCGACGAACGCGTAGTCGTGGGTGTCGCGGGCGCGCAGGAGAGCGTTGCGCTGCAGCCTCCTGACGCCGTCGAGGTGCCACAGTTCGCCCCATGACCGGGCGGTCTCGACGACCCTGCGGCAGTGCTCGGGCCGCACTGCCTCGTAGGCGGCCAGTGCGGTGCCCCAGTCGACGCCCGAGCCGCTCGCGGTCCGGCGCGCGCGCTGGGCGGCGACGTGCTCGGCGAGGACCCAGCCGTCCTCGATCGCCATGATCGCGCCCTGCGCCATGTACTGCAGCGGTGGGTGCGCCGCGTCGCCGAGCAGGGCGATCCGTCCGCTCACCCAGGTCCCGATCGGGTCGCGGTCGTACATCCGCCACCACCGGTCGCGCCACATCAGCGCCAGCCCCTGCCGGACCTGGTCGCAGGTCGTCGCGAATGCCGCGTCCAGCTCGTCCGGGGTCCCCCAGTCGGCCTCGCCCGCCAGCGCCTTCGGCGATTCGAACACGGCGACCTGGTTGACCATGGCGCCGCCCCGCAGCGGGTACCGCACGAAGTGGCAGCGCGGGCCGACGTGCACGACGACGTCCCGGCCGGGGACGGCGCCGGTGGCGGCCTCCTCGAACGGTACGGCGGCGCGGTAGGCCACGTAGGCCGAACTGACCGGCTCGTCGCTTACCAGCAGCCCGCGGGCCACCGAGTGCAGCCCGTCCGCGGCGATGACCAGTTCCGCCTCGTCGGCGCGGCCGTCGGCGAAGCGGACCCGGGCGCCGGCGCCGGTGTTCTCGTACGAGGTGCAGGGGGAGTCGGTGACGAGCCCGACGCCCGCGCGCTCACAGGCGCGCAGCAGGATCGCGTGCAGGTCGCTGCGGTGGATCACCAGGTAGGGGTAGCCGTAGCGGCGCTCCAGGTCGCGCAGGTCCAGGCGGGTGAGTTCGCCGTTGTCGACGGCGTCCTTCATGACGATGTTCTCGGGCAGCACGCCCAGGGACGCCGCCTGCGCGAGGAGGCCGTAGTGGTCGAGGATGCGGGTGCAGTTCGGTGCGAGCTGGAGCCCGGCGCCGACCTCGCCGAAGGCGGGTGCCTGCTCGTACACCCTGACCCGCAGGTCCTGGCGGGCCAGGGCGAGGGCCGCGGCGAGGCCGCCGATGCCGCCCCCGACGACGATCACGTCGGCGCGGGTGGAGGGGGAGTGGTCCATGGGTGCGGTCCTTGTCGTCACAGCCAGGCGGGCAGGGTCGGCGGGAGGCCGCCGTCGGTGGTGGTCACCCCGGTTGCGGGGCGGCCGGCCAGGTAGGCGGTCACCTCGGCCCGGGGTCCCGCCAGGGCGGGTACGGCGCCGTGGCCGCGTGTGGCGCGGATGTCCTGCTCCAGTTCCCGCAGGAAGTCCTCGGGGAGGTCGGCGAAGGTGATCCCGGTGTCGAGGTCCACGGCGTGCACCAGCAGCTCCCGGGCGCGCAGGTAGGGGGTCTCGCCCGCCGGGACCGTGCGGCCCTGCGCGGTGACCACCGGGGTCCGCCAGGCCTCCTCGGACAGGGCCGACATCGCGGCGGCCAGGTCTGCGGCCGACCGGGTGAACCAGCGGGTCAGCTCGTCCGCGCCCATCCGGGCCCCGCGCTCGATCCCGGCGGCGCGCTCCTGCGGGGAGGCGTACATCGGGGTCCGCTCACCGGTGCGGGCCCAGTGGACGAGGTTGCCGATCGCCTCGCCGTTCGCCGCCAGGTGCGCCACCAGGTGCTTGCGGGTCCAGCCCGGCAGGGCCGACGCGGCGCCGTACGCGTCCTCGGAGAGCTTGCCGATCGCGGAGGCGCACAGGGCGGTCCCCGTCGCGGCCCAGCCGAGCGCGGTGGTGAGGTCGCGTCCCATCAGGCGCCTTCGGGGACGACGCGGTTCTCCAGCCGGCCGAGCGATTCGATCTCGGTGACGACCACCTCGCCGCCCTCCAGGTAGACCTGGGGCTCGCGGGCGTGGCCGACGCCGCCCGGGGTGCCGGTCGCGATGATGTCGCCCGGGTCGAGCCGCACCATCGTCGAGACGTAGCGGACCAGGTCGACCGGGTCGAAGAGCAGGTCGCCGGTGTTGTCGCACTGCACCACCCGGCCGTCGACCTCGCAGCGGATGTCGAGGGCCGGGCGCGGGCCGGTCTCGTCCGCGGTGACGACGAAGGGGCCGACGGGGGTGCTGGAGTCCCAGTTCTTGCCCTGCAGCCACTCCCGGGTCCGGAACTGCCAGTCCCGGCAGGTGATGTCGTTGAGGACGGTGAAGCCCGCGATCGCGCAGACGGCCTCGTCCTCGCCGGCCCGGCGGACCTGCCGGCCGATGACGACGGCGAGTTCGGCCTCCCAGTCGAACCGCTCGGTCTCCGCCGGGCGCCGGATGGCGTCGTGGGCGCCGATCAGGGTGTCGGCGAACTTGGAGAACAGGGTCGGGTACTGCGGCAGGTCCCGGCCCATCTCCTGGATGTGATTGCGGTAGTTCAGCCCGACACAGAGGATTTTGCCGGGCCGCGGGACGACCGGGGCGAAGTCGGCGCCGGCGAGCGGGTGGCGCGGGCCCTCGGCCGTCGCGGCGGCCGCGAGGCCGCCGGGGGAGGCCAGCACCGCGCCGGCATCGGCCCCGCCGACCTCCACGAGCCGGTCGCCCTCGACGCGGACGGCGGCGGTGCGCCCGTCGGCCAGGCGGATGGTGGCGAGCTTCATCGGTTGCCCCTCTCGGTGTGGCTGCGGAACAGGTCGAGCTTGGTGAGGATCGGGGCGTCGCCGAACTGGAACAGGTCGAGCGCGCCCGAGTCGGAGTCCGAGGCCGAGGCCTCCGAGCGGATCGACAGCGGCTGCCAGGACGGGACGACGAAGAGGTCGCCGCGGGTGACCGTCCAGGAGCGGTCGCCGACGGTGACCCGGCCCGCGCCGTCGAAGACCTGGTAGACCGAGGAGCCGGTCTCGCGGTGCGGCGCGGTCTCGGTGCCGGCCGTGATCCGGTGGAACTGCGCCCGGATGGTGGGCAGCACGTCCCCGCCGCTGGTGGGGTCGGTGTAGCGGACCAGGGCGTGGCCGGGCTCGACCGTACCGGGGTGGCCCTCGCGTTCCAGCGTCAGCTGGCCGGTGAGCGCGGCGTCGGTGTCGGCCCACCGGTAGCACAGCAGCGGCGTGCCCCCGCGGTGCCCGGCCCGGGAGACCGGCACCAGGCCGGGGTGGCCCCACAGCCGCTGTGAGCGGGAACGGGCGGGGGTGGCGCGTTCCTCCTCGCCGAGGGCGTCCCGGCCGAAGTCGAAGAACTGCGCCTCGACGCCGTACTGGAAGGGGATGTCGAGCCCGTCGATCCAGGCCATCGGCGCGTGGGCGGCGTTGTGGTGGGCGTGCCAGTGCAGGCCGGGCTGCGGCAGGAAGTCGCCCCGGCGCATCGGTACGGGGTCGCGCTCGACCACGGTCCACACGCCCTCGCCCTCGACGACGAAGCGGAACGCGTTCTGGGTGTGCCGGTGCTCGGGGGCGTCCTCGCCCGGCATCAGGTACTGGATCGCGGCCCACAGCGTGGGGGTCGCGTAGGGCCGCCCGCCCAGGCCGGGGTTGGCGAGGGCGATCGCGCGGCGCTCCCCGCCGCGGCCGACCGGGACCAACTCTCCCGACCGCGCAGCCAGTTCGGACAGCTCGCGCCACTTCCAGCGGTGCGGCCGCGCGCGGGAGCGCGGGTGCCGCGGCATCAGCTCGCCGATCTCGGTCCACAACGGGACGAGCAGCGCCTCCTCGAAGCCGCGGTAGAGGTCCTGGAGTTCGGGGGTGACGGGAGGCCCGCCGGGCCGGTCCCCGGCGGTGAGAGCGACCGGGGACGTCAGGGCGTTCGCATCGGACATGGCCCGACTATTCGCCCCCGGGACGACAGCAGAACACGAGATTCTGCTCTGCGGAACAACCCGTGCGACGATCGGGGCATGGTGAAGCCGATGAAGACCCCACCCGCCTACGCGTCGAGCAGCGTCGACCACGCCCTGCGGCTCGCCCAGATCCTCCAGCTCGACGGAGCGGTCACCGTGTCGCAGGCCGCCGAGCGGCTGGGCGTCGCCCGTTCCACGGCCCACCGGCTGCTGGCCGCGCTGGTCTACCGCGACTTCGCGGTCCAGGACGAGGACCGCAGCTACCGGGTGGGCCCCGTGCTCGCCCTGGCCGAGCGGGCCCGCTCCGACGTCGGCGCGCTGCGCGAGGCGGCCCTCGCACCGATGCGCGCCCTGGTCGACCGCATCGACGAGACGGCCAACCTCAGTGTCCGCACCGGGCGCAGCGTCCGGTTCATCGCCTCGACCGAGTGCGCCCGGGCCCTGCGGGTGGGCAGCCGCGAGGGCATGGTCCTCCCGGCCCACCGGGCCACCGGCGGGCTGATCGAGCTGGCCGCCCTCCCGGACGAGGAGGTCGAGGCGCTGTACGCCGACGGCCGGCGCGACCCGGGGGAGGAGATGCCCGACCTCGCCCGGCTGCGCCGGGAGCTGTGGGTGGTGCGGCGCAGCGGGGTCGCGCTCAACCTGGAGCGCACCGAGCGGGGCGTGGTGGCGGTGGGCTGCGCGGTGCGGGACCGCGGGGGAAGGACCGCCGCGGCCCTGTCGGTCTCGATGCCCGGGGTCCGCTACGAGCCCAGGATGCTCAAGCCGCTCACCTCCGCGCTCATGCTCACCGCCGAGGCGATCACCCGGGCGCTGTGAGCCGCCCCGGTCAGCGCGGGGGGTCGCGGCGCACGAGCGTGCTGCCGAGCCCGAGCGCCGCCGCCCGGACCGCCGTCGCGTACCGGTCGGGCCGGAACCTGCCCACCGGACCGGCCACGCTGATCGCGGCGAGCGGCTCGTCGTCGTGTCCCAGCACCGGCGCGGCGACGCAGGTGAGCCCGAGCGCGGACTCCTCCTGCTCGAAGGCGACGCCGGTCTCGGTGACGCGTCGCAGCTGGCGGCGCAGGGTGCCGGGCGCCACGACGGTGTGGGGGGTGCGCCGCTCCAGCGGCCCGGTGAGCACCGCGCGCCGCAGTGCGTCGTCGGCGTGCGCGAGCAGCGCCTTGCCGATGGCGGTGCAGTGCAGCGGCATCCGTCCGCCGGTGCGCGAGGGGGCCGTGGCCTGCCGGTGGCCGCCGATCTTGGCGACGTAGACGACGTCGTGGCCCTCGCGCACCCCGAGGTGGACGGTCTCGTGGGTGCGCTCGTAGAGGTCCTGGAGGAAGGGCATCGCCACCTCCAGCAGGCTGCGCTCGGGCGAGGCGAGCATCCCGAGCTCGAAGAGGCCGGCGCTGGGGCGGTAGCCGCCGTCGACCCGGTCGAGCAGGCGGTTGGCGACCAGGGCTTCGGACAGCCGGTGCACCGTCGCCTTGTGCAGGCCGGTGCGCCGCACCAGGGCGGCCAGGGGCACGGCCCGGTCCTCGGGCCGGAACGCCCGCAGGATCGCCACCGCCTTGCCCAGGACCGTGTGGAGGGCGGGTGCTTGTGCCATGCGGTGCAGCGTATCGCTGAGCGAGACGAAATGCTGGCCGGGGGCCGGCACCGGTCGCAGAGTGGGGCCCGTGACCGACAACCACGGGCTCGCCGCCGCGAGCACCTCCGACATCGCCGCCGCGGTCGCGCGGCTCGCCGGGGCGTCTGCCTCCGGTGTGCCCTGCGCACCCGTGCGGGACCTGATCGGCCGGGACGACCTGGCCGCCGCCTACGCCGTGCAGGCCGCGCTGACGCGCCGTCGCCTCGCCGCCGGTGCCCGGATCACCGGCCGCAAGATCGGCCTGACCTCGGCGGCGGTGCAGCGCCAGCTCGGCGTCGACCGGCCCGATTTCGGCGTCCTGTTCGACGACATGGCCCACGCGGACGGCGACACCGTCCCGGCCGGGCGGGTCCTCCAGCCCCGGGTCGAGGCGGAGATCGCCTTCCTGCTCGGCGCCGACCTGGCCGAGGGCCCGCTCGACGCCGCGCAGGTCCGCGACGCGGTCGAGTACGGCGTGGCGGCCCTGGAGATCTGCGGCAGCCGCATCGCGGGGTGGGACATCAGCCTCGGCGACACGGTCGCCGACAACGCGTCCGCTGGCGCCTACGTGCTCGGGACGCAGGCCCGTTCCCTCGACCGGTTCGAGCCGGTGGACGTCGCGATGACGATGAGCGTCGACGGCGAGGAGGTCTCCGCCGGGACCGGCGCGGACTGCCTCGGCGACCCGGTCGAGGCCGTCGTGTGGCTGGCCCGCACCGCCCGCGACCTCGGCGAGCCGCTGCGCGCGGGGCAGGTCGTCCTGTCCGGCGCGCTCGGCCCGATGCGTCCGGTGTCCCCGGGCAGCACCGTCACCGCCACCCTCTCCGGCCTCGGCACGGTGACGGTCGGCTTCGGCGAAGGAGCGGCGCGATGAGCAGGACGAAGGTCGCGGTCATCGGTTCGGGCAACATCGGCACCGACCTGATGATCAAGGTCCTGAGGGGATCACCGCAGCTGGAGATGGGCGCCATGGTCGGCATCGACCCCGCCTCCGACGGGCTCGCCCGCGCCGCGCGCCTCGGCGTGCGGACCACCCACGAGGGTGTCGACGGGCTGATCGCGATGCCGGACTTCGACGAGATCCGCATCGTCTTCGACGCCACCTCGGCCGGGGCCCACCGGGCCAACGCCGCCCGGCTCGCCCCGCTCGGCAAGCGGCTGATCGACCTCACCCCGGCCGCCGTCGGCCCCTACGTCGTGCCCGCCGTCAACCTCGACGAGCACCTCCACGCCCCCGACGTCAACATGGTCACCTGCGGCGGCCAGGCCACCATCCCGGTCGTCGCCGCGATCAGCCGCCTCGCGCCGGTGGAGTACGCCGAGATCGTCGCCTCGATCGCCTCCAAGTCGGCCGGCCCGGGCACCCGCGCCAACATCGACGAGTTCACCGGGACGACCTCCTCGGCCATCGAGCAGGTCGGCGGCGCACGCCGTGGCAAGGCGATCATCGTCCTCAACCCCGCCGAGCCGCCGCTGATGATGCGCGACACGGTCCTGTGCCTGGTCACGGCCCCGGACCCGGCCACCCGCGAGGAGATCCGGCGATCGGTCGACGCCATGGTCGCCGCCGTCGCCGCCTACGTCCCCGGCTACCGGCTCAAGCAGCAGGTGCAGATCACCGCGGTCCCCGCCGACCAGCCGGTCACCACGCTCCTCGCCCCGGGCGCCCCGCGTCCCACCCACCAGGTGTCCGTCTTCCTGGAGGTCGAGGGCGCCGCCCACTACCTGCCGGCCTACGCCGGCAACCTCGACATCATGACCTCCGCCGCCCTCCGGGTCGCGGAACGCATCGCGGCAGGGAAGGCAGGCCACTGATGGGCACTCCGGTCTTCGTCCAGGACGTCACCCTGCGCGACGGCATGCACGCCGTCCGCCACCGGATCACGCCGCGGGACGTGAAGCGCATCGTCACCGCGCTCGACCGGGCCGGCGTCGACGCGATCGAGGTCGCGCACGGCGACGGCCTCGCCGGCGGATCGCTCACCTACGGCCCCGGCTCGCACACCGACTGGGAATGGATCGAGGCGGCGGCCTCGGTGGTGGACAACGCCCGCCTCACCACGCTGCTGCTGCCCGGAGTCGGTACCCTCCACGAGCTGAGGCGCGCCCACGACCTCGGCGTCCGCTCGGTGCGGGTGGCCACCCACTGCACCGAGGCCGACATCTCCGCGCAGCACATCGCCGCGGCACGGGAGCTCGGCATGGACGTCTGCGGGTTCCTGATGCTCTCCCACATGGCCCCGCCCGCCGAACTCGCCCGCCAGGCCAAGCTCATGGAGTCCTACGGCGCGCACTGCGTGTACGTCACCGACTCCGGAGGCCGGCTCACCATGCGGGACGTGGCCGACCGGGTGCGGGCCTACCGGGACGTCCTCGACGCCGGTACGGAGATCGGCATCCACGCCCACGAGAACCTCTCGCTGTCGGTCGCCAACTCCGTCGTCGCGGTCGAGAACGGCGTGCGCCGCGTCGACGCCTCGCTGGCCGGCCACGGCGCGGGCGCGGGCAACTGCCCGCTGGAGGCGTTCGTCGCGGTCGCGAACCTCTCGGACTTCGAGCACCGCTGCGACCTGTTCGCGCTGCAGGACGCCGCCGACGACCTCGTCCGCCCGCTCCAGGACCGCCCGGTGCGCGTCGACCGCGAAACCCTCACCCTCGGGTACGCGGGCGTCTACTCCTCCTTCCTGCGCCACGCGGAGGCCGCGGCCGAGCGCTACGGCGCCGACGTGCGCGACATCCTCATGGAGTGCGGACGCCGCCGCCTGGTGGGCGGACAGGAGGACATGATCGTCGACATCGCGCTCACCCTGGCCGCCGGGCGCGGCACGCCGCCGGGGTGAGCGCGCCGCGCCGGCGCCCCGCGTTCAGCGGCGGGCGGCCACGGCCAACGCCCCGCCGAGCGCCGCCAGGGCGTCGGCGAGCTGCCCCATGCACTCCGCGGCCGGCCTGCCGTCCCCCGACTGGAGCGAGACGAAAGCACCGTCGAACCCGGCCATGCCGAAATGGGCCAGGCCGTCCGCGACCGCGGTGGCGACGTCCTCGCCCTCGCCGAGGAACGACGAGCGGATCATGTGATGCATGTAGGCGCGCCCTTCGTCACGGACCGTGATCACGGTCCGCAGCGCCTCCGGCGCCTCGGCCGCCTCCCGGCTCATCACCAGCACCAGCAGCAGACGCAGGAACTCCTCCCGGCTCTCCAGGACCTCACCGGTGCGGTGCAGGTACCAGCCGAGCCGCTCGCGCGGGGTGCCGCCCTGCGGCGGTTGCCGGTGCGCCTCGCGCATGCTGTCGAAGAAACCGCGGGCCCCCTGCTCCATGACGGCCGAGAGCAGCCCGGCCTTGGAGTCGAAGTGGTGGTAGAACGCGCTCTTGGGCAGCCCGGTCTCCTTGACCAGCACCGACATCGAGGTCCCCGCGTAACCGCGGACCGACATCACCCTGGCCGCCGCGTCCAGGATCTCCTGCCGCGACCGGCGGCCCCTGCGGTTTCCGGTAGGCGCCTTCGGCGCGAGCTCGTGCACCGCCGAAGTCTAGAGGCCGCACCGCGCCCCGCCGCCCGGTCACGATCCGGCCCTTGACATATCGCCGTAACCCGCTGTTAATAATCCACCAATGGACCGACCGATCGGTCCAAAAGTTCCCGCCACGAATCACGTGCGGATGGGACAACGGAGTCTGCGCATGACCCAGAGTTACGACGCGGATGTCGCAATCGTCGGATTCGGTCCGACCGGCGTGATCGCCGCCCTCACCCTCGCCAAGAACGGCGTCTCGGCCGTCGCCCTCGAACGGGACCAGGACCTCTACCCCCGGGCCCGGGCCGTGACCGTCGACGACTGGACGATGCGGATCTTCCAGGACCTCGGCATCGACGAGCGGATCGAGAAGAAGATCGAACCCCAGCGCGCCCTGCGCTGGATCACCTACGACGGCACCGAGATCATGCGGGTCGACCGGCCGCTCTCCTCGCTCGGCGCCAAGGCCCGCGCCTACAACATCTACCAGCCGACCATGGAAGCCGAACTGCGCGCCGCCGCCCAGGAGTACGGCCGGCGCCTCACGGTGCACTACGGCGCCCGGGTCACCGGCATCGACCAGGACGCCGACGGCGTCACCGTCACCTCCACGGACACCACGACCGGCGAGACCCGCACCACCCGCGCCCGCTACGCGATCGGCGCCGACGGCGGCAGCAGCGCCACCCGCAGCGCAGCGCACTGCCGGCTCCTCGGCGACACCGGAGACGTCACCTGGGTCGTCATCGACTGCCGCGTCAAGCGCTGGTGGCCCGACCGCGACGTCCTGACCTTCTGGTCCGACCCGCAACGCCCGGTCGTCGACATCGCCCTCTCCGCCGGCAACCACCGCTGGGAGATCCCCCTCAAACCCGCAGAGACCCCCGCGGACTACCCGACCGCCGCCGAGGTGTGGCCGCTGCTCGAAGCACTCGGCGTCACCCCGGACGACGTCGAGATCCACCAGCACGCCTTCTACCAGCACCACACCCGGATGGCCGACACCTGGCGCCGCGGCCGGGTGTTCCTGGCCGGCGACGCGGCCCACCTGATGCCCCCCTGGGCCGGCGCCGGCATGCAGACCGGCATGCGCGACGCCCACGACCTGGGATGGAAACTCGCCCGCGTCCTCACGGGCGAACTGCCCGAGAGCTGGCTCGACACCTACGAAGCGGAGCGGCGCCCCAACGCCGCCTTCTACACCCGCCTCGCGGTCGACCTCGGACGGGTCATCACCCAGCAGGACACCGACACCCACCCGCCCCTCAACGCCCCGCCGGCCCTGCAGGCCGGATGGCTCAGGGGCCCGGTGGGCGACACCAGCCTCGTCGGCCGGATGATCCCGCAGCCGAGCGCCGGCGACACCACCGGCCGCATGGCACGCCTGGACGATCTCCTCGGAAGCGGCTTCGTCCTGCTCGGCGACGACACCGACCCGGCGGACCTGCTGACGGCACAGGAGAAGGCGGGCTGGGACGCGCTCAACGCCCGGTACCTCGCCGTGCGCCCGAAGACCGCGCACACCCGCGGACCGGACGAACTGGTCGACCTCGACGACGTCCTCCTGCCGTGGCTGCGCGACCACGGCGTCCGCGCGGTGGCGCTGCGCCCCGACAAGTTCGTCGCCGCGACCGACGTCAGCGGCCTCGCCGTACCCGCCTGAGCGGGCCCGGGCCCGGCCCGGAAGAACAAGCCCGGCCCCGGCCCGGAAGAACAAGCCCGGGAAACCCCAGAAGGACAAGGAGGAGTCAGGTGTCCGTCGTCAGAGAACTCGGATACGTCGTCTACGAGGTCAGCGATCCGGCCGGATGGGAGCACTTCGGCGTCGAACTGCTCGGCATGCAACTCGGCGCGAGGACCGGTGACGGATTCACGCTGCGCACCGACGAGAAGGCCCACCGCTGGATCATCACCGAGGGTCCCGCCGACGACCTGACGGCCACCGGCTACGAGGTCGCGGACGCGGCCGCGCTCGACGCGCTGGTCGAGAAGGTCCGCGCGGCCGGGATCGAGGTCACCGAGGGCGGCACGGCCCTGGCCGCCGCCCGCAAGGTGGAGCGCGTCTTCGTCACCGCCGACCCGATGGGCAACCGGATCGAACTGGTCACCGGCCTGGCCGACGCGCCGGTGCCGTTCGAGTCCGCCAAGCTGCTCGGCACCTTCGTGACCGCAGCGGGGGGCGCCGGTCACCAGGTCCTCCTGGCGCACGGCGTCCCACGGGACGCCTACCTGCGCTTCTACATCGACCTGCTCGGCTTCAAGGTCAGCGACATCATCGTCGAGGAGCTGGCGCCGGGCGTGCTCGCCGACCTGATCTTCCTGCACTGCAACGGCCGCCACCACACCGTGGCCTTCGGCGACCTGCCGTCACCGAAGAGGACCCACCACTTCATGGTCGAGGTGAGCGACATCCGCGACGTCGGCACGGCCTACGACCGGTGCATGGACGCCGGACAGCCGTTCGAGATGACGCTCGGCATGCACCCCAACGACCGCATGTTCAGCTTCTACGTCTTCACGCCCTCGGGCTTCAGCATCGAGTACGGCTGGGGCGGGCTGGTCATCGACGACGAGACATGGCAGGTGAGGACGCTCGACCAGCTGCACAGCTGGGGCCACCGCCCGCCGGACGCCGTCGCCCGACTGCTCGCCGCCGCGCCCGCTCCGAACGGGGAGGACCCCCGATGACCCTCGACCCCACCACCATCGCGCGCAGCGTCCGCACCGCGGACTGGACGCTCCGCTACTACGAGGCGGGATCCGGCCACCCGGTCGTCCTGCTGCACGGCAGCGGGCCCGGCGCGACCGGGTGGAGCAACTTCGCCGGCAACATCGAGGCGCTCGCCGAACACTTCCACGTGTACGCCGTCGACATGCCCGGCTGGGGCGGATCGGACGCCGCGACCGTCGACCGGCTCGACCACGTGGAGGCGGCGATCCAGTTCCTCGACGCCCTCGGCATCGAGAAGGCCGCGTTCGTCGGCAACTCGATGGGAGGCCAGACCTCGCTGCGGCTGGCCACCGAACACCCCGGCCGGATCTCGCACCTGGTCACCATGGGACCGCCGGTCGGCCGGATGCCGATGCTCTTCGGCGCCGGGGACGGCCCCTCGGAAGGACTCAAGGTCCTGATCGAGGCCTACCGTGACGCCGGCCCGGAGAACATGCGCCGACTGGTCGAGATCATGGTCTACGACAAGGCCCGCTTCGCCACCCCCGACCTGTGCCGGGCCCGCTCCGACGCCGCACTCGCACGCCCGGAGCACCTGCGCAACTACGTCGAAGGCCTGCCGCACGGGGCACCGTTGCCGACGTGGGTCAAGCCCGAACTCCTGCCCGCGATCCAGGTGCCGACCCTGCTCATCCACGGCCGCGACGACCGCGTCGTGCCGTACGAGACCTCGCTGTACCTGCTGGCGAACATCCCGAACAGCCGGCTCGTCCTGCTCAACCACTGCGGCCACTGGGCGATGATCGAGCACGCCGCCGAATTCAACCGGCTGGTCGCCGACTTCATCGCCAACACCTGACCAGGGCCGGCCTGTTCGAGCCCGGTCCCGGATACGGGGCCGGGCTTCGCGGCCCGGCCTGCGCCGACCGCCTCCCCGGCGTCTACCCCGGAGCCGACGGGCGGGGCGCAGCGCCCAGCCGTTCAGCGGGCGTAGCCGACCTCGGGGAAGCCGGGGGAGGGGCCGTCGAGCAGCCGTAGGTGTGGTCGCCGGTGACCACCAGGAAGCAACCCGTACGGCACCGACCTCATCGCCCTGCGGCACCCCTGACCGGCCAAGGCGCCCCGGGACGGACCGTCCGGCGACAGATCATCGCGGCTGCCGCACTGCGGACGGCCGCCCCGCCCGGCGCCACCAGGGGCGCCGGGCGGGCCGGTTCAGCGCATCACCTCCCGCTCCGGCCGGTCGTCGCCGACCCGGGGCCCGGGGGCGACCGGCGGCCGCCGCCGGTGGCGCCGTTGCCGAGAACGACTCCTGCTCATGGCGGGCCCGGTGCCGGTAGGGTGCGTGGGTGATCATTTCCCTTGTCCACTCGCGACCGGCCCTCAGGGCGACGACGAGCCGTCCGGGCCGCTGACATGGCGCCCTGGGTGTACCGCCTCACCCCCCACGATCCCGCCGGCTTCGAGGCGGCGGCCGGCGGGGGCCGTCCCTCCCTCGCGTATGAGTCGAGAGAACGCGTCGCTGCTGCCTGTGTGGCGGCCGTGGCGGGGTTCGCGCTCGATGCCGCCGTCGAGGAGGTGACGATCGACAACCCCATGACCGAGGGGTTCTTCTCCTTCTCCGTCCACGCGGGAAGCGGGGGGCACGGGCTGAGCGGACTCTTCCCCTACGGCGGCGTCGGCTTCCACGACGGCGCGCGCGTGCCACTCGCCACTGGTCTCGGCTTGCTGCGGGCGATGGTGCTGCGCGAGGGCGCCTGGTGCCGGCTGCAGGGGGACCACGGTTTCTTCGTCCATGTCGGCGACCGGGACGACATCTACGTCGGCGGCGACCGGGACCACGAGGTCGCCGTGTCCCGCACGCGAGTCCTCGGACTGTTCGCCGACCGGGTCGCGGGCTCACCCTACGACCCGGCCCTCGACGAGACCGACGCTTCGCGGGCCGCCGACGAGACGTTCTGGTCCGAGGTCGGCGCACTGGTCGTGGACCGCGGCGGGGTCCTGCTGGAGGAGCGTGCGGCAGGCCACGCCTACCGCTGGCACCGCCTGACGACCGCTCACGAGGTCGAGGCTGCGCGGGGACGTCTGGCCCCACGGGCGCGGCTGGCGGTATGGCCGGACCTCGCCGAGGACGTCGAGCGCATCCGCGCCGCCGTCGTGCGCGCGGAACGCCTTCACCTGCTCGTGCAGCAGTATCCCGGCGGGGGATTCCACACGGCGCGGGTCGCCGAACCGCCCATGGGCCGCGCGGATGTGCCGAACCCCCCGATCACGGCGGGCCCGGGCCACCGCGCCGCGTTGGTCCCGCTGGAACCAGCCGATCGCCGTCCTCTTCTCGCCGCGGTGCTGCCCGACGAGGACGGTGTCCTCCGGGCGCGCTGGCGCACCAACCGCACCCGGGCCGAGGAGCGCCGGACGTTCCTGGGCTCCCTGCGCGTGGGCGAGGCTGTCACCGGCGTGGTCGCGACGGGCCTCAATGACGTCGGGGTGCACGTGCACCTCGATGACGACCTGGGCCGCTTCCTCGGCTTCCTCCGTGTTCCCGAGATGTCCTGGACCCGCTTCGACTCGGTGGACGACATCGCCCCGATCGGCCGGGAGGTCCGCGCCCGGATCATCGGTGTCGACTTCGCCCGGGAGCAGGTGAGCCTGTCCGTGAAGGCGCTGCAGCCCGATCCCTGGCAGCACTACGCCGATACCCACAAGGGCGGGGACACGGTCTCGGGGACGGTGACCAAGCTGCTGCCGTTCGGCGTGTTCGTCCAGGTGGCAGAAGGCATCGAGGGCCTCGTCCACCGCACCGGGCCGGCCGGTCACGACGCCGGGCCCCCGCAGGAGGGGCTCGCGGTCGGCGACCGGGTCCGGGTGGTCCTCCTCGACGTGGACCGCCGGCGTCGCCGCATCAGCCTTTCGCTCGAACGCCCCCGGCCGGAATGAGGGCAGGGGCTGTCGTCCGGTGCCGGCCGTCAGGAGGGCGGATGTGAGCGAACACGGCGAGGCGCACGGCCGGGCGTGGCCGGAGGAGAAGGCGGATGCGTCCGGGAGCGTGCGGACTCGCTCCCGGACGCGTGGTGTGCTTCGGCTGCTGGGTGTCTGTGCCGTGATCGTCCTGCCGGTGAACGCCTTCGTGGCCCGCCCGTTCGCGGTGCCGTCGAGCGCGATGGAGAACACGGTGCGGCCGGGCGACCGCCTGATCGTGAACAAGCTGGCGTACGCCTTCGACGGCCACCCCCGACGCGGGGACGTGGTGGCCTTCGACGGGAGGGGGCCGCCCGTACGGCCCATGGCGCCGTGCCTGCGCCAGCGGGGTGATGTCGACCGTACGGTCCCCAGGCCGCCGCGCGGGCCGATACCGCCGACGGCGGCGGGCCGGGCTCCGGCGGCCCGGGGGCTGACCCGACTCATCGCAGGTCGGATACGGTGCGGCCATGACTGAGGGCCTTCCTCCCGACATAGCCGACGTGCTTGACGTCCTCCTCGACGGTGACGATCCGATACGGCTGGCGCTCCGCGCTCAGGTACCCCGTCTGCGCGTGCGGGAGCGCTGTAGGTGTGGGTGCGGCACCGCCTACTTCGAGGTCGACACGGCTGCCGTCGAGTCGGCACCGTCCGGACCGGGCACGGTGGTGGCCGTCGAAGCCCAGATCCACACCGAGGACGGCGACTGCCCCGGCGAAGTCCTGGTCTTCGTCCAGGCCGGCTACCTCTCCTGGCTGGAGGTCTGCTCCTGGAGCGACACCACCGAGGTCACCCTCGCCCTGGCCCGGCGAACGCTGTGCCGCTGATGCCGCAACACGTGGAGCCCGCACGCGTCACAGAGCGCGTCCAGGAACTCCCGCCGCCCCGGATCGGCTCCAGCTTCGCTCGGATCCTCGATCGCCAACCGCGTCCGACGCGGCGGCGCTTCGGCGGACGGCAGCCAGAGCCTGCCGGTAGGCCGGCACCCGCAGCACCGTCCCGGCCACCCTGCCACTCCCCCTTTCCCTGCTCCACGCCGTGCTCACAGCCCGAGAACCGGACAGAGCGGACCCCTCACCGACGGCCGGCGTACACCGTGGACCGTCACACAGCGGAAACATCAGTGACACATTGTCATGCTGCCCCTTGCCCGGAGCGCGGAACCGGCGGAGCGTAGCAGCCGGTCGGATTCGGGAACGGGGAGGGGCGGCAAGGGTGTTGGCCGATGTCGCGTCCGTGGCGACGCTGGTGACCGTGGTCGTGGCGGTACTGAGTCTGCGGCAGATCCAGCGGCAGCGGATCCGGGCCTTCGAGGACTTCTACGTGGCCCGCTACTGGAAACTGATGGACGACCTCTCGCTCGCCGTGCTGCGCACCCGGCCGACCGCCGGACCGGTGCCGTTGAGCGAGGGGGACGAACGGGTACTGCGGGGCTACCTCGTCCTCTGCGAGGACGAGTTGGAACTGCGCGCGGCGGGGTGGATCAGCGACCGCACCTGGCGGATCTGGTCGGAGGCGATGCGAAGCCAGCTCGCCTGGCAACCGGTGCGGCAGATCTGGGAGAAGATCGGGCAGGGAACGGGCAGCGGGAGGCCGTTCCACCGGCTGCACCGGTTCCAGCAGGGACACCACGACCCGGTCGAGCTGCGCCGCCCCGGGCGAATCCTGCGCGGACTGCGCACCACGTTCGGAGGCTGAGCGCCAGGCCGGCCGAGACGACAGCGGACCTGGGGCCGGTGCCGTGACAACAGGCCCTGCTGCCGTACGCCCGGAGAAGTAGCGCGCGGCGGACCGTCGGCGTACGTGCAGCGGGTGGCGTTCGTCCCCGGAACCGATGATCTCCGCAGCCGGCGCGTGGTGTCGTGGGAGGAGAGCCCGGCGCGCCCGGGCGCCCCGGACGATGAAGCGGCGCCTCCACCGGGGCGGGAGGCTGAACCCCGTGGTACCGCCCGCCACCCGCACTGCCGCGGCCGGGCACCGCGCGGCGGGCTTTCCGGCGGCCGGACCCCGCACACGGCCCGGCGGTGCCGACCTGCGGTGGTGAGCCTCGCCGACCGACCGGTGAGAGCGGGACCTCCTCGTTTCTCACCGCTCCGGGCCCGGACCCTGCGGACCGACCGGACCGCCCGGCCCCGCCCGCCGTGCCCGGAGCCGGCAGGCGTGTGAGGCGCGTGCGGGGCGTGCGGTTGCGCGGGGCCGTCGTGGCGGTGCGCAGCAGGGTAGTCCCCTCTCCGAGAACGGGTCACGGATCCGTGTCCGTGAGACCCGGTGCACGGTCAGCCCGCCGGCTGCGGGCGGCCGTTCTGACCGACCGGAGGTGAAGGGTGGTGTGCACGGTGCACAGCAAGGGTCTTGTCGTTGCTGCCGCAGGACGGCGCCGGGCCGGGCGAGGGATGACGGGGGCTGCGAGCGTGCTGGTCCTGAGCCTGAGCACGCTCTGCGGCTCGCCCGTGGCAGCGGCGGCGCCGGCGGGCGCCTCCGTCCCCGGGTCCGTGCCGGCGGCGGCGGGCGGATCCCAACTCTTCACCGGTGACGGCTCCTTCACGATCCCGGCCGGGGTGAGCACCCTGACGATCACGGCCTGGGGCTCAGGCGGCGCCGGGGGCGGTGGCGGGGGCGGCGGTGGCGGCGGCGGTGGCGGGGGCGGCGCGAACGCCCGGAGCGACTCGACGGGCGGGGCCGGCGGCGGTGGCGGTGGCGGGGGAGGCGGCGGAGGCGGCGGCCAGGGCGGCCAGGCCGGCTCGCTCGTCACCTGCCAGTTCCGGGTGATGCCCTACCCTCCGCCCGGCGGAGCCACCGCCCTCAGCCTGAGCATCAGGATCAGGCGCGGGACGTACCAGCACGGTGGGGCCGGCGGGACGGGCGGAGCGGGCGGCCCCGGGGCCAACATCGACGGCACGAACGGCGGCAGCGGCGCGAGGGGAGGCGAGTTCCCCAGGGTCGGGCTCCTCGCCGCCACCACCGTCGAAGCCTTCTACCAAAGCCCCCTGGGCTACACGTTCGAGGCCACGGCGGTCAACGCGCCCAACGGCAGCGGCGCCCACGCCGGCGGCCCCGGCCGGGGCGGCACGCGCGGAAACGGGGCGGGAGGGTTCCTCGAAGGCTACGCCTCGGGCGGGCCCGGCGGCGGCGGGGGAGCCGCGGGCTCTGGCGCCCCGGCGGCTCCCGACCCCACCAATCAGCCGCGATGCGAAAGCACGGTGGTGCCCGGCACCCCTGGGGCACCCGGCGCCAACGGCAGCACCGGCCGCGCGGGCGACGCCGGCTCCAACGGCGCGGTCCCCATCCAGGGCGTCCCCTCCGGCGCGGCCGGCGGCAGGGGAGGCCGCGGCGGGTTCGCCGGCACCGGCGGCGCGGGCGGCGCGGCCACCGCCTTCAGCGGATACGCCTTCGGCGCAGGCGGGGCCGGCGGCGCAGGCGGCGCCGGCGCCACCGGCGGCCGCGGCGGTGACGGCGCCGCACCCGGAGCCGGCCCGCAGGACGGCACCCCCGGCCAGAACGGCACGGACGGCACCGAGGGCGCGGCCGGCTCCTCCGGGGCTGTCCTCATCCAGTGGTGAGCGTGCGCGCATCCGAACGACCACCAGCCACGGCCGGATCGCGGGACAGGCCGACGCACGACGGCGGGGCCGAGCCCGAGGCGGGCGGGGAAGCATACGTCGGCGATATGCCGTGCTGCCTAGGCTCCAGGTATGCGCGTGCTGATCGTGGAGGACGAGCCCTACCTGGCCGAAGCCGTCCGGGACGGTCTGCGGCTGGAGGCGATCGCGGCCGACATCGCCGCTGACGGCCACGCGGCCCTGGAACTGCTCGCCGTCAACTCCTACGACCTCGCGGTCCTCGACCGAGACGTCCCCGGCCCCTCCGGCGACGAGATCGCCCGGCGGATCGTCGCCTCCGGCAGCGGCATCCCGATCCTCATGCTCACCGCTGCCGACCGGATCGACGACAAGGCGTCCGGGTTCGAACTCGGCGCCGACGACTACCTCACCAAACCGTTCGAGCTGCGCGAACTCGTCATGCGCCTGCGGGCGCTGCACCGCAGACGCGCGTACGCCCGGCCCCCGGTCAGCGAGATCGCGGGCCTGCGGCTGGACCCCTTCCGCCGGCAGGTCTTCCGCGACGGACACTACGTCGCGCTCACGCGCAAGCAGTTCGCCGTGCTCGAAGTCCTCGTCGCCGCCGAAGGCGGTGTCGTCGGCGCCGAGGAACTCCTGGAGCGTGCCTGGGACGCCAACGCCGACCCCTTCACCAACGCCGTCCGCATCACCGTCTCCGGCCTGCGCAAACGACTCGGCGCACCATGGCTCATCACCACGGTGCCCGGCGTCGGGTACCGCATCGACACCGGCCCGGACCTCACCCACCCCGGCCGCCCACGTGCCTAGGCGCCCGGGACTCAGCGCCCGCCTGAAACTCACCGTCAGCTACGCCGGATTCCTCCTCGTCGCCGGCACCCTCCTGCTGGCCGTGGTCTGGGTGTCCCTGCTGCGCCACGTACCCGACAACCCCCGGGGCCTCCTCGGCGTCGCACCCAACCGCTACCTCCTCGTGCGCACGTTCGCCCCCGCCGCGGCCACGGCACTGGCCTTCCTGCTGCTGTTCGGCCTCCTGGGAGGATGGATCCTCGCCGGCCGGATGCTCGAACCCCTCACACGGATCGCGGACGCGGCACGGACGGCCGCGAACGGGTCACTGTCCCACCGGGTGCGCATGACGGGCCCCCACGACGAATTCCGCGAACTCGCCGACGGGTTCGACCTCATGCTCGAACGACTCGAATCCCACGTCGCCGAACAGCGGCGGTTCGCCGCGAACGCCTCCCACGAACTGCGCACCCCCCTGGCGATCTCGAAGACACTCCTCGACCTCGCCCGTAGCGACCCCACCCGGGACCAGGGCGAACTCCTCGACCGCCTCCACACCGTCAACGCGCGCGCGATCGACCTCACCGAGGCTCTCCTGCTGCTCGCCCGTGCCGACCGCACGGGCGTCACCCGCGAGCCCGTCGACCTGTCCCTGATCGCCGAGGAAGCCGTCGAAACGCTGCTCCCCCTGGCCGAGAAGCGCCGGATCACGCTCGACGTCACCGGGGAGAAGGCACCGGCCACCGGCTGCGCGGCGCTCCTCCTGCGGATGGTGACCAACCTCGTCCAGAACGCCATCGTCCACAACCTCCCCTGCGGCGGCACCGTCACGGTCCACACCGAGCCGCGGCACGACGCGAGCGTGCTGCGGGTCGAGAACACCGGCCAACGGGTCGCGGCGGACCTCCTGCCGACCCTCACCGAGCCCTTCCAGCGCGGAACGCAACGCACGCGCACCGACGAGCACGCCGGGGCCGGCCTCGGGCTGGCCATCGTGCACAGCATCGTCCGGGCACACGGCGGGAGCATCGGCCTCGCGCCCCGCCCGGGCGGCGGTCTCCTCGTCACGGTCCGGCTTCCCTGACGTCCGGGGACCCGGCGTATCGCGGGCGTAGGGAGAACCGCGTACGCCACCGCAACCCTCGTCCGGCTTCAGTGGAGGCACGAGACCACAGGGGCGGGTGCTCGGTGTCCGGCAGCGGCCGCCGGTGGGCCCGCACCGGTCGAATCGCCGATCAGGAAAGGACCGTGATCATGGACTCGGATTCCGTACGTGGTGTCAGCCGGCGACGGTTGCTCGGGTGGGGCGGGTCGGGGGGGGGGGGGGGGGGGGGGGGGGGGGGCCCCCCCCCCCCCGGCCCGCCGCCGCGCCCTCGGCGGGCGGCGCACCTTCGGCGGGCGCTCGGCCCGGCCGCACCGACCCGGCTCCACCCGACTCCGACCTCCCGCCGGCCACCCGTCCCGGCGGAGCCTACGACCAGTACGTGGCGAAGCTGGCCGCCGAGGGGAAGTTCTCCGGCGTGGTGCTGTTGTCCCACCGGGGCAGGACGGTGCTGTCCCGCAGCTACGGCATGGCCGACAGGGAGAAGGGGCTTCCCCATCACGAAGGCACCGCGTTCAGCCTCAGCTCGGCAGGCAAGCCGTTCGGCGCGGTGGCCGTCCTGCAACTGGCACAGCAGGGCCGGCTGAAACTGTCGGACACCGTGGGCACCCACCTGAGGGGCTTCGCCGGGGACATCGCCGAACGGGTGACCGTCCACCACCTGCTCTCCGGCACCTCCGGGCTGAACACCCCGGACGAGGACGTGCACCGCGTCTTCCGGAGCCGGGAGGAGGTGCGCGAGTACTACGAGCAGTGGGTCCGGCAGTCCGTTCCGGTGGCTCCCCCCGGCACGCCCACCGGCCACTCCGGCGCCGAGGTCGGCATCCCCGCGTTGATCGTGGAAGCCGTGAGCGGCACGTCGTACTGGGACTACGTGCAGGAGAACATCCTCGGGCGCTGCGGCATGACCGGCCCGGCGTTCCCCACCAGGCCGCAGTGGCTCACCGACCCGCACATCGCGCACCCCTACATGACGCTGGCCGACGGCAGCCAGGTGGACGCCGTCCGCCACCTGGACAAGGACAGCCCGGACCCGGACGTCCTCGGCAAGAACCCCGGCCGCGCCTTCATCGACGCCCCCGGGGACGGCGGCTTCGCCACCGCACCGGACCTGGTCCGCTTCGCGCGCGCACTGGGCGACGGCACGCTGCTGGACCGGCCCTGGGCCGAGTTGCTCACCGGGGCCAAGATCCCCCACAGCGCTTCGTCGTTCGGGGCCTACGGCATGCCGGTGCGCATCGTCAACGGCCAGTGGGTGTTCGGGCGCGGCGGCGGCAACCCCGGCGTCAGCGCCAGCTGGAACGTCTACCCCTACACCGGCTGGGTCGGCGTGGTCCTCGGCAACTGCGACGGCCTGCCGCTGCAGGAGATCACCGGGCAGGAGATGCAGGCCATCACCGGGGCCTCGCCCGGGGGCGGAAGCGGCGGCTGAAACGGTCCGGCGCCGGACACGGCACGAGGGCACCGTGACGCTGGCGTTCTCCCGGTCCAGCTCCTCGAAGAACCTCGCCTTCAACACGCCGCCGCGGGCCGGGAGAACGCCGAGGCCTTCCTGACCGGGTGCTCCGGGTCCGAGCGGGGCCGTCACGCCTGGCGGGGCGCGCAGGCGTTGTCGTACTCCTGTCCGTTCTCGATGCGGGTGACCGGCGTGCCGACGAGTCGGCCGAGGGCGGTGTGCAGGGCCTGACGGGCCGACGGTTCCAGGTCGGAGAGCAGGTTCTCCTCGATCGCCCGGACGTCGTCGCGTGCGGCGTCGAGGACGCGCCGGCCGGTGTCGGTCGCCTCGACGATGCGCGCCCGCCGGTCGGCCGGGTCGGGTCGGCGGGCGACCAGTCCGGCGGCCTCCAGCTCGTCGAGGACGAGGACGAGCTTGCTCTTGTCGACGGAGACGGCCTGGGCGAGGGCGAGTTGGCTCCTCGTGGGAGCGTCGACGATCGCCATCAGCACCGTGTATCCCCACAGGGACAGGCCGTGCTCGCGTACGGCCAGGGTCTCCGCGGTGGCGAGGCCTTGCTTGAGTCGGGCGAAGAGCCAGTGCAGATCGCCGTGGAGCCGGCTGCCCGGCGCCTGCTCGTCGGCGGGAGTGCGGGGGGACATCCCAGCAGAATAGCAAAGGATCAAAATGGTCTTGATTCAAGATTATCTTGGTTTACTCTGGTCGTGACTTCGGATCGTCCCGCTCGGAAGGGATCCTTGTGCCACAGCTGCTGCATCTCGACGCCAGTGCCCGAAGCGAATCGTTCTCCAGGGAGCTCGGCGCCGCCTTCGTCGACCACTGGAAGGCGGCCCACCCGGACGGCGTCCACACCTACCGCGACCTGGTGGCGGACCCGGTACGGCCGATCGACGAGGGCCGGGTGAAGCTGCTCGGCCAGTCGTCCCTGAACGGGGTCAGGGACCTCGCGGCGATGGACGGGGTGGTGGCCGCCGAGCCCGGACTCGCCGGGGCGTGGGCCGAGACCCGCCCCCTGGTCGTCGAACTCCTCGCGGCGGACGTCCTGGTCATCGGGACGCCCATGTACAACTTCAGCGTCCCGGGCTCCCTCAAGACCTGGATGGACCGGGTGACCCTGCCGTGGCTCCCGCTCGCCGGCAAGTCCGCCGTCGTCCTGAGCGCCCGCGGCGGCGCGTACGGCCCCGGCACCCCTCGGGAGCCGTTCGACTTCCAGGAGCCCTACCTGCGCGCCTACTTCTCCGTGCTCGGCCTCGACGACGTGGAGTTCGTGCACACCGAGCTGACCCACGCGCCGGTCCTGCCGTTCCTCGCGCAGTTCCGCGACGCCCACGAGGCCTCGCGCGCGGCCGCCTTCGACCGGGTCAGGGCCCTGGCCGCCCGCGTGCCCGTCGAGGGCCGCGCCGCCTGAGGCGCCCCGGCGGGGCGACGGGAGCCGCCCCGCCCGTGGCACGCGCACTTCCGCCGCACACGCACTTCCGTCGCACGCGCACTTCCCCACGAGAGGACACCCCGCACGATGGACACCGCACTCAAGGACCGCGTGGTCCTGGTCACCGGCGCCTCGACCGGCATCGGCGCCGCAACCGCCCGGGCGTACGCCCGGGAGGGCGCCCGGGTCGCCATCACCTACCGCAACCACCCGGAGAAGGCCGGGAAGGTCGTCTCCGAGATCGAGGGCCGGGGAGGACGGGCACTCGCGGTCCGGCTCGACCTTGAGGACCTCGCCACCGTCGAGGAGGCCGTGGGCGCGGTCGTCGAGCGGTGGGGCGGGATCGACGTCCTCGTCGCCAACGCCGTGCGCTGGGGCGGTGACGGCCCGCCGGACCCGGGCGTCCGCTTCGAGGACGTGCCGCTCAAGGAGTGGCAGGCCATGATCGGTGCCAACCTGATCGGAGCCGCCGCCCAGGTGCGGGCCGTCCTGCCGGGCATGCGCGCACGCGGCTGGGGCCGCATCGTGCTGATCTCCTCCAGCGTCGCCGAGGAGGGAGTGCCCGGCCCCGGCCCCTACGGGACGGCCAAGTCCGGGCTCCACGGGCTTGCCCGCAGCCTCGCCTGGGAGGCGGGCAGGGACGGCATCCTCGTCAACGTGGTGGCCCCCGGCCTCACGCTGACCGACAGCCGTCCGCCCCTTCCCGCGTTCATCACCGACAAGCTCGCCGCCGGCACGCCCACGGGCCGTCTCTCCGACTCGGACGACGTCGCCAAGCTGGTGCTGTTCCTCGGCTCGGGAGCCAACGGCAACCTCACGGGCGAGATCGTCCGTGACGGCTCGTCGGCGGCCCGCGCCCCCCACCCCGGTCCTTGACCGGCTCGCCCGATCCCCGCCACGCCGGTACTCGGCTCCACCGGCTGCCGGCGGCCGGCCGCGAACGGCGCCCCCGGCCCCACCGGCCGCCTGCGGCGGCTGAGGCCGGGGCGGACGGGCTTCACCCCATCACCGGCCGCCCGGTCTCTCGCCGGGCGGCCGGTCATGTGCCTGCGTGACCGCGGTCGGTGACGGCACCGCGGCGCGCGCGCCCGGGGCCGTGGGACGTCGGCCGGCACCTTCAACGGGACGACCACCTCGGCGGTGATCGACGCCACCGCCGAAGGGGCGACCGGGCGACGCCGCCGTGCAGACCGTTCCGCACCGGCTTCCCGACCCCTGGCCGGGGCCTTGCTGTGCACGCCCGGAGGTAGGGCCGCCGGTCGGGCATGCGGTCATATCGAGGCGCGAGTGCGGCGAAACGTGTTGCACACAAGGCGGTGTTCTGCGCTAACTTCTTGGACGGGAGGTATGTGATGTCCGAGATTTTCGCGGCGGTGGACGCGCTGTTGGCCAAGGCCCGGGATGGTGGGGACCTGCCGGAACCGGCCGAGCGGGAACGGCTGCGCAAGGCCGCCGGTCTGACCCAGGTCGAGGTGGCCGACGCCCTGAGCACCCGGCGGGAGACGTTCGCCAAGTGGGAGAACGGCACCTCCCAACCGCGGGCCCCCAAGCGCGGCGCCTACGCGTTCCTGCTCGCGGGCCTGGCCGACATCCACGGCACCCGGGGCCCGGACGGCTGGCTCGCCCTCGCCCGCCGGGCCCGCCCCCTCGACACCGGCCCCGGCACCGCTGCCACGGCGGGGGAGTGACGGCCTGATGGACCGCAAGGCGTACACCGCCGAGCTCGCCGCTCTGCGCGAGCTGCGCACCGAGATCACGGCCGCCGAGAAGGCCGTCGCGGCCGCGCGCAAGGAACTGGACAAGCTCACCGCCCAGCGTGCGCGCAAGGTGGCCGGGCTCGCGGGGTACGAGGGCGCCCAGGCGCCGGCCGTCGCGAAGGCCTCCGGGCTGTCGGTGGGCGACGTCGTGCGGATCGCCCCGCTGCTGGACCCGACCCCGGCCGCCGTGCGCGCCGCCAAGACCGACGACCAGGCCGCCGCCGAGCCCCCGGCGCCCGAGGTGCCGAAGGCCGCGCCGGCTGCCGAGCCCGCCGCCGCGGTCGCCCCGGCGCTGACCCGCCCGGCTCCCGTACACGACCAGCCCACCCCGGCCGCGCCTGTCGCTGCCGCTGCCGCGCCGGTCGTCCCGGCCGCTCCGGTCGCTGCCGCGCCGCGCCCGGCGGTCGACGCCGGTCCACGTGAACTGCCGACGCTCCCCGAGGGCCCGGCGGGCGCCCGGTTCGAGGCCGTCACCACCGGGCTGGTGTCCAAGCGCCCGAACTTCACCCAACAGGCCCGCTCGACGGTGTTCCTGGACGCCGCGACCGGCGACCTCGCGGTGCGCGACCGCGTGGTGCGGCTCGACCTCGGCGCCCGCACCCCGGGCGAGATCCTGGACGCCGTCCTCGCGACCGCGCCCGGCACGGAGCGCATCTACATCACCGCCGGCGCCCCCTGGCACGACGGCGCCGAGCGCTACTCCACCCTCAAGGACGCCGTCGCCGCCTGGCTCAACACCCCGAGCGAGCGGTGGACCACCGCCGTCGGCTCCGGCCGCGACAAGCTCGCCGGGCACTTCGTCCACCAGCGCCAGCCCGTCGGCCGCTACGCCCCCGCCGCTTCCCCGCAGGGACCGGTCACGGAGATCCGCAGCATGGGGGAGTGGTTCGACCCGGACGGCGCCGACGTGACGACCTGCCGGCAGGCCTTCACGCTGCTGTGGCAGGCACTGCGCCGGCACTGGGACGACGCGGTGCTGATGGGCTCGCCGAGCCAGACCGGCCGGGACCTGTGGTCGCGCACCATCCCGACCACGGGCAAGTGGGCGGGCGGCTACCCGGTGCTGTCCGAGGAACTGCGCGCCCTGCTGCACGCGACCGGCGGCCAGGGCCGCACCGAGCTGATCCTGCCGCCCCGCGTCCCCGAGCAACTGCCCGCCCTGGTGGAGTACGACCGCACCTTCGCCTACGCCAAGCACCTGTGGAAGTCGCCGGTCGGCACCCCGCGCCGCATCACCGCCGCCGCGTTCGCCGCGATGACCGAGGCCGAGCAGACCAAGGCCCTGATGTCCTGCTCGCACTGGAACGTGCGGGTCACCGTCCCGGCCGGCTGGAACCACGTCGGCCTGCTGCCGGCCCCGGTCACCGGCGACCGCGCCTGGATCTACCCCTCCGAGCCCGGTGCCACGTTCACGACGTGGGCGGGCGGTGCGGAGGTCCACCTCGCCCTCGCCAACCACCTCGCGCCGTGGAAGGTCGAGATCCTGGGCGGTCTGCTGTTCGAGGACGGCAAGCCGCTCGACGAGTGGGGCAAGCGCCTGAAGGCCGCCTGGGCGGATCTGACCAACCTGTCCCGCATGCACGGCGACGAGCGGCAGCGCACCGCGGCCTACCTCGCCTCCCGCGCGGTGCGCTCCGTGCTGCTGTTCGGCCTCGGCGGTTTCGCGCAGCGCCCCCGCCTGGTCTCCGGCACCACCCCCGTCGGCGAGGCGCTTCCGGCCGGGGTGGAAATCCTCGGCCAGGACGACCAGGTCGTCACCTGGCAGCGGCAGGCCGGCTTCTCCCGCGACCCCTACGCCCACCCCGAGTGGGCCGCCTACGTGTGGTCCGGTGCCCGGACGGCACTGCTGGACACGAAGTACCGGCAGGGCAAGGACGTCATCGGCCACGCCGGGGCCCTGCACGCGGAGCCCGGCACGGTCGTCTACTTCGGCACCGACGGCATCGCCCTCACTGGGCGCCGGCCCTGGCCCTACCGCGGCGAGCCCGGCGACTACCTCCTCAAGGGCCACCTCACCGGCCCCGTCGAGCACCCGCAGTCCCAGGAGGAGTACCTGAAGCTGCGCGCCCTGGGCCGCGCCGAACTCGCCGCCGGAGGTGAGCAGTGAGCCCCGCCGGCCCGGACAACCCGAACGAGGCCGCCCGCCTGACCCAGGAGCTGCTCGACGAGGGCTACACCAAGCGCCAGGTCGCCAGGATGCTCGGCCGCGACGCCTCCCTCGTCTCCCAGTTCTTCACCAAGGGCAAGGGCGCAGCGTTCGTGAACGCGCTGCGCCAGCTGGTGCGTGCGGTGCGCGGCGGCGAACGGGACGAGGAGACGCTGGCCGGGATCGCGCAGGCGAATACCACCCGCCGCCGCACGCGGACCGGTCAGAAGGCGCGGGTGCGGGGCAAGGACGTGATCGGCACCCCGGGCGGGAGCATGGCCGGCCGCGCCGGGCGCCAGGCCATCAGGTCGGGTGCCGCGCACCTGGCCAACGTGATCCACACCGCCGCGCAGGCGGACGGCCGGATCGCGCTGACGGTGCGGATGCAGTCGCGGTACTTCACGCTGTCGGCCGGCTCCCGGCAGGACTCGCCCGGCATCCGGCGCGGCGTGGTGCCGCGCGCGGACGGCACGCAGGAGCGCACCTACGGCTCCGCCGCCACCGGCGGCTTCCCCGCCACCGAGTGGTCCCGGCGCGTCGCCGCCTCGCACGGCGACGTCGTCCATGCCGTGAAGACATGGCTGGTGGAGACCGGCCGGGCCACCGAGGACGCCGAGATCGTCTACCTGGAGATCCGCACCTGGACCCCCGCCGGCCACCGGAGCACCCAAGTCCTCATCAGCTGACCAGCCCCGCGCCCGCCCTCCCGCACTCGACCGACTCCCCGCATCACCCCCGGCCGACGAAGAAGAACCACCGCCGTGGAGACCAGCCGCGCCACCAAGGATGTCGACATCGCCTTCCTGGAGATGCGTGGCTGGATCCCCGAGGAGCGGACCGGGGGAGGCCGCCCCTTGTGACTGAGCGCTTCAGCCGGCCGGTGAGCTGTCGAACTGGCCAGTTGAGCAGAACCCACAGAAAGGACGATGCGTGAAGACGCTGGTGGCAGAGGACGTTGTGCAGGAACTCCGGACCGGGGGAGACGAGGTGGTCCGCCTGTACGTTGCGGCCTGCGCCGAGCGGATGGCGCCGTTGTTCATCGGCCTGCGGGCGGGCGAGGCGGGACGGGCAACCGACGTGGACCTGTACGTGGCGGCCGTCGGCGACCTCTGGAAGACCGACCGCCCGCTGTCCGACAGCGCCGACCGGCTGCACTCGCTGGACCGCTTCCCGGAGCTGCAGCCCGCCGAGGACGGCATCACCGACACCGCCGACACGTACGCCTTCTTCGCGTGCCTGGTCCTGCGCTACGCCCTGCTGGCCAACAGTTCTGGGAACGCGGACCAGTCCGTCTCGTGCGGCCACGCGGTCCTGACCGCGATGGGAATGCTGGACCAGAACCTGGCGGGTGCCGCGTTCACGGCTGACGAGCAGCGGCTTCAGAGCCTCTCGGCGTCCGGCAACGCTGCGGGCCTGTGGGACGCGAGTGTGGCGGCCGGGCGGGAGCGCCTTCGCGGGGTGTTGAGCCGCATCGCGAGAGAGACCCCTTGAAACGGCTGCTCAACTGGCCAAGCGAAGCGCTCAGTCACAACCTCCAGCCGATTTCGTGAAGTTCGGAAGATTTCAGCGAGAGATGGCTACTCTGATGAAAACGACTGGAAGGGGGCCACCCATGACGGAGCCCACTGGCACACCCCGCGCTCTTCGCATCAGCTTCGAGTTCGAGGTGCCGCAAGGCCTGAAGAAGAACATTCACGGCGCCAAGATCCATGCGGCACTCGACACCATCGCGGGTCGGGTGATCGGCATGGCCGAGGGCCTGTTCCCGTGGGCCAGCAGGGTCACGGTCCGCAAGCAGTGGGTCTACAACTGGACGGACGAGACCGAGATTCACGACCTGCCGGCCAGCGACGCCAACACCCCCGAGTAGCCGGACGAGTGGGCCGCACCCCCCGGCGGGCGCCCACGCCCGTCAACCGCCCGCACTACCCAGCCCGCAGCCCCATCACCGCGCACGACCCGGCAGACGAAGGAGAAGCACCGCCGTGGAGACCGCCACCGCCACCGGGGCCGACGCGCCGGCCGCGTTCCGCGCCGCAGCCGCCCAGCCGGTCCCCGCGCAGCCGTCCGGCACCATCGCGGTGAACCCGTTGCCGCTGCACGGGTTCCAGAAGGACGCGGTGGCGGCCGCGGTGCGCGAGGTGAAGGCCGGCGGCCGCGCCACCGTCGTCGCGGCGACCGGCTCGGGCAAGACGCTGATCGCGGCCGGCTGCGCCCGGCGTCTGGCCGCGCGGGGCCGGGTGCTGGTGCTGGTGCCGACGATCGAGCTGCTGGAGCAGACCGCCGAGGCGTGGTCGCTGCGGGGCGGGCGCAGGGGGCTGGCGGTGGCGGCGTGTTCGAGGGAGGAGGCGCTGGAGAGCGCGGAGGCCGGCGGCCGGGTCCGTGCCGAGGTGACCACGCAGGCCGTCCGGATCACCGACCTGGTCAACGGCGCACCCGACGACCAGCCGGTGACCGTGTACGCGACCTACGCCTCGCTGGAGCGGATCGTCCAGGCCCACCGCGACTTCCGTCTCCCGGCCTGGGACCTGGTCGTCGTCGACGAGGCGCACCGCACCGCCGGCGCCGAGGGCAAGGCCTGGGCGGCCGTCCACGACGACGCCCAGGTCCCGGCGAAGCGCCGCCTGTACTTCACCGCGACCCCGCGGATCGCGGATGACCGCCGCGCGAAGGACGGCCTCGCCGACCTCGCCGACGCCGACGCCGAGACTACGGAGAAGCTGCCCGCCCTGTGCTCGATGGACGACGAGACGGTCTACGGCCCCACCGTGTTCACCTGGACGCTCGGGCAGGGCATCGAGCACGGCTACCTCGCCGACTACCGCGTCCTGGTCCCGGTCGTCACGGACGAGGACCTGCGCGAGCTGCTCAACCTCCCCGCCGTCGCCGACCTGCGCTCCCAGCGCACCAACGAGGAACTCCTACGCCTCGCGCTGCAGATCGCGGTGCTGCGCGCGGTCGCCGACCTCGGCCTGCGCCGCGTGATCACCTTCCACTCCCGCGTCACGGCGGCCCGCGAGTTCGCGAACACCCTGCTGGACGCCTCCCAGCTGCTGGAGGACAAGGACCGCCCGGAGCGGATCTGGGCGAAGGCGGTGGCCGGCACCGACCGCCTCAAGGACCGCCGCGCCGCGTTCGCCGAGTTCAAGGCCCACACCGGCGAGGACGGCGAGGAATGCGGCATCCTCTGCAACAGCCGGCTCCTGACCGAGGGCATCGACGTCGCCGCCGTCGACGCCGTCTGCTTCGCGGACCCCAAGTCGAGCGTCATCGACATCGTCCAGGCCGTCGGCCGCGCGCTGCGCCAGTCCTACCGCCAGGGCAAGGTCTCCTGGATCATCATCCCGGTCCACCTCCCCGCCCCGGAGGCCGGCGACGACACGGCGGCCGCCGATGCGGCCGAGGTCCACGACGCCGGCGAGGCCGTGAAGGCCGAGGCCGACGCCGAGATCGAGGCCAGCTCCTTCCGCACCATCTGGCGGGTCCTGCGCGCCCTGGCCGCCCACGACGCCCGGGTGGTCGGCCGGATCACCGAACTGCGCGGCAGCCGCTCGCAGGGCACCGCGCACACCACCGCGGCCCAGGCCGCTGCGGGTGAGGCCACCGGAGCCGCAGAAGGGGAGCAGCAGCCGGCCCCGGCGGAGTCGCCGGTCGAGTGGCTCAAGATCGACGCCCGCCGACACGCCGCCCGGATCCTCCAGACCGTCAAGCTGCGCGCGTTCAACCCGCGCGCGGCCGAGTGGCAGCGCATGCACGCGGTCGCCGCCCGCTTCCACCTCCAGCACGGCCACCTCGACCCCACCGACCGCGAGAAGCACGCCGAGCTGATCTCCTGGCTCGCCCGCCAGCGCCACCTCAACGGCCAGCACCTGCTCGACCCGGCCCGCGTCTCGGAGCTGAACGCGCTCGGCATGATCTGGTCGAAGAACGCCAACGCCTGGGAACGCGGCTACGCCTACGCCGCCGCCTTCCACCGCCGGCACAGCCACCTCGCGATCCCCGCCACCGCGAAGCTCGACGACCACGCGGTCGGCGCGTGGATGCGCCGCCAGCGCAAGGCCGAGAACCTCACCACCGACCAGGCGGCCAAGCTCGACGCCCTGGACGAGCTGTGGCGCCTGGAGCCGGACTGGAACCGCTCCTACCGCCGCCTGCTCGCCTACCTCGCCGCCGGCGGCACCCTCACCGGCCCCGCCAACCGCACCGGCCTCGGCGACGACCCGGCCTTCCGCCCCGGCACCTGGCTGCGCAAGCAGGACAAGGCCCGCACCGACGGCAAACTGACCGCCCACCAGACCGCCCTCCTGGACGCGCTCCACCGGCACGCCGAGACCGCCACCGGCTGACCCCACCCCGCAAAGACCTCGCAAGACCCCGCCCACCCCGCCCACGACGACGGCGGCCAGGAGCACGAGCTGCTCGGCGATGTCCGCCGCCGGGCGGCCGGGACGATTCTCGACACCGTGCAGAAAGGCCCTGCACCGCGCCCCGGGAGGACGAGCGCGTCGCCGACCGGCACGCCGACGCCGGGGACGAGAGCGCCTTCGCCACCGCGGCATGCCCTGGCCGAGTGGCAGCGCGTCCACCGCCGCGAGCCCGAGTGCGGGACCCCAGCCGCACCGCGCCGCTGCGGGCGGGCCCGGGGGTCCCGGCGGGCGCAGGTGGGAGGTTGTGGCAGGGCCGCCTCGGGGTTGTGGCTTCGGCCCCGTAAGGGGGAGGGCTGCCGGGCGGTACTTGCGGTGGATCTTGAAGCCATCCCACGGCAGGACGGGTGGCGGCTGTGGGCGGCCGGAGACTGGTGGCGATCCGAGAGACCGAGTTCCGCATAGGGGGCGGCATGGTGCTGCGTATTGGACGAAGGACTTCCGTGACGGTGGCGGGTGCGGCCGTGCTGGCGGCGCTCACGCCGGCGACCGCGTTCGCCGGGGACGGTGAGGCGCTGCTGGGCGAGGGGCGGCAGCAACTGCGGTGGGAGCGGTGCGCGCAGGACCAGCCGGCGTCGTTGGAGTGCACCGTGGTGAAGGTGCCGCTGGACTACGCCGATCCGGGCGGCCGGACCATCAGGATCGCGGTGTCCCGGATCGCGGCGGAGAACCCGGCGAAGCGGCGTGGCGTGCTGCTGATGAACCCCGGCGGGCCGGGCGGTGAGGGGCTGACGATGCCGGCCGGGATGGCACCGCTGCTGGCAGCAGAGGTGCGGGAGCGCTTCGACCTGATCGGCTTCGACCCGCGCGGGGTCGGACGCAGCGCGCCCGTCCACTGCGGCCTGGCGGGGGACGAGCAGGTCCTCAACCACCCCTACTCGGCTGCGACGTTCGGTCAGGATGTAGCCCGGGCACGGAGCATCGCGGACAAGTGCCAGGCCAAGGCCGGGGACCTGCTGCCGCACCTCACCACCCGCAACACGGCCCGGGACATGGATGCGGTCCGGGCCGCACTGGGGGAGCGGAAGATCTCCTACCTCGGGCACTCGTACGGCACCTACCTGGGCGCCGTCTACACCCAGATGTTCCCGCAGCGGGCGGACCGCTTCGTCTTCGACAGCGCCCTGGACCCCGCCCTCGTCTGGCGCGGCGTGCTGCGCGGAACGGCCGAGGCCGCCGAACTCGCCTTCACGCGCTGGACCCGGTGGGCCGCCGAGCGGGACGCGGCCTTCGGCCTGGGCGCGACCCCGCAGGCGGTCCGCGCGACGTTCTGGGACCTGGTCGCCCGCGCCGACCGCACGCCGATCACCTTGGAGGGGCAGGTGTTCGACGGAGCCGCGATCCGCGGGCAGTACCGGGCCTTCGTCCAGGCCGAAGCCGTCACCCCGTTCATCGTTGCGCTGAAGGCCGCGGCCTCGGGCACTGCGGCCCCGGCCGGCGGTGCCACTGCCGCGCGGGCCGAGGCTCCGCCGCAGATGCCGGATGTGGACAACGTCGTCTCCGTCGCTTGGTCGGTGCTGTGCGGGGAGGGCAGGGCCTGGCCGCGCGACCCGGAGCAGTACCGCCACGACGCCGTCCGCGACCGCGCCGCCCACCCGCTCGCGGGCGACTTCGGCGCCACCATTCAGCCCTGCGCCTTCTGGAAGTCCGCCCCGCGTGAGACGGCCACCGTGGTCGACAACGACGTCCCGGCCCTGATCGTCCAGAACGAGTGGGACCCACAGACCCCGGTGGCGATGGCCCGGGGCATGCGGCGCGTCCTGCACGGCGCCCGTATGGTCACGGTCGCCGGCGGTGAGGGCCACGGCGTCGTGGTGAGCGGCCGCCCGACCTGCGCCGACGCCGATGTCACCCGCTACCTGACGACCGGCCGGCTCCCCGCCAAGGACCGCACGTGCAGCTGACCCGTCGTGGGGCGGCCCCGGCCCGGCGGGAGCTGATGGCCGCCGGCTGAGGTTTGAGGGGGTGTGCAGCCCGATACGCGGGCGGGCGGTCAGGGCTGCACCCGTGTCCAGCCGCACGGGCGCAGGCTTCGCCGTCCAGCGGGTGCCGCATCGCGGCGGCGGGTCCGTGCCCGACCACATCCACGACGCGGGCGGGCTGGCTGGCCGGGTGCCTCAGCCGGGGTCCCTGCGCATGCACCAGGTGCGGGGGCCGCCGTCGGAGGAGGGGATGTCGGCGGTGACCGTGAAGCCGAGCCGCTCGTAGAACCGCACGTTGTCCTCGCTGGAGGTCTCCAGGAACGCGGGGTACCCGGTGCGTTCGGCCTCCTCGATACCGGGGAGCAGCACCGCGCGGCCCAGGCCGCGCCCCTGGGCGTGCGGAGCGACGCCGACGGTGCTGAGGAACCACACCGGCTCCTGCGGCCGGTACGGCTGTATGTCCTGCTCGGCGGTGTCGAAGGCGCTCTGCCGGTCGCCGGTGAGCTCGCGGAGCAGCGGGCCGATCTCGGCGAAGGCGGGCGAGGGGTCCTGGCCGGGAACGGTCCAGGCGGCCACGGCCAGGCCGTCCCCGGCGACCCACACGCGGCCGTAGGGAACGGCGACGCGGGTGAGGCAGAGCTCCTGGAAGCGCCGGAGCCGTGCTTCATGGCCGTCGGCGGCGATCACGTGCCGGGTGAAGGGGTAGTCGGCGAAGGCCCGGCCGAGGGTGTCGACCGCCACGGGGATGTCGGCATCCGTGAGGGGACGCACGGTGGGGGCGTTGTGGTGCAGTTGGTCGTTCACGTACCGACCCTGTCACCGGGACAACCCCCGGACAAGGGATTTTGTCCCCCGGGAGACCCCGGGCCTTGAAGGAACCCCACCAGCCCGCTCGTCCGCAAGCCGCTGTCACTGCGCCACCGCCCGCCGCCCCGCTGGTGTCGTCGGGCCGGCAACCCAGGGCCTGAGCCGCCGTGACGGTGCGCGTGCGGGCCCGGCGGGGGGCGAAAGAGTTCGCCATGCCCCCCGGGTGATCCCCCCGGGGGGCAGGCGTATCCCGGCCGGCGCGCGGCGGGCCGTGCGCGCGGGCGCGGATCCCCGGGACCTCGACGCCCTGTTCGCCCCGGGGCCCGCCGGTGTCCTGGACGCCATCGCCGCCGGCCCCGCGCGAGAGCGCACCGGCACCTGGGCCACCCGCCGGGGTCAGTCGTCCGGTTCGTCCAGTGAGTCGGTCGCCGTCTTGAGGTGGAGCAGCAGCTGCAGTTCGAGGGACCGCTCCGGAGCCCGCCAGCGTTCGCCCAGGAGACGGTCCACGGTCGCCAGGCGCTGGTAGAGCGTGTTCACGTGGATCGCGAGTGCGGCCGCCGCCGGGCGGGGGCGGCGGCCGTGATCGAGGAACGCGCGCAGCGTCTCCAGCAGTGGCACCGCGCGGCGCCGCTGCTCGGCCAGCACCGGGCCCAGCACGTCCTCGAACGCCTGGTCCAGATCGCGCCGCCCGGTGTGGGCGAGCAGGATCCGGTACAACCCGAGCCGGTTCGCGGTCGCGGCCTCGCCGGTGCGCCCCAGCGTCTCCAGCGCGCTGAGCGTCTGGCGCGCCTCGTGGAAGCAGCGCCGCAGCTCCGCCTGCCCGAGTGCGGGCCCGGCGATGCCCGCCGTCGGGGCGTGCGCACCGCGGGGCCAGTCCCGGCGGATGGTCTCGGGATCGGCGGGAGCCACGACGAGCAGGTGGCCGTCGTGCTCGGCGACGACCGCGCCCGCCAGTGAGGGGGTGCGTTCGAGGCCGGCCCTGGCGGAGGCGGGCGTAAGGACGAGCACCGAGTACGGCGTCGATGCGTCCAGCCCGGCCTGCCGCAGGGCGCGCGGGCGTTCCGAGGTGGTGGTGAGCAGGTCGACGAGGAATGCCGCGCGGGTGCGCCGGGACGCTTCTGCCACCGCCCGCTCGGCGACCAGCGCGAGCGCGAGTGCAGGTGCGGCCCGTTCGAGGAGCAGCTGGTCGTCGGGCGCGGGTTCGCCGTCGAGGACGAGTGCGCCGAAGGTCCGTTCTCCCGCCGTGACCGGCTGCACCGCGCTCCCGGCGCCCGGGGGCGGTTCCAGGACGAAGCGGACGTCGCCGTTCGCCATCGAGCCGATCTCGGCCAGCAGTTCCTCGACCCCGCCCCCGCCGAGCACCACGCGTGTCAGCCGCTGGTCCCAGCGCAGCGTCTGCTCCAGCTCCTCGGTGCGCCGCGCGAGCTGGTCGTTGGCGGTGTTGAGCCTGCCCATGGCGGTGGCGTTCTCGATCGCGATGGCCGCATGCGCGGCGAGCGCCGACAGCAGGGTCACCTCGTGCTCGCTGAAGGCCCGTTCCTGCCGGCTGCCCGCGAACAGGGCACCGAGGACGCGCCCGCGCAGGTGCAGGGGAACCCCGAGCAGACCGCGCATGTTCTCGGCGCGCGCCGCGGTGTCGGCGCCCTCGTCGTGGCCGAAGCGCCGCTCCTGCTGGTAGTTCGCCGTCCAGCGGGGTACGGCGTGTTCGATCACCTCACCGGCCAGCCCGACCGACAGCGGGATCACGACGCCGACGAGTTCCGGGGTGAACGCGCCGCTGGTGACCTTCAGCGTCAGCTGCCCGTCCTCGACCAGCCCGAGATAGGCCAGGTCGACGTCGAGCAGCCGGCGTGCCTGGCCGACGATCTCCGACAGCAGGTCGTCCGGCGCGTGCAGGGTGGCCAGCCGGATCGCGATCTCGTTGAGCGCGGCCAACTCGGCCGCCCGCTGGGACTGCTGGCGCAGCACCATGGCCAGGCGCAGGGCCTGCGCCGTCTGCCGGTCCGCCGCCGCGGGGTCCCGTGAGCGGGCCAGGGCGGCGCCGTGCCGCTGCAGTTCGTCCGGCGTCGCCTCGCGCAGCAGCAGGTCCAGCCAGGACTCACCCATCAGTGGACACTCCATCCGTCGACCATCCCAGATGGTAGCCGGTTCACACATTGAGCCGTGCGGTCCGGCGCCCCTAGTGTCGACGGCATGCGAAGCGAAGCTTGGCGGGGTGAGCTGGCCGGCGAACTGGCCCGGGGCCTGCCCGCGGGCCGGATCGTCACCGATCCCGCCGTGATCCCGGGCTATGCCCATGACGAGGCCGAATGGGCGCCCTACGGCACCCCCGCAGCGGTGGTCAGGCCGCGCACCGCCGACGAGGTGCGCCACATCGTCCGGGTCTGCCTGCGGCTCGGCGCCCCGATCGTGCCGCGCGGCGCGGGCACCGGGCTGTCCGGCGGAGCGAACGCCGTCGAGGACTGCGTGGTCGTGTCCACCGAGGCGATGACGGCGATCAAGGAGATCGACCCGAGGGAGCGGCTCGCCGTGGTCGAGCCCGGGGTCGTCAACGACCACCTGCGCGCCGCCTGCGCCGAGCACGGCCTGTGGTACCCGCCGGACCCGGCCAGCTCACCCTGGTCGACCATCGGCGGCAACGTCGCCACCAACGCCGGCGGACTGTGCTGCGTCAAATACGGCGTCACCCGCGACTACGTGCTCGGCCTGCAGTTCGTGACCGGAACGGGCGAGCTCGTGCGCGTCGGCCGCCGCACCGCCAAGGGCGTCGCGGGCTACGACCTGGCCGGGCTCATGGTCGGCTCCGAGGGCACGCTCGGCCTGATCACCGAGATCACCGTGCGCCTGCGCCCCGCGCGGGAACCCGAGCACACGGTCGCGGGCCACTTCTCGTCGGTCGTCGACGCCGGGCGCGCGGTCGGCGCCGTCGCCGAGGCGGGTCTGATCCCCTCCGCGCTGGAACTCGTGGACCGCCACTGCCTGGCCGCCGTCGACGAGTGGAAGCACATGGGTCTGTCGACCGAGGCCGACGTCCTGCTGCTGGGCCGGACCGACGCTCCGGGACCGCAGGGCGAACTGGAGGCGAACACCATGCTGGCCTGCTTCGAGCAGGCGGGAGCGACGTACGCGGTGCGCTCGACCGACCCGTACGAGGCCGACGCGCTGTTCGAAGCGCGGCGTCTGGCCTACCCGGCGCTCGAACGCCTGGGCCCGGTGCTGACCGAGGACATCTGCGTGCCGAAGTCCGCGGTACCCGGGATGCTGGCCCGCATCGAGGAGGCCGCGGCCCGGCACGACACGCTGATCGCCAACATCGCGCACGCCGGCGACGGCAACCTCCACCCGCTGCTGATCACCCGCCCCGGCGACGAGGCCGCGAAACGGCGCGCACAGGCCGCGTTCGAGGACATCATCGCCGCCGCGCTGGAACTCGGCGGGACGGTGACCGGTGAGCACGGCGTCGGGCTGCTCAAACGGGACGGCTTCAGCACCGAGGCCGGACCCGCCGTACTCGCACTCAACCGCGCGGTCAAGGACGCACTGGACCCCCAGGGAATCTTCAATCCGGGCAAGGTCATGGCATGCCAGCCGGAAAGGACATGACGATGGAACCCGTCGTCCACATCGGACAGAAGTCGGTCAGGGGCGTCACGGCGGAGGGGGTCCGGGTCTTCCGCGGCATCCCGTACGCCGCCGCGCCGACGGGAGCGGACCGCTTCGCAGCGCCCCGCCCCGCACACTGGACAGGAGAGTTCGACGCCCGCGCCGCCGGCCCGAACGCACCGCAGCTGAACCGGTCCGACATCCCCGGGGTGCCCGATCTGCGCGCGATCGTCGGCACCGGCTGGAAACGCGGCGAGGACTATCTCAACCTCAACATCTGGACCCCCGAGGACACCGCCGGCGGCCTGCCGGTGATGGTGTTCATCCACGGCGGCGCGTTCGTGGGCGGCTCCGGCCTGGACGCCGGATACGAAGGCACCCGCTTCGCCCAGGACGGCGTGGTGCTGGTGACCGTCAACTACCGTCTCGGCGCCCCCGGTTTCCTGCGCCTGCCCGGTGCACCGGACAACCGCGGGCTGCGCGACCAGATCGCCGCCCTCGAATGGGTGCGCAAGCACATCACGGCCTTCGGCGGCGACCCCGACGCCGTCACGGTCTTCGGTGAGTCCGCGGGCGCGATCAGCGTGGGAACGTTGCTCGCAGCCGCACCGGCGGGCCTGTTCCGCCGCGCGATCATCCAAAGCGGAGGCGCCTCGCACGCGCTGACCACCGCGCAGGCCGACCACGTGACCGCGGTGCTCGCCGCCCGGCTCGCAGTGCCCGCCACGCTCGCGGCCTTCGCGCAGATCCCCGACGAGACCCTCGTCGAAGCAGTGGCACAGCTCGACACGGCCCTGCCCGACCTCACCGTGGACGGTGTGCGCGACCCCCTGATGAGGCTGTCGAGGCTGGGCCCGGTGATCGACGGCGACCTGCTCGGCGGGCAGCCCCTGGACACCGTACGGGCCGGCACCGCCGCCGCCGATGTCGACGTGATCGCCGGGTCGAACAGCGACGAGTTGAACCTCTACCTCGTCGCGCTCCCCGTTCCGGAGACGACCGAACCGGTCCTGCAGGCCGCCGCGGCCACGCTGCACCCGGATCCGGCCGCCCTCCTGGACGCCTACCGCAGCGCCGGCCGGGGCAGCACTGCACGTGAACTGCTCAGCGCCATCGGGACGGACTACATGTTCGCGGTGCCGACCGCGCGCCTCACCGAGGCACACGCCCGGCAGCCGGGCGGCACCTGGCGCTACGAGTTCGCCTGGCCCTCTCCCGGATACGACGGCGCGCTCGGCGCCTGCCACGGCCTCGAACTGCCCTTCGTCTTCGACAACGTCGGCCGCGTGGACTACGGAGCGCTCGACGTCCGCCCGCACGACGAGACGGTGCGCAAGCTCGCCGAACGCATGCACGCGAGCTGGGTCGCCTTCGCCCGCGACGGCGACCCGGGCTGGCCGCGCTTCACGCCCGAGACACCCGTCGTGCAACGCATCGGCGCCGAATGGACCCTCACGACAACAGCGGACGGGCCGGAGAAGAAGCTCTGGCAAGACGTCCGCTGAACGCCCGAAGAAGCAAGCAACACGCGCGGCGGCGCTCCACCGCCCGCCGGGGCTCACGCAGGCCACCGCCCCCGGTCACCTGCGTGGGCCTGCTGCTGTTCGACGCCTTCCCGTTCGCCTCCGCCCGCCGGCGCGCTTCTGACCCGCGCAGCCCGGCCCGCCGGCGACGTTGCGAAAACCGCCCGCCACCGGATGGACGCCGGACACCCGCAGGCCCTGCGGTTCCACGCCCGCATCCTCCTCCGCGTCGGGTCCGGCGGGCGGCCGGCGCCCGGAAGGTGCCGGCCGATCGGGCGGCCACTCGTTCTTGAGGCCGCCGACGAGGCGACGGGCCGCTTCGGTCCCGACGCGGGGCCGGCTCGTCATCATCGTTCCCTCTGGCCGGACCCGGAGGGGACCATGGCAGCAGAACCGGGCCCGGCCCTGCTGCGGTCGGCGTGCAGGGCCGTTCCGGCGCGCCACCGCCGTTCATGCCGCGGCCGTCGCGAAGTTCCCACCCCCCAGAGGCAGTTGATCGCCCGCTTCGTGCCTGCGTAGACTTGCCGACCTGGTGCGCGGACGACCGATTGGGCGAACTGGCGGTCGGGCGGAGGGGAAAGGGGCGAGGCATGGCCCAGGTGGACAAGGTGCGGCAGCGGTTGGCCGGTGAGCTCTCACCGGGGGAATGGGTCCAGCACGGCATCCTCGGTTTCAGGATCGGCGGTGTTCGCAGGACCATGATCGCTGGGGCCGCGGGAATCGCCGGAGCGGCAGGCGCGACGGCGGTGGCTGCGGCCACGAGCCCTGCCAAGGCCGACGTTCCCGCCGCGCAGCTTCCATTGCCGGGCCGGTTCATCGTCGGGCTCACCAGTCACCGCCTGATGGTGTTCTCGATCGGGGGAGCCTTCGTCGCCAAGCCGAAGAAGCTGCTGCATGCCTATGCCCTGGACCAGCTCGCGTGGATCTCCGAACCCGAACTCGCCGCAGGCGTGGCGCAGTCGCTGAGGGTCTCCATAGGCGTGGCGGGCGCGGGGGTGTTGAGCTTCGAGTTTCCGCGGCTGCAGGTGGCCGAAGCCCGCACCATGGCCAGGCGCATCGAGAGGGACCTGACCGCTCCTCAGTCCTGAGCCCGGTGTGCCGGCCGTGGGGGGCCATCGCAGCGCCTCCCACGACTCGCGGGACCGCCCGGGCGGTCCTGGCGGTGGCTCGTGCCCGAGCGCCGGATCGTCGGACGGGCGCCGTGGGCGGTCTGCCCGTTCGGACACCGGAGCAGCCTGGACCGGGCGGCGGCGTTCGCCGCGACAGCGAGGAGGCATGCCTCGGATCGCTCGCGCGGCCGCGCCGGCACGGCCGGCCCGGCCGTGCCGGGACCACGCGGTCGAGCCGAACGCACTCCCTGTCGCCCGTCGCGGGGGGCGGATCCGCGCCGGATACCGTAGGCGGACCAAGGACTCAGGACACTAGTCCGGCGGTTCGGGGGCTTGGGGCTCGCCCGGTCCGGGATCGGCCGGTCCGGGGTCCGGCGGGGCTGGAGCGGGAGGCTGCGGCTGCGGGGGCGGTACAGGTGCGCCCGGTGGCGGCGGCGGATCCGGCACCAGCGGGGGGTGGGAGGGGCCGCCGGGGTCGCGGGGAGGGACGGCCTCGGGGGGCCGGGTCTGCTGGGTCACCGTGGGTTGCTCCCTTCGTCGCCGGGCCGGGCCCGGGCTGCGCCGGCCGCTCTCCGCGTTCGCATGCCCTTGATCTGCGGATTCATGCGTTCGCGGACGGTGCGGGCGCCCGGCGTCGCACGCTCCGGGCGCCCGCGCCCGGCCCCGACAGAGGATGCGGGCCGCGGCGAAGAGGGGGCAGTGGCAGCCGGACCAGGGAGGAGGGAACCCCGTACGGGAGGGGGCGGGTGTGACCAGTGGCCCGGGGGACCACGGCAACGCCGAGGGCTACGCCCCCGGACACCGGCCGCGGGTACCGGGGCGAGGGGAGAACCCGCCCGGGTTCCACGAGAGCCGCCATACCGCGGGCCCGGACTGCCGCCGGGTCGGCGGCTGCCACGGCGGGCTCTTCCGGCCTTCCCGCCCCGGCGCATGCGCCTGACCGGTCGTCGCCGATGGACCGTGAGGCCGTTGCATGCGGTCACTGGCGGCGGGCAGGCGTTGGGCGCACGCACCCGGGGGTTCTCGAATGATCCGAAGGTCGGAGGAGATCTGCATGGCAAGGATCCATGGAGTGGGGTGGGCCCGCCGCCTTCCGCTCGGCACGGGAATACGGGCCGGCCGGGAGTGGGCGCGGACGCATCTGGAGGCCCTGGGCTGGAACCAGGACGCGCCGGCGGTCGCGGACGCGGTGGTACTGGCCGTGTCCGAACTGACCACCAACGCCCACCTCCACGCCGGCAGTGACGCGGAGCTGGTGCTGACGTGGGACGGGCGCTGTCTGCACCTGAGCGTCCACGACCACAGCCCTCGGCTCCCCCGTCCACGATCGGCCGGCCCCGACGCCGTCGGCGGGCGGGGCCTGACGCTGGTCGACGCGCTCGCCGACCACTGGCACACCCGCCGGCAGAAGAACGGCAAGACGGTCACCGCCTGTTTCCACCCACCGGGCGCGGGGCCCTTCCACTGAGCAGACCGGCCCCGGTCGGCGGGAACGGCCCGCCGGCCCGCCTCCCGGACCGTCCGGCGCTGCCCGGTCGCGGCTGCGGCCGGAGCCGGCCCCGCACCGCAGCCGGCCCGTCAAGGCCGGTTTCGGCGCGCCGGACAGCGGCCCGGGCCTTGAACAGACGATATGACGCAGAATTCCAGTAAAAGAACCCAAACCCGAAATGTCACTGCCCATTTCGTGGAAATCATCCATAAAGGGCGGATGGGGGGGATAACAGGGTCCGCGCATCCAGGGGAGGGCCGGCGGGGACCGCGGCCCGGCGGGGTGAGCGACCGTCCCGAGGCCGACCTCGGTGAGCAGGACTGCTGGTCCGGGGAGAGCCCGGCTGGTGGCAGAGGGGCAGCGATCGCGGTCAGGACCTTCGCCGCTGTTTGCGTGAAAACGATGGCGACGGGTCATCAGTAACCATATGCTGAAAGCCAGTTCATCCGTGCACATCACGTTCGGACACAGTCAGGATGGTGAAATGACCAGGTTCACGACCAGGTTCGCCCGGGGGACCGCGATCGCAGCCGCAGCGGTCGTCGGGCTGACGGCCTTCGCTCCGACGGTGGCCCAGGCCCATGGCTCGTCCGACATCACCCCCGCCACGGCGGGCTCCAGCCCCGCATTCGCAGAATCCATACCCTCCGGCCCGGCACTCGCAGGCTCCATGCCTCCTTGTACGGCCCACAACGCGAACAACAACCTCGGCGTCGGCTTCTGGGCCGACTACATCATCGTGTCGACCGCGGCATGGTGCAGCTACAGCTACAAGTACGAGCTCGCCATGCAAGGCGACGGCAACCTCGTGCTGTACAACAGGGAAAGCGGCTCGGCGATCTGGGCCACCGGCACGTACAACCACCCGGGCGCGAAGGCGAAGATGCAGTCGGACGGGAACTTCGTTGTGTACGACACCAACGGCGCCGCCCTGTGGTCCACCGGGACTTGGTGGGCCGGCGCCGACTCGCACTTCGTGTTCCAGAACGACGGCAACCTGGTCGTGTACCGAGGCCAGGGCGAAGGCAACCCGGTGTGGGCCAGCGGCACCTACGGCGCCTGATCTCCCACCCGGCGGGGCCGATTCCGCTGCCCCGCCGCAGCGGCTGACCCATGGCGCGGAGCCCCGAAAGGCCGCTGCCCTGTCCTTGGGTTCCAGGGGCGTTCGTCAAGGCTGGTGAACGAGGCGGCGGAGCTGCTGTGGAAGAGGTTCGTCCTCCACGACATCCTCACCACAGGAGCTCCGCTGTGGGAACAGGCTGCCGGAAACCCGGGGCCGGGCGGGACGGCGGCCGGGGTGGTCGCACCGGGTCATGTCGGCGAACTGACCCGGGCCGTGCCGTTCGGGCGGGCTCCCGGGTGCACCGCCGAGAAGGTCTGGGACTCCTCTAGGGAGAACCGCAGCCCGTCCGTCCGCCTGGCGGATCTCCTGGATGTACCAGGTGCCGGCGCCGCAACGGCACGGCGTGGCCGCGAAGTCATCGGCCTTGCGTGCGTAGCGCGGTGGAGCCGGTGCCGGCCCGTTCAGCCGGGCCGCCCGTGTCCGGCGGGGTCAGGGGGTTGCCAGGGCGAAGTCGGGCAGTTCGGCGGAGAGGAGTTCCTCCGCTCCGTGGTCGAGCGCCTCCTGCATGGCGTGGGAGCGGGGGAGCATGGTGCTTTCGTAGGCGCGGACGGCAGCGCCGACGCTGTCGTTGCGGGCGAGGGCGAGGGCGAGTTCGCCGGCGTCGAGCATGGCCAGGTTCACGCCGGCTCCCAGTGGGGGCATGAGGTGGGCGGCGTCGCCGAGCAGGGTGATGGTGGGGTCGTGCTCCCAGGTGTGGGGCACGGGCAGGGCGTGGATGGGGCGGTGGACGTAGGGGCCGTCGTTGTCGGTGATCAGGCGCCGCAGCCGCGGTGACCAGTGCCGGAACCGGTCCAGCAGGTGGGTGCGGATGGCGTCGGTGTCCTGGAGGGTCAGCCCCAGGTCGGTGATCCAGTCCCGCGGGACGCGCTGGATGATGTAGACGCGGATGTGGTCGCCGCTGTTGCGCTGGGCGAAGAGCCCCCGTTCGCCGTCGGCGGCCGCGGCGCTGCCCCGGCCGACGAGTGCGGCGATGTCGGGGTGGATGTTGTCGACGTCGTGGAACCAGGCTTCGAGGAAGCTGACGCCGCTGTACCGGGGCACGGCAGCGGAGACGGCGCGGCGGACGGTGGACCAGGCGCCGTCGGCGCCGATGAGGAGGTCCGCCTCCGCGGTGGTGTCGTCGGCGAAGCGCAGGCGCCGGGGGCCGGTGGCAGGACCGTCGATCGCGGTCAGCCTGCGGCCCCACTGGACGGTGCCGGGTTCGAGGGAACCCAGGAGCAGGTCGCGCAGGCGGCCGCGGTCGATCTCCGGCTTGAAGAGTTCGCCCTGGCCGGGCATGTGATGGAACAGGACGTCGCCGTCCGCCGCCGCCAGCTGGCGCATCTCCTGGCCCTCGGGGCGGCATGCGGCCAGGAAGGCGTCCAGGAGTCCGGCTTCGCGCAGGGCGATCTGGCCGTCGTTCTCGTGCAGGTCCAGGGTGCCGCCCTGGTCGCGGGTTCCGGGGCCGGAGTCGCGGTCGTAGACGGTGGCGGTCAGGCCGTTGCGCTGCAGGATGCGGGCGCAGGTCAGGCCGGCGGGTCCGGCACCGATGATGGCAATGCGGGTGGAGGCGGGGACTGCCACGGCAGTGGTCCTTACGTCGTCGGGACGGCGTGGAGGCGCGTTCACGGGCCGGCTGCCGGTCGGCGCGCTCCTGACCGTCCTGCGTCCCGCTGCCCTCGACCCCAGAAAAACACACCGACCCAAAAGATGCAACGACACAACCTTTTGAGCAAGACAACTTCGCGTATGATGCAGCGTATGAGTGCGACCCCCGGGCGCCGCGAGCGCAAGAAGGCCGCCACCCGCCAGGCCCTGGCGGACGCGGCCCTGAACCTGTTCCTCGAACGCGGCTACGACCACGTCACCATCCGCGAGATCGCGGACGCCGTGGACGTGTCGACCACCACCTTGCTCAAGTACTTCCCCAGCAAGGAGGCCCTGGTCTTCGACGAGGACGCCGAGCAGGAGACGCGCCTGATCGCCGCCGTGCTCGACCGCCCCGAGGGCACCTCCATTCCCCAGGCCCTGTGCGCCCACCTCAAGCAGGACCGCCTCGGCGCCGGCGGCTCCAACCCCCGCTTCGCCGACTTCGTCCGCCTCGTCAACAGCACACCCGCCCTGGCCCAGTACGCGCAGCGCATGTGGATGCGCCACGAGGACGCCCTCGCACACGCGATCTCCCGGGCCGCCGGCGCCGCCCCGGGGGACTACCGCCCGGCCGCCCTGGCCCACTTCGCCCTGGAGGCCGCCGCCTTCGCCCAGAGGGCCGCCGATCCCCGTCGGGCGGCCGACGCCGCGTTCGCCCTGCTCGAACACGGATGGACCGCGACACCCGCACGCCGGCCGTAACGAGAGCCCGCGCCGCACATCGAGCCGGACCTGTCCGCGTTCAGCGGTAGGCGGGCAGCCAGCCCTGCTGGACGGCGCGCACACCGAACTCGAAACGGCTGCGCGCCTCCAGACGCTCCATCAGCTCCGTGGCCAGCCTCCTGGCCGTACGGGAGGAGACCGCGAGCCGCTTGGCGATCGCGTCGTCCGTCAGCCCCTGGGCCAGCAGCCGGACCACGGCGGCCTCCTGCGGGTTCAGGCCGCTCGCCTCGCGCGCCGCACCGACCAGCGGCTGGGCGGCGGACCAGATGTTCTCGAACAGCGCGCAGAGGGCGGTGAGCGTCCCGTTGCCGGTCAGGAGCACCGCGCCGGCGGCGCTGTCCTCGGTGCTGACCGGGATGAGCGCGCTCGCACGGTCGAAGATGATCATGCGGGTGGGCAGCTCGGCGGCCGTCCTGACCTCGCCGCCGAGTTCGGCGAGCCAGGTGACGTACTCCAGGGTCGGCTGGCTGTTGCGCACGCTGTTCAGGTAGACCGTGCGCATCCGGATGCCGCGCTCCAGCAGGGCGCGGTCCTGCGGCCTGGCCGCGTCGATCGCCGCCTGCCGGTGGCCCCCGCCCGGGGCGAAGGTCATGACCTCGGTCCGCAGCTCCCGGGCCATCCCCGCCATCCGGTCCCGGATCTCGTCCAGCCCGACCAACTGCTCCACCCCGGGATGACCGGCCGCCGGGCTGAGGTCCGCGTACTCGGCGATCAGCTGCGCCGCCGCCGAACGCGACGCCTCGATCCGCAGCTGCTGGGCCGCCAGTTCGGCCTGCTGCCGGGCCATCAGCAGTTCCAGGCCGACCTCCGGCGAAATCACGCGAAGCTCGCCCTCCCGGTCGTAGGACGGCCGGATCAGCGCCAGTTCGCTCAACCGGTCCAGGCCCTGCCGGACCTCGTCCGGCGCCAGAGCGAGGCGGGTCGCGAGCCCGGCCAGGCCTTCGCGCGGGTGGGCGAGCATGGCGCGGTACACGGCCTCGGACGTCGTATCGAGGCCAAGAACGGCAAGCACAGCGGTCCCCCCGTGAATACTGTGCGGATCGTTTGCGCACGGTCATCGTACGACGCCCCGTCCTGCCCGTGAGTGCGTCTGGACAGAACCGGCCAGGGCCGGAACTGTCCAGCTTGGACGGCTATGCGTGGCATGGGGCCGTTCGGGAAAGTCGTGGGCATGTACCTCGTTCACGCCGCACTGCGCGCGCCCGCCACCGGTCGCGGCCTGCCCGGCGACCTGGCCGCCCGACTCCTGGCCCTGGGCGGCCCCGACCGGGTGGAGCACGTCTCCGTCCACCCCGACGCCCTCCCCGACGCGGTGGTCGGCGTCTTCCTGACGGCCGACCGCCTCGCGGACGCCGAGCACCGGGCCGGTGAACTGCTGCGCCGCGCCGTCGAGGAACTGCCGGCGCTGCGCGGCTGGAGCGTCGGACCGGTGCGGGCGCCGCTGGTCGTGCCCTTCTACGAGCGGTGGCTGTCCGGGTCCGGCCCGGCTGGACGGAACGGTCCAGGGACGATTCCGTCCAGCTGAGAGCTCTTTCAACCGGCCCGGGCAGCAGCGAGAGTAGTGATCGCCGGCCGGTGGACACCGCCGGCGGGGGAGACCGGCGAGGCGTCACCGCGGGACGCCGAAGCGGGAACCCCGCTCGATCCGCACGCTTCGTGACTCTCGCAAAGGACTGAGGACCATGCTTCGCACCCGTCTCGCCCAGGCCGCCGCGGTCGCCGCCCTCTCCGTCGCCGCACTCCTCCCCATCGTCGGCGGCTCCGGCCAGCAAGCGGCGGCCACCGGCACCACCCCGGTCGCCACGCCCACCACCGAGGCCACCACGCCGCCGCCGAACATCATCTGGGACTGACCCGGGCCCAGGCCCCGGCCCCGCTCCGCCGAGCCCGTTCCGTTTGCGGGGACCGCTGCACCTGCAGGGCAGCCGTCCCGCGCCGTGGCCGCCGCCCCGGGGCGGGCACCGCACCCCACCAGCCGGCCGTAGCGGCCCCCTTCAGGAGCTTCCTGCCGCGACCCGCACGCCACCGGACCGGGACCCTCCTGCCTCGAACCTGCCCTGCTGACCCGCTCTGCGCCTGCCCCGCCTGCCCCGCCTGCCCCGCACGCCCCGCACGGCCCTGCACACCGCACCCCGGGCGTACCCCGCGCGTGCCCGCCTCCGTCCGGCACGGCTCACGGCGGGCGGCGGTTCCCGCAGCACCTTCGACGTCCGCCGTGGCCCCGTTCCCGGCGACGGCACATCCGACCCGGCTGACGAAGCCCGCGAACGAAGGAAACGTTCCCCATGAAGAACACCCTGCGCAGGACCCTGCAGATCCTCGCGGTGAGCGCGGTCCTGGCCAGCGGGACCGTGGCCGCCACCGGCCCGGCCTACGCGACCCTGCCCGATGTGTCGTGCGGCACGGTCACCTCCGCCGACACCGCCGCCGCCGCCCAGTTGAACCAGCAGCTCACCGGTACCCTGCGGAACGCGATGACCGCGTACCGGGTGTCCTGCGCCCGGGCCATCGTCAACACCGTGCGCACCATCGGGATGCCGCAGCAGGCCGAGGTCATCGCCATCACCACGGCCATCGTGGAGTCCACCCTGCGCAACAACCCGAACATGGAGGACCACGACAGCGTCGGCCTGTTCCAGCAGCGGGCGTCGTGGGGCAGCACCGCACAGCGGCTCGACCCGGCGACGACGACGCGCAAGTTCGTCAACGCGCTGCTCTCCACGTATCCGAACAACTCCTGGACGGGCAAACCGATCGGCGAGGTCTGCCAGGGCGTCCAGCGCTCGGCCTACCCGGACCGCTACCAGTACCAGGTGGCCGACGCGCAGCGGATCGTCAACGCCCTCGGCCAGGCCCCCGCGACCCCGGTGGGGATGACGGGCTTCGCGTCGGCCGACTTCAACGGCGACGGCAAGGCGGACCTGGCCGCGGTGGAGGCGGCCACGGGCAAGATGCTCCTGTACCCGGGCACCGGCGTCGGCACGTTCGGCCGGCCGAGCCTGATCGGGACCGGATGGGACTCGGTCGGCAACGTGACGCCGGGCGACTTCAACGGCGACGGCAAGACCGACCTGGCCGCGGTCGGCGCCGGCGACGGCAACCTGTACGTCTACCCCGGCACCGGCACCGGCGCGTTCGATGCGCCGTGGTCGGCGGGCACCGGCTGGAACAACCTGGACAACTTCTCCTCCGGCGACTTCAACGGCGACGGCAAGGCGGACATCGCCGCGGTCGGCATCGGCGACGGCAACCTCTACGTCTACCCGGGCACCGGTACCGGCTGGTTCGCGGCCCCCGTCAACGCCGGCACCGGCTGGAACAACCTGGACCGCTTCACCGGCGGCGACTTCAACGGCGACGGCAAGGCGGACATCGCCGCGGTCGGCATCGGCGACGGCAACCTCTACGTCTACCCGGGCACCGGCACCGGCTGGTTCGCGGCCCCGGTCAGTGCCGGCACCGGCTGGAACATCATGCGTGACCTGGTCGGCGGCGACTTCAACGCCGACGGCCGCACCGACATCGCCGCCGTCCAGGCCCCCCGGGGCGCCGCCGGAACCATGTACCTCTACCCCGGCACCGGCCAGAACACCTTCGGCACCCGCACCAGCATCGGCACCGACTGGTAGCCGGATCCCCGCACCGGTCCCCGCCACCCCGCAGGTCCCCGCCACCCCGCAGGTCCCCGACACCCCCACTCACCGGATCGAGGTACTCAGCCATGCCCGAGACCAGCCGCTTCAGCCGTACCCGCGTGCTCGCCCCGCTGCTCGTCGCCCTGGCCGCCGCCGGCCTGAGCGCACCGCCCGCCCAGGCCGGCTCGTCCCTCGGAAGCTCCGTCAACCGCTCCGAGATCCTGCCCCGCGCCCAGTACTGGGACGCCCAGGACGTCCAGTACAACCAGGGCGCGACGTACGGCGACGGCGACGGCCACTCCTACCGCACCGACTGCTCGGGCTTCATCGCGATGGCCTGGCACCTGTCGGCCACCGGCCTCGGCACGGCGACCACCCAGACCCTCGACAGCCGGTCGCTGACCACACGCATCAGCAAGGGCGACCTGCGCCCCGGCGACGCGCTGGACAACATCAGCGACCACGTCGTGCTCTTCGTGCGCTGGAACAACCAGGCGACCGGGGACTTCACCTACCTCCACCAGTCCAACTCGCGCACCGACATGACCTACGGCAGCGGCAACGTCTACAGCGGAAACATCTCCAGCTACCCGGCGAGCAGCTACGTGGCCCTGCGCTACAACAAGGTCGTCGAGGACAACACCACCCCGCCGCCGGCCACCCCGGTGGGCATGACGGGCTTCGCCCCGGCCGACTTCAACGGCGACGGCAGGACCGACCTGGCCGCCGTCGACGCGGCCACGGGCAAGATGTTCCTCTACCCCGGCACCGGCCTCGGCACCTTCGGCGAGCGGACCCTGATCGGCACCAGCTGGGACTCCCTGACCAACATGACGCCGGGTGACTTCAACGGCGACGGCAAGGCGGACATCGCCGCGGTCGGCAAGAACGACGGGAAGCTGTACGTCTACCCGGGCACCGGTACCGGCTGGTTCGCGGCCCCCGTCAACGCCGGCACCGGCTGGAACAACCTGCACCACTTCTCCTCCGGCGACTTCAACGGCGACGGCAAGGCGGACATCGCCGCGGTCGGCATCGGCGACGGCAACCTCTACGTCTACCCGGGCACCGGTACCGGCTGGTTCGCGGCCCCCGTCAACGCCGGCACCGGCTGGAACAACCTGGACCGCTTCACCGGCGGCGACTTCAACGGCGACGGCAAGGCGGACATCGCCGCGGTCGGCATCGGCGACGGCAACCTCTACGTCTACCCGGGCACCGGCACCGGCTGGTTCGCGGCCCCGGTCAGTGCCGGCACCGGCTGGAACATCATGCGTGACCTGGTCGGCGGCGACTTCAACGCCGACGGCCGCACCGACATCGCCGCCGTCCAGGCGCCGCAGGGGTCCTCCGGAAACATGTACCTCTACCCGAGCACCGGCCCGATCGCCTTCGGCAGCCGCACCAGCATCGGCACCGACTGGTAGGCCCCACGAGCCCCCGCACACCGCGAACCCGCCGGGCCCCGGGCCCGGCGGGTTCCTGTGTCGGCCCGTGGACGTCGGACACTGCCCTGGGCGCGGACGCCGAGGGGCGCCGGGCGGGGCCGGTCCACCGCATCACCGCCAGCTCCGGCCAGCCGTCGCCGGGCCGGCCGAGGAAACCGGTGGGCCACCCCGTCGGGTACCGCGTGCCGCCCGATCAGCCACCGCCGCCGCGCCCCAGGGCGGTGCCCCACCGGTCGGCGATGGCGGCCGCACGCGCGAAGTGCGCGGCGGCCTCGTCGTCGCGGCCGAGCAGACGGGCGAGTTCACCGAGCGTGTACGCGACCGGCTGGACCGCCAGCGTGAAGCCCGCGGAGGGCGGCGGCGCATCACGGTGGGGGAGCAGGGCGCGGTACAGCTCGCCAGCCCCCTCCCGCTCGCCCAGCGCCACCGCGGCCATCGTCCGGAAGGTCGCGAAGACCGTGAGGAGGTAGTCCGTGCGCAGCGGCCCGACCCCGGCGAAGACGGCGCGGGCCTCGTCGCGCTGCCCGTCGGCGCACAGGGCCGCCGCCAGGAGGTCCGCCATCACCGGGCCGTATTCCTCGGCCAGCTGCCGGGCCTGGGGGACGAACTCGCCGAGCCTGCCCTGAGCGGCCCGAATCGTCGCCGTCGCGACCTGCAGGAACCCGTCGGCGTGCGGAGAGCCCTGCCGGGCCATCCCGGCGGTGGCCTCGGCGTACAGCTCCTCGGCGTCCTCATCGCGCCCTTCGATCAGTGCCCGCGTCGCCAGCGCGGCCTGACCGACCACCACGGGCCCCGGCATCCGGTAGACCCGGGCCATTTCCACGCACGTGTCGATGTGGCCGTAAGCCGCGGCGACATCGCCTTCGGCCGCGGCGGCGGCCGACAGACTCAACACGCCGAACCAGCGGAAGGCGGGCAGGTCGTGCTCGGTGGCGAGCCGGACGAGCTCCTCGCTGCGCCGCGCCTGCTCGCGCCCCTCGTGCCCGGTGTCGAGCTCGCGGAGCAGCGCCGCGAGCGCCCTGGCACGAAGGCCCGGGTCCCCCAGGGCCGTTGCGAGCTCCACGGCCTTCTCGGCGGCGGCCCGCACCCGTGGGTCCCGCACGTCGGACAGTTCGGCGCAGTAGGCGAGCAGCAGCCCGCACCGAGCGGCGGGGGCGAGGTCCGGGCGGTCCAGCGACCGGCCGAGCAGCGCGACGACCGGCTCGTCGACCACCCCGTACGGCCGCGTCTGCCACGGCGTCGGCTCGGACCACGCGGTGAGCGCGCGGATCACCAGCTCCTGCCGTCCGGTGCCGACCGCGTAGTCGATCGCCCGCTGGCGGGTCGCGCGGGCGGTCATGACCGCGCCGGCGCGCACCTGGGCGCGCAGCAGCCGGCCCAGCAGGTCGACGCGTTGCTCCTCCCGGTCCGGGGACGGGCCGGCCGGGGTCCGGTCGAAGCAGTCCAGGGCCGCGGCGAGGAGATCGGCCGCCGCGTCGTGGGCGTACCGGGCGGCCGCCAGGTCGGCCGCGCGCAGACCGTAGTGAACGCCTCGGGCGGCCGTCGCCGAAGCCGCCGCCCGCGCGAAGTGGTGGGCCAGTGCGGACACATCATCCGAACCGAGCCGCTCCAGGCCGGCCGCGATCCGCCCATGCATGCGCCTGGCCCGTAGGCCGCTCAGATCGGCGAGCAGCGTGTCGCGCACCAGCGCGTGCGTGAACCGGACGCGGCCCGGGGCGGGCTCGGTCAGCAGTCCGGCGACCAGAGCGGCGTCGAGCGCGCCCAGGACTCCGCCCTCGTCGGTGTCCGCGGCGCCGACCAGCAGCTCGACGTCCGCTTCACGCCCGACGACCGCGGCCAGCCGCAGTACCGCGACCACCGTCTCGGGCAGGCGCCCGAGCCTGCGGCGCACCACGTCCCGGACGCCCTGCGGCACCTCGGACAGGGCCACCAGCACGCCCTCGCTGGCGAGCAGTCGGGCGCTCTCCCAGACGTAGAAGGGATTTCCGCCGGTGCGTTCGGCGAGCGCGGCGACCGTCCCGGTGTCCACCGGCCGGGTACCCGCCGCTCTGACCACCTTGGCGACGGCTGACGCGGGCAGGCCCCGCAGCGGCAGTCGCAGCGGCGAGCGCCCGGCGAGCACGGCGAGCTGGTCCGTGAGCGGGTCCTCGATCTCGTTCGGACGGTAGGCGGCCACGACCAGGACCGGTGTCCCCACGGGTAGGTCGGCCAGGCCGGTCAGCAGAGCGAGCGTCTCGGCGTCCGCCCAGTGCAGGTCGTCCAGCAGCACGGCCAACGGCCGCTCGCGGGCCACTGCCGCGAGCCACTGCGCCACCGCGCGGTTCAGGCGGAACCGGCCGGCGGCCACGTCCTCGTCGGGGCCCCGGCCGGATGCGCGGTCGGAGAGCAACGGGGCCACGGCCTCGGCCGACTCGGCGGGGGGCGGTACGGCGGCGGCGACCGTTCGCAGTGCCGCCACCCAGGGCCACGCGGGTGGCGCGCCCTCGTCGTCGGTGGCCTGGCCGGCCGCGACGAGCCAGCCGTCACCACGGAGCCGCTCGCCGAGCCGCTCCAGCAGTTCCGACTTGCCCAGGCCTGCCTCGCCGGTGACCAGCGCGACCCCGGGCCCGGCGCCGGCCGCCCGGCCGGCGGCCTCGACCAGCCGGGCGAGTTCAGCCTCGCGGCCGACGAACAGGCGCGTGCCGGGGGCGGGCCGGCCCTCTGGTGCCGGGATGATCCGGTCCTCGGGCGGGGCCGGCGGCCGGTGCCGCGGAACCTCCGTCGCGGCCTGCAGCAGCGCGGTGCGACCGCCCAGGATGGCGGCCTCCAGCTCGTTCAGCGCGGGCCCCGGGTCGAGACCCACCTCGGCCGCCAGGACCGCACGGGCCCGGCGCAGCGTGGCCAACGCGTCGGCCTGCCGGCCGGCCGCCCACAGCGCCAGCGCGTGCAGACGCCAGCCCTCCTCCCGCAACGGCTCGTCGAGCGTGAGCAGTTCGGCCTCGGGAACGGTCACGGCGGCCTGTGCCGACCGCAGTCCGGCCACCACGTTCAGCTCGCGCGCGACCAGCCGCAGCTCGTCCAGACGGGCGACTTCGGCGCGGGCCCACGACTCGTCGACGAACTCGGCGTACGCCGTGCCCTGCCACAGCGAGAGCGCCTCGCCGAGCAGGCCTCGCACGGTCTCCGGCTGCCACTGCGGGACTTCGCGCGCCTCGCGCAGCAACTGCTCGAACCGCCAGGCGTCGACGGCCCCGTCGGGCAGGCGCAGCGCATACCCGGGCGGTGCGCTCACCAGCAGCGCGGCCGCAGTACGCGGCGCCCTGCCGGGCTCCAGCAGCCGCCGCAGGTTCGACACGTACGCCTGCAGCGACGTCACCGCCCGTGCGGGCGGGGCCCCTTGCCAGATCTCCTCGATCATCCGGTCGACCGAGACGACCGCGCCGCGCGCCACCGCCAGCCGGGCCAGGACCGCGCGCTGGCGCCGGCCGCCGAGCGGGACGGGCCCGCCGTTCCATTCGGCCGCGAAGGAACCGAGCACCCGTACGGAGACCATCACCAGCCACATCGTAGACGGCCGCCCTCCGTCGAACGGTCCCGCTTCCAAGTCGCTTCCAACTGCCCTCCAGGAGCCCCCGGCGAGGCTTCTCGCATGGACACCGCGAACGCACCGCTGCAGACCCGTCCGAACACCCGGGAGATGGTGGTCATCCACCGCGGAATGCGCCGCGAGTCGCGACTGCTCATCGAGCTGATCGCCGCCGTGGCCCCCGGAGACACCACCCGCGCCCGTGTTCTGGCGAACCACTTCCGCGACTACCGGCTCGGACTGAGCAACCACCATCACGGCGAGGACGCGTTCCTGTGGCCGCCGCTGCTGGCCAGGGTCGACCTTGAGGCCGACCTCGTTCTGCGGATGGAGGCCCAGCACGAACGCGTCGCCGCCACCCTCGCGGCTGCCGAAGCCGTCCTGCCCGCTTGGGAGTCGGGGGCGGCAGAGGCGGAGCGCGACGCACTCACAGCCGCCCTCGCCGAGCACCGCGCGGTCCTCGTCGAGCACCTCGACGAGGAGGAGACCTCACTTCTCCCGCTCGCGGCACAGCACTTGTGGCGGCACGAGTGGAACGCGATGGGCGAGCACTTTCTGGCCCACACGCCCAAAGCCAAGTTGCTGTTCTTCCTCGGTATGGTCCTTGAGGAGGCCGATCCCGCCGAACGCGCGGCGGTCCTCGGCGGCCTGCCGCTGCCCGCCCGACTGCTCTGGTACGCCGTCGGCCGCGCACAGTACGCCCGCGCCACCCGCCGCGTCCGGGCCTGACCGCACCGATCGCCGCCGTCCGGACCACCCCTTCCCCCCGAACCCGCTCCGAAAGACAGGCAGAACCATGAAGCGCTTCACCACCGTCCTCTCCGTCCTCAGCGGCCTGTTCCTGCTGTACATCGGGCTCCTCTTCCTCCTGGACCCGCAGGGCTCCGCGGCCGGATTCGGTCTGCCGAGCTGGCCCGAGCACGAGGCCGCGGGCTTCCTCACCGTCAAGGGCGGGCGTGACGTCGCGATCTGCCTGGGGGTCTTCGCGCTCCTGCTGACCGGCCGGCGCAAGGCCCTCGGCCTGGTGCTGCTGGGCCTCACCTTCGCGCCTGTCACGGACATGCTGACGGTCCTGGGCAACCACGGGTCGACCGGCATCGCCTTCGGCGTCCACGGCCTCGCCGCCGCGGTGGTCGCACTGAACGCCTTCCTCCTCCTGCGCGAACGCCCCACCCCGGCCGCCGCCTGAGCAGGCCGTCCACGCCACCGCGAACGAGCCCGGCCAGGACCGCGGCCGAGTCACCCCGATGCCCTGCCGCACGGCCGGCGTCCCACGGCCGCCGTCCGCGGCACCCTCACAAGCCCCCGGGCCCGGTCCACCGGACCCGGGGGAACAGCGGTCGCCGGGGTCCGGCGCCACCACCCCACTGGCGGCCTCCGAGAGCGCCGTCGACTTCCCGGGGCTCAGCCTCCCGATGCCACCGGGCCCACCGGGCCCACCGGGCCCACCGCGCCTTCCGCAGCCGTGACGTCCGGCGCCACGGCACGGGGACGCCCGGGAGGGGTGCGCATGTCGGTGCACGCCGAGAGGCCGCACGGCAGCCAGCCACTGCTCCAGCTCCCGTTCTGGTAACGGGACCTGTACCAGAGCCCGCCGTCCAACGCGTTCACGACGACGTCCACCTCTCCGGGGCGCTCCATGACCTGGATGTGGCCGGTGGCGACGCCGCCGAGCGAGACCCGGCCGCCGAGGTCCCCGTTCGGCTTGTTCCAGGTGGTCCACACATCGTGGTTCGGCCCGATGTAGAAGTACTGCTGAGTGCCGTCGTCGAAGGTGTAGAAGGGGGTTATCTGCCCTTCGTTGCCACCGCAGAGCATCCGGTCGCCCTGACGGAAGGGATCCTCGATCGTGACCGCCGGCTTCACGCACCGGTCCAGCCTGAAGTAGTCCACCCAGGCCGCGTTGGCGGTCCCCGCCGTCGCGGCGAGCGTGCCCACCAGCGTGGCCGCGACCACGGCGGCCCTTCCCAGTCCCTTGATTCGCATCGCCGATCTCCGCTCGAAGAGGTACGCCGGCCGGGTGGCCGACGGCAGTGCCGGACCGCGTCGCGCAGGAAGCCGGACCTGCCGGCTTCCTGCGCGTCCCGATCGGTCAGGGACGGAACCAGTTGCTCCAGTGGCCGTTCTCGTAACGGGTCTTGTACCAGAGCGCACCGTCGGTTCCCCGGGCCTTCAGCTGCAGGAAGGCACCGTGGAAGTCACTGATCCCGGGATCGCTCGTGACGACGCCGCCGAGCGACACCCGGCCGCCGAACCGCCCGTCCGGCGTGGTCCAGCGCGTCCACACGTCGCGGTCCCGGCCGACGTAGAAGATCTGCCGGGTGCCGTCGTCGAAGGTGTAGACGGCGATCTGCTTCCCGTACCCGCCGCCGCAGAGCATCCCGTCGCCCTGGTGGAACGGGTCCTCGATCGTGACCTCCGACTTCAGGCACTGCGGCAGGGCGATCGCGTCCGGCCCCGCCGCCTCGGCGGTGCCGGCCGCCGCGGCGACCGCGCCGACCAGTGCGGCGGTGACCACGGCGGCCCTGCCGAGCCTGCTGCTTCCCACAGTTGACCTCCGGTTCGTACAAAGGATCCGCCGGCCGACCGGCCGGCCGGGGGGGCGTCCGGGGCGCGTCCGGCTACCGGAACCAGCCGCTCCAGCTGCCGTTCACCGACCGGTTGTTGAACCAGTGCCGGGAATCGGTGCCGATCACCTCCAGCTGCACGAAGGCGCCGTTGTGGGCGTTGACCCGGACGTCGCTCGTGGCACGGCCGCCGAGTGAGACCAACGGGCTGCGGGTCTCGTCCGGGTTGGTCCAGTAGGTCCACACCGCGTGGTCCGCGCCGATGAAGAAGGTCTGCACCGTCCCGTCGTCGAAGGTGTAGATCGGCATCTCCCGGCCGAACCCGCCTCCGCAGAGGTACAGGCCGTTCATGCCGGCCAGCTTCTCGACCGAGACCGTCGGCTTGTCGCAGTACCAGAGCCTGATCGTCTCCAGCGAGGCCGCGCCGGCGGTGCCCGCCGCCCCGGCGACCGTCCCCGCCACCGTCGCGGCGACCACCGCCACCGCCCCGGCCGCCCGCCCGGGCTTCCTCGTCCTCACCACTGACCTCCCGATGACCCGTCCGCCGAAATGATGAGGGCTCGGTCGCCCGGGGGCGGCGGACGACGGTTTCCGCCGTCCGCCGGCGCCGGGCCCTCCATGCGAGCCTGGCACCGCACTTGACGACCCGTCACCGGTGACCGACGGGTAACGGCCGTCCGGCCGGGCCCGCCTGCCCCCGAGGTCCACCCACCCCTGCCCGCACCCGTGACAACCGGCGCGCCGGCCCGGAGCGTCACCGGCTCGCCGGCCCCGCGCCCCACCAGGGGCCGCGGGCGGTGACACGGTCCTCACCGGAAAGGCCGGCCCAGTACTCGCCGGCCCGTGCCGTCGACGACGCACCCGCCTGCTGCTGCTCGCCCGGACGCCGGAAACGGGGGACGAGGGCCCGGAGTTCGACGCGGAGGCCGAGTCCCGGCCGTTCATCGACGCCCTGGAGGCCCGCGCCCGTGAGGCCTTCGGCCTGGCCCTGCGTCGGGCCGAGGCGGCCGACGTGGTGATCGCGGAGCGGCTGCACCTCCCTGGGGAGCTGGACACCGTCGGCCGCCGGAACCTGCACCCCGTCTCGCGCGTACCGACGGTGGAGCGGATCGTCTGCGACTGCGGCGGGAGCCGGTGGCTGATGATCCTCATCGACCGGGACGGGGCGATCGGTTGCTCCTGCGGCCGGCTGCGCCGGGAGGACCGCCTCACCCGCGAGGTGGTCGAGCGGACGGCCCCCGGCGGGTCGAGACGGTTCCGGCCGCCCTTCGACCTCGATGCGGTCGCCGCGCAGGCCGGGTTCGGTCCCTTCCGCCGTCAGTGGTGAGCCTGCCGTGGCTCACCTCTGGAAGGTGGTGGGCGGGGTGGGTCAGGGCGCCCAGGTGACGGGGAGGCTTGTGACGCCGTGGATGTCGGCGGCCTCGGGGCGCAGCGGGACGTCCTCGGGCGCGACGGCGAGGCGCAGGGCGGGGAAGCGGTCGAGGAGGGCGCGGAGGGCGACGCGCAGTTCGACGCGGGCGAGCTGCTGGCCGAGGCACTGGTGGGCGCCGTGGCCGAAGGCGAGGTGGCCGCCGTCCTGGCGGCGGAGGTCGAGGGCGTTCGGGTCGGTGAAGCGGTCGGGGTCGCGGTTGGCGGTCCGGTACGAGAGGACGACGGTCGTGCCGGCCGCGATGGTCACACCGGCGAGTTCGACGTCCTCCAGGGCCGTCCGCATGAAGGTCTTCGCGACGGTGAGGTACCGCAGCAGTTCCTCCACCGCCTGGTCGACGAGGTCGGGGTCGGCGCGCAGGGCGGCCAGTTGGGCGGGGTTCTGGAGGAGCGCGAAGGTGCCGAGGGCGAGGGTGTTGGCGGTGGTGTCGAACCCCGCGGAGAGCAGGACGAGCGCGATGCCCTGGAGCTCCTCGTCGGTGAGGTCGCTGTCGGTGAGGTCGCTGAGCACGTCGTCGGTGGGGTGGGCGCGTTTGTCGGCGACCAGCCGCGCGAGGTAGCGCTGGGTGGCGGTGTAGGCGGCGATCAGCTCGTTCTCGTCGGTCTCCCCGCCGAGGAAGGTCTCGATCTGGCTCTGGAAGGAGCCGCGGTCCTCGTACGGGACGCCCAGCAGCTCGCAGATGACGATGGCGGGGACGGGCTTGGCGAAGGCCGTCACCAGGTCGGCCGAGGAGCCGCCCCGTTCCATCGCGTCCAGGCGATCGGCGGTGATCCGCTCGATGCGTTCGGTGAGCTGCCGCATCCGCCGGGCGGTGAACTTGCCCACCAGCGGCTTGCGGTAGCGGCCGTGCTCCGGCTCGTCCGTGAGCAGGAACTCGCCGGGCGGCGCGGGCGGCAGAGCGAAGTCGACGACGTTCATCAGATCCTTGCGGGAGCTGAAGCGCGGGTCGGCCAGGACCGACCTGACGAGGTCGTAGCCGGTGATCAGCCAGCCGGGGTTCCCGCCGGCGTGGGTGAAGCGGCTGATGGGGCCGCGCTGCCGGGCCTCCAGCAACTCGGCGGGCGGATCGAAGGGGCAACCGGACCGGCGGGTCGTCGGCGGTGTCGTGCCGGTGTGCGCGGACTCACTCATGGCTGTTCCTCGGCTCGCGGGAGGTGCTTCCGAAGTGTGTTCGGAATATCTCGAAAGCTACGTTGCGTTCAGGTCGTCGTCAATTGCGGAATTCCCCTATTCCCAGGCTGGCAGCCGGAAATTGATGCAATAGGGATGCAGCCGAATGCAACGACCCGTTGCAATGAATGCCGCCGAAGGCAATACTGGCGCCATGCCAGGAGGACGCTTGACCCCGCAGGAGCGCCAACGGATCTCGGCCGGACTCGCCGACCGGCTCTCCTTCGCCGAGATCGCCAGACGGCTCGACCGTCCGACCTCGACGATCAGTCGGGAGGTCGCGCGCAACGGCGGCGCTTCCGCCTACCGGCCTCAGCAGGCCCAGCAGGCGGCGGCCCGACGGGCGAGGCGGGGCGTGCCGGCGACCCGGCCCGCGCCCGGGCCGGCGGTCGACGCGGTGGCGGAGGTGATCGTGGAGGCCGCGGTCAGGTCGGGGATGCCGAGGATGACGGCGCGCGTGCACGTCGACCTGCTGCTGTCCGAGGACGGCAGGCGCACCGCCGCCGAGCTGGCCCGCAGGCTGAGGGTGAGCCCGGCCTCCGTCTCGGTGGCCGTCAACTCCCTCGTCGAGAACGGCTACATCCGCCGCGAACGCGACCCCCAGCGGCGCCGCGACGTCTACGTGCACGACGACGAGGCCTGGTACCGGTCGATCGTGATCGGCTCCCGGCACACCCTGGAGACGACGCACGCCGCGGCGGACCTCATGGGGGAATGGGAGCCGGACAGCCCGGTGGCCCAGCGGCTGGCCAAGGCGGGCGCGTTCCTGGAGCGGGTCATCCAGGACATGCTCGACTCCGCCGAACGCTGGCGCGGCCTCCTGTCCTGATTCACGTCCGGTGTGGCGGGTCGGTGATCGGCTGGGCGGGCTTGTTCGCGGGCCGGAGGTTGATGGGTCGGTTGAGGGTCGCTCTGCGGTGTGCGGGCGGGCTGTGGGGTTGTTGCCGACTGAGCGTCAGAGTGGCTTGACCTGCTGATTTTAGTGTTTGGATCCGGGGGCGGTCCGTGGACCGCCTGGGAGGGCTGCCCCGCCAAGGTGTCGCCTTTCGCCCTGCCGGGCCTTTCCACCTCGGCCGTTTCTTTCGGATCGGCGGAGGGAAGCAAAGGCGGGCACATGCCGGGGCAGGCCCGGTCCGCTTCCATTGCAGTGGGGCGGCGTCCTTCCGGGGCCGAGCCCTCTACTCCGCCGCCACGATGCGCTCTACTGCGGCTGTCACCAGTTGTTCGCGCTCCGCCTCCGTGAAGACATCCGGCAGGGTGAGCTGCTCGACGATCAGCCAGTTCAGCGTCAGCATGAGCAGCTTGACTGCCGTGGCGTCGCCGGGGAGGCCGGAAGCCTCGTGATAGGCGACATTGGCGTCGACGTCGGCTCGGACTCGCTCTGTGAGGAGCTTGCGGAGTTCGGGGCGCCGCGTGGCCTCAAGGCGGAGTTCCAGTAGCGCGAGGTAGCCGGTGCGGAAGGAGGCGATGCGGCTGACGAGCTCGCGCATCAGTTCAGCGTAGGTGTCCCGGTCGCCGTCGGACGCCTGCTGGCGGGCGATCGTGGCCTCGTCGGGCTGGAGTCGCTCGTAAACCCGGGCGCCGGCCTGGGTGAACAGGTCGTCGCGGTTGGCGAAGTAGTTGGACGCCGTGCCGGCGGGAACAGTGGCCTCGGCGTCCACGGCCCGGAAAGTCAGGCCGCGTGCGCCTTCCCGGGCCAGCACCTCGATCGCTGCGTCAACGAGGGCAGCGCGCCGCTGGTCGTTCCGTCTCACCATTGACACCACTCCAAACGTAGTACTACATTCAAACCACTTCAGATATAGTACTACGCGTGAGGGTCACTATGCGAAAGCTCGTGTATTACATCGGCGTCTCGCTCGATGGCCGCATCGCCGGTCCCGGCGGCGAGTTCGACTTCTTCCCGCAGGGCGACGAGCAGCAGGCCACCGCCTACTCGAACTGGATGAATGCGCTCTACCCGGAGACCATCCCGACCGCTTACCGCGCGGCCGTCGGCGTCGCTGACGCGCCCAACCGGCGTTTCGACACCGTCGTCATGGGCCTCGGCACCTACCGCCCCGCCCTCGACCACGGGATCACCAGCCCGTATGCGCACCTCCGCCAGTACGTCGTCTCCAGCACCCTCAAGCCAGACACCGACCCAGCTGTCACCGTCGTGCCGGGTGACCCGCTCGCCCTCGTCCGCGAGCTCAAAGACGAGACGGGCACTGGCCTGGACATCTGGCTCTGCGGTGGTGGCCAGCTCGCAGGCACCCTGCTGCCCGAAATTGACGAGCTGCTGATCAAGACCTATCCGGTCGTGGCCGGTAGCGGAATCTCGGTAGTCGACGGTGCCTTCGACCCCACCGTCTTCGACGTTGCCGAGCGCACCGCCTTCCCCAACGGGGTCACTTTCACCCGCCTCGCCCGTCGCTAGGCGGTTCCGATTTAGCGGGCGGATGGAGGACGATGCCCGCGCGGACGTGGTGCTGCAGAACGTGGTGACCGCCGGCTGCCCGGCGGACGGAGCCGGCCGGGAAGGCGGCCTGGAGACGGTGCCGTGTGACCACCAGTCGCGCCAGCAGCAGTGGCTCCCGGTAGGAGTGGGGCCGGCCTTCCTACGGAAGAACCGGGCCACGGAGCGCTGCCTGGCCGACAGTGAGTACGGCCTGCGGCCCTTCACATGCGAGCCCGCAGACCGTCACCGCCGCCGGGGCACCGGGAACGTCAGGGTGGAGCCGGTCGCGTGCGTCCAGGGTCAGGTCCGCGGAGGGGAGGGGCCTGGGCCGGGACAAGGTGTCGACGAGGAGCCGGGCGAGGTTGAGTTCCTCGCCCTGCTGTTCGTCCTTCTCCAGTGACAGCAGGTCGTTGACCTTGTACTGGTGCTCCGCGACGCTCCACCGCAGCATCCTGACCAGTGGCATGTGCTGGATGTACGGGTCGACCTCGAACCGGTTCGCCCGTTCGATGAAGTCGTTGAACACGTTCACGCCGATCGTGACCCGGTGCAGGTGCGCGCACTCCACAAGGCTGGGGACCGGCCGGCGCAGCGCAGCCGGGCCTCCTCCACGAACATGTCGAACACCGCCTCCCAGCTGCCGATGTGGCGCTCCCGCCAGGCCGCTGACATCGGGGCGACGAGCCGGGCCCACACATCCCGCCAGGCCCGCAGCAGCGGGGTGGATGCCGGGCGGCCGGGGTCGCGCATGACGGCGGCCAGCTCGTCGAACCGCTCCCTCACCGATGCCGGGTCGCTCGCGAGCGGCCCCTCGGTCAGATCGTCCATCGCGAAACCCAGCCCCATGAGGTCCGCGATCACCGACAGGTCCTCGGCCGCGGCCCCGGGCAGGAACCGGGCCGTGAGCCCCGTGTAGCGCTGCGCCCGGTAGGCCTCGACGGCCGCCGGGTCGTCCCGGAGCAGCCCGTGGCGCACCATCCAGGCCACGTGGTCCCGTTCGACCGGGGCCAGCGCCGGGTTGCACCGGGAGGGGCAGGGGGTGAGGAACTCGTTCCGCTCGACGACGGGCACGACGGCTCCCTTCGGAAGGACCGGCGTCCGCCCATTGTCCACCCGCCGCATCGCTCGCCGCATTGTCGCCCGGGGAGGCCGGCCGCACAGGGGGCACGGGGCCGCCGAGCAGAGCAGCCGCGCCATCTCCTCCCCGTGTGGCCGGCCTCCCACCGGCCCGCGCTCCAGGACCGGGGCGTCGGCGCCGAGCCGGTACACGAGGATCATGAGCGTGCGTGTGCGGCGACGACCGCTGCCTCGGACCGCCTGGACCTCCTGCCCGCCCGCCGGCGCCGCCACGCGCGGCGGTGCACCGGCTGCCGCCAGGACGACGCCGACCAGCGGGCCGGCAGGAGGCCGAACACGAGCAGGCCGCAGCCGCTGCCGCTGCCGTCGAGGAGAACCGCTGTCGCTCGTGGTGGCGGCGCCCCTGACCTGCTGCTCCCCGCTGCGGGGCTGCCGACCTGCGGTGGGGAGCTCCGCCGACCGACCGGTGAGTTCCTCTCCCGGGCCTGGTGGGATCTCCACGCCATCGACGGCGATGCACCCGGCCACCCGACGAGACAGATGGTTCCCCCTGGCCGGGCTGTCCGCGAAGCGGGTGACTGCGGAGACTCTCGCACCCGTGGCTGCGCTGCGCAGGAGAGCGTGTCGACCACTGTGTGGGACATGACCACAACCGACGATCCCTCCCAGACCGGTGCACGCCGGCCTGTCCGGCCTGCCGGGGCCGTACCCGCCGGGGACGGGCCCGCGCTTCCGGCGCCCAGCGGCTGGTTCTGCCTCGCTCTCTCCCGCGAGCTTGCGCGGGGCGCCGTCCTGACCCGCAGGTTCGCGGACGAGGACGTCGTCCTCTACCGCACGCGCGCCGGCACCGTCCGCGCCACCCGGCCGTACTGCCCGCACATGGGTGCCCACCTCGGCTACGGGAGCACCGTCGAGGGCGAGAGTCTGGTCTGCCCGTTCCACCGCTTCGCCTTCGGCCCCGACGGCACCTGCGTCAGCGATCCGGACGGCGTGCCGCTGCGCACCCGGGTGAACCACTTCCCGGTCCTCGAACGCAACGGCTTCCTCCACATCTGGAACGGCCGCGACGGTGAGCCCCCGGCCTGGGAGCTGCCCGCCGTTCCCGGCCCGCAGGTGCGGCCCACGGCGCACTGGGCGGTGGAGACGGACACCCACCCGCAGGAGGTGGTGGAGAACATCGCCGACTTCAGGCACCTCGGCACGCTCCACCGCCTGGCCGTGCGCCAGCTGTCGCCGCCCATCGCGGACGGGCCGTACCTGCGGACGAACCTCCGTTCCAACGCGGGCCGGATCCCCTTCTTCGGGCAGCTCTCATGGGAGGAGTCGACCCTGATGGCGGGGCTGGGGTGGAACCTGACCGAGCTTGAACTACCGCACTACGGCCTCGCGGTCCACCTCTGGGGCCTGCCCACACCGATCGGTCCCTGGCGGACTGTGCTGCGGGTGGCGGCGGCCTGTGAAGTCACCGACCCGCGCCGTGTTCCGGGCCTGAACCTGCCGGCGGTCCGCGCGGCTCTGACCCGGGCCGTCGCCCGCTCGACGCTGCGGATGACGGCCAGGATCATCCGCCAGGACGTCCCGATCTGGGACCACAAGCGGTACGAACCACGGCCCCGGCTCGCCGCGGGGGACCACTCGGTCGGCGTCTACCGGCACTGGGCCCGCCAGTTCTACCCGCCGGGCCCGCCCACCGGCCACGACCCCGCCTGAGACAGCCCCGCGCAGTCCGCTGGTCCGAGCGGCGGCCGGGCAGGAGCCCGCCGGTGCGCCGGCTGCCACCCGGGCCGACGCCCGCGCGCCCGACCCGGACCGTGCCGCGCGCCTGGGCCGGGTCCCGTCGAGCCGTCCCGGTTGCTGCTGGCCGGCTGGTGCCGGGTGAGTGGGAGTCGGGCCGTGCGGTCCTCGATTCCCCGTGGGTGCGGGGTTGGGTGTGGCTGTGCTGGTCCGGCCACGAGGGCATCCGCACCCTCCACCACGGCGCCGCCCCGGCCCGCGATGGTCCGAGCGCGACATTGACGGCCTGGACGGCTGGGCGGCCCTGGTCGACGGCCGAATCGTCCTTGGCGCCCGCCCGGACTCGCTGTGCCGGCGCCCGGCGTGCGTGCGTCGGCGAGCCCGGCCGGGCGGGGGCCGGACATTCCGGGATGCCGGACCATGATCGCGCAGGCTGCTGTCCTGCTGTCCTGCTGTCCTGCTGTCCTGCTGTCCTGCGGTCGGCCGGCGGCCGGGTGGGGCGGTCACGGTGCGGGTTTCGTGGCGCCCGGGGGACGGACGTCACTGTTGTAGAGGATCCTGGTGACGGCGGAGAGGCCCTTGCTGACGTCGGTGTCGGGGAGGCGGTAGGTGTTGTAGACGCCGTAGCCCTGGTCCTTGGTCTGCTGGGCGAGGTTCGCGGCGGTGGTCCAGCCGCCGGCCTCCTCGTCCCGGATGTCGATGGCGGCTGCCGCCAGCTGGGCTTTGGTGAGGCCGGGCACCTTCGGCGGGTCGAAGCTGCCGTAGGCGGGGTTCCAGCTGTAGTCGAGCAGCTTGCCGACGTCGATGTCGCCGTAGACGAGGTGAGGTTTGAGGGGGGTGTAGTTGGGGTGTGGGGTGGTGTGTGGGCTGGGGTTTTGTGGGTTGGGTGAGATCGGGTGTGTGGGGTTGGTGGGCTTGGGTGGTGGGGGTGAGCTGGGGGTTTCGCGGGTTTGGTGAGTGTGGTGGCCTGTGTGGAGGGGTGTGGAGGGTCGTAATGGCTGTTTTGGTGTTTTGGCTGGTCAGGGCTGTTTCGCCTGGTCGGGTGGGGTGTTTGGGAAGGTAGCCGTGGGCGGCTGGGGGCTGGTTTCTCGTTGTTCCTGAGGTTTTCTCATCCGGTGTGGGGTATGACGGGCGTGCTTCGGTGGCCGTCCGGGGCGGTGTTCTCATTGTTGTTGAGGGTTTCTCAGCTGGTCTGGGCGGGTGGTGACCCCGGTCTTCACCGGGCCTGCCTGCGGGGGCGGGGTGTGGAGTGGGTTTCGGCTTGGTGGTCCAGGCGTACCGCGTCGAGGGTGGTTTTGGTGATGCGTTCGGTGCCGTCGAGGATCGCGGTGAGGGCGGCTTCGCGGATGAGGCGGGCGAGGCTGCCGATGCGTCCGGCGGTGCGCTGGTGGAGGTAGGGGGCGTGGCGGGGGAGTGTGCCTGGGCGGTGGCGTTTGAGGTCGAGGGCTGTTTCGAGGTCGGCGATCAGGTCGGTGAAGGGGCGGCGGTTGCCGAGGCGGGCGGGTAGGGCGCCGGTTTCGAGGAGGCTGGCGCGGGCGGCGAGTTGCGCGCCGCGGACCCCGCTGAACAGGGCGGTGCCGGTGACGTCGATGCCGGCGTAGACGAAGGTGGCGCCGATGCGTTCGGTGAGGTCTTTCAACAGGTCGGCGGCTTCGGCGCCGGTGGTGGTGCGGGGGTTGAGGCGGTGGATCTCGTCGATCAGGACCAGGCGCACGCCGGCGGTGTTGTAGGTGTGGCAGACGGCCTGCATGAGTTGGGCCTGGGTGGTGCGGGTGGTGGCCGGGATGCCGAGGTAGCGGGCGAAGCCCGCGAGGAGGGTCTTGGCGCTCGCGCCGGGCGGCACGAGGACGTAGGCGACGGGTACGGCCGGTGGCCCGTTGCCGGGCGGGGCGGGGTGTTGGCGGGTGTGGGCGAGGTGGCAGGTGCGGCCGACTTCGAGCAGGGCGGTGGTCTTCCCGGTGGCGGCGGGCCCGGTGAGGATCAGGCTCGGGCGGGCGGTGGTGCGCTGATACCTGCCGAGGAGCATCAGGCGCCGCACGCTGAGCGCGAGGGTGTCGATGGCGGGGGTGCGGACGGTGACGAACGCGGAGTGGTAGGCCAGGCGCTCCTCGACGCTGCGCTCCGGTTCCCCGGGTGCGGGGGGTGCGGGTGCGGGCGTGGTGGCGAAGGTCTGGAAGCCGTGCCAGGTGTCGACCGCGTACGGCGCCGACTCCGCCGGCGCCGCCCCGGCGGCTGTGGGGCGCGTGTTGTTGGGGCTGGTGCTGGTCATCGCCGGTGCCCCGTTTCCCCGGTGCGCGCCGGGCCCCGGCGAGGTGTGACGACGTCACCGGCCTTCGCTCCGGATCCGACCCGGCCCCGTTCGCCGGGGTGCGGGCCGGGGCCGGGCACGGTGCGCCCGGCCCCGGCGGGCACCGGGATGCCGGCGAGCGCCCGGTGGCCCGGCCGGCGCCCTCGCACCGCCCCGGCGCGGCCGCCCGCCCCGGCCGACACCGCCGCCGCCGGCACCAGCGCGACGGCCAGCGGGCGGTCCCTGCCCGGCACGCCGCGCTGCGCCCGGCTTCGGCTTGTCGGGGCCGTGGCCGGTTCGGTGCGGGGGAGGTGGCGTCGCCGGTGGCCGTCTGGTGCGGGGGTGTGGCGGTTGTTCACCATCGTTCGGCTTCCTGGTGGGCGTTCCACAGGCCGAGGCCGGTGTAGGGCGGGGCGGGGGAGCGGCCGTCATCTTCGTCGGCGGCCCAGCCGTCGTCGTCCTCGTCGTGGTCGTCGGGCCACTGGCCGGCGTGGGGTTCGGTGTCCAGGGCTTCCAGGCTTTCGGTGTCCTCCCAACCACCGGCGTCCGTGCCTGTGCCGCGCGCGCCGGTGCCGTCCTCGATGCCGGGGCCGTGCGTGGCTGGTCCGGCTGTGGCCCGCCGCTGTGGCGGGCTGGCGCGCTCTTCCCGCACTGGTCGTGCCGGCTGCGCCGTGTCCTGGCCGGTGCTGGTGGGGTGGGGGATGCGGGCGGGGTGGGCGCGGGTGAGGAGGGCCTGTTCGGTGCGGGTGGCGTGGCCGGCGGCGGCGCGGCGGGTCAGGTCGTCGAGGGCCTGGGCGAGGTCGGCTTCGTGCCGGTCGTCGCCGCCGCGGCGCAGAGCGGTGGTGCGGATGTGCTGCCAGGTGCGGTCGTCGAAGGGCTGGTGGACGTGGTCGCGGTGGATCCAGGGGATCTCGACCAGGTCATCGCGGCCGGGCAGGCGGACCCAGATCTGGCGCAGGTCGTGGGGGTTGTGGTGGACCTCCCACCGGCCGCCCCGTGCGGCGGTGGGGGAGGGCTGGCCGCGGTGGGGGCCGAGGAGGTCGTGGTCGTAGGTGCGCTGCTCGAGGCGGATGCCGTGGTCGCTGATGGCGAGCCAGCGCACCGGCAGCAGTTCGAGGTAGTCCCGCCCGGTCAACGGGACCGGCACGTACCCGCAGACGGCGGTCAGCGCGCCCCACATCTCCATGGGGGTCAGCCGTGTTCTGGGCAGCACGGGGTGGCGCAGCCCGTTGTGGGGTCGGTGGTGCCAGTGGACGAGCCATTCGTCGAGGAGGTCCTGCAGCTGGGCGACGCTGTAGCAGGCGTGCTGTTCGACGTCGCGCCCGCGCTCGGTCACGTTGGTGCCGGTGTAGCCGGGCAGGTGCTGCCACAGCAGGGTGTTGAGGGAGCCGAAGGTCCGCTCGACGATGCCCTTCGCGGTCGGCGCGTGGGGCGGGGCGGGCTGCACGCTGATCCCCAGCGTTTGGCAGGCGGCGGTGAACGTCTCGGAGAGGTAGATCTTGCCGCGGTCGACGACGATCGTCTCCGGCACCACGACGGGCCGTGCCGCAGCGCCCTGCAGACGTTCGTCGACGGACAGCAGTTCCTCCCGGTGGGGGACGGGGGAGCGGGCGAAGCGCAGCACGTGGGGCCAGGTGGGCCGGGCGGGGTGGGGGACGGCCATCTCCGCGAGCAGCAACGCGGCGTCGACGGCCTTGGTGCTGTGCGGGCGCAGGACGGCGGCGAGGATGGCGCGGGTGGCGACGTCGACGGCGATCGTCAGCTCTGGGCGACCCACGGTGCCGTCGTCGAAGACCGCGAGGACGTCCAGGCGGGTGGTGTCGATCTGCACCTGCTCGCCCGGGCGCAGTGCCACGGTCGGGGTGAACGCCCGTCCTTCCCGGGGCCCGGGGACGCCGTCCCCGCGGCCGTGGATGTCCTCGCGCGGGTCGGTGAGGGCGGCGACCAGCCGGTAGAACGTGGCCTGCGAGCACATCGCCACCGCGTCCCCGTGCCGTTCCGTGAGGATCCTGGCCGCCACCGGGAACAGCGCCTTCACGGTTCCCTTGGAGCGGCCGCGCCGGCGCCGGATCGCCTCCTTCACCGCGGCCACCACCCGCTCGTCCGTGCGCCCTGCGGGGCTGGGGCTGCGGGTGGTGCGGTGGTCGACCAGCCCCCACAGGCCCTGCTTGCGGTAGTCCAGGCGCATCTTCTGCACCGTGGAGCGGCTGACCTTCCCGAAGCCGAGCGCGGTGAGCTCCTCGGCCTTGGCCCGCTCCCGCTGCGCGAGGGTGTACCGCGTCGGGTCGTAGCGCTCGTGCACCACATGGCCTGCGCCCGCCCCGTCCGGGTGGCCGGTCTCGACCTCGCGGATGTGGCGGCGCCACGCGAGCGCCCGTTCCCTGGCCGCCGCCGGGGCGGTCTCGAACAGGCCCCACTGCGGCGCCGCCTCCGCCTTCCCGCCGGCCTCGGGGCCGATGAGGGAGAACGTGGGGTCGGCGAACAGGTGCCCGGCCAGCACCACTTCCTCCCCCTCGTCGGCGACCAGGTGGATCCGCTGGCCGGCCAGGCCGACGACCTGCCAACGCAATCCCCGGAAGCGGACCTGCCCGCCGACCGCCAGCACCGGACGCCCGCCACGCCCTCGTGCCGCCGCGCTCACACCCCACCCCCGCCACAATCGCCGACCACCCCGGCCGTCCCCATCCCGCCGCTCCCTGCCACGGCCCGTACCGATTTCGGGCCGACGAGGACGCCCTGGTGCAACGGGCGCTCCAACGAGACCGCCAACTGGCCGTTCCACAAGGCGTGGAAGACAGCTGGCAGGACCGTCATCGGGTTGCCGAGCGCCTGAACGCCTTCCAGGAGCGGCCTCGGCCGCGCGAACGCCTCCAACAGCGCGTCCGCGACCTCGGGGCGGCCCCGGAACCGCGGGTGGCGGTAGCCGGCCAGCCACCTCAGGTTCGCCGCGAACACCGCATCCAGCGGTTCCAGGCGCCGGTAGCGCCAGCCGACCAGCTCGCACGCCGCCCGGGCCGCCTGCTCGCCGCGCAGGGCCCGCTCACCGCCCGCCTCAGCGTGACCGGGACAGTCGGCCAGCAGGGCGGTGCCGTCCGCGTACCGGGCGAACAACTGCGGCACCCACGAGCGAAGTTGCCCTCGCCGGGTGCGCCACGCCAGCCGCACCGGCCGCCCCGCCAGCCCGGTCACCTGCGGGTCGCGGTCCAGGACCATCAGCTGGGCGCGCATCGCGTTCGACCCGGACACCACGTGCCGCCCGGTGGTCGCCGACCACCACAGCCCCGGCCCCCACCTGCGCCCCGGCACGACCGGGAACGCGGACACCGGCGCCAAATCCTCGAACGCCACCGCCACGCAGGCGTCCTCCCACCGCTGGCGTACCTCCCGGCCGAGCGGATCGAGGAACACCGCCTCGAACCCCGCCCGCCCGTCCACATCCACCGGGCCCGCTGATCCATCCGCCCCGGCCCAACCGTCACCGTCCACGCCGCTCACGGTTCTCAGCCAACCCGCCACACAAACCCCCGAGGACGGCTTTCCCTGTTCCCACCCCGTCCTGTGACCTGGTGCGGTAGAGCACTTCACCCCCACCCGCGCTCTCACCCGGGCCCACACCCCACCACCCGAGCCCAAGCCCGGCCCCGCCCACACAGCGCTGCTCCCCGCCCGGGCCCGCCCCGGCCAGCGACCCGCCAGGCCCCTTCTACCGCCCCGTCCCGCCACCAGGCCCGAGTAACTCGGCGAGCGCGCCCGGGGACATTCCAGTCCATGCGGCCACGTCCTCGACCCGTACCCCGGCCTCCAACGCACCCCCCACCGTTTCCCGCACCGCCTCCCGCAGCAGGCCGATGCTGTGACCCAAGCCCTTCAACAGACGCTCGGCGGCCTCCGCACTGCTGCCCCGCTGCGCCCCGCGCAGCTGGATCAGCTGCTCCTCCGTGTCGCCGAGCAGGTTGGTGATCAGCATCCTCCGCTCAGGCTCAACCGCCGAGCGCCACACCGTCCCCGACCCCGGCAGCCTCACTTCCTTCGTCAGCGCCCGCAGCTGCGCCGCCATGCTCGGCGGCTGGAGCTCCCGGCGCACCCACCACAGATCGTCCCGGTACCCGGGCGGCACAGCCACGCCGCGGCGCCGGCGGACCACCGGGCCCATCCAGGCGATCAGCGGCCCGCCGAAGTCGACCGCCGCCAGCGGCCCCAACCATTCCCGTCCCACCCGCTCGCCGAGCCGCCGACAGAACTCCCCGTCCGCCGGCAGCGCCCGGGGCCGCCCGGCCCCGCTGTCCCGCCAGACCAACTCGGCCATCACCGGATCCAGCAGCGCGGCGGCGACCTCCACCACCTCCGGGAAGACGGCCGCGTCCCGCGCCAGCGCCCGCCACCGCCAGAAATCCCCACTCGCGTCCCCGCCCGCCAGGGCGTGCAGCCGAGCGGGCCACACCCTCTCGTCCGGCCACTCCAACGCCAGATCCCACCACCGGCACACCACCGCCCACGCCACACCGAACACCGCCTCAGGCCCCACCCCCGACCTTGCGGCCCGCCGCGCCACCGACCTCCACCGCCGCTGCGCCGCTACTACCTCCGGCAGGCCCCGCAGGTTGAGGAACTCCACGCCCTGGCCGAGGTCGGCGTCCGCGTCCAGCAGCCACCGCCCGTGCCGCGCACAGACCCGTTCCCACCGCTGCGCGTACCGCACCACCCGCACCGGCGCCCCGGCCCGCCGCGCCGCGCACGACCGGCACCCGAACGCCACCGGCCCCACCACCGCACCGCCCACCCGCCACACCGCCCGAGGTCCACCCCCACCCGGTCCTGTGGTCAGCTTCTCGTCCTCCACCCCCCAAGCCGGCAACGCCCGCCCCAGCACTCCCTCGCCGACCCCACACAACCCGGCCAGCACCCGCCGCCCGGCCGCATCCAGCACCACCTCGGCATCCGCCCGCAGCGCACCGCCCTCGTGCCGGGGGCGGTGGCCGCGCCACTGCCAGTGCGTCAGCACAGCGGCTTCATCCAGGCCGTAGCGGGCGGCGGCCCGCGCTAGGAACGATGACGTCGTCTCACCAGTGAACGGAGACACACGGAAGATCCCGGGAACCATGACCCCAGCCTCGCGGATCTCCACCTCCCGCGTATCGCTGTCCGGCTCCGCGGCCCTCGTTTTCGCCTTGGCTTCCTCAGGTACTCGACTTCCGACACTCCGTAGTCAAGCTCTGCGCAGGCCGTTACGCTGGCGCGATGGATCACGATGGAGCGGACATAGGGGCTGAAGGTCCGCCGACCAGCCGCGAGCAGGACGCCGTCCGGATCCTGCTGCTGATTGATGGCGCCTGCGAGCCGCTCACTTCCACCGAGCAGGCCCTGCCGGCCCTCGATCGGGCGCTGGGTGTCGTTCGGAGCCAGGTCAAGCTTCAGAAGCTCGACTTCTGGCTGCGGAACCCGGATTTTCTGGCCAACGAACTCCTCAACGGCTACGAGCGCACTGCCGAGCCCGAGCTCCTGGAGCACGCCGCCGCCATCCTGGATTCTGAGGAACCCGAAGTCCGTCGCTACCCGATGCTGCGGCACCACTTCGGCGCCTACGCGTGGCTGGACGACGCCTTGGCCGTCCTGCGCAGCGCAGGACTGATCGTGCGCCAGCGCCGGGGCACGATCGACCGCGTGCGCCAGCACGACTACTACCTCCTAGAGCGCGGCCGCCATGTCGTGCAGGAGATCATCCGAGAAGAGCCGACCTTCGCGTACTACGTCGACCGGGTCGCACTCGTTCTCGCCCTCGCTGGCGACAAGCGCGGTACCGAGCTCAAGGACATCCAGTACAGGATCCCTGAGTACGCGCAGACGCCACGGGGGCAGGTGATCAGGTCGATCAGCGCGAAGGCTCGCGAGCGGCTGGCCGCGGTGCGTGAACAGCTTTCGGCACAGGGAAGGGGATAGGCGTGAGTGCGCCGAAGGGCGAAGCACTGCTGGAGACCAGGATCGCCGAGAGGGCGAAGGTACCGGTCGAAGATGTCCGCGACGTCTTTGCGGCCTACGGACTGCCGCTCGTCATCTCGCCTGCGCGCCCGCGTTCCCTACGGCTCCACCGGCTGCGCCTGGCCGGTGAGCGGACCGGCAATATCCAACCGGGACCGTTTGACACGACCCTGCACTTCTCCGACGACCTGACCGCGTTCGTGGCCTCCAACCTCCGTGGCAAGAGCTCGGTGCTGGAACTTGTGACCTGGTGCCTTCGCGGAACCCGGAGGAAGGAGCTGGCGGACCGGGTCCGTGGCTGGCTGCGGCACGTGGACCTGGACGCGACCGTCGCCGGGACGCCCATGGCGTTCCGCTTGGACCTCGCCGAGGGAGAGATCACCTCGGCCGTCGTCCTGACCGGCCAGGACCCCGCAGCCCTGGCAGAGGCACGGTCCCCCGATCCGGCTCGAGGCATCACCCCCCTGTTCCGGGCGTTCAGTACGGAGAGCTACGCGGAGCAGACGGCGGGGCTGATGCTCGGCCGTCTGGACCTGCAGCCCATCCTCAACAGGTACAAGGAGACCGGAACCCAGACGCACGGCTGGCCGGCGTACTTCGGAGCGCTCTACCTCCCCACCGGCGCCGACAAGCCGCTCATGGGCGAGGTCATTACGGACGGCCTGCCGGGACGGCTGCTGCAGGTCTTCCTGGATTTGCCGGCCGCCGCCGCTCTCACCCGGGTCAAGACGGTCCGCGACGTGCGGGTCGCCGAGAGCAAGGCACGCCGCAACGAAGCCGAAGCAGCCGCCACCGAGCGGACTGCCGCCCGCGAGCACCTGGAAGAAGAGCTGGACAAGGCGCAGAAGCTTCTGGCTGGCCTGAAGCCGAGTGAGACGAGCGAGGTGTCCCTGGTCGACCTCGCCCATGCGGCCATGGACCTCGCCCAAGCCGTGGCCGACGCGCAGGACGACTGGGAGGAAGCAGACCGGACCTTCCGCCGGGCCCGCGCGGAACGGCAGCAAGCCGCCAAGCTCCTCAACGACGTCACCGAGAGCGCCACGGCCCGCCTCCTTTTCCACGGCCTGAACCCGACCAGCTGCCCCCGATGCGACCAGGCCATCGACGACGACCGCCACCACCGGGAACGCAGCGCGCACACCTGTGCGGTCTGCGCCCGAGAAGTGACCGGCGACGACGAAGACCCGCAAGCCGTAACGGCCGAGGCCCAAGCCCGCTTGGACGCGACCACTACCGCCGAAGACGACGCGAAGACCGAACGGGACCAAGCCCGGACGGAGGTCGGGCGTCTGACCAACCAACTCAAGGACGTTCAGACGCAACTGCGACGCGCGCAGTCCGCCGCCGACCTGCCGGCACGGCTCGCAGCGCAGGAAGCCGTACTGCGCCTCGAAGGCGCACTCAGCGTGTTCCCCGAAGCCGAGGATGTCCCGCAGGACGAGACGGAGGCGAAGGCCATCAGCATCCTGAGCGCCGCCGCCGACCTGCTCGACAACGACAGCAAAGCCGCCGCAGCCAAGCTGTTCGAGGAGATCAACGACGAGATCACCAGCCTCGCTACCCGCTTCGGAGTCCCCTCCCTCGAGGCGGTCTCCATCGACCGTGCCGCCCGCCTGCAGATCTTCCCCGTCGGCAGCGCCCCGGAATGGTTCAACCGCCAGGCCCCGGGCGCGAAGCTGCGGCTGCGTATCGCGGTCGCCATCGCCCTGCTGCGCATCGGCCGCCGCAACGGCGTCTCCACCCACCCCGGACTGCTGCTGATCGACAGCCCGAAGTCCGAGGAGATGCAGTCCGACCATGCCCACCAGCTCTTCCGCGAGCTGGCCAAGGTCGCCGCTGACAGCGAGCTGCAGGTGCTCATCACTACCGCCGACTTCGACCTTGCCCACGCTGCCCTGCCCGAGGAGACCATCCGGCAGACAGCGCCAGGTGCCGCGCTATGGTGACCGTCCGGCACGGCACAGGGAGGGGGAACGGACGGCATGCCCCAGCTCGCCGAACGGCTCACTGACCTGGCCGCTGGCGGGCAGGCCATCACCTTCCCCGCCATCGGACTGACGGCCGACACAGTGCTTGGCCAAGCCGAAGAGGTGGCCGCTGGCCCTCTCGCTCCCTTCCTCGCCGAGGCCGTCGCCGACGCCTACGACCGCGGCGACGACCGGTGGCACCCTGCCGCGGCGGCTTTCCCTCCGGGCCTGGCCACCCAACCCAGCGTTCTCCACCTCACCGCCTCAATCGACGCTCTCCTCCACAGCGCGTCGGCGGCCAAAGCCCTCGCCAAGCCCCTCACTACCGCGCTGCTGAATGACCTCTCCGCCCGCATCGAAGCGGCACCGCTGCTGGCCGCCGCCCGCCTCGAAGGAGCCCTGCGCCTAGCCGTCGCCGAAGCCGTCAGCCCCTTCAAGGTCTGGCAAGCTCTCGAAGACGTCTCCCTCGACAGCCCCGAGGACTTCCTCGAGCGACTCCCACGCATCCTCGGCCTCACCCTCGACTGCTGGGCCGACGAGAACACCATCGCCGACAGCGTTCGCGCCCTCCTCCACCAGCTCGCAACTGACGAAGCCGCCGACGCCGATGCCACCTTCGAACTCGGCTGCGACCAGTTGCGCCGCGCCCTCGCTTCCAATACCGCCGGTGACGTCACCAGCCACCTGGTTCAAGCCCGCAGGCACTTCGAGACAGCCGCTCAGGCCGACGAAGCCCGCCACGACGCCGAGACCTTCGCCGCGGTGTGCAACGCGGTCTTGGCCTTCGATCGGCATGATGCCGCGACTGTGACCAACGCCGCCGACCGGATCGCCGAACTCCTGGACCAGCGTGAAGCCTGGCTCCAGCGAACTCACCAGCCTTTCTGGCTCCAGCCCCGGCGTTCAGCCGAGATCGCATGGCACAAGCTCGTCCTGCAACTGCGTGCGGCCGCCAGCGCGCTAGACGAGGACGCCTGGATGGATGCCTGGCAGGCCCTGGACACGGTGCTCGTTGCCTACAGCGCCACCCGCACCGTCCAGCCGATGCCGGGCAGAGACACGGGCCACGGACTCGCCGCCCTGGTACAGCCAGCGATCGAGGACAGCTTTCTGCGCCAGCAGGCATTCCTCGCCCAACTACGCCGCGCCACCCAAGAGACCGAGCGCCATTCCGACCACGGCTTCGACGTGGCCACCGCCGAGGCTCTACTCGGCGCGGTCGACAAGTCCGCATCGGAACGCGAAGCGCGTCAGGCTAGCTCAGCGGCAAACCAAGATCAAAGCCAGGACGACGACCCTGGCGGGGCCATCCTGGCCCGTCTGCAGCGTCGGGCACCGACCATGATGCTCCGCCTTGGAATCGACCAAGCCCTGGGCATCGCTGATGCCTTGGACGACTCGCAACTGCTGGCTATCGAGGGACTCGCCTACGACAGCGACGTCGCACGACTGAATGCCACCGATCCACTGGTCGTGCCAAAGCTCGACGAACTCATGCGTGCTCTGGCTACGCAACCCTCGTTCACCGGCGATGTCCGGAGGACGTTCTCGGTGCTTGTCGAACAGACCCTGTTGTTCCTCAAGAGCCGGTCCGACATCACCCGAACCAACCTCTTCGGCTCGACCAAGAAAGGCGAACCGCCGCCGTTCGACTACCGGCGCAAGCCCGAAGGCCTGAAGGCGCGTAAACCGGTCGAAGCCGACCTACAACGCGACTTCCACCAATGGCTCCAACGCGGTCCCCTGCACAACGTTGTCATGGTCGAACCTGTCGACGTGGCCATGGGCCGCGCCGACGTCATGGTGCATTTCGGAAGCCTTCGCTATCTCACTGAGATCAAGCAGGACGCCACTGACAACAGTCGGCCCTACCTCGAAGGCCGCTACCTCGCGCAGGCAGCTGAGTACAGCAACACCAATGCCCCCTTCGGACAGCTCCTTGTCCTTGACCTCACGCCGAAGACCGACACCCAGGGCAACCTACGTATCGATGAGATGGTCTGGAACACCGTTCATCGGCCGAAGGGAGCCACGGTAGACCGTGCGGTTGTCGCAGGCATCGTCGCCGGCAACCGGACTACGCCCTCGGGCTACTCCAAGAAGTAGCCCCGAATCCGTGCCGGACCTGTCCGCCGACTGCTGGCGCGGCCGGTGGTGCAGAGAGGTCCGCGACTCTAACGACGACGGCTGGCGCGAGTACGACGACGCCGTGCCCATCGTCGCGACCACCCTTCAGCTGCTGGCCGAGCACGGGCCGCTCGGGCCGGTGTAGTGGCGCTTCGGCCGCTCGGGCCGGCACTCCCTCATCGAGGCCCTGGAGAACCCGAACAATCGGGCCGCCTACGACCAGCGCCAGGCCGCCCGCGAGGACGAGCAGCAACGGGTCCACCAGGAGCTGATGGACTGCCTGATCTGCATCGACTGCGGCGACGTTCCCGAGGAGGAGAGCACCTGGGAGTACGGCCGCCAGGGACAGGTCGAGTGGACCCGCCGACCCGGCGGCCGCTGCTGGCCCTGTCACCGGGACCGCGAGGAGCGCCTGGAACGGGAAGCCGAAGAGCAGCTGGAGGCCGCCCGGGCCGCGAACGCCGCGCTGCGCCCGTGCTGGTCGTGCCGGGGCTCGATCGGTGGGAAGGAGGGCTCGGAGCTGGAGTTGCGGGAAGGCCGGGCCGGACCGGCTGGAGTGCCCCGACTGCGTACGGGACCGCGCCGCGAAGGGCTTGGGCCCGCTGGTGCTGCCGGTCCCGACCAGGCGCGAGCTGGTGGCCGCGCTGGTCTCCACTCCAGACGATCCGTGGTGGGAGGACCACGTGCTGCACGCCAAGCTCTACGCGGTGAAGGGCCGCCGGAAATGAGGGGTGGCGACGAAAATCCGCCGTAGTTGGGTAGGTGAGGTGTGATCGGAGAGTCCGGATTCCGGGCGGTACCGTTTCCATGCCGGACAAATACGCACGGTAACCGAATTTACCGTGCGTCACAAAGGGTTATATCTGGACGAACCTGGTGTAGACGGGCGCCCTGAGCTACCTGACGCTGTCTGTCTGGGATGAGGCGGGGGGTGCAGATGACCGTTCTAGTCTCTGGCCATCTTCCATCGGGTACTGGTTGTGCTGGTGCCTGGTGGTCTGTCCAGGGAGGGGTTTGTGGTGCTAGAGGATCGTGGTCGTGCGGGCGGGCTGGCGCATCGTTCGCGGCGTTCGCAGGGGCCGGCTGGTGGTGTGCTTGTGCCTTACCGGTGGTTGGCGGGGGTTGTTGATGTAGGGGTGGCGGGTGGGCTGGTGTGGAGCGGGTTGAGCCTGTTTCAGGCGTGCCTGTTCGCCGTCGGGCTGCTGGTTGTGCCCGGGCTGGTCGTTCGGAGTGCGCTGGGGCGGGGAGCTTCCGGAGTGCAGCTCTGAGTTCGCTGGCAGGTGGTCGAGTTCCGTCACCATCTCCTGGTGACGGAACTCCCCCGGGCTCAGGTGTGACCTGTTGGTGGTGACGGCCGCGTTCTGGCCTCGCAGGGCAGGTTGTCTGGACCTTTGGTTGGACCTGTTGCAGGCGTCGGTGGGCTGGCGCCGTCCGGGTTTTGGTGACTGTGTGTAATGGTGGGGTAAGGTCGGGGGCCGGGCGGGTCCGGTTGGACGCCGGTGAGGTGTTGGCGGGCTTGCATTCGGGGTTGAATTCCGCCGATAGCCCCGCCCGATTGTTTTGGCGGATTGACTGCCGGAGGGTGGCCTGAATTCGGGCTGGATTTGTGGGGTGGGGGTAGCGGCCGGGGGCGGGTGTTCGGTTTCGTCCGGGGTGGAGCTGCCCGGCCCCGCGCGGTCCGCCTGACGAGTCCCTGCTCGGTCGCCGCTGTTCAGGCGTGGAGTGCCGGGGTGGCAGTGGGGTTTGCGGTGTGGGTCCGGCAGGCCTTGGCCGTAGGGCCGCTGGCGCCTAGTATCGTGCGCCGGCAGGCTGGCGCCTGGGGAGGACCGGACGTCGTGGCCTGCTCGGCAGCCAACCATCAAGGGGGAGTTTCTGATGATCCGTCGCTATGCCACCATCATCGCGGCCACCGTGCTGACCACTATCGCAGCGTCCACCGCAGCGTTCGCGGGAACCGCTCCCAACACCCCGTGACCTGAGTATCTGCGGGCCGGTTCCTCACAAGGGCCGGCCCGCAGTGCTGTGCGCGTGCTGCGCGAGGTCGTCGTCTCGGCCGGCCGCCAGGTGCTGGCGGTCCTGGCCGCTGTCCGAGGCGCTGTCCGGGGCGGCGGGGTACGGCCGGGACGGTGGCGGCCGGGAAGGCCAGCCTTGTCGGGCGGGCTGGTCCTGGTGGTGGTGCTCGGCGGCCGGAGGAGCCGGTGCGGGGTGCAACGCGGTGTTGCGGCGGCCCGCAACACGGGGCCGTGTTACGGGCCTGACCAGGGGTTATGTGGCTGGGAGCGGGGGCGGGTGGGTGTGTTGCACCTCGTGTTGCACCGGGCTGCGCCGGTTGGCCGGCCTCGGTGGCTCCCCGCCGCTCCGGCAGCCCGTCCGAGCCGCCCGGCGCCGTGGCCCCGCCGGTCCGTCGTTGGGCCCTGGCCGTCGTCCTGATCGGCCGCCAGGCCGTCCCGCTGCGCCCGTCTCGGCCGTCCGGCCGCCGTGCCCGTGCCCGCCCCGCTGCGCCCCGTCCTGGTCCGGTGTTCGGTTTGGTGTCGCCACTCCGGGAATTGCCCGGGTGACGCTGGGCGGGATTTTCTGGGCGGTGGGGAAGGGCGGTCTCCGTGTCGGAGTGGAGGGCCGTAGGCCCCTTTCCGAGGTGCCCGAATTCGATTCCCCGCCGCTGCGCCTCTAAATGGGTTCGGATTGCTTCTAGAAAGGGAGCGGAAGGGAATTCAGATTCCCGCCTGGAGTGCGTCCGGAGGGAGCTGTGATGGAGGGTTGCGGTGAGGTTGTCTGTTCGCCGCCAGCGCCTGCCAGGGAACCGGTAGGATAGAGCTGTGCGGAAGCCGGGGAGACGCTCCCGGATTCGCTGCGGATTCCGGTCCGGAGTCTGCGGTCGAGGGCCTGTCAGTCACCGCCGTGCGGGGCGCTCGTGAGGGCCCGCAACCGGGGCCGGAGGGGCCTAGCCGGCGCGGTGGGCCCGGAGGCTGCTCCCGAGGGCCGCAGGCCCCGCCCCAGGAACGGAGGATGGGCCGTCATCCCAGCAACCACAAGGCAGAACCACCTCCGAGAGCCCCACCGGCCGGCCCCGGGGGAGGGCCCCGGGGGCGGGGTTGTGGCTGATACCCGAAGTCCGCGACACATCGTCAACGCCGAGGGCCGCAGGCCCCGGCCGGCACCCCGCCCGTCCGGAGGGATGGGCTACTAACCGAATTTCGCGTCACATCGTCAACGCTCACCCCCGGGCGCAGCCCGGGAAACCCTGCCAGCCAATCGGCCCGTAGGGCCGTGAAAACACCAGCCGAACAAGACGGGAAAGCCTTCAGATTGACGGGCCGTAGGCCCGGCATGATGCCACCGGATAGGCGGAGCGCAGCGACGCCCCACGCCCACTCCAACGGCGCGTGCCGCGCCCACGAATTCGCCACCGGCGAATTCCCCCAACCACCCACCACCCGCCGAGGCG
>NZ_JBIBVJ010000007.1:0-385015 GCF_043080305.1 Kitasatospora sp. NPDC015120 | reverse complement strand
AGGCCTTCAACCTGCTGCCCACCCTCACCGCCCTGGAGAACATCACCCTCCCGATGGACATCGCCGGCCGCAAGGCCGACAAGCAGTGGCTCGACCGGGTCGTCGAGACCGTCGGCCTGTCCGGCCGCCTCTCCCACCGCCCCAGCCAGCTCTCCGGCGGCCAGCAGCAGCGCGTCGCCTGCGCCCGCGCCCTCGCGAGCAAGCCCGACATCATCTTCGCCGACGAACCCACCGGCAACCTCGACTCCCGCTCCGGCGCCGAGATCCTCGCCTTCCTGCGCAACTCCGTGCGCGAACTCGGCCAGACCGTCGTCATGGTCACCCACGACCCCGTCGCCGCCTCCTACGCCGACCGCGTCGTCTTCCTCGCCGACGGCCGCATCGTCGACGAACTGACCCACCCCACCGCCGACGCCGTCCTGGACCGCATGCGCCGCTTCGACGCCAAGGGCCGCACCAGCTGACGCCCCGCGTCCGCCGCCCGAGCCGTTCCCGAACCGGCCGCCGTCCCCACGACCCTCAGGACTGACACCACTCCATGTACCGCACCGCCCTGCGCAACGTGCTGGCCCACAAGGCCCGGCTGCTGATGACGGCGCTCGCCGTCCTGCTCGGCACCGCCTTCGTGGCCGGCACCCTCGTCTTCACCGACACCTTCGGCAACGCCATGCGCTCCCAGAGCGCCAAGAGCTACACCGACATCGCCGTCACCGTCAGCGACGGCGCCGCCGTCGGCAAGGGGTACGACCACGGCAACCGGACCGGCGGCGGCCCCTCCCTCACCGAGGACACCCGCAAGGCGATCGCCGCGCTGCCCGGCGCCGCCGAGGCCCGCGGCGTGGTCAGCGGCTTCGCCGGGATCGCCGACCGCAAGGGCGCACTGATCGGCAACGGCTTCTCCACCACCGGCACCAACTACGTCCCCGGCGCCGACGGCACCGACCCGCGCTACCCGCTGGTCGACGGCCGCGGCCCGCGCACCTCCGGCGAGGTGGCGCTGGACGCCAAGACCGCCGAGAAGGGCGACTACAAGGTCGGCGACACCGTGCGCGTCGCCGTCAACGGGCCGGTCATGGAGCTGACGCTCACCGGCACCGTGACCACCAACGACCCACGGGTGCTCTCCGGCGGCTCGCTCGCCGCCTTCGACACCGCCACCGCCCAGCAGCTCTACCTGGCGCCGGACCGGTTCGCCGAGATCGACGTCAAGGCGAAGCCCGGCACCGACGACACCGCGCTGCTCGCCGCCGTCGAGCGGACCCTGCCCGCCTCCGACGACGTGGAGGCCCGCACCGGCCGCGAACTCGCCGACGAGCAGGACAGGATGATCGAGGCCGGCACCAAGGGCATGTCCACCGCCCTGCTGATGTTCGCCGCCATCGCGCTCTTCGTCGGCGTCTTCATCATCGCCAACACCTTCACCATGCTGGTCGCCCAGCGCACCAAGGAGCTCGCGCTGCTGCGCGCCGTCGGCGCCAGCCGCAAGCAGATCACCTTCTCCGTGCTGGCCGAGGCCGTGCTGGTCGGCCTGACCGCCTCGATCGGCGGCCTGCTCGCCGGCATCGGCATCGCCGCCGGGCTGCAGTCCGTGATCGGCTCGCTGGACACCGGCATGCCCACCGGCCCGCTGGTGATCGCCCCGTCCACGGTGATCGCCTCGGTCCTCGTCGGCACCGTGGTCACCGTGCTCGCCGCCTGGCTGCCCTCGCTGCGCGCCTCCCGGATCGCGCCGGTCGCCGCGATGAGCTCGGCCGAGCAGCCGGCCACCCAGAAGTCCCTGCTGGTGCGCAACGTCATCGGGCTGTTCTTCGCCGCGGCCGGCATCGCTGCCCTGTTCGGTGGCGCGGCCGCCAAGGAGGTCAATGTGGTCGCCCTCGGGGCGGGCGCGCTCATGATCGGCGTCTTCGTGCTCACCCCGCTGCTGTCCCGCCCGATGATCGCACTGTTCGCCCCGGCGCTGCGCAAGCTGTTCGGCACCCCCGGCAAGCTGGCCCGCGAGAACGCCGTGCGCAACCCGCGCCGCACCGCCGCCACCGCCTCCGCGCTCACCATCGGCGTCACCCTGATCACCGCGCTGACCGTGGTCGGCGCTTCGGTGAACAAGGCCGTCGACGAGGCCACCGAGGTCGACCTGAAGGCCGACTACGCCGTCGCCATGGAGAACTTCTCCATGCTCTCCCCCGAGGTCTCCGGCCAGATCGCCAGGACCTCCGGGGTCACCGTGGTCAGCGCGGTGCGCGAGGTGCCGGTCAAGGCCGTCGCCGATGGCGACACCACCTGGCTGACCGCCGTGGACGCCACCACCTTCGAGCAGCTGGTCGACCTCAAGGTCACCACCGGCGCCGCCGACTCCCTCCGGCAGGGCAAGCTGCTCGCCACCACCGGCTACGCCGAGCACAACGACCTGACGGTCGGCTCGACGCTCGACATCACCTACCCCGACGGCAGCCGGGGCACGCTGGCCGTCGGCGGCCTGGTCGAGCCGAACACCGAGGTCTCCGGGGTCATCGCCCCCGAGCAGGTGGTCGGCGCGCACGCCGCCGCCGGCTCCGGCCTGAAGAAGGTCCTGGTCAAGGGCGCCGACGGCGCGACCCCCGAGCTCAAGCAGGCGCTGCGCGACGCCACCGGTGGCAACCCGCTGATCAGCGTCAAGGGCGAGAAGGACATCAAGGCGGAGAACAGCCAGCTGGTGACCGCCCTGCTGAACATCATGTACGGCCTGCTGGGCATGTCCGTGGTGGTCGCGGTGCTGGGCGTCATCAACACCATGGCGATGTCGGTGTTCGAGCGCCGCCGGGAGATCGGCATGCTGCGGGCGATCGGCCTGGACCGACGCGGCATCAGCCGGATGGTCCGGCTGGAGTCGCTGATGATCGCGCTGTTCGGCGGCGTGGTCGGCGTGCTGCTCGGCATCGTCACCGCCTGGGCCGGCACCCGCACCCTGGCGGACTCGTTCAAGAACATGACCCTGGTGGTCCCGCCGGGCAGGATCGCCTTCTTCCTGGCCGCCGCCGCCGTCATCGGCCTGCTGGCCGCCCTCTGGCCGGCCCGCCGCGCCGCCCGGATGGACATCCTGGGCGCGATCAAGAGCGAGTAGCCGCCACCGCCCCCGCACCCACGGCGCCCGCCGGGATCACTCCCGGCGGGCGCCGTGCTGTCATGAGGAGGCCGGCCCGGCGCAGGCCTCCGCCGGCGGTGCCGAGGGCCCGGCCGCGGACGGCACCCCGGCGTCCTGCCCCTGGAATCCGCCTGCCCTGCCGGGGTGTGCCGGTTCGTCCGAAAAGATGTTGGATTGCTCCCCGGACCACCTTAGAGTGGCGCGATGGCGACTCAAGTGATCATTCTCAACGGCGGTTCCAGTTCGGGGAAGACCGGTCTGGCCCGCTGCCTCCAGGCCGTCCTGCCGGACCCCTGGCTGACGTTCGGGGTGGACACGCTGATCCAGGGCATGCCCCCGTCCGTCCTGGCCTCGGAGGAGGGGATCGACATCGGCACGGACGGCTCGGTGTCGGTGGGCGACGGCTTCCGGGAGTTGGAGGACGCCTGGATGGCGGGGATCGCGGCCATGGCCCGCTCCGGGGCGCGGGTGATCGTGGACGAGGTCTTCCTCGGCGGCCCCGCCTCCCAGCAGCGGTGGCGGCAGGCCCTGGCAGGGCTCGACGTGCTCTGGGTCGGAGTGCGGTGCGAGGCGGAGGTCGCGGCGTGGCGCGAGGTCACCCGCGGTGACCGGGTCACCGGAATGGCAGAGGCCCAGGCCGAGGCCGTCCACCAGGGCGTGCACTACGACCTGGAGGTGGACACGGCCGGTGCCGAGTCCGTGGAGTGCGCGCGGCTGATCGCGACTCGGCTCGACCGACCCGCCTGACCGCTCCTGCACCGCCGGCAGGCCCGGAGCCGCCCCACCCGGAGGGACGACCCGCCAGCACGGTGACGGAGATGCGCACCCGCGAGAGGACCGCCGGGCGCCGCGGCGCCCGGCGGTCCTGCGCCCGTGCCGGGCAGCATGATCCGGCGCTACACGCCGGTGGCGCCATCGATGCGTTCCCGGACCAGGTCGGCGTGGCCGTTGTGGCGGGCGTACTCCTCGATCATGTGGACGTAGATCCAGCGAAGGCTGACGTCCTGCCCCATGAAGCGACCTGTATCGGTCAGAGCGTGCTCGGCGCAGGTCGCACGGGCGCGGGAGATCTCCGCCTGCCAGGTGGCGAGGGCGTCGCTCAGGGTGGCGCCCGCAGCCACGTCGAAACCACCGTCGGGGGCATCCGGGTCGGCCTGCGGGTCGTAGATGGGCGGAGCCTGTTCTCCGGCGAACACGCGGCGGAACCAATTCCGCTCCACCTCCGCCATGTGCTGGACCAGGCCGGTCAGCGTGAACTCGGACGGCGGCACGGACGCCTCGGCGGCCTGCTTGTCGTCCAGCCCTTCGCACTTCATGGCCAGTGTGGTGCGGTGGAAGTCGAGCCAGCTTTCAAGCGTCGTGCGCTCGTCGGCGTTCAGGGGCGGCATAGGGCGATCGATGGCGCTCATCGGTCGATTATGGCCGGTGTCCGAGGCCGCCGGCAGGCACGGCCTCACTGCACAGGGCGAACGTTGCCTGATGCGGCTGCCGGAGTGCAGCATGCTCCGACTGGAGGCAAGCTCCGCCAGATCCACGCCGAACGGCCTGGCTCGGACGGGCCGGCGGTTGGCAACACGGCCTTCGATGTCCGACGTGGGGACGAGACCGACGCGAAGTTCGAGGGCTCCGCCGGCGTGGGCCGGCGGAGCCCTCGCGGTGAGCCGGTTCAGCCGGGCCAGGTCCCGGTCAGCCGCCGGGTGGTGGTGGCCCCTGCCCGGTCGACGGCCGCCTTCGCGACGGCGAAGATCGCACCCTGCAGGGCCGCGGCGAGCAGGACCTCCTTCCAGGTGCGGTGCTCGTCGGTGGCGTCCGGTGCGTCGTCCTCGCGGCCGATCATCTTCCACGCCTGCTTGAAGGCCATGCCTGCGGCCAGGCCGCTGACGGCACCGAGGGCGAGCCCGACGGGCTTGTAGGCGATCTTGGATGCCTTCACTTGTGCCTCCGGTTGCGGCGCAGGAACAGGAAGACCGCCAGCGCCGTGGCAGCGGCCAGCAGCGGGATGCGGTTGCTCCGAGCCACAGCGGCGGCCGAGGCGGCCTTCTCGCGCACGGGGTCCGGGGTCTTATCGGCGATCAGGTGCCCGGCGTGGGCCGCACCGTCGCGGACCTGAACCGCGGCCTGGGCTGCTGTACCGAGGACCGGGTCAGGGGTCTTGTCCTTGATCAGTTCGGCGGCCTGGGCGGCCTTGTCCCTCAGCCGGCCGGTCACGAGCGCGGCCTGCTCGGCGGTCTGCTCCTTGGCCTCGGCTGCTTTCGCCTTGGCCTGCTCCTTGACCTCGGCTGCTTTCGCCTTGGCCTGCTCCTTGGCCTCAGCTGCTTTCGCCTTGGCCTGCTCCTCGACGTCGGCCTTGCCGGCCAGCGCCTCGACGGTCTGGCCGAGTTGGTCACGGGTGTGCTCGACCTGCTCGCGCAGCCGGTCGGGGGTCGGCTCGTCGGCCTGGGGCTGGTTGCTCATCGGTGTGCCTTCTCCTTGATCTCGGCCACGTCGGCCTTGACGCTGTCGATGGTCTTCTCAGGGGCGGGACTGCCGGCCCGGGCGACCTGCTTCTTCCCGGCGACGGCCAGCACGGCGGCCACGCCTGCCAGCACGGCGCCGACGAGCAGGGCCGATGCCCACCACGGCAGGACCAAGGCCAGGGCCGCGATCGCGGCGGCCAGCAGGGCTTGGGCAGCCAGGACGCCGACGAGGCCGGCGCCCCCGAACAGGCCGCCGCCCAGCCCGTACCGCTTGCCCTTCTGCGTCATCTCGACACGGGCCAGCTGCATCTCCTCCCGGACCAGTTCCGAGATCTGCTGCGACGCTCGCGTCACGAGCGCGCCCACCGACTCGTCGCTGCCGTGGCCGGGACGGCTTCCAACGGCGCTCATGGACTCCTCCACCTTCCTCCGTTCGCCAAGGTCCCCGGGCCGCGCATACCCTGCCGCCCGCCGGTCACCCCTCGCGCACGCGTCGTCATCGCCGGCAGCGGACCAGGAGAGAGGGCCCCGTACGGACCGGGGCCGCGGCCGCGCCGCCGGTGAGTTCCGGGCGGCCACCCGCCTGGTCAACTGACGATCCTGGTCCTGGAGTCCTGCCGGCACCTTCGTCTCCGTCTTCGTCTCCCCCCGGTCGTCACCCACGACCGGCGTTCACTCCGCTTGGCGCCGCTCTTCATCACTCATTGCCCGGGTGTCGCGGGGCTCGACGTACGGCTCCTCGTCCGCCGGGAGCCCGCCGTCGATCGCGCGCTCGCGGGCCATCTCGGCGTCGAACTCCAGGCCCAGGAGTACGGCGAGGTTGGTGATCCACAGCCACACCAGGAAGATGATCACGCCGGCGAGGGTGCCGTACGTCTTGTTGTACGAGCCGAAGTTCGCGACGTAGAACGCGAACCCGGCCGAGGCGATCATCCAGATCAGCAACGCCAGGAAGCTGCCCGGGGTCACCCACCTGAAGCCGCAGCCCTTGGCGTTCGGCGCAGCCCAGTACAGCAGCGCGATCATGACCGTGACCAGGACCAGCAGCACCGGCCACTTCACGACCGACCACACTGTCACCGCCGTGTCGCCCACCCCCAGCGCCGATCCTGCCTGCCGGGCCAGAGCGCCGGTGAACACCACGATCAGCGCACTGGCCACGGCGAGGACCATGAGCACCACGGTCAGCCCGACCCGCAGCGGCAGGACCTTCCACACCGGTCGGCCCTCGGGCATGTCGTAGACGGCGTTCGAGGCGCGGATGAACGCGGCCACGTAGCCGGACGCCGACCAGATCGCCACGAGCAGGCCCACGATGGCCAGCAGCGAACCGATGCCGGCGTTGCCCTGCAACTGCTGCACCGCGTTGGTGATCACGTCCCGTGCCGCGCCGGGGGTGAGCTTCTGCAGGTTGTCCAGGACCTGGTTTGTCGCCGACTTTCCGGCGATGCCCAGCAGCGACACCAGGACCAGCAGCGCGGGGAAGAGGGCGAGGACCCCGTAGTAGGTCAGGGCCGCCGCCCGGTCTGCCAGCTCGTCGTCCTTGAACTCCTTGAGTGTCCCGCGCAGCACCGCCCTCCAGGACCGCTTGGGCAGCTCGGAGAGCCGGTCCGGCGCCCGCTCCTCGACCTCCCGGTCAGGGCCTGGGCCGGCGGCCTTGTCGGCGGGCCGGCCGTCACCCCCGGGCTCGGGTCTCTGCATGGGTCTCATGGACGGCGCCTTCCCATTCCGGCCACGCCCATGCCGCACGCGCACGTGGCTCATGCGACGGAACCGCCGAGCCCAAGAGTTGGCAGGGACTCTTGACAGCCGGGTGGTCCAGACCACGAGTATTGGTCCAGGCCAGAGTGCTTCAGGTCGCCGAAGTCCCCACCTTCGAAGGGAGCGCGGTCCATGGCCGGACCCGTTCGCGCACCACTCCGAGCCCTGCTCGCCGCCGCCGTCACCGCCGCCGCCATCGCCGGCGTGGCGCTCACCGGCACCGGCATCGGCACCGGCACCGCCCACGCGGCGGGCACCCCACTGCCCGCCCAGGTGTTCACCCCGTACGTCGAGGCCCGGGCCGGCGACAACCTGTCCAGGCCCGCTTCGCAGTCGGGTGACCAGGACCCGACGACGGCCTTCCTCCAAGCCGCCGCCACCACCTCCGCCCCGTCGCCCTCCGCGTCGAGTGTCCAGGTGCCCGCCATCCAGGTCCAGGTCAGCCCGTCCTCGGGCACAGTGACCGCCGGCTCGTCGACCACGGCCACGGTGAGCACGGCCATCATCAACAACGGCTCGAACACATCCATCGCGCTGACGGTCGGCGGCGTTCCCGTGGGGGTCACCGCCTCGGTCAGCCCGTCCTCGGTCAACGGGAGCTCCAGCGCCGCCCTGTCGGTGTCGACCGTGTCCACGGTCGTCCCCGGCACCTACACGCTGACGGTCAAGGGCACGCTGACCGGCACCTCGGCCACGTCCTCCGCGACCTACACGCTCACCGTGACCGGCACCGCCACCACCCCGGCATGCTCCACCGCCCCCTGGGTGAGCACCCAGGTCTACACCGGTGACACCACCGTCTCGTGGAAGGGCCACCAGTGGAGCGCCAAGTGGTGGACGCTGGGCGAGGAGCCCGGCACCACCGGTCAGTGGGGCGTCTGGCAGGACCTCGGTACCTGCTGATCCGCCGGGATTCCTGCTCACCAGCGGCGAGAGGATCGACCCCTGCGGGGTTCCGGCGCTGGTCTCCCGGCACAGTCGCGGTCTCGGCACAGGTCGGCCTATGCCGATACTCGAAGGTCAGCCGGGGACATCTCGTTGCCGGCAGGGCGAGGTCTCGCGAACCTGGCAGAGGTTGTGGCCGCCCGGGGCCCGGGGATCTGCGGGTGTCGGACCCGGTTCGTACGCTGCGGCCATGAGCAAAGGGTCTTGGGCGGGCGTCCGCGAGCGGATAGCGGCGGTTTCGGGAGCCGCGGGTTGGGGCGGTGAGTTCGGGAGCCACCCATGTGATGGCGTGGGACATGCCGCTGTTGGCGTAATGAAGGCTTTGGGCTGTTTGGCCGCTCACTCTGTGCTTGTTGATCACGGTCGTGTCAGGAGGCCGGTGCGGCGGCTCGTCCGCGCCGCCCGCTCCGAGCCAGAGCGGAGAGGCCGGTGAGGATGAGACCTAAGACCCTCTGGTTCACGCCTGCATTGCGTTCGCTCACGGCTCTCATGGGTGCGGGGTCATTCGGGTTGGGCGCACGTGCAGTATTCGTGACGCAGAACGGGACCGGTGCGGCAGCGCTCATCGTGTTCGGGGGCGTCTTGCTTCTTGTCGCTCTGCTCGGCAGCCGCATCGAGAGCCTTGAGTTCGGAGGAGCCACGCTAAGGATTCGGGCTGCCGCAGCAGAGAAGTTCGCGTTGGCGGAAGAGTCCGAGCGCCGCGGAGACATCGCCACCGCTCGTGAACTGCGTACAGAGGCGAGTGCCCTGCTGGACGCTGCGGGACCTATCGCCGACGACTACAGCTCAGTACGCGGCTCGATGCCCGCCGGCGCCTCGCGCACCTGGGCCTTGGAAGAGGTGATTGCACGTGCGCGCCGCTTGGCTCAGGAACAGTCCTTCGAATCGGCCGAGGTCTTGCGCTGGCTGCGGGACGGCACAGACGAGCAGCGCATCACCGCCTTGGCCATGATGCAGGCCCGACCCGAACTGCGGAACTTCGAAGCCACTCTTGCCGCCATCACGCACCCGCGCACCCCATTCGAGCAGTACCACGCCATGTACCTCGCGCTGCAAATGATTGACGAACTCAACGCGGAGCAAGCCAGGAGGCTGGCCGAAGCAGTCGAGGCACAAAGGAGCATTCGCTTCAGAAGGGACTCGGATCGCGCGCGGCTTCGCGAGGAGATCCTCCGGAGAATGCGTGGGCATCCTCCGGAGCAGTAACACAGAGCTGCGGGCCAGTCAGCCCAGGTACAGTCGCTCCCCGGCGTCAGGCCCCCGCGGATCACGGCGCGCTCACGAACAGTCCCAGTGGTGGTCCACCGGACGGTCCGGGCACGACGTGCACTCGAAGATGTAGACGCCGCCCGCGTCCCCGAACATCACCTGGGCGGGGCTGTGCGCCCCGCGGCCCCCGGTGGCGTCCCGGCGCTCCTCGCCGGTCTCGCTGTCGCGGTCCTCCAGCGGGAGCCAGGTGCGGTACGACAGGCCGTCGTACTCCCAACTGCTCACCGTCAGGAGGTGGTCCATCGTCCGCCCGCAGGTCGGGCAGTGCGGCCAGCAGGGTTCCTGGGTCCAGCTCGGGTATCCGCCGAGCTTGATCCCCGGGGCCTCGGCCAGGTGGTGGCTGTATCGCAGGCCGGTGCGGGCCTTCAGTTCCTCCATCCGGAACCGCAGCTCCTCGACCAGTTCCTCCGGCATGTCCCAGCTCGGGTAGTCGACCACCGGCTCGGGGTGCAGGATGCACGGGGCCGGGATGCTGTCCTTGGGCGCCGTGCTGACGGTCGGCGGCGCGGCGGCGAGGACGGGGCCGAGCGAGTCGGAGCTGCGCCAGACCACCCGGGGCGTCGGCTCGGGGCAGAGGTGGACGATGAACGGGCACCAGAGCACCTGGAGCAGGTCGGTCCCGGCAGGGAAGTCGAGTTGCGGCACTTCCTGCCGGTGGATCTGGACGACGGACACCATGGGCACCGGCCCCTCCGTGCCGGGCCGGCCCCACTCCCCCGGGTGGCTGGTGCTCGGGCAGAGCGGCCACGGCTCGTCGGCGGGCCACAGCAGCGGCCCGCCGACCGAGCTCCCGGCGGGGGACGGGCTGCCGGCGCGCGGGTGGAGGCGTATGGCGTCGCGGCGCAGCAGCGCCAGTTCGGGGAAGAGCTGCTCCACGTCTACGGGGCGTTGCGGGGTCGTGCGGGTCATCTCGTCTCCAGAGTGCGGTGCGTGGGGGCGGTCGGGCCGGCCGGGGCTGCCGGGCCGAGTCGGGTGTCGTCGGTCCGGGGGAGGTACGGCTCGGACGGCTGGCGCGGTCGGGGGATGACGTGCGCTCCGAGCAGGCCCTGGCCGGCGCGTGCTGCGGCGCGCCAGATCGGGGGTACGCCGTCGAGAAGGGCGTCGATGTCCTCCTGGTTGCCTTCGGAGTGGAGGGCGGCGGTGAGGAGCAGCTCGGCCCGGCGTCGGGTCTCGGTGGTCCAGAAGTCCCTGGATTCGGGGAGTGTGGCTTGGGCCTCGACGGCCGGGGCCAGTTCTGTCGTGTAGTGCACGACGGTGTCGGCGTGCACGGGTACCAGGCACCACATCCCCGAGAAGCTCACGATGGCTCCCTTCCGTCCTCGTGGTGGTGCGATGTTGACATACCGGCCTGACACCGGGTTGGCGCCCTCTTCCGCGGCAGCCTCATCGGCGGAACCGGACGGTCACAGGCGCGGGGGGATCCGGCTGCGCCACGCGGAGCGGCGAGCGGCGTCGTGCGGAAGGGCTCGGCCGGGCGCGGGCCCGCATCCGGCCGCCGCCTCCGCGGGATCCCCTGTCCTGTCCCCGGTGTCACCCGGCCGGACGCCCGCCCCCGTCCCGGCTGGTCGAGGACGGGGGTTTGTTCACGGGAAGAGGGGGAAACCGCCGAAATGTCCGCCGCCCGGGGGCCACTGGTGCCCGTCCGGACGCCTCGGGAGTCGCCCTCTGAGCGGGCGCCGCTTCCACGAGGCCGAACGGGCCGGGCGGCGGGCCGGACACCAGTCACCGTACGAAAGCCGGACGACGGCTCCTGCGACCGGAAGGAATTCAGCGATGGGCATCGTCATCAGCAGCCCGCTGCCGGACAGCGAACGCAAGACGACCGGAGAGGCGCTCCAGGGCACTCTGGTCGACCTGCTGGACCTCTCGCTGGTGGCCAAACAGGCACACTGGAACCTCTACGGGCCCCGGTTCCGCTCGGTCCACCTGCAACTCGACGAGGTGGTCACCACCGCACGCGACTTCGCCGACGAGGTGGCCGAGCGCGCCGCCGCCATCGGGGTCAGCCCGGACGGCCGGGCCGCCACGGTGGCCGCCTCCAGCGGTCTGCCCGAGTTCCCCGAGGGCTGGACGGCCGACGCGACCGTGGTCGCGTACCTGGTGAAGGCGTTCGGTGCCGTGATCGAGCGCATGCGGGCGCGAATCGACGAGACGGGCCCGACGGACCCCGTCACACAGGACCTCCTGATCGGACTCACGGCCGCGCTGGAGAAGCACAGCTGGATGTTCCAGGCGGAGAGCCAGGGCTGACACCGGCCGAGCGGGCAGCACGCGCCCGGCCGGGCCGGGACCGGTGGCTGCACCTGGTCCCCGGCTTCGCTCACGCCGGACGGAGCGCCGGGGTGAGGGCCCGTCGTCGGCTCGCGGCCGTCGCGGGGGCCGGGCGCCGCCCCTCGGAAGTCGTCCCCCGCCAGGCCCGGGGGTCAGCCCAGTCGGCCTTCCTGCTGGGGCCGTGCTTCCATGCGGGTCCAGGAGCCAGTGGGCGAGCGGGGATGGGTGACGAGACAGCAAGCAAGCGTGCGGCGGTGGTCCGCCCACCGCCGCCCACGGACCGGATCGGCCGGCATCGACGGCTCGATCCGGTCCCACATCGCATCACTGATCACCAACCGGACAGGCACATCGGATCAACTGCTCAGCGCATCAAAGAGACACGCCTTAGCGTGATCGAACGAGTTGGCCGGCGCCTGCGCGAGATAGTGCTCATGTGTGTGACGCAGCACGCCGACTGTCGTGTCGGCACGGCACCTGGCGCCGGCCCTGGCGACCGGAGCCCTGTCGGCTCAGGAGTCCTGGATGAGCAGCTTGCCCTGGGCGCCGTCATCGGACACGAAGGCGAACAATCTCGGCGACGCGCCGAGATCGAGGTGGAACGGCACCCAGTTCGAGTCCAGTTGCAGCAGCAGCTGCCAGGGTCCGCCGTCTGGGTACTCGTCCCCCTGGAAGAACACCGGTGTTCCGCCGATCTTGTCGCCGTCGATCCGCTCGACGTAGCGGTCCCGCTTGGCAGAGGGCAGAGCTTCGAGTTCCTCATCCGTCATGCACTCGGGCTCGTCGACGGGGCGGAGGTCGACGGTGAACTCCACCGCCGACCCGTCGCGGCCGTACAGCGCGGGCCCGGTCGCCAGCGGGCGCACCTGGCCGGCATAGTCACCGCCCGGCTGCACGATCACCGCATTCTCTCCACCCTCGGGGTCGATGATGTCGGGGTCGAAGAAGTTCTCCTCGTGATCGGCGTGGGTCACAAAGACGTAGGCCAGCTTCCCGTGGCCGGCCGCTCCGAGTACCGGGCCCAACTCGATCTGGCCGACGAACCGCATCGGCCGTCCCCAGGCCGCGCTGATCGGCCACTGCGGGCCTGTCAGCCAGACGGGCTGGCCACCAAACTTGGTGGCCGGCGTGGAGACCGGCCGACCGGTCACGGAGAAGCCCTCGATGCGCTGTGTTCTCACCATGACCGGCATCATGCCTGGCGATGGCGACATCACAGCTCGGGATTGCCTGCGTCGCCACCGCGACGCCCACCGCCGTACCAGGAGCCTGCGCAACGCAGAGGGCTTTGCACGCGGGGCCCCCTTCCGACGCGACGGCTTGTCTGCGATTGCGCACCAGTCGTCAGATGGCTCGCTGATCCAGCGACAGACGTCGTGCTGACCCGGCCGGGGTACCGCACCCTGAGTAGCACCGTCGGCGACAAGTAGCACGCTGAGTCATGATTTGCGGAGCGAGGGCCAGCCGTCCCCGTTCGAGCAGGACTCATAGTCGTAGCGGGTCAGGCGATCCCACTCCCTCCCGCTCGCCTGCTGAGAGCCAGCCATCGGCGGGGATCAGCCCTTCGTCCTGCCTGGCGGGTTGTCAGCTCTGAGCGAGAAAGAGGGACTCCTGGGTGGCCTGGTCGCGGTAAGACTCGGTGCCGGTCTGGAGCAGCGTGCAGCGGAAGGTGATCCGGTAGGCGGTGGCCGCGCTGAGGCGGGCGTCGCCCAAGGTCTTGTCCCACTCGGTGAACGGGGAGTTCGTGGCGACGGCGGTGGCCCTGAGAAACGCCGGCAGGTCAGGGACTCGGCCGGTCGCGGGGTAGCTCCGCGTCGCGCTCTCGGACGAAGTCCATCGCCTCGCGGGCCGTGCAGCCAAACGCGTCTCGGTACGCCTTGGCCGCATGACTGAACCGGCCGCTCAGAATCTCGCGGTCCACGGTCTCCAGCAGGTTGTCCATGGGATGACCGTACCGACGCCCGTTCGATGGCGCCGGTCAATATCACCTGGCAACCGGTCAAGATCCGCCTGGCAGGGGACAGTAACTGTCCTGTCTCATCAAACCTTGACCGCTCTCATTGAACTCTGGCCGATACCTTCGACCACGAACCATCAAGGCCGGCAGAACGCGGCTCCTCGATCCGAGGGCGGAGATAGCTGGCCGATTCGTGCTCTACCCAGCGTGCGCCGCCAGGTGCTGAACTGGTCGCTGTCGGGGACCATTGCGGCCGCCCGGCCGCAGCCCCTGCACACAGCGCCCAGACTCAGGGGGTTTCACCGCATGAGGAAGACGCTCACGTCCGCCGTCGCCGCGCTCGGGCTCGCCGGCTCGGTTCTCGTGATCACCGGGCCGACCGCTGTCGCCGCACCCTCAGCCGTCCAGTCCTGCTACGGCGGCGCCGTCAGCTACTCCACCACCGTCGGCTACTGGCCCACGGGATCCGCCTATGCGCGGACGTCGTCGGCTTGCACCGACATCAACGTCAAGCCCAACAAGACCATCACGGTTGCCACCTGCTGGAAGAGCGGTGGCTGCAACGCCTGGCGCACCATCAGCGGAGGAACCTGGGGCGTGGCGGCCACCAACGTCGCCGATGGAACGGACTACTTCTTGATCTTCGCCACCGACTCAAGCAGCGGCCTGGTCGCCGACTAACAGTGGCACCCCACTTCCCACCCAGCCCCGGCAGGCACCTTCCCGTGTGCCGGGGCTGGGCATCCTCCGCAACCCCAGCCAGGACCAGGCCAAGCCTGATGGGGCGAAACAGAGCAGATCCGATGGTCGTCAAAGTCCAGTGAGACCCGCCGTTTCCACCTCTGACGCAACCTCGGAGAAGTCGCGGAGCGATCGTGCTACCGGCAGGCCGAACGCACCGGCGAGGCGATCACGATCGAGGAACAGGTACTCGCCGACCCGACGGCAAACGACGACTCGGCGACGACCACCCCGGCACCCTCGCCGCAAGCGTCAACCTCGCCGCCTCCTGCCGGCGAGCAGGGCGTACCGGCGAAGCGATCGACCTGTTGGAGCAGGTGCTCGCCGGTGCCAGGCGGATCCAGGACGACGCCCGCCTCCACCGGAAAGGTCCGGGATCGGACGGGCTGTTGGAGAGGCTGGTCCGGCGGGCCGTTGGTCGCGAATGGCCGGGACAGGGAACATGAGGGGGGATCGACGGGGTCCGTCCCGGGCTTCTGATCAGGCTTGCCGACCGCCGTACGAGTCTCCTGGCGGGTGAGATGATGTGCCGGTGACCGACTTCACGAGCAGCGATCCCGACGGGCCTCGGCCCCACGCCGACGAGACCAACCAGCCGGGGACCGGCTCGTCGGAGGCCGGCTCCGAGAAGAACCGGCCGTCCAAGATTGGCGTGTACGCCGTCCGGGCCGCCAAGTACGGTGCCGTTCTGCTCGCGGGCGCAGCTGCCGGAGTTGCGGCGCAAAAGGCGATCGGCCGCAAGCAGGCCGAGTCTGCTGATGCCGAACACGCTGCGGAGAAGGAGAACCTGATCGGCATCATAGCTGGCTACGTGGCCGATCTTGCCGGAGCCGTGGCAGAGATCGACTACCTGAAGTCCCCGGCCGGTGCCTCGGAGAACCTTCGCAGGTTCGGCAATCTCTGATGGTGCTCTCCGACGGCAGCTGAGCAAGTCGAAGGGTCTGCCTCGTCCACGACCGCCGGCGAGAAGGTCGGCGACCCGCCTCTCGCTCAGGACCTTGACGGAGGAAAGCACATAGCGGCGGCGGAGCTTCGTCCTCGCCCGGCGCCACACCCGGGTAGCCTCGCCGCCGCCAACTCGACGCCTCGAACCGCCGCGACTGACGTGGAACCCGCCACCGACCGGCTCTCACCGAGCCGTCAACCTGCCGTGACCACCGGCCCGCAGCGGCAACCGCTGCCACTCCCCCGAGCACGCAACACCGAGACCTTCGCCAGCCGCCGGACGGCAGCGCCCGCACGGCGGGGCCCGCGGGCGGCGAAGGCGCTCGCAAGGGGCCGCCGTCCAGCCACATCCCGCGCTGCGTCGTCCGGGTGCGCAGCGGGCCAGGGATGGAGGTCACGGCGGCCAGCAGCAGGTGGTCTGGGGGCTGCCCAGGATCTGGTGGCGGTGGGCCGTTCCCGCACCGGCGGCGGGCCAGGCACGGCCGAGGTCGTCGCGGCCGGCCTCGGGCGTCATCTGGTGGACGTGTGGACGATCACGTAATTCCCCTGGCCCACAGTCACGTGATTCCCCAGGCTCTGACCTGACTCACTCGTCCGAGATCGAGCTGTCTGCCGACAGATGAGCCACTACGAGAGCAGCGGCCCCCTCTGGCGTCGCTGCCTCGCCGAGGACGGTGGTGTAGCCAGATGTGTAGACCTTGTAGGGCGGTCCGCCGCAGACGATGAAAGGCAGGTCGTCGTGGTCCCCGTGCCATGGCGGAGCGGATCGGAGGAACTTCAACGTGCCGTGGCTCGGCCACGGATAGAAATCGCGGAGTCGCGGTTGGGCATGCGCGGCTTCGACGACCAACGGATCCCCTTGCCGGGTTCCCGGAGTACGTTCCAGCAGCTGACGCCAGGCAGTCGGGATGTCAGAAGCTTCAGGCATGAGCCGATCCTCCAAGATCGCGGGGCCGCGAACAAGTGGCACTGCCACAGCCCCACGTCGGCAGAATGGCTCATGACCATCACGGTGTCCGGTCAGGCTCCCGGGGTGGGCATCAAGGTGTTCTGGATGTCCCGGCCGGATGGCTGGCCAAGCGGCCGGCCAAGGGCGCAGCGCGGTTCCGCCTCAGCACCCGGGGCAGACCTGGACGTTCGTCACCCCCGGGGGCCCTGCGGCCGCTGGTTGACGCGCACCACCGACCACGTCCTGGTCGTCGTCCTCCAGTACCTGGTCGACGAGACCGGCACCCACTGGCCGGGCTGTGAGCCCGCCCCCGCGAGCCCGCATCGTGAGCCCGCCCCGTGAGCGCGGGCGCCGGCGCGTTCCGGCCGGTGGCCCGGCTCGGTACAGTGGGGGCCCATGCGGCAGCGAGAACGCGAACGTGCACTGTGGGACGCCTTCTTCCACATGGACGCCGAGCTGTGGCAGGTGCTGACCCGCAGGCTCCAGCAGGACACCGGCCTGTCCGAGCCTGACTGGCAGGTCCTGGACGGTCTGGGCAACGCCGAGGGCCACACGCTGCGCGCGTTCGAACTCGCGAAGGCGCTGATGTTCGGCAAGAGCCGGCTCCACCAGCACGTCGGACGCATGGAGCAGCGCGGCCTGGTGGAGCGGGGGCCGGTGCCCGGCGACGCCCGCGCCATCACGGTCTCCCTCACCCCGCACGGCCTGTCGGTGTTCCGCCGGGCGCAGGCCTACCGCGCCCGGCACATCCGCGAGGAGCTGGTCGGCGCGCTGACCGTGGAGGAGGTGGAGCGGCTCATCGCCATCTCCGGCAAGATCCGCGCCCATGTGCGCCGCGACCGGTCGGCGGGGCGTCACTCCCAGACGGTGGTGGGCACTTCGGCCCGCAGGACGGGCGCCACCTCGGCGAAGAACCGTTCCAAGTAGTCGCGGGTGACGGCGACTTCGGTCGTGTAGGTGGAGAAGAACCCCTCCACGCCGACGCCGAACACCTGGTTGCCGAACTTCCGCTGCAGGCCGAGGAGTTTCTCGGTGATCTGCTCGGCGGTGCCGACGAGCGCGGACCCGTTCTCGATGAAGTCCTCCAGGGAGTCGAACGGGAAGCGGGCGCCGGCGCGGTAGTGCGCGGCGACCGAGGCCTCGAACATCGGGCGCGCGATCGCCAGGGCGTCCTGCGAACGGTCAGCGATGACGGGAGAGTGCACGCCCACCCCGACCGGCGCGGTGTCGGGATCGTGGCCGTGGAAGGCGAGCCGCTCGCGGTAGTGGGCGACCAGGCCCAGGTAGTGGTCGACCCGGTCCGTGCCGTTGGCCGAGTACAGCGGGTCGCCCCAGCGCGCCGCCAGTTCGGTGGAACGCCGGTCGGTGGCCGAACCGTGCCATACCCGGGGCGCCGGCCGCTGCAGCGGCCGGGGTTCGAGGGAGACCTCGGTCAGCTTCGGGCGGTAGCGGCCCTCCCAGGTGACCTTCTCCTCCCGCCACAGCCGCCGCAGCAGCTCGTACCCCTCCTCCAGCCGGTCCCACAGCTCGGCCGGGTCGACGCCGAAGACGCCGGGCGCGACCGCGTCGCCGCCCTTGCCGATGATCAGGTCGAGACGCCCGCCGCTGAGCTGGTCGAGGGTGGCGTAGTCCTCGGCGGAGCGGACGGGATCGGTGAGCGAGAGCACCGCGACCGTGGTGACGAGCCGGATCCGGGACGTCCGGGCGGCGATGTTCGACAGGATCACCGCCGGTGACGCCGACAGCAGCTCCGGATTGTGCCGCTCGCCGACCCCGAACGCGTCGTACCCCACCCGCTCCGCCCACGAGGCGAGGTCGACCACCTCCGCGAACCGCTCCGCCCGCCCCAGCGGCGGGCTCCCCAGCCCCCTGCTCCGCCTGGGAACCAACGTACTGGCCAGGAACTTCATGACCACACCCCTCCCGATGAGTTCACATGTGAACTCTGAAGGGCGCGCCTCTCCCCGTCAATACGACAACCGGATGACCCCGCCGTCGACACCCGGTCAGTTCCGCGATGAACCGGCTCGGCGTCCACTGCCGCGCCCTCCCGGCCGCACGTCAACGCGCCGTTGACCGATCTTCCGCCCGGATCGGGATCTCCCGCATGGCGGCGATCCTAGACCGCTCACATCTGATACGTTCGACTCAGCAACGAAAGATTGATGGGTGAACGTTATGGGGATTTGTGACGGACGCGGGGCCCGCGGCAGTCGCGGCCGCAGGTGGATCTGGGGATCGCTGGCCGCCGCCCTGGTGCTGCTGGTCGGTGCCGGGGGCTGGGTGGTGTACCAGAACGAGTACGACCTCAAGGAGGAACGCGTCACCGTCACCGGCGGCAAGCAACCGCTCCAAGGCATCCTCGCCCGCCCCACCGGCGGCCACGGACCGTACGGGCTCGTCGTCTTCGTCCACGGCGACGGACCCACCGACGCCACCCACGACACCTTCTACCGGCCCATCTGGGAGGCCATGGGCAAGGCCGGGTACGCGACCCTGTCCTGGGACAAGCCCGGCGTCAACGGCGCCCCCGGGAACTGGCTCGACCAGAGCATCCAGGACCGCACCGACGAAACCCTCGCCGCGATCGCCTGGGCCAAGACCCAGCCCGGCATCGACCCCGACCGCATCGGTCTCTGGGGTGCCAGCCAGGCCGGCTGGGTCATGCCCAAGGCCGCCCGGCAGTCCCCGGACGTCAAGTTCCTGATCGCCGTCGCCCCCGCCATCAACTGGCTCCAGCAGGGCCGCTACAACCTGCTCGCCGAACTGCGCGAGCGCGGCGCGACCCCGGCCGAGACCGAAGCCGCCGTCGCCCGGAGCGACCGCACCCGGGCCGCCCTCCAGGCCGGCCAGAGCTTCGACCAGTACAAGGCCGGCGGCGGCGACGTGGCCGGACTCACCCCGCAGCGCTGGGAGTTCAACAAGCGCAACTTCCGCTCCGACGCCACCGAAGATCTCTCCCAGGTCCGCATACCCGTCCAACTCATCCTCGGCGGCCAGGACGTCAACGTCGACATCGCCGACACCGAAGCCGGCTACCGCCGCCTCATCACCGCGCCCGGCAGCCTCCAGGTGCTGCGCTTCGAGGACTCCACCCACAACATCGTCCCCAAGAGCATCGAGGACTCCGAGCTCAGGAGCACCCTCCTGGCCATCGCCGCGCCCCGCTCCCTGTTCACCCAGGGGTACCTCGACGGGATGAAGCACTTCCTGTCCACGCTCGGCACCCGGAAGGGCTGAGGGACTCGAAGGCCGGGCCGCCGTCCGGGTCCTGCTCGCTCAAGAGCGGTCTCCTCGCCGCTGGGACGATGCGACCGGGGCCGACGTGAGCTCCGGCCCGGCCGGCCGGAGCGTGCGCCAGTCGTGCTTCTCGGCCGCCGTCGCGGCGGCCCGGTCCAGGCACCGGCGGGCGTCCTCGATCAGCTGCTTCGGCCGGCAGTCGGCCTCACCGGCCTCACCGGCCTCGTCGGCCTCGCACTTCGCCGGTCGAGCCGCGCCCGCAGGCAGGCGACCCGGGCGAGGACGCGCTCGCGCCACGCGGATCTCTGTCTCCGCCGCGGATCGTTGGTCCGCCGGGGTACCCGTCTCGGCCACGCTCCCGGGCCGAGACGTTCTCGTCCTCCGCCGGAGGCGCATTCGGGCCGCGACGGGGCACCGGCGCCCCCGTGGTGGCGGTGGGGCGCCGGTGCGTGCGTCACAGTGGGCGAACGTTTCCTCAGCAGCCGTTGAGGATCGAGGAGAGGGCGCTCTTCTCGGCGCTGTCGACGGAGAGGCCGTAGTAGTACTTCACCTGGACCCAGGCGCGGGCGTAGGTGCAGCGGTAGGAGGCCTGGGGCAGCCAGTGCGCCGGGTCCTGGTCGCCCTTGGAGCGGTTGGAGCTCGCGGAGACGGCGACCAGCTGCGGGCGGGTCAGGTCGTTGGCGAGGGCCTGGCGCTGCGCGGTGGTCCAGGCCCAGGCGCCGGAGCGCCAGGCCTCGGCGAGCGGCACCAGGTGGTCGATGTCGAAGGCCGACGCGGTGGTGGTGGTCGCGTTGTCGTAGACCGAGACCCAGCTGCCGCTGACGGCGGCGCAGTTGGCGTCGGTGACGACGTTGCTGCCGTCGCGCTTGAGGACCGTCTCCCGGGTGTTGCAGGTGCCGGAGACGGTGATCCAGTGCGGGAAGAGCGCACGGTCGTAGGTGGTGGTGTGGGACTCCGCGGCCACCGCGAGGGTGGCGAGGTAGCCGCGGGCGGTGGCGGCCGAGATCGGGGTCGGCAGCGCGGCCTGCGCGGTGCCGGCGCCGGTCAGCACGGCGGTGAGGGCGAGCAGCAGGGCGCCGAGGACGGCGGCCGGGGTGCGGCGGGACGCGGATATGGCGGACGTCGCGGACATGGGGGACTCCTGGGTCGAGGAGGGCAGGGGAAAGCCCCCGGGCGGGAACCGGCCCGGGCATGCCGACCAGCATGGGACCTCAGGGGTTTACGCGGGTAGAGCCGCGAGGTGAACTTTGACTCCGCGTCAGCCCTCGCGGCGGCCGGAGGCGTCCGCGAACGCCGACCGCCCCGCCCGGCGGGTGGCCGGACGGGGCGGTCGGGGGTCCTGCGAAGGCGCGAAGTGTTCGCTCAGGCGGCCGACTTGGCGGCGCCGGGCTTCGCGGCGACCGGCTTGGCCGGGCCGCCGCCGGTGGCGGTGCCGACCAGGAAGGCGGTCAGCACCGGGCCCAGGTACGCCTCCCAGACCGCCAGCTGGAGGACGGTCGGGTCCGGCTGGAAGTTGAACACGCCCTTGAGGAGGGTGCCGTACCAGCTGTCCTTGGGGATGGTCGAGGAGATGTCGAAGGCGGTCTTGTCCAGGCCGCCGAGCCAGCCGGCCTCCTGGAGGTCGTGCACGCCGTAGGCGAGCACGCCGGCCGCGACCACGACCAGCATGGCACCGGTCCAGGTGAAGAACTTGGCCAGGTTGATCTTCAGCGCGCCCCGGTAGAACAGCCAGCCCAGCACCACCGAGGTCAGCAGGCCGAGCGCCGCGCCGATGACCGGGTTGTAGCCGTCCGAGGTGGCCTGCACCGCGGTCCAGATGAACAGCGCGGTCTCCAGTCCCTCGCGGCCGACCGCCAGGAAGGCGGTGAGCACCAGGGCGCCGGTGCCCATCGCGAGCGCGGCGTCCAGCTTGCCGTGCAGTTCGGTCTTCAGGTGCCGGGCGGTGCGCCGCATCCAGAACACCATCCAGGTGACCAGACCGACGGCGATGACCGACAGCGTGCCGCCGAGCGCTTCCTGCGCCTCGAAGCTCAGCTGGGTCGAGCCGAACTGCAGCACGGCGCCGAACGCCAGGCTGAGCGCGACGGCCACGCCGATACCGGCCCAGACCGGGCGGAGCCGGTCCCTGCGGCCGGTCTTGACCAGGTAGGCGATCAGGATGCAGACGACCAGGCTGGCTTCGAGCCCTTCGCGCAGACCGATCAGGTAGTTGGCGAACACGCTGGCTCCCTGGGGGGTGAAGAGGTGGAACGGGCGAGACGGGTGGGGGGTCGGCCTCAGCCGAAGAGGGCCTGGCCCCACCACTCGCCGGGCTTGCGGACGCCCGCGGGGCAGGCGAAGTGGGCGGAACCGACGTGCTGGATGTACTCGTTCAGCGCGTCGGAGGCCGCCAGCCGCTGCTGGAGCGGGACGAACGCCTTGCGGCTGTCGCGCTGGTAGGCCAGGAAGAACAGGCCCGCGTCCAGGCGGCCGAGGCCGTCGGTGCCGTCGGTGAAGGAGAACCCGCGGCGCAGGATCATCCGGCCGTCGTTGGAGTCCGGGTGGGCCAGCCGGACGTGGGCGTCCACCGGCATCGCCTTGAGGTCCGGGTCGTCGTGCTCCTTGGTCCGCCCGTACGGCGCGCCCTCGCCCTTGGTACGGCCGAAGACGTCCTCCTGCTCCTTGAGCGGGGCGCGGTCCCAGGTCTCGATGTGCATCCGGATCCGGCGGGCGACCAGGTACGAACCGCCGGTCATCCACTCCGGGCCCTCGCCGGGGGCGACCCAGACGTGCTCGGCGAGCTTGGCGGTGTCGGTCCCGGCGATGTTGTGGGTGCCGTCCTTGAACCCCATCATGTTGCGCGGCGTCTGGGCGTCCGGGGTGGTGGAGGACGTCTTGCCGAAGCCCAGCTGGGACCAGCGGATGTTGACGGTGCCCATCCCGATCCGGGCCAGGTTGCGGATCGCGTGCACGGCGACCTGCGGGTCGTCGGCACAGGCCTGGATGCACAGGTCGCCGCCGCTGCGCTGCGGGTCGAGGTTGTCGCCCTTGAACCTCGGCAGGTCGATCAGGGCCTCGGGGCGCCGGGCCTTCAGGCCGAAGCGGTCCACGCCGTCCTTCTCGAACAGGCTCGGGCCGAAGCCGATGGTGAGGGTCAGCCGGGAGGCGGGCAGGCCCAGCGCCTCGCCGGTGTCGTCCGGCGGCGCCTCCGGCAGGCCGCTGGCCGCGCCGCTGCCGACCTCGCGGCCGCCGGTCATCGCGGCGGCGGCCTTGGTCCACTCCTTCAGCATCCTGATCAGCGACTCGCGGGTGGCGCTCGCGGAGACGTCGAAGGCGGCGAAGTGCAGCCGGTCCTGGACCGGGGTGGCGATGCCGGACTGGTGGTCGCCGTAGAACGGGATGTCGACGGTGGCCGCGGCCGGGGCGGCCGGGGCGTCGTCGTCCTGGCGGGTGGCGGCGGCGACCGAGCCGACGCCGGCCGCGCCCAGGGCGACCCCGGCGCCGGCCCAGCCGATCACGGCGCGGCGGCTGACCGGCGTACGGGCCGGGGCGGTGGGGTCGGCGACGGCGTCCGCGCCGGCGCCGTTGCCGGCCGGCGTCCCGTTCTGCTGCTGGTTCTCGGCGTCCATCGGCGGGCGGCCCTTCTCTTGCTGGACTCACGGATGCCGTGACGGCCACGGGGGCCGCCACGGCGGAGTGCGGGTGCGGTGCGCGGTGACCGGTGCGCGCCGCGCACGGGCGCGCACCGGAGGCGGGTGCTACTTCGCGACCACCGCGGCGGCCAGCTTCGACAGCGGCTCGGCCAGCGAGTTGACGGCGTCGGACAGCGTCTTGCGCTCGGGCTCGGCGACCTTGTCGTACGCGAGGTAGCCGCCGTCGGCCTGCTTGTACTTGGCGAGCAGGGTCTCGATCGCGGCGAACTCGGAGTCGAGCGTCTTGGCGAGCTCGGCGTCCTTCTCGGCGGCGACCGGCTTCAGCAGCTCGTAGGCCTTCTTGGCGCCCTCGACGTTGCCGGCGAAGTCGGCCAGGTCGGTGTGGCTGTAGCGCTCCTCCTCGCCGGTGACCTTGCCGGTGGCGACCTCGTCCAGCAGCTCCTTGGCGCCGTTGGCCATGCTGGTCGCGGTGATCTCCGCCTCGGGGATCTTCTTCTGCCAGTCCTTCAGGTCGGCGACCAGCTGGTCGGCGAGCTTCTTCTCGGCGTCGCCGATGGTGGCGTCGGCCCAGAGCGACTTCTCCAGCTTGTGCCAGCCGGTCCACTCCTGGCCGGGCTCCAGGCCGTCCTCGCGGGCGTCGGTCTTCGGGTCGATGTCGCCGAAGCTCTCGGCGACCGGCTCGGTGCGCTCCCAGCCGGTGCGCGAGGGCGCGTAGAGGGACTTGGCCTTCTCCAGGTCGCCGGCGTTGATCGCGGCGGCGAACGCCTCGACGGCCGGGATGGTGGCGTCGGCCTGCTCCTGGACGTAGGTGCGGTAGGCGGTGACGGCCGCGGTCAGCCGCGGGTCGGCCGGGGCGGCCGAGCCGCCGTCACCGGTGACGGTGATCTTCTGGCGGATGCCGTCGCCGACCATGCCGGGCTTGCAGGCGATCTCGTAGGAGCCGGCCTTGATCTCGGCGGTGATGCTCGCCTTGGTGCCGGGGCCGATGTTCTCGCGCTCGGTGACGATCTTGTCGCCCTCGGCGTAGACGTAGACCTCGGTGACCTTCGCACCCTTGTTGGCGATGTCGAGCACGACGTGACCGGCCGGGAAGCTGGTCTTCGAGACCTCGCAGGCGGTGTCGGTGGCGTTCACCTTGACGGCGTCGGCCGCGGCCTTGTCGTCCTTCTTCGAGCAGCCGGCCAGTGCGGCGGTCGCCACGGCGAGGGTGAGCAGCGTGGCTGCGGTGGAACGACGGGCGGACATGCGGGCTCCAGCGGTCGGGGCAGGGCGTTTCAGGGCAGGGCTCACCGCGGGTGGGGGCAAGGGCGCCATCGGCGCCGGACCACCCGCTTAGCTAAGGCATACCTTAGGGATATCGGATTTTGCCGTCTACACCGGGGTCGTCATGGAACGGCGCAGGTGGGAGCAGGGCGACGGCGCCCCGACGGTCGGTCCACCGACGATTTCCGGCCACCGGGGGCGCAGGAGGGCGTGGAAGTCAAGGCAAAGACGTGGTAAAGGGGCGCGCACCGGCGGTGCGCGCCCCTCATGTGCTGCCGGGTCCTCCTCAGACCTCCGCGGTGCGCCCCGACCTGCGGGGCGCGGCGGCCCGGGCGGTCCAGCGGCCCTCGTTGCGGGTGATCCGGATCGGGTGCCCGAAGGTGGCGCTCACCAGCTCGGTGGTCATCACCGCGTCCACCGGTCCGGCCGCGACCGTCTCCCCGCCGCGCAGCAGCAGCGCGTGGGTGGTGGACTCCGGCAGCTCCTCCAGGTGGTGGGTGACCAGCACGCTCGCCAGCTCCGGGTGCTGCTGGCGCAGCAGGTCCAGGCTGTCCAGCAGCAGTTCCCGGGCGGTCAGGTCGAGCCCGGTGGCCGGCTCGTCGAGCAGCAGCAGCCGCGGGCTGGGCATCAGCGCGCGGGCGATCAGCGCCCGGCCCCGCTCCCCCTGCGAGAGCGTCGTCCACGCGGACTCCGCGGCGGCGGCCATGCCGAGGGTGTCGATCAGCAGCTCGGCCCGGTCCAGCTCCTCCGGGGCGGGCTTGCGGTGCAGGTCCGGTTCGATGGTGTTGGTGACGCCGGTGAGCACCACCTCGCGCACGGTCAGCGGCGAGCGCAGCGGATGGCGCGGGTTGACGTGGCCGAGGTGGGCGCGCAGCTCGCGGATGTCGACCCGGCCGAGCCGGCGGCCGAGCACGTCCACCTCGCCGCGGGTGGGGTGGGAGACCGCGCCGAGCAGGGCGAGCAGGGTGGACTTGCCGGCGCCGTTGGGGCCGAGCAGCGCCCAGTGCTCGCCGGGGCGGATGGCGAGGTCGATCCCGCGCAGCAGGTGTCGTCCGTCGCGGACGACGTCGACGGCCCGGGCGCGCAGCAGCGGTTCCGTGGCGGGGTCCGCGACGGGCGGACCGGAGGGCGGGCGCGGATCGGTCGTGCTCATGCGGGCGGGCCTCCTACGGGTCCGGTGCCGGGCGGGGTCACGGGCAGGGTCACGGGCAGGGTCACGGGCACGGCGCCGCACCGGACGGGCCGGCGCCGACCGTCCGCGTGCAGAGTACAACCGTTCGCCCGGACGGCGGTCCCGGTGTCCGAGCGGTGGACACCTCGGCCCGCCGACCGGTCGGTGCACGGCCCTTTCGCCGCACGGGAGTTGGCGGCAGGATCGGGGAACCGGCGCAGGGCGGCGGAGCGTGGAAGCGATGCGGACGGAGCCCGGCGGCGGTGCGGGCCGGATCGAAGGGGGCGGGCATGACGGGGACCGACGAGCGGGCCGGGGCGGGGCGCGCCGGGACGCTGCCCGGACGGTTCGAGGAGCAGGCGCGGCGCGCCCCCGCGGCGGTCGCCGTCCGGTGGGAGGGACGGGAGCTGACCTACGGCGACCTGGACGCGCGGGCCGACCGGCTGGCCCGCCACCTGGCCGCCCTCGGGCTCGGCCCCGGCGAGCGGGCCGCGGTGGCGCTCGGCCGGGGCACCGAGGTGTACGTCGCGCTGCTCGCCGTGCTGAAGACGGGCGCCGCCTACGTACCGGTGTCGCCGGGCGCACCGGACGCGCTGCTGCGGCACGTGCTCGCCGAGGCCTCCCCGGCCGTGGTCGTCACCGAGGAGGGCCACCGGATCCGGCTGGCGGACGCGGGCGCCCGGACGCTGGTCTGCGTGGACTCGGCCGCCGCCGCGGTGGCGGCGCTGCCCGCCGGGCCGCCGCCGGCGGTGTTCGGGCCCGAGGACGCGGCGGTGGTGTTCACCACCTCGGGCACCACCGGCGCGCCGCGCTGCGCGGTGGTCGGGCACCGCAATCTGCTGGCCGCCCACCACGGCTGGGTCACCGTCTACGGCATCACGCCCGCCGACCGGGTGCTGAGCGCCGCGAGCCTGGAGTTCGACGTCTTCACCGCCGACTGGGTGCGCGCGCTGTGCTCGGGCGCCACCCTGGTGGTCGCCCCGCGCGACCTGACCCTGGACCGCGGCGCCGACATCGCCGATCTGCCCGCGCTGGTGGCCGCCGAGCGGATCACCCTGCTGGAGCTGAACACCCGCACCGCGCGCCGCCTCGCGGAGCATCTCGCCGCGACCGGCGGCGGGAAGGGCCTTCCCGGCCTGCGGCTGCTCAGCGTCGGCGCCGAGAAGTGGTGGCTGGACGAGCAGCTGGCGATGCGCCGGCTGCTCGGCCCCCGCACCCGGGTGGTGAACGTCTACGGGCTGGCCGAGGCCGGCGTGGACAGCACGTACTTCGAGGCCCCGGACGGCGACGCGGTGGCGGACAGCGGTGCGCTCTCGGTGGTCGGCGTCCCGTTCCCCGGCGCCCGGGTGTACGTGCTCGGTCCGGACGGCCGCCCGATCGGGCACGGGGCGGTCGGAGAGATCGCCCTCGCCGGACCGGGCCTCGGCCGGGGCCTGCCGGGCCGGTCCCTGGAGACGGCGCGGCGGTTCGTCCGGGCCGACTTCGACCCGGACGGGCGGGTCCTGCGCACCGGGGACCTCGGCCGCCTCGCCGAGGACGGCACCCTGCACTTCGTCGCCCGCGCGGCGAACGTGTCCGGGCCCGCCGAGGCGCCCGCGTCGGCCGCCGTGGTCGCCCGGGCGCGCACGGCGGCCCGCGCCGAGGCCGCGCTGCGCGCGCACCCCGGGGTGCGGGAGGCGGCCGTCGCGCAGTTGGAGGTGGCCCCGGGCCGGCGCGAGCTGGTCGGGTACGCGGTGACCGAGCCCGGCGCCCCGGGCACCGACGGCTGGTCGCTCTCGTCCCACCTGAGCGCCCGGCTGCCGGAGGGCGGGGCTCCCGCCGCCGTGGTCCCCGTGCCGGAGCTGCCGCGCACCCGGGCCGGCAAGCTCGACCGGAGCGCGCTGCCGCTGCCCGCGCCGCCCGACCACGCGGCGCCGCGGCGGGCGGGCGGCGGGAAGGGGTACCGGGGCAAGGGCGGCGGCGGCCGGTCCGGGGGCGGCGCGGGGACGGAGTCCCTCCTCGGCTGCGGCGCGCTCCTCGTCGGGGTGTCCGGCGCGTTCACCGCCTGGCTGCTCACCCGCAGGCTCTGGCCGGGGTCGACGGACGTCTCGGCCGTGCCGGGTCCGTACGACGGCTTCTTCCGGGTGCTCTACCTGTTCGAGTGGGCCTCGTTCGGGCTCGGTGTGAGCTGGCTGTTCTTCGGGGCCGCGGTGATCGCCCGGTTCGGGCGGCCGGCCGGGCTCTCGGTCGCCGCGCACCTCTCGGTGTTCTGGCTGCTGGCCTCGTGGTGGCCGCAGGACAACCTGTACCGGACCGCCGACCGCTCGGTCCTGTCCACCGAGGTGTGGCTGGTCTACGTGTTCAACATCGCGCTGATGGTCGCGGCGGCGGTGCTGGTGCGCTTCCTCACCTGGCAGCCGAAGCGGCTGCGCTGAGCCGAGGGGCTGCGCCGGGCCGAGGGGCTGTGCTGCGCCGAGAGGGCTGCGCCGGTCCCGGGCCGGTGCGCCGGTCCGGGCCGCCGACGGGGCCGCGGTCGGTCAGCGCAGGGCCTCGAACATCCGCCCCAGCGCGTGGTGGGCCGCCCCGAGCAGGGCCTGCGCCGCGTCCAGCGCCTCGGTGCTGCGCGCGGCGAGGGCCAGGCCGACGAAGGGCTCGGACTCGTAACAGGCCGTCACGATCAGTGGCAGGACGACCGCACCGAGCCGCGCGCACTGCGGGCGCAGCCGCTCCAGGTGCCCGTACAGCGCCTCCTGGGAGAGCCGGGCGCCCAGCGGCATGGCGTCCAGGGTGCGGACCAGGTGGCCGGGGCCGCGCACCTCGTCCAGACGGTGGCGCAGCACGAAGGCGGTCGCCGGTCCGGTGAGCCGCAGGTTGGCCTCGGTCGGGGCGAGCCGGCGGTCCCGGTCGGTGACGAAGTCGACGTCGTACCAGCCGCGGTGGCCGGCGGCGGCCAGCCGCTCCCCCACCGCGAGGCCGAACCGTTCGGCGACGGCCGCCGCGCCGGGCGGCACCACCCCCGGGCCGACCGTCACCCCCTGGTAGCGGGTGCCGTCGACGGCCATCTCGCCGACGCCGACCGGGTGCACCCGCCCGTCGGGGCCGATCACCGCGTCGAAGGTGAGGTCCCGCAGCCGGCCCGAGCCGGCCGGCCCGCCGTCCACGTACTCCTCCACCAGCAGCTCGCCGCCGGGCGGCAGCACGTCCTCGCGGACCAGGCGGCACAGCAGCGCCCGGGCACCGCCGGCCGCGAGCACGTCCTGCGGGGTGATCAGGGCGGTGCCGTACCCGCCGACCCCGTGCGGGGACTTGAGCATGGTGGTGAGTCCCCGGGCGGCCCGGGCGGACAGCCGCCGGGCGGCGCGGCGCGGGCCGTCGGCGTGCTCCTGGCGGGGCACCCGGACGCCCGGGTGGCCGGGGGCGAGGGCGGTGAACAGCTCGTGCGCGGTGGCCTTGGACTCGTAGCGGCGCACGGCCGCCAGCTCCGGGCCGTCGCCCTGGTCGGGGGTGCGGCCCCAGTGCAGCACCGGGCCGGGGGCGGTGGCGAGCCGTCCGGCCAGCGCGGGGCGGGCGGCGAGCGCACGGGCCACCGTCGTGCCGGGGGCGATGCCGGTGTACGACTCGACCGGGCCCCAGTCGAGTTCGCGGGCGAGCAGGTCGATCCAGGCCCGGTCGACCTCGGCGGGCAGCACCAGGGCGGCCGGGTCGGGGCCGTAGGCGACGGCGAGGCCGGCGTAGTGGTGTGCCTGGCGCAGGCGGCGGGCGTCCTGGCGGCGCCGCTCGTCGCCGTCGAGGAACTGCTCGTTGAAATCGGCGACGTTGCCGATGTGCACGGCGCGCCGTCCGCCGGTCCAGGCCCCCACCCATCCGTCCATGGCGCGAGCGTACGGGACGGCGGTCAGAGGCGGAGCAGGCCGGCGTCGGTGGGGCGGAAGCCGCAGGCGTCGAGGTAGTAGCCGCGCAGGTGGGGCTCGAAGTCGACGTGCAGCCAGTCGCAGCCGGCCGCGCGGGCGTTGCCGGCAGCCTCGGCGACCAGGCGGGTGCCCAGGCCGGCGTGCCGGGCGGCGGGGGCGACGGCGGTGTCGAGCAGGAAGGCGTGGACGCCGCCGTCCCACAGGACGTTGACGAAGCCGAGCAGCGGGCCGCCCGGGGCCGGGCGGGCGCAGACCCAGCCGAGGCTGTGGCGCTCCAGCCGGGCCCGCCAGGGCGTGGCGGGGCGGTCCGGGTCGTGGGTCCCGCCGAAGGCCGCGGCGTGCAACGCGTCGAGTTCACGGTCGGTGAAGCCGCCCCGCCAGTGGAGGTCCGGGGGCGAGGGCTGGGAGGTCGTCATGGCATGAGCGTAAACAGGCTGCTCACGGCCGATCACTTGTGATCAGCACAGGACACGACTTGGCAAAAATCCGACGGTTGCTCTAGCCCCGGCTGACTGTTCACCGTCAATCTCTTCGCAGCCCTCGTCCCTGCACCACGCAGCATCCCCCACTGGAGTCAGAGTGAGCCCCTCCTCCTCGCCCCGCCGCCGCCCCACGGCCGGAGCCATAGCGGCCACCGCCGCCCTCGTGGCCGCCACCGTCACCGCCGGCACCGCCTCGGCCGCCCCCTCCGGCCGTGACGCCGCCATCGACCGCGCCCGGAGCAACGTCGCCCGCAACGCCGCGGTCTTCGGCTTCACCGGCGGGCAGGACCTGGTCGTCAAGGACGTCGTGCTGGACGCCGACGGCACCCAGCACGTCCGCTTCGACCGGACCTACCTCGGCCTGCCGGTGGTCGGCGGCGACCTGGTGGTCCACCAGGACGCCCGCGGCCGGCTCAAGGACTCCTCCCGCGCGGCCGCCCACGACGCCGCCGTGCGCACGATCGTCCCCGAGGTCCCCGCCCGGCTCGCCGCCGGGCGCGCGCTGGAGGCCGCCCCCGGCATCGCCGACGCCGGCAGCAGCCCCGAACTCGTCGTCTGGGCCGCCGACGGCACCCCGCGCCTGGCCTGGCGCACCACCGTCCGGGGCACCGGCGACCACGGCCGGCCGGCCGGCCGCGTCGTCGTCACCGACGCCACCACCGGCGAGCAGATCGAGGCGTACGACGCCGAGCACCGGGCGAGCGGCACCGGACACTCCGAGTACACCGGCGACATCACCATCGACACCACCGCGCAGGGCGCCGGCGGCTACACGCTGACCGACCCGCTGCGCGGCCACGTCACCAAGGACGCGCACAACGTCTCCGCCAACGCCCTCAACGCCGGCTCCGGCACCCCCTTCACCGACGCCGACAACGTCTGGGGCGACGGTCGGAAGTTCTCCACCGACCGCGCCACCGCCGCCGTCGACGCCCACGCCAACACCGCCTGGACGTACGACTACTACAAGAACACCTTCAACCGCAGCGGCATCAAGAACGACGGCAAGGGCGCCACGGTGTTCGTGCACGTCGGCACCGGCTGGGACAACGCCCAGTGGTCCGACAGCTGCTTCTGCATGATGACCGGGGACGGGAACGGCACCACCGACCCCGAGCAGGTCGACCTCGACACCATGGGCCACGAGATGACCCACGGCGTCACCAGCGCCACCGCCAACCTCCGCTACAGCGGCGAGTCCGGCGGCCTCAACGAGGCCACCTCGGACATCTTCGGCACCATGGTCGAGTGGTACGCCCACAACACGGTGGACACCGGCGACTACCTGTTCAGCGACCAGTCCACCCCGCCGTGGCTGCGCCGCTTCGACAAGCCCTCGCTCGACGGCCGGTCCGCCGACTGCTGGAGCCGCAAGGTCGGCCAGCTCGACGTCCACAACTCCTCCGGCGTCGGCAACCACTGGTTCTACCTGGCCAGCGAGGGCAGCGGCGCCAGGACCGTCAACGGCGTCGCCTACGACAGCCCGACCTGCAACGGTTCGACCGTCACCGGCATCGGCAACCAGAAGGCCGCCGCCGTCTGGTACCGCGCGCTGACCGTCTACATGACGTCCACCACGGACTACAAGGGCGCGCGCACCGCGTCCCTGAACGCCGCCCGGGACCTCTACGGCCTCAACAGCACCGAGTACACGGCGATCGCCGCCGCCTGGAGCGCCGTCTCGGTCGCCTGACGGTCCCGCGCGCCCCGCCGCGCCGTCCCCCGCCGTCCCCCACCGCCCGCCGCCCGCCGCCCCCGCCGCCGTCCCGCGAGCGAGGGCGGCGTCCGTCGTCGCCGCGTACGGCGTGGCGGGACGGCGGCACGGGCGGCGCTCTGGGATCTTGGGTCCCGGGGGCCGCAGCCGAACCGGCCGAAGGCCGGCCCGGCCGAACCGGGGAGACCCCATGGCCAAACTCGTCCTGACCACCTTCCTGACCCTCGACGGCGTGATGCAGGCCCCCGGCGGGCCGGAGGAGGACCGCGAGAACGGCTTCGCCCACGGCGGCTGGCTGTTCCCGTTCGCCGACGAGGAGTTCGGCGCCCTGATGAACGGCGTGATCGCCCGCGCCGGGGCCTTCCTGCTCGGCCGCCGGACGTACGACATCTTCGCGGGCTACTGGCCCCGGGTGACCGACCCCGGCCACCCCGTCGCCGTCCCGCTCAACACGCTGCCCAAGTACGTCGCCTCCACCACCCTGCACGACCCGGCCTGGCACCCCACCACCGTGCTGACCGGCGCCGCCCCCGGCGGCCTGGCGGGCGAGGTGGCGGCGCTGAAGGAGCGGCTGGGGGACACCGAGATCCAGATCCACGGCAGCGGCGCCCTGGCCCGCGCCCTGATGCCCCACGGCGTCATCGACGAGTACCACCTGGTCACCGCGCCGGTCCGGCTGGGCACCGGCCACCGCCTGTTCCCCGACGCCGGTCCGCCCACCGCCTTCCGGCTCGTCGGCACCCGCACCACGCCGTCCGGGGTCACCGCGAACACCTACCGCCCGACGGGCCCGGCGGCGTTCGGGACGTTCTGAGGCCCGGGGTCACGGACCGTGGGTGTCCTTGCGCCAGGGGCGCCACCGGGCCGGGGGCTTCGGTTCCTCCGCCGTCGTCGCGGCCCTCAGCTTCCGCATGATCGCGCCCCGTTCCTCGGAACCGACCAAGTAGACCACCGTCAGCGCGTCCTCGGCGTCCGCGCCGAGGCCCGCCCGGACCAGGTGGCTCAGAAGGGTGTTGGCCTGCGACTCCCCGCCGCCCTCCCGCGAGCGGGGGCGGTGTGAGTGCTGGCGGCAGAACCCGCGGACCAACCGCTGCCGGAGCTCCGCCGGCACGTGCGCGCCGGCCAGTCCCACCACCACCTCCGCGACCTGGGCGCCGTCGCGTGCGGCGATCACGGTCGCGTCGATCAGCGCCTCGGCGCTCCGGTCGTGGCCGGCCATCAGCAACCGGCCGGCGAGAGCGGCCGTCACACCCTGGCCGAGCGCGGACGCGGCGATCAGCCCCGGCGCCACCGGTCCGCCGCCCATCAGGCCGGCGATCCTGCCCGCCGGCTCCTCGGCGACCAGCCGGTCGGTGACCAGCCTGGCCACGTCGTCGCGCCCCCGCCCGGCCAACGGCTGCAGGATCGCGTCGAGTTCGGCGCTCCGCCGGGCGGCGGCGAGGATCCGCCGCAGCTCCGTCCACCGGGCCGGGTCACCGACCGGCGCGAACAGCAGGCCCGCGATCTCGGCGGGCGGCCGGTGCAGGACCGCCGTGATCAGGGCCGCCCTGGCCGGCCCGGCGCCCGCGACGAGTGCGCCGAGCGGGCCGTCCGCCCCGCTCTCCCGCAGCAGCGCCTCCCGGTCGGCATCCGGAGTGTCCGGCAGCTGCCGGAACCACGGGACGACATCGGTGTCCGGAGGGAGTCGGTCAAGCAGGACCGCGGCGTCCCGGAACCAGCCGAGTGCGTGCAGGCGCAGCCAGACGGACGGGGCGTCCGAGGTGGGCGCGACCGCCCTCAGGACGGGCAGGACCGCCTCGTGCGGTCCGTTGCGGTGCACATGGTGCAGCAGCTCCATCGTCTGCTCGCCGGTGAGTGGCTCCAGGACCAGGGTCTCCAGCGCGGCCCGGCGCCGTTCCCCGTCCTCCCGCCCCAGGGCGCTCAGCAGCCCGATGAGCTCCTGCGTCACCCCGGACCAGGGGGCGGCGGCGAGGACGGCGCCCGCCACCGGGCCGCGGCGGGCGGCGAGCAGCTCGACGAGCACGGCCCGGCAGCGGTCCGGCGCGGTGAACCGGCCGACGGTCCTGGCCAGTTCGTGGTCCGGCGCCCCCGCGTCCCCGAGCAGGGCCAGGATCTCGGCAACCGCTTCCGGAGGCCGTTGCTCCGCCCCCCGGCACACCTGCTCGCCGAGCGGCCCGCCCAGGTACTGGGTGAGCAGGCCGGCCACGACCGAGGGGGGTTGCAGGCGGCCCAGCCGGCCGAGCACGTCGAGGGCCTCCTGGAGACTGCCGTTCCCGTACAGGTTCCTGAGGAGGTCGTCGACCTCGTTGATCCGCAGCGGCGGTTCGTCGCGGAACGCGTCCAGCACGTAGCGGGTGGCGCCCTCCGCCCCGCTCGTCCTGGCGGCGTGGAAGAGCAGGGGCGCGTCGGCCCGGACGGCCGCCGCGAGACGGCTGCCGGGCGCGGACCCGGCGTTCCGGGCGTGCAGTTCCCGCAGCAGTGACGCGATCTCGTCGGCCGGTCTGGCCCTGAGGAACGCGTCGAGCAGGCCGGTGACATCGGTGGGCAGGTGGTGTTCCGGCCCTCCGCCGTCGGCGGCCACCAGCAGGTCCGCCACCTCCGCGGGCGGACGCCGTTCGGCCACCCGGCGGAGCATCGCGGCTCCCAGGGCCGCCGCACCCGGTGCGTCCGGATCGCGCGTCAGGGCCGCGGCCAGCTCGGCCAGGAAGACCGCGCTCCGCTGCCCGGCCGCCTGCACCAGCAGACGCGTGGCGAGTTCCGGCTCCCCGGCCCGCAGGTGCGCGTGGAGCAGGGCCACGTCCCGCGCGCCGCCCTCCTCGGCCACCCGGGCGAGCTGTGCGGCCGCGTGATCGTGCAGGCCGTGGGAGAGCAGCCACTGCACGAACCGCTCCGGGTGGGCCGGGCCCATGCCGAGCGCCACCTGCCCGAGCAGCACCTGCTGGGCGACCGCCCGGCCGCGCGCCCCGAGTTCGGCGAGCACGGCCGCGATCGTCCCGTCGTCCGTCCCGACGAGGAAGACCGCCGCCATCTGCGCTCCGAGGCCGCCGCGCAGTTCCCCTTCGCAGGCCAGGTGGAGCAGTTCGGCGAGCTGCTCCGGGGACGGGCGGGCGGCGAGGACCTGCTCCAGCATCAGGGACCGGTCCTGGTCACCGGCCTCGTCCAGCATCGGCAGCACCTCCGCCGGCGGCCGGCCGAGGAGCAGCTCGCGCTGGAAGCGGTTCGCGAAGGCGGGGCGCGCGTGTTCACGGAGCGCCCGCACCAGCGGCACGGCCCCGTCCAGGGGATACGAACGCCCCAGGGACGACGCGACCGCCGTGGCGAGCGTGTGGGTCGTCCCCATGTGCCGGACGAACGCCGCCACCTGGACCGGGGGTTCGCCGGACAGGTGCCGGCAGAGGGACTCCAGCAGCGCGGCAGGTCCGTGGCGGTCGAGCAGGACGGCCAGTTCCGCCGCCTCCTTCGGGCGGAAGGGAAGGAGCGCGCGGGCCAGCACGGCGCCGGCGTCCCCGGTCGCACCGCGCCCCGTCAAGTGCCGCAGCACCGCGTGCACGTCCGCGACCGGGAGCCGGCAGCACTCCCCGAGTGCGGTGTCGAGGTGGTCCGGCAGTCCGGCGTCCCCCAGAGCCTCCAGCAGGACGTGCCGGTCCTCGCGCCGGGCCACCGCGGTCCGCAGGACGAAGGCGGCGTCCGCGTCGGAACCGGCGGGCCGGCGGACGGCCGCCAGCCAGGCGACGACGGCCTCGTGGGGCCCCGTCGCGAGGAGCGTCAGTACGGCGGTGCGGTCCTCGGCCCGGCCTGCGCGGGCGAGCCCCTCGCAGAGCTCGTCCACCTCCTGCGGACCGTACGCGGCGACCGACTCCCGCAGCAGCCGGTCGGCCTCGGCCGTCAGGTCCTCGGCGGCCAGGGCGACCACGAGCGGCAGCAGGTCCGCCGGCGGACGCGGCCGGGCGAGCACCCACGCCGCCTCGTCCTCCAGGCCCGCCCGCCCCAGGGCGAGCACGCCCGCCACCAGGAGGGCCGCCGGCAGACCGCCCAGCGTCCGGAGCACCGTCACGCGAAGCTCGTCGGCCGTTCCCCCCGGCAGGCCGGCGGCGGCGAGGGCGTGCAGCAGCTCGTCCGCCGGGCGTACGGCGGCCGCCGCCGCCAGCAGCCGGTGCGCGCGCTCGGCGCTGCCCGCCGCGCAGAGGACCGCGGCCAGCTCCACCAGCGACGCGGGCGTCCTGCGGAGGGCGGCGGCCTTCCACAGCGCGGCGACCGCCTCGGGGGCGGCCGGCAGGGAGTCCAGCACGAGCAGGTCGGCCGCGGGCGCGACGGCGGCGTACTCCTCCAGGAGGTCGGTCCGCCGAGCGGTCTGCAGCTCGAAGACCGCGCGTCCCAGCAGCCGGCGGGGGTCGGCGGCGAGCGGTTGCAGTACCGGCGCCGGTCCGTCCGCGGCGGGGGCCGCCGCGGGGGCCGCCGTGGGGGCGGTCGGGACGGCCCCGCCCCGGGCCGGCCCCGCGACCACGAACGCGGTCTGGTCGACGTCGGTGAGCACCCGGACGCTCTGCGCCCGGCCCTGCTTGCCGTACCCCCGGTGGAACTCCTGGATCCGGGCCTGGGTGGCGACGCGCAGCTCTTCCAGGTTCAGCGGGCCGTCGTGCGCGAGCAGCGTGTCCAGGACGGCCCGCGAGAACAGGCTGAACGAGCCGCCGTCCGGCCCCCGCCCGGGCTCGCCGGCACCGACGAAGCGCGCGTACTCGCCGGGCGAGCAGGCGTACAGGTGGGCGACCTGCCGGCCCGCGACGACCAGGGCGTCGCGGCTGGCCCAGCCGACGGTGCCGCTCATGAAGTCCTGCCGGACGCCGTTGCGGCAGGCGTCGATCAGGAACAGCACCCGGGCGGCCGGGGTCCACTCGACCTCGCGCCGCCAGTCGATGGCGATGCAGCCGGACCAGGGCGGCTCCACCCCGGAGTGCAGGTCCTCGGGGATCAGGTAGTCCTGGCCCTCCGCGTGCAGGCCGTGGCCGCTCAGGCAGACCAGCAGCGTCTCGCCGCGCCGGGCGGTCCGCAGGAAGTGGCCGACCTCGCCGTTCACGAAGTTGGCGCCGACCCGGCCGTGGGCCGTGGGCAGCACGACCCGGAAGCCGCGGTCCCGCAGCGCCCCGCCGAGCCGTTCGAGGTCCCGGGGGACGAAGGGCAGCGGCGTGCAGCCCGCGAGGTCGTAGTCGCTGGCGCCGATCAGCAGCGCGGCGAAGCCGGCCATCGAGTCCGGTCCGTCGGGCGTCAGCGGCCGAAGACGAAGGTGATCCCGCGCGTGCCCTGCACCTGGGAGCTGCCGATCAGCTGCACGCCGCCGGAGGCGGAGACCTGGAAGCTCAGCTGCACCTCCTTGAGCGGCAGCGGGCCGCCGCGCTCCGCGATCCGCTCGAACACGGCCTGCAGCGCGTCGACGGTCTCGGTGAGGTTCTCGCGCAGGGCGCCGAGCGGGACGCGGCGCAGCACGGCCTCGCGGTCGCGGCCGAAGACGCCCATCGTGTCGGCGTCATCCGTGTCGTCCTCGGTGACCCAGAACTCCAGGGAGTCCGGCCCCGTGATCTCCGGCTCGTCCGCCATGTCTTCCCCCACCCAACCCAGCGATCCGTGTTCAGGCTGCTGCCGGTGCGCCGCCGCACCGCAGGGCGAGGATAGCCGCCGGGCACCCCGGGTTGAAGTCGATCTCCCGATTTTCCTGCGGGATTGACGAGGTGTCAGGGAGCCGGCGGGCCGGCGGTGTCCGGGAGTGGCGGGCGGCCGAGGCGGTGGCCCCGGGCGGTGGACTCGACCCAGTCCCGGCCGAGCTTCGCGCGGAGGTAGCCGAGGCGGACCGCCACCTCGCGTTCGCCGGCCCAGGAGAAGTTCCAGACCCGGCGGCCGAGGTCACCGGCGTCGCGGAACTCCTCGCCCTGCTCGATCAGGCCGAGCAGGAGGCTGCAGTCGCCGTAGGTCAGGTCCACGACGCGGCCGTCGGCCACGGCCCGCCGGGCGTGGAAGTCGACCGTGAGCCGCCCGTCGGGTGTCCGGCCGGTCGTCGCGCGCCGTTCCATCGCCGCCTCCGTCGCGTCCGCCGCCTCCGTGGTCTCCCGGTTCACCCTAGCGTGCGCGGCTACTGCCGGGCGGAGAGCCAGCCGGCGAGTTCGGCGGGGTGGTTGGTGATGATGCCGTCGACTCCGGCGGCGTCCAGGGCCTTCCAGCGGACGGCCGTGTCGACGGTCCAGACGTTGACCGCGACGCCGGCCGCGTGCAGGGCCGTGACGATCTCCGGGCGGGAGGCGAGGGCGCTGTCGGACGGGTGGTAGGCGGACAGGCCCAGTTCCCCGGCGACGGCCACCGGGTCGGCGTCCAGTTCGCTGCGCAGCAGGGCGAGCGGCAGGTCGGGGGCGAGTTCGCGGGTGAGGCGCAGGGCCTCGGCGTCGAAGCTCTGGACGAGGACCCGGCCGGCCATGCCGTGGTCGCGGACGTCCTGGACGACGCGGGCGACCTCGTCGCGGCTGTGCGGGCCCTTGATCTCCAGCAGCAGGCTGCCGCCGCGGGCGTGCAGGTCGTCCAGCTGGGCGGCGAGGCTCGGCACCCGGGCGCCCGCGAACGCCGGGGCGAACCAGGAGCCGGCGTCGAGCGCGTCCAGCTGGGCGGCCGTCAGGTCGCGGATGCGGCCGGTGCCGCTGGTGGTGCGGTTGACCGTGTCGTCGTGCAGTACGTACGGCACGCCGTCCCGGCTGGGCTGGACGTCGTTCTCGATCCACTCGACGCCGGAGCGGCGGGCCACCTCGTCGGCGAGGAGGGTGTTCTCGGGCGCGGCGGAGGAGGCGCCACGATGGGCGTACACGGTGAGCGGCGACCCCGGCCCGCGCAGCGGGGCCCCCGGCGCGGGCGCGGCGGCCCTGAGGCCGTCGACCAGCCAGCGGGCGGTGGTGCCGTGCGTCCCGGCGGCGACCCGCAGGTCGCGGCCGGTGCCGGCGGAGGCCGGGGCGGAGGCGCTCAGCGCGACGGTGGTGACGCCCAGCGCGGAGGCGAGCAGCGCGGCGCGCAGTCCGCAGCGGCCGTTCTCCGGGTCCAGGATCGGCAGGTGACACATGGTCATGTGCGGAAAGGTATGCGATCGCGGTGCCACCGGGGAAACCGCGCGCCGCGGGCCCTGCTCCGACGGGGTCCGTCGACGAGGCCCCGGGGCCGTTGCCCGTCCGGGGAGTGCCGGGCGGCCGGGCGCCGTCCCGCCGGCCCCGTCGCCCGCTATTCCAGCCACGTCCCGTCGCGCATGATGACCCTGCCGCGCAGTTCCCGTTCGCCGTGCCAGGCGCGCACGGTCTCCGGCACCACGCGCACGTAGAGGAAGGAGCCCTCCTCCGTGCGCGGGTCCCAGCCGAACTTGGCGGTGTACGCCTCCGCGGCGTCCGCGGGCACGTCCTGGTCCGGGAACCACTCCGCCTCGCCCTGGAGGAGCACCACGTCGTAGCTGTCCGGCAGGGCCAGCCGCACCCGCGGCTCCGCCCGGACGTTGCGCGCGGTCGCGGACGCGGCGCCGGTGCACATCCACACCGCCCGTCCGTCCCACAGGAACCACAGCGGCACCTGGTGCGGCCCGTGCTCGGGGTGCGACGTCGAGACCCAGACATCGCGTTCGGCGACGAGCCGTTCCACCGTGTCGTGCCTGCGTTCCGCCGTCGTGCGGCGGACGATCTCCGTACTCTGCATGATCACGGACCCTAACCGGCGGGCCGGGAGCGCGCATGGGGCCGGGGACCTACGCCCGGCGACCGAGGAGCCCCTCGGCCTCCGGCCCGGGGACGACCGCGGCCGGCACGGCCCGCCCTGCTCACACCCGGGACCGCAGGACGTCGATCTCGCAGCCCGGCGCGGCCGGGTCGAAGCCGTGCTCGGCCAGCCAGCGGACCGTCACCAGGCTTCGCAGCGACCACCACGCACGGATCACCTCGCGGTCGGCGTCGGCGCCGTAGCCGGCGAGGACGTCGCCGAGGTGCTCCGGGTGGCCGAGGGTCAGCAAGGCGAGGTCGTACAGGGCGTCGCCCCGGGCCGCCTCGGACCAGTCGATCACGCCGGTGACCGCGTCACCGTCGACGAACACGTGGGACAGCTGCAGGTCGCCGTGGGTGAACACCGGTGTCCACGGGCGCAGCGCGGCCTCGGCGATCCGGCGGTTGCGGGTGACCAGGCCGGCGGGAAGGACGTCATGGGCGAGGAGCCACGCGCATTCGGCGTCCAGCCGCGCGGCCCACTCCTCGCGGCTGCGGCCCGGCCACGGGGGCAGCGGCGCGTCGTGCAGCCGCCGTAGGGCGGCGCCGGCGGCGGCCCACGCCGCGGGCGGCGCGGCCGACGGCTCGCCGAGCCGGCCGAGCGCCGTGCCCGGGAGGGCGGCGAGCGCGAGCACCGGCGGCCTGCGCCACAGCACCGCCGGGGTCGGGACCGGCGCCAGGGCCATCGCCTCGACCTCGACGTCGGTGCGCGTCCGGTCGGCGTCGATCTTCAGGAAGACGTCGCCGACGCGCAGGGTCGCGCGCTCGCTGTGGGCGACGACCACCTCGACCTGCTCCATGCCGGCCATTCTCGCGGGCAACGCCGCCGGTGCGCCAACGATTTGACGTGCCGCCGCGCAGCACGGACGATCACTCGTCATGACCGCCGCCCACGAAGCCCCGCACTCCCCCGCTCCCAGCCGTCCCGTCGCGCTGGTCACCGGCGTCGGCCGGACGGTCGGGATCGGCGCCGGCATCGCGACCCGGCTCGCCGCCTCCGGCTGGGACGTCGCCTTCACCTACTGGACCCCCTACGACCACCGGATGGCCTGGGGCGCCGAGGCCGGCGCCGCCGAGGCCGTCGGGCGGGTGCTCGCCGACCGGGGTGCGGCGAGCACGGCCGTGGAGGCCGACCTCGCCGAACCCGACGCTCCCGGCCGGGTCTTCGACGAGGTGGAGGAGCGGCTCGGCGGTGTGACGGCGCTGGTGCTGGGCCACTGCGAGTCGGTGGACTCCGGTCTCCTCGACACCACACCGGAGAGCTTCGACCGCCACTTCGCGGTCAACGCCCGGGCGAGCTGGCTGCTGATCCGGGAGTTCGGACGCCGGTTCGCCGGACCGGCCGGCAGCGGCCGGATCGTCGCGCTCACCAGCGACCACACGGCGGGCAACCTGCCCTACGGCGCCAGCAAGGGGGCGCTCGACCGCATCACGCTGGCGGCGGCCCACGAGTTCGCCCACCTGGGGGTGACCGCCAATGTGGTCAATCCCGGTCCGGTGGACACCGGCTGGATGACCGAGGAGGTGCGGGCGGAGGTCCTCGGCCGCACCCCGCTGGGCCGCCTCGGCACGCCCGAGGACACCGCGAACCTCGTCGCCTTCCTCTGCTCGCCGCAGGGCCAGTGGGTCAACGGCCAGCTGCTGATGAGCAACGGGGGCTTCGCGGGCTGACCGGGCGAGGTCACCCGCCGGTGCGGCGGCGGGCCGCTCGGCTCGGGAGCGGGCGGCGTCCGGGAGGACCGGGTCCGTCCAGCGGACGCCGGAGCGGCCGTGCAGGCCGGGGCGTTCGCTGTGCAGCAGGGGGTGCAGCCCGTGCGCGGAATCGAGGGCGAGCACCTCGGCCGCCGGGGCGTCGTACACCCGGCGGCCCGCTGGAACGGGGCCGTGGCGCAGGCAGAGGAGGAGCCGCCCGGCGGGGGCGAGCAGCCCGGCCGGCGCGCCCGTGGCCGCCGGGCGTTCCCCGGGCGGCAGGTGCATCCGGACGGCGGTCAGCAGGACGACGTCGAAGCGGCGGCCGGCCGCGCCGGGGCGCGGGCAGGGCGTCGTCCACCCAGCGCACGCCGCTGCCGGCGTGCCGGTGTTCGCCGATCCGGCGCAGGTCGCCGGCCGGCTCGGCGGCGACGTCGAGGGCGTCCGAGGGGCGGGACGGGAGCAGGTGCGGGCTCTCGCGGTGGACCTCGGCGAAGGTGACGCTCTCGTACCCATCGGGCGGTTCGCGCGCTTCCCCCACGGCCGTTCCCCCTCCGTCGTCCGGACGGCCCGGCCGGCCGGCGGGCGGGCGCCCGGCGTCGGCGGCTGTCACCGGGGCCGTCGGGGTGCCAGGCCGCCAGGGCCGTCAACGGGCCGCGTCGACCGTACCCCGGACGGCGGTCACGCTTGCGGTCAGGCCTCGCCGGGGTGCCAGGCGGGCCACTCCCAGGGGCGGTCCTCCCAGTGGACGCGGACCGGGTCGCGCGGGTCGAGGTCCGGGAACAACTGGTGGAGCCGTGGTTCGAACTCCTCCGGGCCGAGCGGCTCCCAGCCGTGTCCCTCGAAGTGGACCAGCCGGTAGCGGCTGTCGGTGCGGAACTCGGCGACCTTGACCTGGGGCTGCGCCGATCCGGACGGGCTGTTGGTTTCCATGCCCCCAGCATGTGGTGGACCCCGGTCGAGCGCACCCGGGGCAGGGCAGGCAGCGTACGAGCGGGGCGCGAGGCGGCCCGGGCGCGCCCCGGGGCCCCTCTTCCGGGTCATGTCCCGCCGTCGGCGCGCTCGTTGAGCACGGCGAGCGGGGCCCTGCGGCGGCGCCGGACCGGCCCCGTTCCCGTACGACCGGGCGCCGGCGCCGGGCGAGCCGCCGGGGTGCCGGAGCAGGCGATGGCAGGAGGACCAGGACATGAGCGGGCAATCGGCAGGCGGCGGGGCACCGACGGGGCAGGGGTCACCGGCGAGCGGCGGTCCCCCGCCGCCGCGCGGACCGGTGGTGGGCGGACCGGTGACCGGCAGACCGGCGACGGGCAGACCGGCGGCGGGCTGGGAGCGGACGGCGGGCCCGGGCGTCACCAAGCCGTCCGGCACGGTGCAGTGGCAGTGGCCGGCGCACGCGTGGCAGCCGCCGCCGGTGCCGGAGCCGCCCACGACGCCGCCCGGCGAGCCGCCGGCCTGGGAGGCGCTGGCCCGGGCCGCCGAGGCGGCCCGTCGACGCCGCCGGCGGATGTGGATGGCGGGCTCGGCGGGGATCGTCGCCGGGCTGGCGGCGGTGCTGGCGATGTGCGGGCCCGGACCGGGCGACGAGTCGTCCGGGGTGGTGGCCTTCCCGGCGCCGTCCGCGACCCCTCCGCTGCCGCCGTCCCCGGTGGCCTCGGCGGCGGCCGACCGGCTGCCGGTACCCGCCCCGTCCCCGCTGCCGCCGCCGACGACCAGCGGCGAGGGCGCGCCCACCGCCGCGGCCGCCGGCCCGGCGGCGAGCGCAACGACGAGCGCGGCGACGAGCAGCGCGGGCGGGGCGCAGCCGGAGGCCGCACCCCGGGCCGACGGCGGGGACCACCCCGCGTCGCCGCGGCCGAAGCCGAGCCGTTCGCCGCGCCCGGCGCCCAGCCGGTCGGCGGGCGCCCCGGCGGGTGGTCCCGCACCGGCTCCCGCACCGGCGTCCGGCGCCCCGCACGCGCCCTCCGCGGCCGCGAGCGCTCCGCCGACCGGTGCGGCGGCGGGAGCGGCGACGGACACGATCTGCGACCAGGCCGAGCGGTTCGGCCGGTGGCCCGCCGGTTCCGAGCAGGCCCGGCTGTGCCGCAGCATCTACGGCTGAGCGGGCGGCGGATCCGCAGGGTCCGCCGGGTCCGCGGCGAGCGGCGCCCGCACGCGTCCCGGACGGCGCGGGGTCGGCGAGAACGGCGCGCAGCGGTCCGCCGGAGCCGGCGGGCCGCGGGGTTCGTCCGGGGGCGGGGCGCAGCGCCGGGCGCACGGAACCCGGCCGCCGCACGGAACCGGCCGCATGGGACCGGCCGCGCGGCCCCCGCCCGGAGCCGGACGAGCGGCGGCTGGGAGAATCACGATCATGTTCGAGCACGAAACACCGGAGACCGATCCCGCACCGCTCACCGTCGTGGCCGCCGCCGTGGTCCAGGACGGCCGGCTCCTGGTCGTCAGCAAGAAGGCGGCACCGGACGTCTACTACCTCCCCGGCGGCAAGCCGGACGCCGGGGAGGAGCCGCTCGCGGCGCTGACCCGCGAGCTGGCCGAGGAACTGGGCGCGGCCCCGGTCGGACCGCGCCACCTCGCCGAGATCGAGGCGGTCGCGGCGCTGGAGGGCGTACCGATGCGGATGACCGTGTTCGAGGCCGGGCTGGACCGCGCGCCCGCCCCCGCGGCCGAACTCGCGGCGCTGCGCTGGACGGACGGTCTGGACCCCGAGCTGCGGCTGGCCCCCGCCGTCCGCGACCAGGTGCTCCCGCTGCTGCGCGAGCGCGGTCTGCTGCCGCGGCCGGCCCGGGCCTGAGCCGCGGGGCCTGAGCCGCGGGCCCGGTCCACGGGGACCTGTCCGCAGGCGCCGGGGCGGCGCGGCAGCCGCCCCGGCCCGTCCCGCCCCGGCCCGGCCCGGGCCCGCCATCGTTACCGCGACCGCTACCGGGCGGTGAGCGCCTTGGTCAGCTTCTCGAACCGCAGGTCCGCACGGAGCGGGATGCCGAAGCGCTCGTCCCCGTACGGGAACGGCGCGTGGACGCCGGTGCGGTGGAAGCCGCGGCGCTCGTACCAGGCGATCAGCTCGGCGCGCTGCTCGATCACGGTCATCTCCATCTCCACCGCGCCCCACTCCTCGGCCGCGTACCGCTCGGCCCGCGCGAGCAGGGCCCGCCCGAGGCCGCCGCCCTGACGGCCGGGGCGCACCGAGAACATCCCGAAGTAGGCGTGCTCGCCCCGGCGTTCCAGCTGGCAGCAGGCGAGCAGTTCGCCGTCCAGCTCGGCGAGCAGGACCACCCCGTCGGGGTGGGTGACGGCCGCGGTGACGCCCTCGGTGTCGGTGCGCTGGCCCTCCAGCAGATCGGCCTCGGTGGTCCAGCCGGCCCGGCTGGCGTCGCCCCGGTAGGCGGACTCGACCAGGGCGAGGAGGGCGGGAACGTCGGCGGTGGTCGCGGTGCGGAAGCCGAGCCGGTCGGCGGCGACGGCCTCGGCGGCCGCTCGGGTGCTGCTCTCGGGCACGGGGGCCTCTTCTCGGGCGGTCCCGGACGAACGGCCCGGGCGGGGCGGCGGCCGTTCGGCCGATCCCTGGCATGGTGCCACAGCCGGCCGGGCCCCCGACCTGCCCCGACGCCCCGGCCGGCGCCCCCGACGGGCGGTGCGGCCCCGCCCGGACGCGCCGCCGGGCGGCGGCCGTCCAGCAGCCGGACGCCTCCCCGGGCCCCGCACCCCCTCCGGCAGGATGGCCGGGACGACCGCCCCACCCCTCCCACCAGCCCCATTCATCCCGGAGGCCCCATGACGACCGTCGAGATCCCCGGCTCCAAGTCGGTCACCGCGCGGGCGCTGTTCCTCGCCGCCGCCGCCGACGGCACCACCACCCTGCTCCGGCCGCTGAGCTCCGACGACACCGAGGGCTTCGCCGAGGGCCTGCGCGCGCTCGGCTACGCGCTCACCCGGGAGGAGGAGGGCTGGACGATCGAGGGACGCCCGCAGGGCCCGGCCCACGACGCCGAGGTGTACTGCCGCGACGGCGCGACCACGGGCCGCTTCCTGCCCGTGCTCGCCGCGGCCGGCCGCGGCTCCTTCCGCTTCGACGCCTCCGCCCAGCTGCGCCGGCGCCCGCTCGGCCCGCTCACCGCGGCGCTGCGCACCCTGGGCGTCGACCTGCGGCACGAGGAGGCCGAGGGCCACCATCCACTGCGGATCACCGCCGACGGCGTCCGCGGCGGGGAACTGAGCCTGGACGCGAGCCTGTCCTCGCAGTACCTCACCGCGCTGCTGCTGCTCGGCCCGCTCACCGAACGGGGCCTGCGGATCACGGTGACCGACCTGGTCTCCGCGCCGTACGTGGAGATCACCGTCGCCATGATGCGGGCCTTCGGCGCCACCGTGACCCGCACCGGCCGGGTGTTCGAGGTCGCGCCCGGCGGCTACCGCGCCACCCGTTACGCCGTCGAGCCGGACGCCTCGACGGCGAGCTACTTCTTCGCGGCCGCCGCGCTCACCGGGCGGGAGCTGACCGTCCCGGGGCTGGGCCGCGGCGCCCTCCAGGGGGACCTGCGGTTCACCGACGTACTGGCCCGGATGGGCGCGCGGGTCGAGACCGGCGCCGACCGGGTCACCGTCCGGGGCCCCCGGGACGGCCGGCTGTCGGGCCTGACCGTCGACATGCGCGACATCTCCGACACCATGCCGACGCTCGCCGCCCTCGCGCCCTTCGCCGACGGGCCGGTGCGGATCGAGAACGTCGCCAACACCCGGATCAAGGAATGCGACCGGCTGGACGCCTGCGCGGGGAACCTGCGCCGGCTGGGGATCGACGTCGCCACCGGCCACGACTGGATCGAGATCCGGCCGGGCACTCCGCGCGGCACCGAACTCGTCTCGCACGGCGACCACCGGATGGTGATGTCCTTCTCCGTCACCGCGCTGCGCACGCCCGGCATCACCTTCGACGACCCCGGCTGCGTCCGCAAGACCTTCCCCGCCTTCCACGAGGTGTTCGGACGGCTGCGCGAAGAGTGGGCGACGGCCGGCTGACCGGGGCGGAAAGACCCGGCGGTCCGGGGCGCCGGCGGGGGCGCTCGCGGATCGCCGCACCACCCCCGGTCCCCCGGCCGCCGCACCCGCGTCCGCCCAGGTGGGCGGCGCGCGGGGCGGGGCGGGCCGGCGGTGCGGAGCGTGCGCACGGGGGCGGACGACGGGGACCACCGGCATGTGACCCCCGTTCAGGATGGGGCCACCGATACCTGGCGGGCTGGCACGTACATGGCTACCCTGCTCCAGCCGGTCGCCGTCCCCGGCGCACCGGCTGTCCGCAAATCCAACGGGTCGTCATCACGGACCAGAGGAGTGTCATGCCCAGCACTTCCCGCTCCGCCAGCCCCACCCGCAGTACCGGCCTGCAGGGGAACCGCCGGCTCCCCGCGTTCGCCGCCCTCGCCACCGCGGCCGCCCTGGCCGTTGGCGTGGCCGCCCCGGCGTACGCGGCCGAGCCCGCGCCCGCCACCGCGTCCCCCTCCGACGCGGTCCCCACCGACGCGGTCCCCACCGACAGCACCGCCGCCCGGCACGGCGGTGAGCTGCCGCCGATCCACCCCGAGCTCGACTTCGCCGGCTCCACCGTCGCCGCCCACGAGGGCCGGGGTCCCGGCGCCGCCCCCGCCGCCGCCCTCGCCGTCACCCAGACCCCCGGCCTGGACGTCTCCAGCTACCAGGGCAACGTCGCCTGGTCCACCGTGCGCGCCAACGGCGCCCGGTTCGCCTACGTCAAGGCCACCGAGGGCACCACGTACACCAACCCGTACTTCGCCCAGCAGTACAACGGCTCCTACAACGCCGGCCTGATCCGCGGCGCGTACCACTTCGCCCTCCCGGACCGCTCCTCCGGCACCGCCCAGGCCAACTGGTTCGTGGACCACGGCGGCGGCTGGTCGAAGGACGGCAAGACCCTCCCGCCCGCGCTCGACATCGAGTACAACCCCTACGGCGCCACCTGCTACGGCCTCAGCCAGAGCGCCATGGTGAGCTGGATCCGCGCCTTCAGCACCACCGTGCACACCCGCACCGGCCGCTACCCGACCATCTACACCACCACCAACTGGTGGACCACCTGCACGGGCAACAACGCCTCCTTCGGCGCCACCAACCCGCTGTGGATAGCCCGGTACGCCTCCACCGTCGGCACCCTCCCGGCCGGCTGGAGCTACCAGACAATCTGGCAGCACGCCGACTCCGGCACCTTCCCCGGCGACCAGAACCTCTTCAACGGCGCCTTCGACCGCGTCCAGGCCCTCGCCAACGGCTGAGCCCGGCCACCGGCCCGGGCGGGTGCGGAATCGTTTCCGCACCCGCCCGGGCCTTCGCGCACCGCGGCGGGCGCGGCGGGCCGCACGCGGATGCCGTCCTCGGTTCGGGGGATTGCGACCGGGGTTGCGGGAGGAACCGGACGGCCGGGGAATCCATGGCCCGGAAGGGCGCCTACCGGTTGTGCGCCCTCGGAAGGGAGAACAGTCATGCGTCGTCGGATCGCCGTGGCCGGGATGCTGGCCGCCGCCGGAGCGCTCGCGCTCGCCGTGCCCGCACAGGCGGCCACGGGGGTGCTGGTGGTGAACGGTCTGCCGCAGAAGGACCCGGCACCGGGGTGCTACCCGACCATCTCACCCGTGATCGTCGAGAACCTCACGGACGCGACGGTCGACGTCTACTCCGCACCGAACTGCGGTGGGGTGGTGACGCGGTCGGTGGCCGCCGGGATGTCCGCGGCGACGCTCGGGTTCAGCTACCTCGTCCACTGACGCCGGCCCGGCGCGCGCCCGGGGCCCGGGCGGGCGCGGAGACGGTTCCGTGCCCGCCCGGGCCCCGGCGCTACCGCGGCCGGACGGGGAGGACCAGCTCCCAGGTGTCCACGGCGAAGTCCACCGTCATCCCGTTCCCCTCGTAGAGGGCGAGCGCCCCGGTGGTGTTGGCGGTGTCGACGCCGAGGGCGACGCGCTCGCGGCCCAGCGCGGCGTAGTGGGCGAAGAAGTGGCGCAGCAGGTGGCCGCCGATGCCACGGCCCCGGGCGGCGGGCAGGACGCCCAGGCGGTCGGCCCAGCCGTGGGCGGTGCGGTCGTCGCGGGTGCGGAGCACGGCCACGTCCCCGACGCCCGCCAGGGTGGCGATCCAGGTCAGGGACCAGTCGAGGTGCGCGCCGTCGATGTCCTCCCACCACTGGGCGAAGTCGCGCGGACGGTGGTCGAAGTGCTCGGCGAAGGCCTCCTCCTGGAGCCGGTGGGCGGTGCGGCGGTCCTCCTCCCGCCGGCAGTCCCGCAGGGTGACGCCCGGGGGCGGCACGGGCAGGGGGTCGGTCCGCGGGTCCACCGGCCGGGTCAGCACGTGGTGGCGGAGCACGCGGTCCCAGCCGCGCCCGCGGAGCGCCCCGGTGTCGAGCGTGGGCCGGGCGTTCAGCAGCAGGTGGAGCACCGCGCGGGAGGCGCCGTTGGCCGCCGCCCGCTCCACCGCCCGGCGCTCCATCAGGGCGAACAGGTGCAGCGCCCCGGCCTGGTGCTCCGGCAGCACGTACTGGTCGAGGTCGATCCGCTCACCGCCGGAGCGGTCCCGGAGCAGGCCGTAGCCGACCAGGTCGTCCCCGTCGGCGAGCAGCCAGGAGTCGCGGCGCAGGTCGACGCCCGGGTGCGTCAGGTCCGCCCGGACCTCGTGCAGTTCGGTCCCGGCCCGGCCGATCTCCAGCAGGTCCACCCGGTTGAGCAGGTCGCGGACGGCCGGGGCGTCGTCCGGCGTGGCGGGCCGCACCGTGAGGCCGGCGGGCGGGAGCGGGGTCGTGGTCGTCCTGATGGTCATCCTGGTGGTTCTCCTGGTCGGGGCGGTGGCCGGCGGGGGCCCGTCCGGGCAGCCTGCCGGACCCGGCGTGCAGAACGCGTGCACCCGGCGCGTACGCTGCAGCGACCGTGCGGCGGGCAGGACGGAGGTCGGCGGATGACCGGTCCGGGGTGGCGGTTCGGCGTGCTCGGACCGCTCGCGGTGCACTACGACGGACGGGCACTGCCGCTGGGCGGGGCCCGCCAGCGCACGGTGCTCGCCGAGCTGCTGCTGGCGCACGGCCGGACCGTCCCGACGGCGAGCCTGGTCGAGAGCGTGTGGAACGGCCGGGAGCCCGCCAGCGCCGTCAACACCCTGCAGAGCTACGTCTCCCGGCTGCGCACCCTGCTCGGCGACGCGGCCGGGAAGGCGGCCGGGGACGCCCACCTCGCGGTGCCCCGGCTGCTCGGCACCGCCGGCGGCTACCGTCTGGAGCTCGGTCCGGACGGCGCACCGGGCGAGGAGGCCGTCGACGTCCGCCGCTTCGAACGGCTGACGGCCGACGGCCGGGCGAGGCTGGCCGACGGTGACGCACACGGCGCGCACGCCCGGCTCGTCGAGGCGCTCGGCCTGTGGCGCGGGCCGGCGCTGGCGGACCTGCGCGAGGTACCGCGGCTGCGGGCGGAGGCCGTCCGTCTGGAGGACCTCCGGCTGGCCGCCGTGGAGTCGGCGGCCGAGGCCGAACTCGCCTGCGGGCGGCCGGCGGCGGCCGTCGACCGGCTGTGGCGCACGGCCGCCGAGCACCCGCTGCGGGAGGGCCCGCAGGCCCTGCTGATGCGGGCGCTGTACCGCACCGGGCGGCAGGCGGAGGCGCTGGCGCTCTACGACCGCACCAGGCGACGGCTGGTGGACGAGCTCGGCGTCGAACCGGGCGCCGGCCTCACCGCCGTCCACCGGGCGATCCTCCGTCAGGAGCCGTCGGTCCCCGAGGCCGTCGTCGCGGCCCCGGCGACGGCCGCCGGGCCGTTCGTGCCGCACCGCTTCGAGGTGCCGCTGCGGCTGGAGGGCCCGGGGTTCCTGCTGCGCCCGATCACCGTCCGGGACCTCGCGCAGGACCACGCCCTGGTGACCGCCTCCCGGGAGCAGCTCCGGCAGCAGTTCGGCGAGGCCTGGAACTGGCCGCCGCCGGACCTCACCGAGGAGCAGGACCTCGTCCAGCTCGCCTGGCACCAGCACGAGTTCACCCGCCGGACGTCCTTCGCCCTGGCGGTGGTGTCACCGGGCGGGGAGCGGCTGCTCGGCTGCGTCCACCTCGACCCGCCGGGCGACCCGCGGCACGAGGCCGACCTCTTCTTCTGGACCGGCGAGGGCCCCGGATCCGCGCTCGACGACGCGCTGTCCGGCGCCCTCGACCACTGGCTCACCGCCCGCTGGCCCTGGCAGCGGATCGCCCGCCCGGGCCGCACCGACCCCTGGCCGCCCCCGCCCCCGTGAAAGGACGCCGGCCGGGGCGGCCCGGCTCGGGCCCGGGGCGCCGTCAGGCCCGGGGCGCGGCAACGGCCGGCGCCGGACCCCGGTCGGCGCCGGTCAGGGCCTCCAGCAGCAGCCGCCAGGCCGCGTCGTAGCCGGCCGGACCGGCGGCCTCCGGCGGGCCGAAGGAGACGTGCGGGGCGCCGTGCAGCACGGCCAGCAGCAGCTGGGCGACCAGCTCCGGGGGGCGGGGCGCCATGCTGCCCTCGCCCTGGGCCCGGCGGATCAGCACGACCAGGCCGCGCTGCACGTCCTCGAAGATGTCCGGCGCCTCGGCCGGGGACGGCCGCACGGGGTGCGGCTGCGCCGGGTCCGGGATGTCGGTGGCCAGCCGGAGCGCCGCCCGCAGCCGGACGTCCTCCTTCAGCCGGTGCGCGAGGTCCAGCACGAGCCCCTCCAGCACGGCGGCGGCCTCGACGCCCGGCACGTCGCGGGTCAGCCGCATCTCGTCCCAGACCTTGCGCGAATGCGACATCAGCGCACCGGCGAGCGCGCGTTTGGACGCGAAGTGCCCGTACAGCGCCCCCTTGGTCATCCCGGTCCGCTGCGCGACCGCATTGAGGGTGGCCCGGCTGTACCCCTGGGCGGAAAACTCCTCGGCCGCGGCGTCCAGCACCTTCTCCCTGGTGCGCCGCGCCCGCTCCTGCTTCATCATGTGCCCTCCCTGAAGGAAGAACATACCTTTCTGAACGAATGTTCTCAGCGGTACCCGATGTGCGCAGCGGACACAACTGATGACAGAACATTCATGAATTCCTTCCTCCCGCACGCTCGCGCGCGTCGCGGCGGGACCGCTACATTGCGACGCCCCCGCCACCCCGCCACGTCAGGAGCCGACCATGCCCGAGTCCGACCAGGCCACCCCGTTCCTGGTCCGGCCCATCGTCACCCGGCGGGGGCCCGACCCCAAGCAGGACCGGGCGGCGCGCACCAAGCTGCTGGTGCTCACCGCGGCCGCCGAGCTGTTCGCGGCCCGGGGCTTCCGCCAGACCTCGGTGAAGGACGTGGCGGACCGGGTGGCGATGACCAAGGGCGCCGTCTACTTCCACTACCCCACCAAGGAGGCCCTCGCGGTGGCGGTGGTCGAACAGCACTACGCGCGCTGGCCCGCCCTGCTCGCGGAGGTCACCGCCGCGGGGCACGGGCCGCTGGAGACCTCGGCGCGCCTGCTGGCGGGGGCGGCGGCCGCCTTCCGGGACGACATCGTCGTCCGGGCCGGCGCCCGGCTGCAGATCGAACGGCCGCAGATCGACGCCGAGTTGCCGACGCCGTACGTGGACTGGACCCGGCTGCTGGCCGCCCTGCTCGGGCGCGCCGAGGCGGCGGGCGAACTGCGCGCCGGGGTCTGCCCGCAGGCGGCGGCCCGGTCGCTGGTGGCCGCCCTCTTCGGCACCCAGCAGATCTCCGACATCCTGCACGAGCGCTCGGAGATCGCCGAACGCTGGGCGGAGACCTCCGAGTTGCTCTTCCGAGCGATCCGGGCGTAGCGGTCGGCCGGGACGCCCCCCGCCCCCGGCCGGCCGCCGCGCCGGCTACCGGCCGACCGCCGGAGCGGGCTCCGCACCGGCCGGCCCGGGCGCCGCGCCCCGGGTGGTCGCCCGGGCGGTGGCCGCGGCCACCAGGGCGAGCACGGTCGCCGCGAGCGGGAACCAGCGCTCGCCGAGCAGGGCGATCGCCGCACTGCCGGCCGCGCCGCCCGCGGCCGTCCCCAGGTAGAGGGCGCTGCTGTTGAGCGAGATCAGCAGCTGGGCGTTGCCCGGGTCCAGCGAGGCGAGCCGGTGCGGCAGCGCGACCGAGATCGCCCACCCGGCCAGCGGGGTGACCACGGCGTAAGCGAGCGCGCCGGGCATCGAGCGCCCGGCCCAGGGCAGCGCGGTGAACGCGGCCGCCGCCACCGTGCTGCCGACCAGCAGCACCCGCCGGACGCCGACCCGGTCCACCAGCCGCCCGCCCAGCCAGCTGCCCGCCACCGAGGCGACGCCCGCGACCAGCAGCACCAGGCTCAGCCGCTCCGCCCGGCCGCCGGTGGCCGGGGCGACGGCGGTGGCCAGGTAGATGTAGACGGACTGGAAGGCGAGGAAGAACACCAGGGTGGTGGAGGCGGCGCCGAGCACCCGGCGGTCGCGCAGCGGCGCCAGCCGGTCGCGCAGCCCGGGGGCGGCGGCCGGCACCGGCAGCTCGCGCAGCAGCAGCGCCAGCCCGGCCAGGGCGACCGCGCTCAGCCCCGTCACCAGCCACATCGTCAGCCGCCAGTCGGTGCGCCCGACCCAGGTGCCGAGCGGCACGCCGAGCGCGGTGGCGACGGTCATGCCGCCGAGCACCGTGGCCAGCGCCCGGCCGCGCCGCTCGGGGGCGACCAGGGTGGTGGCGACCGCGTTGGCGGTCGGGGTGTAGAGCGCGGCGCCGGCGGCGGCCAGCACCCGGGTCGCCAGCAGCGTGCCGAACGAGGGGGCGAGCGCGCTGAGCGCGTTGGCGGCGCCGAACACGGTGAGCGCGGTGAGCAGCAGGCGGCGGCGCGGCCAGCGGGCGGTGAGGGCGGCGAGCGGCGGGGCGAGCAGCGCGTAGCCGAGGGCGAAGACGGTCACCAGCTGGCCGGCGGCGGTGACGGAGACGCCGAGGTCGTCGGAGACCGGGCCGAGGATGCCGGCGACGACCATGGCGTCGGTGCCGACGGCGAAGGTGCCGAGGGCGAGCAGGAGCAGGCGGACGGGCACGTCGATCCCCCCAGGGTGGACATTGTTGGACGTGTGGGCAACAGTTTGATACTCGCCAAACAGTACGGATTGGTGGATGATTGTCAAACCGTCCTGTTCCCGCGCCCACCCCGCGCCCTACCCCGAGGAGGCCGCCGGCCATGTCCGACGACGAGCGGCTGCCCCAGCCCGCCCCCGCCGAGATCGATCTGGTCACCGTGCTGCACGCCCTCGGCGATCCGGTCCGGATGCGCCTGCTGACCAGCTACGCGGACGGCGCCGAGCACTCCTGCGACCCGCACCACCTCGGCCTCGACCACCTCCACAAGTCGACCGTCTCGCACCACATGCGGGTGCTGCGCGAGGCCGGCGTCACCAGCACCCGGGTCGCCGGGCGCAACCGGTACGTCTCGCTGCGCCGGGCCGACCTCGACGCCCGCTTCCCCGGTCTGCTGGACGCCCTGCTCGCCGCCGCCCCGGCGCCCGCACCGGCGGACTGAGCGGCCCGGCGCCCGCAGCACCGGCAGTCCGGACGCCGCCCGCCCGGTGGCGTGCCGGGGACGGCAGCGGCGCGGATCAGCGGAAGGCCGGGCGGCAGCGACCCCCCAGGACACCGGCGCCGGCCTGCCGCCCCGGCGCACCGCACCGCCTTCGCCCGGGCAACTTCCACGACCCGGAGTACGCGAACGGCGCGAACGGCGGTGTCCACGCGTGGGAGACGCCACGCCCATGCGCACGGCCCGGCGCCGGGGTCCGGCCGGGGGAGGAACTCGACGCCACCCGCCGACCACCGAAGCACCGGACGCGTCACGTCCGGCTGCCGTACACGGCGCAGCAGCGGTCCGGGTCGGCCGGACCCCGGGCCCGGCTGCGCCCCCCGGTGGAGACGGACGAACGGCGCCCCCGCGCCGCCCGGTCGGTGCGCACCGCCGTCAAGGACGGCCGAGCGGGGCTGCGCTCAGAGCGCGGCGCCCAGCATCCTGAGCACCAGCTCCCCGTAGCGGCGCCCGAGTTCCTCCGGCGTCTCGCTGCTGCGGTCGGTGTACCAGCGGGACACGTCGATCCCCAGCGAGGTGACCGCACGGGCGGCCGTGCGCACCTCGGCGACCTCGAAGACCCCGGCCGCCCGGCCCGCCTCGATCAGTCCGGCGACCTCGCGCTCGATGTCCAGCCGCAGCGCCGCGACCACCGTGTAGGCGTCCGGCGGGAGCGCGTGCAGCTCGTAGTTGACCACCCGGCCGACCGTCCGGGCCCGGGCGTGCCAGGCGGTGAACTCCTCGACCAGGCGCCGCATCCGCGCCACCGGGTCGCCCTCGCCGGCCACCGCCGCGCGGACCAGTTCGAGGGTCGCGGCGTGCCCGGCCCGGCTGATCTCCGCCAGCAGGGCCGCTTTGGAGGGGTAGTGGATGTACAGCGCGGCCGGGCTCATCCCCGCACCGGTGGCGATGTCCCGGGTGGTGGTGGCGTGGAAGCCGCGCTCGGCGAAGGACTCCACAGCGGCCTGGAGCAGCCGGTACGCCGCCTCCGGGCGGGTGCCGGCGCCGCCGGGCAGGACGGCCCGGAGGTCGGCGATGGGCGTGCTGGTCATGGCGCCATCCTCGCAGATCGGTCGGCCGGGCAGTCGCACGGGCGTTCGGCCCGCGGTGCCGCCGCGGACTGTTGACAGGGTCCCGCACCGGCACCATGCTGAGCAAGCGCTTGGTCAGAGCCTCGTTCGTCTGGTCGGCGGCCCGGTCGGCCGCGCCCAGGCCGAAAGGACCCCGTGGTGAACTCCTTCAAGGGCCGGGTGGCCGTCGTCACCGGATCGAGCCGGGGCATCGGCCTCGGCATCGCACGCGAGCTGATCGCCCGGGGGGCCAGGGTCTGCCTCACCGCCCGGACGCCGGAACCGCTCGCCGAGGCGGTCCGCGACCTCGGTGGCCCGGAGGTCGCCATCGGCGTCGCCGGCCGCGCCGACGACCCGGCCCACCAGGAGGAGGCGGTCACCCGCACCCTGGCGGCCTTCGGCCGGCTCGACCACCTGGTCAACAACACCGGTATCAACCCGGTGTACGGCCCGGTGCTGACCGTCGACGAGGCCGCCGCCGCCAAGATCCTCGCCGTCAACGTGCTCGCCCCGCTGGCCTGGACCCGCCGCGCGCACGCCGCCTGGATGGGCGAGCACGGCGGCTCGGTGGTCAACGTCGCCTCGGTGGCCGGGATCCGTTCCTCCCTCGGGATCGGCATGTACGGGGTCTCCAAGGCCGCGTTGATCCGGCTCACCGCCGAACTCGCCGCCGAGCTGGGCCCGCAGGGCATCCGGGTCAACGCCGTGGCCCCCGCCGTGGTGAAGACGAGGTTCGCCGAGGCCCTGTACGAGGGCCGCGAGGAGCAGGTCGCCGCCGCCTACCCGCTCGGCCGGCTCGGCGTGCCCGAGGACGTCGCGGGCGCCGTCGCCTTCCTGCTCTCCCCCGACGCGGCGTGGATCACCGGGCAGACCGTGGTGGTGGACGGCGGCGTGACCCTCGGCGGCGGCCTGTGACCGTCGGCTGACCGAGGACGCGGCGGGTCGCGCGGCGGGCCACGCGGCGGCCGGCAGGCCACCGGCGGCGTCCCGGCGGCGCCGCCGTTCGCCGGGCAGGGCGTGGTGGTCGCCGGCGACGGGGAGGCCAACGCCCGGGCCGCCGGTCCGCTCCTCCCCCGCCGGCCGGCTGCTCACCGTGCCCGGCCCGGCCCCGCACGCCGTCCCCGACCACGGCGCGCCCGCCGGCGCCGAAGGGCTCGCCGCCACCCACCGCCGGGGCGCGGCCTTCGGGTGCACCCGCTCCGCCCGCCGGGCGTCGCGCACCGCGGTGCCGACCGGCACCGGCGCGGGCGGCGAGCCCCTGCCCGCGCCCGCCGCGCCCGGGGCCCGGAGCACCGCCGGCGGCAACGCGTCCGGGAGGGGGCGTGGCGCGGGCCCGGCAGGTGCCCGAGCGCGGCGAGCCGTGCGCGGCGCTGCGGCCCGCCCGCCGGTGACGCGGTAACCGTGCCCGCCCCGGCCCGGCCGGCCGGCGGGTCACCAGGACGCGTCGGCGCCCGCCGCGATGACGTCCAGGGCCGGTCGCGGGGCGCGGCCGAGCAGGGCCGCGAGGTCGCCGGGCTCGCCGGGCCCGGCCAGGAAGCCGTGCGCGATCGCCGAGCACGTGCCCGTCAGCATCGGGACCTGGAAGGCCTCGGCGCCCGAGGCCGCGACCGCCGCCCGGGCCTGCGCCAGGGTGGCGGGGCGGTACTCGACCGGGCGGCCGGTGGCGCGGGTGAGCGCGGCGGCGACGTCGGCGCCGCCGACCGCCTCCTCGCCGACCAGCTCGTAGACCCGGCCCGCGTGCCCGGCCGGCGCCGTCGCCACCGTCGCCGCGACCTCGGCGAGGTCCGCCCGGGCGACCGCCGCCAGCCGGCCCTCGCCCAGCGGGGCGGTGATCACGCCCTCGGCGTCCGGGCGGGCCAGGAGGCCCAGCAGTTCGGCGTAGAGGCCGTTGCGCAGGATCGTCCAGCGCAGGGTGGCCGACGCGCGCAGCCGCCGCTCGGTCCAGCGGTGGGCCAGGGCGTAGGCGAGGTGGTCGCCGTCACCGGAGAGGCTGGTGTAGACGACGTGCTCGACACCGGCGCGTTCGGCCGCCTCGATCGCCGCCCGGTGCCGGGCGGTCACCACGTCGTCCTCGCCGTAGCCGGCCGAGATCAGCAGCAGCGTGCGCACCCCGGCGAAGGCGGCGTCCAGCGTGCGCGGCCGGTCGAAGTCCACCGTCCGCACCGGGATGCCGGTCTCCGGCGCCCGCTGCGGGGTGCGGCTGCCCGCCAGCACGCCCGCCGGGCCGCCGGGCCGGGCGGCCAGCCGCTCCAGCACCAGCGATCCGAGACCGCCGTTCGCGCCCGTGACGAGAAGCATCGTTTCCTCCAGGGATTCGGGGACCGGCCCGCGTCCCCGCGCGGCGGCCCGGTGACCATCCTCGGTAGCCTGGGCATCCGGCGTAAGGAGGCACTTCGATGTCAGTGGGGCACACCGCGGTAACCACCCCGGACGGCACCGACCGCCCGGCGGTCTGGTGCGAGGAGGGCGTGGACTGCGGGATCCGCGACCTGCTGAACCGCCTCGGTGACCGGTGGACCGTCCTGGTGGTGGTCGAACTCGCCCAGGGGGTGCGGCGGTTCCGCGACCTGCAGCGCGCCGTGCCGGGGATCTCGCAGCGGATGCTCACCCTGACGGTGCGCCGCCTGGAGCGCGACGGCCTGGTCTCCCGCACCGTCCACCCGACGATCCCGCCGCAGGTGGAGTACGCGCTGACGCCGCTCGGGCACAGCCTGACCCACCTGGTGCGGGCGATGGCCGACTGGTCCTACGACCACCACGACGCCATCGCCGCCTCCCGGCAGGCCTGGGACGCGGCCAACCCCGGTTCTGAACTGGCCCACTGACGGTCCGTCACTGCTCGAAGCGGATCTCCGGGAAGCGCGGCGAGGGCCCGTCCAGCAGGTGGTCGTCGTGGCCGCGCAGCCAGCGGTCGAAGAAGGAGCCGACGTAGGCGCGGGTGGCGGCCACCGCCCGCTCCGGCCGGACGTCCCCGATGTCGCCGCGCACGGCCTCCTCCGGCACCGCGCCCTGCCGGGCCAGCTGGGGCAGCAGTGCCTGGGCGTCGGTGTACGAGCCGTGCCGCGATCCCCGCAGGGTGACGTCCGCCTTCCAGCCCCGGGTGTGCTGCCAGAAGGCCGCCCAGCCGGGCTGGGCGGTGTAGGGGCCGGAGTCCGCGCTCTCGCTGCCCATCAGCAGGAACGGGCGGTCCAGGCCCTCCTCGGCGACGCCGCCCAGGTGCACGCCGGTGCCGTCGGGGCCGGGGAAGTGCATCTGGCCGTCCAGGTTGACGCCGGCCTTGATCCGGGGGTCGTCGTGCATGGCCTGGGCGGCGGTGAAGCCGCCGGCGGAGTGGCCGGCCATGCCGATCCGGTCGAGGTCCAGCGAACCGGCCAGGGCCGCCGGGAGCCGGCCGTCGCTGCGCAGCGCGGCCAGTTCGTCCAGCACGAAGCGGATGTCGGCGACCCGGGTGTCCATCGCCTTGCGGAGCAGCGCGCCGATGTCGAGGCCGGGTTGGCCGGCCAGCGCGGGGAGGACCGAGGTGGCGAGCCGGCCGTCCGGGAAGGCGACCTCGGAGGCGTCGTAGGGGTGGTCGACGGTGACCACCACGTAGCCGCGCGAGGCGAGGTCCTCGACCAGGGCGGTCCCCCAGGTGCGGGGGTCGCCGAGCCCGGCCGACCAGAGCACCACCGGGCGGGGGCCGGCGCCGAGCAGCGGCGGGGCGTCCGGTCGGGCGTGGGTGCGGACCCAGGTCCAGTCGGTGCGGTCCGGCAGCGCACCGTAGTTGAGGGCGGCGGCGCCGTCCGGGCCGCCGAAGTGCCGGCCGGCGCGCGAGTCCATGTAGGGCGCGCGTTCCCTGCCGTACACCGGGCGGGTGGCCGGGTACCAGAGGCTGATCATCAGCTCGCGGGCGCGCCCCGGCTGCCAGGGGTCCGTACGGCCGGAGTCGACCAGGCGCAGCGCTGTGGTGCCGACGGGGTAGGGGCCGGTCGGCTGCGGCAGCGCGGCCCGGGCGAGCCGCTCGGCGACGGCCGGGGCGGCGGAGGCGGGTACGGCCGCCGCCCCGCCGGCGCCCAGTACCGTGGTGGCCGCCAGGGCGACGGCCACCCCCCTGCGCAGGCCCCGCACGCCCCGCACGTCCTGTCCCCGGCCCCGCTCGCGCATGGTCCCCGACTCCCGTCCACCCCGTGGCGGCCCGCCGCCCTCCGCGGCCGGCCCGTTACGGCGACGGTACGGCCCGCACCGGGGCGCGGGCGTCATACCGCGGTGCCAACCCGCCGGGTGCTACTCCGGTATGACCCGGCCGGGGGCATCACACCGGGGAGCTGCACCGGGGGCGCGGGCTCAGCGGTAGCGGCGCAGCTCCCGCCGGGCCAGGGAGCGCTTGTGCACCTCGTCCGGGCCGTCCGCCAGCCGGATCGTCCGGGCGAAGGCCCAGAGCGCGGCGAGCGGGGTGTCCTGGCTGACGCCGGCCGCGCCGTGCGCCTGGACGGCCTTGTCGAGGATCCACTCGACGGTGCGGGGGGTGGCGATCTTGATGGCCTGAATCTCGGTGTGCGCGCCGCGGTTGCCGACGGTGTCCATCAGCCAGGCGGTCTTCAGCACCAGTAGCCGCAACTGCTCGATGCGGACCCGGGATTCGGCGATCCAGTCCTGCACCACGCCCTGGTCGGCGAGCGGCGCGCCGAAGGCGGTGCGGTCCAGGACGCGCCGGCAGGTCAGCTCCAGCGCGCGTTCGGCGATGCCGATCAGCCGCATGCAGTGGTGGATCCGGCCCGGGCCGAGCCGGGCCTGGGCGATGGCGAAGCCGGAGCCCTCCTCGCCGATCAGGTTCCCGGCCGGGACGCGGACGTCCTCGAAGGTGATCTCGGCGTGGCCGCCGTGGTCGGCGTCGTCGTAGCCGAAGACGGTCATGCCGCGCCGCACGGTCACGCCGGGGGTGTCGCGCGGCACCAGGATCATGCTCTGCCGACGGTGCGGCTCCGCGTGCGGGTCGGTCTTGCCCATCACGATGAGGATCCGGCAGTCCGGGTTCATCGCCCCGCTGATGTACCACTTGCGGCCGTTGACGACGTACCCGTCGCCGTCGCGCTCGATCCGGGTGGCGATGTTGGCGGCGTCGGAGGAGGCGACCTCGGGCTCGGTCATCGCGAAGGCGGAGCGGATGCGGGCGTCGAGCAGCGGCTCCAGCCAGCGTTCGCGCTGTTCCTCGCTGCCGAACTCGGCGAGCAGTTCCATGTTCCCGGTGTCGGGGGCGGCGCAGTTGAGGGCGGGCGGCGCGAGGTGCGGGCTGTGTCCGGTGATCTCGGCGAGCGGGGCGTACTGGAGGTTGGTCAGCCCGGCGCCGTGCTTCCCGGGCAGGAAGAGGTTCCACAGCCCCTGTGCACGCGCCTGCGCCCGCAGCCCGTCGACCACGGCCGGCACCTCCCAGGCGGGCCGCCGCGGGTCGGCGAGCTGGGCGGCCAGCACCGGTTCGGCGGGGTGGACGTGCCGCTCCATGAACGCGGTGAGCCGCTCGCGCAGTTCGAGGGTGCGCCGGTCGTAGGCGAAGTCCATCGCTCAGTGTCCCTTCAGCGTGGTGAGGCCGTGCTCGACGAGCAGGGGCGCCATGGTGCCGGCGCGTTCGAAGCCGGACCCGAGGGTGCGTCCCTGCCGGTAGCGGTAGTGGATGCCCTCGGCGACGACGGCGAGCTTGTAGCAGGCGAAGGCGACGTACCAGTCGAGCGCGGCGGCGTCCCGGCCGGTCGACCCGGCGTAGCGGGCGACGAGTTCGGCGCTGCGCGGGAAGCCGGGGGCGGTCGCGGCGGAGGGGATGAGGCCGCCGCCGACGCCGGCCAGCTCGGTGTACATCACCAGCAGCCCGACGTCGGTGAGCGGGTCGCCGAGGGTGGACATCTCCCAGTCCAGGACGGCGGCGACGACGTCCCGCCCGTCGCGCTCGGCGACGAGGACGTTGTCGAGCCGGTAGTCGCCGTGCACCAGGGCGGGCGCCGGGGAGTCGGGGCGGGTGGCGGCGAGCAGGTCGTGCAGCCGGTCGACGCCGGGCAGATCGCGGCTCCGCGAGGCGTCCAACTGGGCGGACCAGCGCCGCAGTTGCCGCTCCAGATAGCCTTCCGGGCGGCCGAAGCCGGCGAGCCCGACGGCCGCCGGGTCGATCCGGTGCAGGGCGGCGAGGGTGTCCACCAGGGCCTCGCCGATGCCGCGCACCCGCCGCTCGCCGAGGGCGGCGAGGGCGGTGGCGTCGCGGTGCACGGTGCCGGGCACGTACGCCATCAGGTACCAGGGCGCGCCGAGCACCTCCGTGCCCGGGTCGAGGTGGACGGTGGCGGGCACGGGCACGCCGGTGTCGCGCAGCGCGGTCATCACCCGGTACTCGCGGCCCATGTCGTGCGCGGTGGCGAGCACGTGCCCGAGCGGGGGCCGGCGCAGCACCCAGCGGGTGGTGCCGTCGGTGAGCCGGTAGCTGAGGTTGGACCGGCCGCCCTCGATCAGCTCGGCGCGCAGCGGACCGGCGACCGTGCCGGGCAGGGCGCGGTCGAGGTGGGCGCGCAGCCGCTCCAGGTCCGGCCCGGGCGGGGTGGCCGCGGGCTCCGGCGGGGTCTCGGGCACGGGCACTCTCCATTCGTCGACCGGCGGCGCCGGGCAGATGACTAAGCGCTTGCTCAGCATTCAGCCGGCGGCGGCGCCCTGTCAATCCCCGCCGCCGCCCGCCCCGGCCCGCGGACACCCGCCGACCCGGCACGACGGACCCCGGCGGACCGTCACAATGAGCGCCATGAGGCTGATCCACACCGTCGCCGGCGTCCTGCTCCTGCTGGCCACCATCGCCAGCATCCTCCGCACGCTCGTCGTCCCGCGCGGCCTGTACTCCTCCCTGGTGCACGGCCTGTGGCGGGCCCTGCGCACGCTGCTGCGGCTCGCCGCCGCGCCGTTCGGCACCTACCGCGCGCAGGACCGGGCGCAGACCTGGCTGGCGCCGCTGATGCTGACCGGCATGCTGGCGGTCTGGCTCGGCGGCATGCTCGTCGCCTACACGCTGATACTGCACGGCACTTCGGAGCTGGACTGGTCGGTCTCCGTGCGCGAGGCGGGCTCCAGCCTCTTCACCCTCGGCTTCGCCAGCGGCGAGCGGCTGCACCTCTCCCTGATCGACTTCCTGGCCGCCGCCAGCGGACCCCTGGTGATCGCCCTGCAGATCGCCTACCTGCCGACCCTCTACGCCGCCTACGGCCGGCGCGAACTGGAGGTGACCCTGCTGCAGTCCCGGGCCGGGGAACCCGCCTGGGGCCCCGAACTCCTCGCCCGGCAGTCCCTGGTGGACACCCAGACCGCCCTCCCCCAGCTCTACCGGGACTGGGAACGGCTCGCCGCCGACCTCGGCGAGAGCCACTCCAACTACCCCGTGCTGATCTCCTTCCGCTCCCCGCAGCCGCACCGCAGCTGGGTGGTCGGGCTGATCGCCGTCATGGACGCCGCCGCCGTCCACCTGGCGGTCTGCCCGCGCAGCGCCCCGCCCGAGGCCCGGCTGGTGCTGCGCGCCGGGTTCACCGCGCTGCGCGACATCGGCCGGGCGCTGCGCGTCGGCTTCGACCCCGACCCGGCCCCGGACACGCCGATCCGGCTGAGCTACACCGAGTTCGACGCCGCCGTGGCCATGCTCGCCGCCGCCGGCTTCCCGCACGAGCGGCCCGCCGCCGAGGCCTGGCCGCACTTCCACGGCTGGCGGGTCAACTACGAGCCGCTGGCCTACGAACTGGCCCGCCGCAGCGACGCCGTCCCCGCGCTGTGGACCGGCCCGCGCGACTTCCGGGCTCCGGCCATCGCACCGGCCCGCCCCGCCGACCGGCGGCCCTCGGCCGGCCGGGGGGACTGAACACGGCCGGGGGACTGACTGCGGGCCGGGAGGACTCACCGCGGGGCGGGGGCCGGGGCCGGCGGGCTACCCGGCCCGGCGCTGGGTGAAGCGCAGCATGTTGCCCGCCGGGTCCCGGAAGGCGCAGTCACGCACGCCGTAGGGCTGGTCGATCGGCTCCTGGAGCACCTCGCCCCCGGCGGCGCGGATCCGCTCGAAGGTCGCGTCGCAGTCCTCGGTGGCGAAGATGACCGCCCGCAGCAGGCCCTTCGCCAGCAGCTCGGCCATCGCCCGCCGGTCGTCCGGCGAGGCGTTCGGATCCGCCAGCGGCGGCTCCAGCACGATGTCCACGTCCGGCTGCGACGGCGCGCCGACCGTCACCCAGCGCATGTTCTCGAAACCGACGTCGTTGCGGACCTCCAGGCCGAGGACGTCGCGGTAGAACGCGAGCGCCTTGTCGTGGTCGTCGACGGCGATGAAGCACTGCGAGAGCTTGATGTCCATGGGATTCACGCTACGGGCGGGGCGGGCGTTCCGCTTCTCCGTCCCCGGCCGGTGCCCGCCCGGTGGGCGGCCCCGGCGCCACGCGCGCCGGCACGTCCGGCGGCCGCGCGCAGCTTCGTCTCCCCCCGCCCCGGCACGGCCCGCCGCGACCGGCGGGCCGTGCCGGGCGGGTCAGAGCACGACGGTGGCGCCGGTGGCCAGCGAGCGTTCGGCGGCGGCCAGGATCTCGACGGTGCGCAGGCCGAAGGCGGCCGAGCAGGGGTGCGGCTCGCCGGTGCGGGCGGCGGTCGCGAGGGCGTCCAGGGCGCGGTGGTAGGCCGCGAGCGGCCCCTCCCCGCGCTCCGGCAGGTGGACGGTGCCGGACTCGCCGCGCAGCTCCATCCCGGTGCCGCCGCCGGCCACCGGCGCGGTGAGGCTCAGCGCGAGGGTGCTGGAGGCGCCGCCGACGTGGCGCAGCACCAGGTGGACGGTGTCCAGCGGGCCGGCCACGGCGGTGACGGAGGTGGCGTCGCCGATGACCGGCAGCAGCACGGAGAGCGCGTGCGGGCCGACGTCCCAGAGCGCGCCCTTCTCCTTGCGCCAGGGCGAGGCCGCGTACGGGCTGGTGGAGTCGGGGGCGAACACCGAGCCGAGCCAGTCCGAGCGGCCGGTGAACCAGCCGCCGACGGCGGCCTGCTCCTCGATCCACGGCAGCTGGTCGCCGCCGAAGCGGACGGTGAAGAACACCACGGAGGCGACCCGGTGCGCCTCGGCGGCCTCGACCACCCGGCGGGCGTCGGCGACGGTGAGCGCCACCGGCTTGTCGAGCAGCAGGTGGCAGCCGGCCTCGGCGGCGCGCACCGCGAGGTCCGCCTGCACGGTCGGGGGCAGCGCGATGGAGACGGCGTCGACCTCGGCGAGCAGCCCGTCGAGGTCGGCGTGGCCGGGCACGCCGTACGTCCCGCCGAGCGCGGCGGCCGCCTCGGGGCGGCGGCCCCAGACGCCCGCGAACTCGACGCCGGGGTGTTCCGCCAGGACGGGCGCGTGCACCCGCTCCGCCCAGGGGCCGGTGCCCAGGAGTCCGATCCGCATGCTGTTCCCTCTTCTTCCGTCGTGTTCGGTGCTTCCGCGCGAACGCCACTGCCGGGAGGGTGTCCGGGCAGTGGCGCGCGTTCCGGTCCGGGTGGACCGGGGCGGACCCGGGAGGGTCCTGGCCGGTCAGTCCGCGGCGGGCGCGGTGACCGTCGGGGTGACGGGCCCGTCCTGGGCCGCCGCCTCCTGCGCCGCCGCGTCCTCGGCCTCGTGGGCCTCGGCCGTCTTCGCCGCCCGGCGCTTCATCAGCCAGGCCGAGAGGGCGCCGCCGGCCGCGGCGACCAGCAGGCCGATCCAGGAGAACTTGGACAGCCACTGCTCGGCGACCTTGCCGACCTGGTAGACCAGCAGGGTGGTGCCGCCGGCCCAGACGATGCCGCCGAGGACGTTGGCGATCAGGAACTTCCAGTACGGCATCCGCAGCGCGCCGGCGAGCGGCCCGGCGAAGATGCGCAGCAGGGCGATGAAGCGGCCGAAGAAGACCGCCCACATGCCCCACTTCTGGAAGGAGCGCTCGGCGGTGGCCAGGTGGCTGGGGCCGAAGTGCTTGGGGAACTTCCGCCCGAGCTTCTCGAACAGCGGCTTTCCGCCCTTGCGGCCGATCGAGTAGCCGATCGAGTCACCGATGATCGCGCCGAGGATCGCGCAGACCGCCACCCAGACCGGGCTGACCACGCCGCGCGCGGACAGCAGGGCGGCGGAGACCAGGGCGATCTCCCCGGGAAGCGGGATCCCCAGCGACTCCAGTCCGATGATCAGAGCCACCAGGGCGTACACCGCGCCCGGTGGTACGCCTTCGATCCAGGCGTCGATGTGCAGCAAGGCCAGTACCTCCGTGGCAGGACGGGGCCCACGGCGGCCCCGGACGGGGCCCGATCCGGTCCCCGCGGCCCGCACGCCGGTCCCGACGTCGTCCGATGGCGGCACCAGGCCGCTCCCCGAGGATGCAGCCTAACGTGCCGGGCGGCCCGTCCCCCTGGCCGATCACCGCTGGTTACGACGTCCGGAGCGGCGTCCCGGTTCCGCGGCCCCGCCGGCGGTTCCGTCCCCGCACACCGCGCGGGATCCCCCGGAGCCGCGAGCAGCCCGCTCCGGCCCCCGGTACGCGGAGGGCGTCGGCCGGCCGTCGCGCACGGCAGCCGGTGGCACGGTCGGGCTGCGGCTGTCGACGGCACGGTGCCGCAGGGCGGGGAGCGGGATGTTTGCGGGGGCGGATCGGGGTGAGAAGGGAGCCGGGTGGGCGAGAACGCGGGGCCGGACGGCGGCCATCCCCCCTCCGCCGTCCGGCCCCGCCGCCGCCCCGGCCAGTGCCCGGCCCCTGCAGCCCGACGGCCGGCGGCCCACGGGGCCGGCCGTTGCCCCCTCGCGGAAGTCGCCCGGCCGGATCCCTCCGGTCGGTCTCGCGGCGCTCGTGCGCGGATCGCGGCCGGAGTCGGTGCAGGGCGGTCGTGCACTCGGGCCGCGGCCGGAACTATCCTTCGGGAGCATGTCGAACCCTGATGCACTGCTCGTCGAGATCGCCGCGATGGTGGAGTCCGAGCACAGCAACCAGATGCCCCTGACCGTGGTCGTTCCGGGCGCGGTCATCACCGGACGCCTGGCGCCGCAGCGCCTGTGGCACGAGCGGGTCGGCGAAGTCCTCTCGGCCTCCGACCACCTGAAGCCCTTCGCCGCCCTGTTCTCGCAGCCCGCCACCTCGCCCCCCGCCCGGCCGACCCACCTGCACCTGCACGTCGCCCGCATCCTGCAGGGCAGCTACGGGCTGCCCCACAGCGGAGGCATGTACCGCATCGCCATCGCGGACATCAGCAGCTGGACGGTGGGCGACCTCAGCTACACGGACCAGTGACACCTCGCCGGGGCGGGAGCGCGCGGATCCCGCCCCGGCGACGCCGGCACGCCCGGCAGGGCCCCCGTGCCGGCGGACCGGCAGGCCCGCACGGCGCCACAGCCCGGGCGGGGAGGCGTCGGCCCGGCCACGGTTCTCCGGCCGCGGCCGGCAGCGGCGCGCGGCGAGGACCGGGTCCCCCGAGGGCGGGGCCCGCCCCGGCGTCGGGTCCCGGACGAAAAGGTTTGCACGCGGGTGCATGCCCTGCCGTGTTCGGGGCAACCGAGGGCCGCCGACCCGGTCGCCGCACGCCCCGCGGCCCCGGACCCGGCTGACCGGTCCTCATCGGGCCGGGCGCATGGCGCGACGGCCGAGGCTTCCGGGGCGGGGGGAGCCAGCGATCAAGGAGAACGCCCTCATGGCGGTGAAGGAATCGTCCGACCGGCTCGTGGAGCTGCTGACCCGGGACGACACGGTGCTGGACCAGTGGGTGGAGGCGGTCGCCGCGACCCTGCGGGGCCGGATCAGCCGGGCCGAGGTGCAGCGCGAGCTGACGGAGCTCTCCCGCGGCCTGGTCCAGGCCGTCGAGCAGGCCGGACTGGACTGGGAGGGCGAAGGGTTCTCCGAGGTGCGCGCCCTGCTGGTGGAGCTCTCGCGCAACCGCGCCCGGCACGGTTTCACCCCTGGCGAGACGGCCACCAGCGTGTTCGCCTGCAAGGACGTCCTGGTCCCCACCACGGGCAGCTCCGCCGAGGACATCACGGCCTACCTCCAGCTGACGCGCCTGCTCGACGCACTGGGGCTGTTCACCATCGAGGCCTACGCACGCACCCGCGAGGAGATCATCAGCGCCCAGGCGGAGCAGCTGCTGGAGCTCTCCACCCCGGTGGTCAAGCTCTGGGAGGGCGTGGTGGCCGTCCCGCTCGTCGGCACCCTCGACTCGGCACGCACCCAGGTCGTGATGGAGAAGCTGCTGCAGAGCCTGGTCGACTCCGGATCGGAGTTCGCCATCATCGACATCACCGGCGTCCCGGCCGTGGACACCGAGGTGGCGCAGCACCTGCTGAAGACCGTGGTCGCCGCGCGGCTGATGGGCGCGGAGTGCACGATCTCGGGCATCCGGCCGCAGATCGCCCAGACCCTCGTCGGCCTGGGCGTCCAGTTCGGCGACATCGTCACCAAGGCGACCCTGGCCGACGCGCTGCGGCACGTCCTCCAGCTCAGCGGCGTGCAGCGGTCCGCGGCCGGCGGCGACAAGTGACCGACCGCGTCCCCGTCCTGAAGCTCGGCAACGTCCTGCTCGTCTCGATCCAGATCGACCTGGAGGACCAGACCGTCCTCGACCTCCAGGACGACCTCGCCGAACGCATCGTCGCCACCGGCGCCGACGGTGTCGTCATCGACATCACGGCGCTGGAGATCGTCGACTCCTTCGTGGGGCGGATGCTGGCCAACACCGCGGCGATCTCCCGGATGCTCGACGCCGAGACCGTGGTGGTCGGCATGCGCCCGGCCGTGGCGATCACCCTGGTCGAACTGGGGCTCTCGCTGGGAGGCGTGCGCACCGCGCTCACCCTGGAGAAGGGCCTGGCGCTCCTCGAACGTGACCGCACCGCGCGTGCGGGCCGCCGCCCGTGAGCGCGCCCGGTGCGGGAGAGGAACACACGGTTCGCATCGTGTCCAACGACGACGTCGTGCGGGCCCGGCAGACGGTCCGGACCTTCGCTCAGCAGTGCGGGCTCTCGCTCGTCGACCAGACGAAGCTCGTCACCGCCGCCAGCGAACTGGCGCGCAACACCCTCGTCTACGGCGGCGGCGGCCTGATGCGCTGCGCCGTGGTCCACCGGGACGGGCGGCGCGGCGTGCGGGCGGACTTCGAGGACAGCGGGCCGGGCATCCCCGATCTGGACCTGGCGCTGACGGACGGCTGGACGTCCGGCGGCGGCCTGGGCCTGGGGCTGAGCGGCGCCCGCCGGCTGGTGGACGACTTCGACCTCGTGAGCGAGGCCGGCGCCGGTACGAGGGTGTCGGTGACCCGATGGGCACGCTGAACACCGCCCTGTACGAGTGCGAGGACTCGGCCTGGTTCCGCCATGCCGAGTCCCTCCCGGCGGCGGCGCGCAGCACGGCCGGGGAACTGGCCCGCCGGATCGGGCTGCTGCCGGACCGCGCCGCCGAGGTCGGGCTGGCGGTCAGCGAGGCGGCGACCAACCTGCGCCGGCACGCGGTGGACGGCGCCCTGCTGCTGCGCGTCGTGCGCACCGAGACCGAGGCGGCGGTGGAGTTCCTCACCGTGGACAGCGGCCCCGGCATGCCGGACGTGCCGGTCGCGATGTCCGACGGCTACTCCTCCGGCGGCACGCTCGGCATCGGTCTGGGAGCCATCGCCCGGCTCGCCGACGCCTTCGACGTCCACTCGCTGCCGGAGCGGGGCACCGTGCTGACGGCGCGGTTCTGGAACCGCACGCCCGCCGGGCGGCGGGCCGCCGCGGCGGGAGAGCCCGTCGCGGCGGGCATCACCCGGCCGATGAGCGGTCAGGACGTCTGCGGGGACGCCTGGGCCGCCCGCGCCGTGGCACCGGTCGCCGCCCCCGCGCCGCAGCCGCGGCCCGGGGAGCGGCCGGCTCCCGGTGCCCGGCTGGACTGGTCGACGCTGGCCGGCCGCGGTCCCCGGCCGGGAGCGGCGCCCGTTCCCGGGTCGTCCGCCCTCCCCCGGAGCGCACCGGCGGACCCCTCCCCCGCGCCCGGCTGCGCCACCGGCGCGGCCGGCGCGTTCCTGCTGATGTTCTGCGACGGGCTGGGCCACGGCCCGCTGGCCTTCCGGGCGGCCTCCGACGCCGTCACGGCCTTCCGCGGCAGCTCCGCACAGACCCCGGAGGCCGTGCTCGCCGACATCCACCGCGCGCTGCGCGGGGGCCGGGGCGGTGCGGTCGCCGTCGCCCTGGTCGAGCCCGCCGTACGACGGCTGAGCTTCTGCGGCGTGGGCAACGTCAGCACGTTCGTCGTCGACCCCGCCACCGGCGCCCGGCGCGCGCTGCCGTCCACCCCGGGCATCGTCGGCCACCAGCTGCCCAGCCTGCACGGCATCCGGTACGACCTCCCGCCCGGCAGCGCGGTGGTGCTGCACTCCGACGGGCTGACGGCGCGTTGGCAGGCCCCGGCCATCCCCGGGCTGCTGTCCCACCTGCCCGCCACGGCCGCCGCACTGCTGCTGCGCGAGGCCGGGGTCCGCCGGGACGACGCGGGCGTGGTCGTGGCGAAGGGGCGCTGGTGAACGCCCCGCCGCGGTACGCGCCCGTCCACCTGGCCGGGGTGGTGATCACCAGCGTCCAGGAGACCTTCGCCCTGCGCCGCAGCGCCAAGGCCGTCGCCGAACTCCTGGGCGCCGAGGGCCAGGACGCCATCCGGCTCGCCACCGCCCTGAGCGAACTCAGCCGCGACCTGCTCGGCTCGGGCACGCTGAGCGCCGACTTCGAGCTCCGGCCCGATCCGCAGCCCACCCTCCGGGTGACCCTCGCCTGGAGCGGCGGCCCGGGTCCCTGCGCCGAGGCGCTGGAGGCCTCCGCGCGGCTGCTGCCGACCACCCGCACGGGGAGCGCCGAGAGCGGCCGGGTGCGCGTCGAGCAGCGGCTGGCGGTGGCCGCCGACGAGGTCCTCGCCCGGCACGGGCGGGCCCGGCGCCTGCTCCAGGCCCACGGCGGGTCGACCGCCTCGGAGGACGCGCAGGCGCAGACCCGCGACCTGATCGCGGCGCTGGAGCAGACCCGGGCCCAGCGCGAGGAGCTCCAGCGGCTCAACGGCGAGCTGGAGGAGACCAACCGCGGTGTCCTCGCGCTCTACTCGGAACTGTCCGAGGAGCTGGAGGAGACCAACCGCGGTGTCGTCGCCCTGTACGCCGAACTCGACGAGAAGTCCCGTCAGCTGCGCGAGGCCAGCGAGGCGAAGACGCGGTTCTGGGCCAACGTCAGCCACGAGCTGCGCACGCCCGTGAACGCGGTCGTCGGACTGGCCGGGCTGCTCCTCGGCGCCCCGGACACGCCGGACGGCACGCGCCGCCACCAGCTCTCCCTGATCGCCGACTCCGGCCGCACCCTGCTCGCCCTGGTGGACGAGCTCCTGGACGTCGCCAAGGCGGAGTCGGGGAACCTCGAACCCGCCTGGGCGCCGCTGGACCTCCGGGCGGTGCTCGCGCACCTGGAGGGCACCCTGCGCGGGCTGGCCCGGCCCGGCGTGGCGCTGGTCATCGCACCGCCCGCGGTCGTCGCCCCGGTGCTCGGCGACGAGACGATGCTCGTCCGCATCCTGCGCAACCTGCTCTCCAATGCCCTCAAGTTCACCGAGACGGGATCCGTCCGGCTGGACTCCGCCGTCGAGGGCGGCCCCGCCGGCGCCGGCCCCGGTCACCTGGTCCTGACCGTCTCCGACACCGGTGTCGGCATCCCGGCCGACCAGCAGGGACGCGTCTTCGAGGAGTTCTACCAGGTCAAGGGGCAGCACCAGCGGGGAAGGCCGGGAACCGGCCTGGGGCTGCCCTACGCCAGACGCCTCACCGAACTGCTGGGCGGCACCCTGCGCCTGGAGAGCGAACCCGGCCGCGGCACGACCATCACCGTCCGCCTTCCGCTCCGCCCGCCCGCCGACGAGCCGCGGACCACCACCCGTCTGCCCGTCCTCGTCACCGTCGACGACGACCCGGCGTTCCGGGCCGTCGTCGGGCCACTGCTGCACGAGATCGCCGACACCGTCGTCGAGGTCGCCGACGGCCGCAGCGCGCTCGCCGTCGTCCGGCAGCAGCGGCCGGACGGGATCGTCCTCGACCTGCACATGGACGACGTCGACGGCTACGACGTCCTCGCCGGGCTGCACGCCGACCCCGAGCTGCGGCGGATCCCCGTCGTCGTCGTCACCTCCGCCACGCTCCACGCGGCCGACCGCGCCCGGCTCGCCCACGCGCGGGCCGTCCTCCACAAACCCACCCTGACCAGCGGCCGTCTCGCCGCCGCCCTGACCGCCGGACGACCGGCACCACCACCGCCACCGCCACGCCCCACCCTGCCCGAGGACGGTCCGTGACCCACAGCACCCCGGACGCCGAGCCCGCCTCCGTCCTGGTCCTCGACGACAACGACACCACCCGCTACATCGTCGGCAGTTGGCTGCGCCGAGCCGGGCACAGCGTCACCGAGGCGCGGGACGGCACCGAGGCGCTGGCCCTCCTGGACCGGACCCCCGCCGCCTCCCTGCCCGAACTCGCCATCATCGACGTCCAGTTGCCAGACATGACCGGCTTCGAGGTGTGCGAGCGGATCAAGGGCCGGCCGCGCACCGAGGCGACGCCCGTCATCCACATCTCGGCCACCGCGATCCAGGCCAGCGACCGGACCCAGGGCCTGCACCGGGGTGCGGACGCCTATCTGACCGAGCCCATCGACCCCGCGGAGCTGCAGGCCACCGTCACCGCCGTCCTGCGGTACGCCCGCGCCCGGCGGCGGGCCGAGCGACTGGCCGCGCGGGTCGCCGCGCTCCATCGCAGCACCCTCGCCCTCTACGGCGCCGCGGACGCCGACGCCCTCGTCGGCACCGCCGCGCTCGGCGCCATCGACCTCGCCGCGCTGCACGCCACCGTCGTCGTCCAGGGCCCCGGGCGCAACACGCTCCACCTCGCCCACCGTCCGCCGGTCCCCGAGGGAGCGGCCGTGCCGGCGGACGGCGACCGGCCGGTCCGCCTCCTGGACGCCCCGCCCGCGCTGCTCGACACCCTCGCCCACCACACCCTCGGTGACGCCACCGGCACCGACACCGCGGTGCTCTCCGCCGACGAGTGGCGCAGGGCGCTCGCCGACCACGACCTCCCGGACGAACACCTGTGCGCCGGACCCGTGGCCCTCGTCGTCGCCCGGACGAAGCCGGGCCGACCGCTGGTGGCGCTGGCCGTGGACGCCGGCGCCGTCGACGGACTGGACGAACGCCGGCTGCTCTCCCAGCTCACCCAGGCCACCGCCCTCGCCCTCGAAGCCATGCGCAGCCAGGCCGAGGAGCACGCCCTCGCCCTCACCCTGCAGCGCAGCTTCCTCCCCAGCCGGCTGCCCGTCGTCCCCGGTGTCGAGCTGGCGGTCCGGTACGAGCCCGCCTCCGCCCACAGCGAGATCGGCGGCGACTTCTACGAGGCCGTCGCGACCCCCGCCGGGCTGCTGCTCGCCATCGGCGACGTCGCCGGGCACTCCCTGGAGGCCGCGATGGCCATGGGCGAGATCCGTCACGCGCTGCGCGCCTACGCGACCGAGGGGCACGACCCGCGAACCCTGCTGGAACGCCTGGACTCCCTGATCGTCCAGCTCCGGCCCGGCACCACCGTCACCGTCTGCCTGGTGCTGATCGAACCCGACCGGCGGCGCGTCCACGTCGCCAACGCGGGCCACCTGCCTCCGCTGCTGAAACTGCCCGACGGAACGACCCGCTACCTGACCGAGCACGGCATCCTGCTCGGCCTCGACATGCGCCAGCCACCGGCCACCACGCACGCCACGCCCCCCGGCAGCACCCTCCTGCTGGTGACCGACGGCCTCGTCGAGGTCCCCGGGGAGCACCTCGAAGCCGGCCTGACGGCCCTGCGGGAGGCCTTCGCCGACGCCCCCGGCGATCCGGACGCCACCGGCGACCTGCTGCTCTCCTCCTTCGCCAAGGCGCAGGCCGACGACGTCGCCCTGCTGATCGCCCACCTCCACTGACCGGTTCGCCCCCTCTCCCCGCACGGAGCACGAGTGCCCGACTACACCCTGACCATCGAGGTCCGCACCCACCCCGTCGGGGCGACCGTCATCGCACTCGCCGGCGAACTCGACTACCACACCGCGCCACGGCTGCACCGCACACTGGAGCGGACCCCCGAGGCCCGGCCGCTGATCCTCGACCTCGCGCGCCTGCGGTTCTGCGACTCCATGGGCATGGCCGAGCTGCTGTTCCTGCTCCGGCGGACCCAGGAGTCCGGCACCTCGCTCGCCCTGGTCGGCACCACGGCGGACGTCAGCCAGCTGCTCGCCATGATCGGCGTCGAGGCCCTCCTGACCAGCTACGACACGGTCGAGGAGGCCGCCGGGGCGCTGCGTCCGGACCCGGGCGCCGGCTGACGGGGCGGCCCGGTCCACGGCATCGGCTTGCATCATCGGCACGAATACGGAACGGTTGCGAACGGCAAGTTTCTCCGGTCCCCCAGAACGGGAAGGCGGTGGGGTGCGCACCGGCGCGTGCCTTCCCTCTGTGTCTGTTGTCCGCGGTTCCTCCGCCCACCCGTCCGACGCCGACCGCAGGGTCGGCTCGACCTGGGGCGAAGCCCCCCATCCCGTGCTGGTCGTCGACCGGCACGGAACGCTCGTGAGCGTCAACCGGGCCGGCCGAGGCCTCCTGCCGGGTGCGGAGGGCGGCCACCGGCTGGCGGAGGACGCACCCGCCTGGCTGGCCGAGGCGCACGGGCGCGTCGTCGAGGGCTCGCACGATGCGGGCGCCGGCCCGCTCTCCGGGAGGATCGGGGACCGGGTCTACGAAGCCCACCCGACGGCCTCGGCCGACGGTGACGTGGTGTGGTGGCTGGTCGACGACACCGACCGCCGGCTGGCCCAGGAGGCCCTGCGCGACGCACGGGAACGGTCCGGGATCCTGGCCGAGGTCTCCTCGATCCTGCTGTCGACGCTGAACGTGCCGCGGTGCATGGAACTCGCCGCGGGCATGGCCGCCGAGCACCTGGCGGAGGCCGCCGTCCTCATCGCCCCGGCCCAGGGCCGGCGGTACCCGCTGACCCACGCCCTGCGGGGCGGCCCGGCCGTGCGCACCGGCCGGCCGATCGATCCGGGCGACGTTCCCGGACTGGGCGAGGCCCTCCGGGGCTTCCCCCCGGTGCCCGCGCGCTGGATCGATCCCGCCGCCCTGCCGGACTGGGTGGTGCCCGACGGCTTCACCGGAGCGGTCGGCTCGGTGATCGTCACCCCGCTGCCCGGGCACGGGGTGCCCGCCGGCGCGCTGATCCTGCTGCGCTCCAGCACCGAGCAGGCCTTCACCGAGGGCGAGGAGGTCTTCGCCCGGCTGTTCGCCGCCCGGGCCGGGGCGGCGCTCTCGGCCGCCCGCCTCTACACGGAGCAGGCCGCGGTCACCGCCACCCTGATGCAGGAGCTGCTGCCGCCCTCGCTGCACCGGGTGCACGGCGTGGACTACGCCGGCAGCTACCGCACCTCCAAGGCCCACGAGCGCATCGGCGGCGACTTCTACGACGTCCACCCCGGTGCCGACCCCGACCGGGAGACCCTGGTCGTGCTCGGCGACGTCGCCGGCAAGGGCCTGGAGGCCGCGGTGCTGACCGGCAAGATCCGCAACACCCTGCACGCCCTCCTCCCCCTGGCCGACGACCACCACCGGGTCCTGGAACTGCTCAACGGCGCCCTGCTGACCTCCGGCCACACCCGCTTCGCCACCCTCGTGCTGGCCTCGGTCGGACGCCACGACGGCCAGGTGCGGCTGAGGCTCACCTCCGCCGGGCATCCGCCGCCGCTGATCGTCCGGGCCGACGGCCGGGTGGAGGAGGTGGCCACGCGCGGCACGCTGGTCGGCGTGCTCCCGGCCATGCGGACGCACACCGTGCACACCGTCCTGGACCCCGGGGACACCTGCCTGCTGTACACCGACGGCTTCACCGAGGCCCGCGGCGGGCTGCTGGGCGACGAGCAGTTCGGCGAGCGCCGGCTCGGGAAGGCGCTCGCCGAATGCGCGGGCATCCCGGCCGAGGCCGTGCTGGAGCGGGTGCAGATGCTCGCCGCGCAGTGGCTGGGAGGCGGGCGCCACGACGACATGGCCGCCGTGGCCATCAGCGCACCGCGGACGGGGGCGCCCGGCGGGGGCGGCACGTCCGCCGGGGGCGGCGAACCGGCCGGGTCCGGCAGCGGAAGGGGACACCACCGGTGAGGGCTGCGGACGTGCAGACCGCCCTGTGGTCGGCGGTGGTCGACGGTGACGAGTACGCCGCCGTCGAGCTGCTCCGTGCCGCGCTGGAGGGCGGCCTGGACGAGGAGTCCCTGCTGCTGGACGTGATCGCACCGGTGCAGCACCGGGTCGGCGCGGAGTGGGCGGCCGACCGCCTCACCGTCGCCCAGGAGCACGCCGCCACCGCCATCAACGAACGGGCCGTGGCCGCGCTGGCCCACCGCCGCCCCGCGGAACGGGTCCCGGCCCCCCGCGGGCGCGTCACGGTGAGCTGCGTCGACGGCGAGTGGCACGCCTTCCCCGCGCGGCTGCTCGCCGAGACGCTGCGTCTGCGGGGCTGGCGGGTGGACTTCCTCGGGGCGCAGACCCCCACCGCACACCTGATCGCCCATCTGCACCACACCGACCCGGACGCCGTCCTGCTGTCCGGTTCGCTTCCCGTCCACCTGCCCGCCGCCCACACCGCCATCACCGCCTGCCAGGCCGTGGGCGTCCCCGTCATGGCCGGCGGGCGCGCCTTCGGAGCCGACGGCCGCCACGCCCGCGCCCTGGGCGCCGACCGCTGGGCGCCGGACGCCCGCAGCACGGCCGCCGTCCTGGAGGCCGGACTCACCCGGCCCTCGCCCGCGGCGGTCCGCCACGTCATCGACGACCTGCCGCACCTGTCCGACCAGGAGTTCACCCTGGTCAGCCAGACGCGGTCGCGCCTGGTCAAACAGACCCTGGCCGATCTGGAGGGCCGCGTCCCGGCCGTCGGCGCCTACGACGACGACCAGCGGGAACGCACGGCCGAGGACATCGCCCACATCGTGGACTTCCTGACCGCCGCCCTCTACGTCGACGACGCGGAGGTCTTCACCGACTTCCTCCTCTGGACAGCCGACGTCCTCGCCGTCCGCAAGGTGCCGGCGCAGTCCCTCGCCGCCGCCGTGGCCCTGCTCGCGGGACAGCTGCGCGACTTCCCCCGTGCCCTCGGCCTGCTCCGGCGCGGCGGCGAGGCGCTGCGCACCCGCCCCGCCCCGGGGCCCCGCTCATGACCGGGCCGTCGCCGGCCGACTTCGCCGTCACCGTCCACGCCACTCCCCCGACGCTGAGCGTCGGGGTGGCGGGCGAGCTGGACTACGACACGTGCGACGAGTTCCTCGACACCGTGACGCGACAGCTCGCCGACCACGGGCCGGCGCTGCGCGAGGTCCGCCTGGACTTCCGGGGGATGACCTGGATCGACTCCTCGGGACTCTCCGCACTGATCATGGTCCACCGCCGCACCGCCGAGTTCGGCGCGGTCCTGCGCCTGGACAACCGGCCCAGGATCCTGGAGCGCATCCTCACCCTCACCGACGTCCGGGACCACCTGACCGCCGGCGAGGCCTGACCACCCGGGAAGGGCCGGCAGGCGGTCCGCGGCGGTCACCCGGACGCCCTCCCTGCGGGGAGAGGCATGGTCCGCCGCCGGCCGGGCAGTCGTCCGGCAGCTTCCGGCCGGACGCCGGACGGACCACGTCGAGGGAGGCAGGGTGACGGCCGCAGCGCGGGCGCGGACGGGCGGCCGGAGGGCCGCGGCGGCGAGGAGGGTGCCGGAGCGGGTGAAGCGGCCGGCGGCCGGCGCCCGCCTCGCGGTCCGTGAACCCGCCGGGGTGGCGTCATGACCTCCTCCGTCCCGTACTTCCTGGCGGCCGGCGTCGCCCTCCTGGTCTTCCGGCGGCGTTTCCGGGGTGACCGGCGCCGCCTCGGGAACGGCGTCCTGCTGGGCTCGTGCACGCTCCTGCTGCTGCTCGGCGCGCTGGTCGGACTCGGCCGGTTCCCGCACCCCCTGGGCCGGGCGGTCACCGGCGGCATCGTGGTCGCCGTCCCGCTGTGCGCGGTGGCCGTCGCGGCCTTCCTGCTGCTCAACGGGGTCCGGACGATCCGCAGGGAAGGCGCCCGGCCGGCCAACCTGCTCGCGCTGCTGGCCGGAACCGCCGTCCTGGGGGCGCTCGGCCTGCTGGCGGCCGCGGCCGTCGCCGAGAACGGCCCGTTCCGCGCCCTGGCCACCGCGGCCCTGCTGGTGGCCGGCTACCTCTCGTTCCTGCTCACCTGCTTCGTCGGCTACGCCGTGCTCTACCACCGGGTGGTGGCGCGCCGCACGGTCGACTTCGTGGTCGTGCTCGGCGCCGGGCTGACCGACGGGTCCACCGTCCCGCCGCTGCTCGCGGCACGGCTGGAGCGGGCGCTGGCGCTGTTCCGCCGTCAGGCGGCGCGCGGCCGGGCACCGGTCCTGCTGGTCTCCGGCGGCAAGGGCTCGGACGAACAGGTCCCGGAGGCCGAGGCGATGGCGGACTACCTGCTGGCGCGCGGGGTGCCGGACGGGCTCGTCGTGCAGGAGCGTTCCTCGACGAACACCCGGGAGAACCTGGAGTTCAGCAGGACACTGATGGAGCGGCTCCGGCCGGGCTACCGCTGCGTCGTCGTCACCAATGACTTCCACGCCCTGCGGGCCGCCATCACCGCGCGCCGGGCCGGCGTCCGGGGCGAGGCCGTCGGCGCGCCCACCGCGGCGTACTACCGGCCCGGGGCGGCCCTGCGGGAGTTCGCCGCGGTCCTCACCACCTACCCGGCCGCCAACCTGGCGGTGTGCACGGTGCTCGCCGCCGCAGGTCTGCGGGCGCGCTGGCCCGGGTGAGCCCGTCGCCCCGGTGCGCCGCCGCGACGGGCCGGCGGCACGCTCGCCGTGCGGGGGCCGCCCACCGGTGCCCCCGGGCGCCTGCCCGGGGGGTCACGGCGTGCCGCGGTCCGGCGCCGGCGCGGCGGCGGCGCGGTGACGGTAGAGCAGCAGGGCCACGTCGTCCCCGTAGCCGCGGGCCGGAGCCAGCGACGCCGTGAGGTGCTCGGCGAGGTCGTCGAGCGGCAGGTCCGCGCCGGCCCGGAGCGCGCGGCCGGCCCGCTCGATCCCTTCGGTCAGCGGGGCGCTGCGCCGCTCGACCAGCCCGTCGGTGTACAGCAGGAGAACGGCGCCGTGAGGCAGCGCCGCGCCGGCCTCGGGACGCGGCAGCCCGGGCCGGACGCCCAGGGGCAGCGACCGTCCGCCCTCCAGCAGGACCGTGGAGCCGTCGGGGAGCGCCAGGACGCCCGGCGGGTGGCCGGCCGAGGAGTAGCACAACGCGCCGCTCGCGGGGTCGAGCACGGCGCAGAACACCGTGGTGCACAGGGCGCCGGGGATCGTGACGGCGAAGGTGTCGAGCGCGCTCAGGGCACGGGCGGGAGCGTGGTTCTGGAGGAGCAGGGCCCGGCAGGCGCTGCGCAGCTGGCCCATGACGCTGGCCGCCTCCAGCCCCCGGCCCACGCAGTCCCCGACCACGATGCCGATGCGCCCGTCCGGCAGCGCCATCGTGTCGTACCAGTCGCCGCCGACCTCCAGGGGGCGGATCGCGGGTTCGTAGCGGGCCGCGAAGCCCGGGGGCAGGCCGGCCGGGCCGAGGATGGCGCGCTGCAGCGCGATGGCGGTCTCGCGCTGCTGGTCGGCCTGGTGGGCCCGGGTCAGGCCCTGGGCGAGGCGGCCGGCCAGCAGGGAGAGCAGCAGTCCGTCCTCCGCGGTGAACGGACGCCGGCCGCCGAGGTCGACGGACAGGACCAGCGGACCCGCCGGGTGCTCAAGGAGGATGCCGACTCCGCCGGGGAGGAGGACGGGTGTGAGCAGCGGTGCGTCGAGGAGCGAGGAGAGCCGGGCCCGCTCCTCCTCCGGCAGGTGCGACCAGCCGGACGGCGGACGGCCGGGCCCGTCGGCCGCCCCGCGGACCTCGGGCGGCGGCGCGCCGTGGCCGCCGTGGGTGAAGCGGACGGCCAGCACCTGGCGGGCCCGCCACAGGTCGCGCAGCCCGTCCACCGCGTCGGCCAGGACCTCGTCGGCGTTGCGGGCCCGGGCGAGCCGTTCGCCCAGGGCGGCGAGGGCGCTCTCACGCCGGATCGCGTGATGCTCGGCCGTGACGTCGCGCAGGGTGCCGACGACGACGGTGCGTGCGGTGTCGGGGTCCCGGACGCGGTTGAAGGCGGCCTGGACCCACAGGGGGCGCCCGTCGGCGCGGCGGACGGGCAGGTCGGTGCGACCGCTGCCGTCGCGGGTCAGGCCGGCGAACGCGGTGGCCGCCCGGTGGTGGGCCTCGGGGTCCTCGGCGGCGGCGGGCCACCAGGGGTGGGCCGGCGCGTAGGGCAGGCCTTCCGGGCCGTACCCCAGGAGGGTGGTGAACGCCTCGTTGATCTCGACGACCGTGCCGTTCTCCTCGCAGACGAAGAAGGCGTCCTGGAGCGAGTCGATCAGGGCGGTGCGCCAGCGCGCGTGGCGGCTGCGCATCCTGGCCAGCGCGACGGCCGACCGCACGCGGGCGAGGAGTTCGGCGGCGGCGAACGGTTTGGCGAGGTAGTCGTCCGCGCCAGAGCCGAGCCCTTCGAGGGACGCCTCCACTCCGGCCCGCGCGGACAGCAGCAGGACCGGCACCGCTGCGGTGCGCCGGTCGGCGCGCAGCCTCGTCACCATGCCCAGGCCGTCCAGGCCCGGCATCATCACGTCGCTGATCACCAGTTCGGGGACGTCCCGGGTGGCCTCGGCCAGGGCCTGCAGGCCGTCGGCGACCGCGGTGACCCGGTGGCCGGCGCCGCGCAGGATCCTGGTCAGGTACCGGCGCATGTCGGCGTTGTCGTCGGCGACCAGCACATGGGTGGGCACCGGCCCGCCCTCGGGGGCCCCGCCCGTACGGGGCTGCTCGCCCCCGGCTCCGCCGTCCTCGTCGGGCAGCCAGCTCAGCACCTCGCTCAGGAAGGGCTCGGCCCCGGCGGGCCGGTGGGCCCCCGCCCCGCCGGCCGGCAGCGGCACCGCCGCGAACGGAAGGTCGACGGTGAAGCAGGTGCCCCGCTCCGGTACGGAGGTGACGGCGATGGTGCCGCCGTGCAGTTCCACCAGTTCCCTGACCAGGGCCAGACCGATGCCGCTGCCCTCGTGCGACCGGGCGCGGCTCCCCTCGACGCGGTGGAAGCGTTCGAAGAGCCGGGGCAGCTCGGCGGCCGGGATTCCGACACCGGTGTCCTCGACCGTCAAGCGCGCGGAGCCGCCCGCCCTGCGCGTGCGGACCCGGATCGTGCCCTCGAAGGTGTACTTGAGGGCGTTGCCGAGCAGGTTGAACACGACCTTCTCCCACAGCCCGAGGTCGACCAGGACCGGCTTGTCCAGCGGGCCGCAGTCGACGTCGAGGACCAGGCCCGACCGTTCGACGGCGGAACGGAACACCGCCGCGAGGTCCGCGGTGACGGCCGCCAGGTCGACCGGTTCGAGGCGGGCCGGCATGCGCCCGGCCTCGATGCGGGAGAAGTCGAGCAGGGAGTTGACGAGCTTGCCGAGCCGCAGGCTGTTGCGGTGCGCCGTCTCCAGGTCCGCGCGCACGTCCTCGCCGGCGTCCGCCAGCCGCCGCCTCAGTTCCTCGACCGGCCCCCTGACGAGGGTCAGCGGGGTGCGGAACTCATGGCTGATGTTGTAGAAGAACGCGCTCTTCACCCGGTCGAGTTCGGCCAGCTCCTGGGCGCGGCGCTGCTGGAGCTCATGGCTGCGCGCACTCGCGATCCCGGCGGCGAGGTGGCCGGCGATCAGGTCGACGAAGCCGCGGTAGTCGTCGTCCAGGAGGCGGAAGCGGTTCAGCCCCGTCACCAGGAACCCGCTCGGGTCGCCGCCCGCCACGCTCAGCGGCACCACCAGGGCCTCCAGCGGCGGTTCCTCCCAGGCCCCGCCGGGCAGTCCGCCGAACGGAGGGCCGGTCAGCGGCACCAGCGACGTCCGGCCCCGGCGGGCCGCGGCCGCCGGCCACGGCAGCTCCGCGTCCGGCCCGATCACGGCCTGTGCGGCCGGGTGCTCCGGTGCGATGCCGGAGGCCGCGGCGAGCCTGGCGGTTCCGTCGTCGTGGAAGAGGTAGGTCAGCGTGAAGGGCAGGCAGAAGGGGTTGCGGGCCAGCTGCTCGGAGCTGAACTCCAGGAACTGCCCCTCGGTGCGCACGGCCCCGGGGTCGGAGCCCAGGTCGCGCAGGGTCGCCATCCGCCGTTCCGACAGGACGCGCTGGGTCTCCTCGCTGACCACGCACAGCACGCCGACCACCCGGTCGTCCTCGTCCCGCAACGGGCTGTAGGAGAAGGTGTGGTAGCTCTCCTCGGCGTAGCCGGCACGCCGGAGCAGCAGCATCAGCGCCTCGTCCCAGGTCGAGCGGCCGTCGCGCAGGACGGTGTCGATGCGCGGACGGATGGCGTCCCGGATCTCCGGCCAGATCTCGTCGAAGGCGCGGCCGAGCGCCCACGGGTACTTGTGGCCCAGGGTGTCGCGCCGGTAGGCGTCGTTGCAGAAGTAGGTGAGCTCGGGCCCCCAGGCCATCCACATGGGGAACCGGGAGGACAGCAGGACGCCCACCGCCGTGCGCAGGCTCTGGGGCCAGGCCCGGGGATCCCCCAACGGCGTGGCGGACCAGTCCACCCGCGCCAGGTCCGCGCCGACCAGCGGGTCGGCGGCGAACGGACTGGGCACCTCGTCGTGCCCGACCGCGTCGGCCAACGAATCGCTCCCTCCCGTGCCAGGACGGCCCGTGCCGTCCTCGAACCCTCCCACGGCGGCGGGCCGGGAAGGCCCTCGACGAGGGCGGGGTTTCGGGCGGCGGTCACCTCCGCCGCCCCGATCCGGTACGGCTAGCATGATTGCATGACCGACGACAGGAGCCCGGCGCGTCCCCCGGGACCGGGGAAGACGTCCGTGCTCAGGCTGAGCGGTGAACTGGACTACGACACCGGCCGGGAGCTCACCGCGTGCCTGGACGCCGCCGTCGCCGAGCGGCCGGCCGTGCTGGCGGTCGACCTCTCCGAGGTGACCTTCGCCGACTCCTTCGCCCTGCGGGTCCTCGTCCTGGCGCACCGGCGGCTCCAGGAGGCGGGGGGTGCGATGGTGCTCGTGGGGCAGCTCGCGCCGGCCGTGCGCAGGCTGCTGGAGATCACGGCCACCGACAGGCACTTCACCCTCGCCGACAGCGTCACCGCGGCCGAGCGCGCGGTCGGCGGCCACGGCCCGGCGCACTCCGGGACACCATGACGCCGGTGGGTCCGTACGGGGATCGTCCGCGCCCTGCGGGGTAGACGCGCTCCGGTCCCACGATCGTGACACCACCTGTCCATGCCGCGCTCCACCTGATCAAAGGCCGTCACATGCCCCACGCCGATGAGCTGGCCCCGCACCCGGAGGAGAACCCCGGCAGCCGGGTCCCCGAGCGCGCCGAGCCCATCGTGCGCACCGCGAGGGAGGCGCGCGCCCATCTCGCCGGGCTGCTGCATGCCGTGGCCCGGGACACCGACCGCGTCCTCGCGGACGCGCAGCTCGCGGTGACCGAACTCGTCGTCAACGCCCGGACCCACGGCGGCGGCATGACTGGCTTCGAAGCCCGCCTGGACCTGGCGCTCGGCTGTCTGGTCGTCGACGTCGAGGACGGCCACGACGGCCACCCGTCGGGCGAGGCCCTCGACCGCCGTGATCCGGCGGCGCCCGGGGGCCGCGGCTGGGCGCTGGTCCAGCACCTCTCCGGGACCTGCCACGTCAAGCCGCTGCCGGGCGGCGGCAAGCGGATCCGGGTCACCTTCCCGCTGTGAGCCGCACCGCCCCGCCGGGGGTCTGCGGTGAGCGGCGGGTGCCGGCGGCGACGGCCGCGGGCTCGGGCCCGCGGGCCGTCAGGACCCGTGGTGCCGCCGGCCGGAGCCCGGAAGTTCCTCCGCCGCGAGCACGCTGAAAGCGGTGCGCGGGGGTATCCGGGAGCCGCGGCCCTGCAGCGCCGCCCCCACTGACAGCGAGGTCCTGCCGCATGCCCGGAATCACGGTCCACCAGTTCGACGTCAGCCTGCCCTTCAGCGAGTTCCCCCACGTACCCGTGCGGGCCTGGCTGCGGTTCGATTCGTCGCTCCCGTACGGGGTGTGCCTGTCCTTCGGCCGGTGCACCCCCGAAGGGAGCACGCTGGACTGGTACTTCGGGCGTGACCTGCTGTCCGAGGGGCGGTACGCGCCCGCCGGCGACGGTGACGTCCGGGTCCGTCCGGGAGGCCCGGGGCGGACGCTGATCATCCTGCGCACCGCCGAGCGGGAGGCCGTGATCAGTGCGCCCGCCTTCGCCGTGACAGCGTTCCTGGCGGAATCGTTCGCGCTGGTCCCGGCCGGCACCGAGCCGGAGGTGCTGGACCTCGACGCCCTGTGCGCCCGCCTCGTGGCCTGACCCCCGGAGCCCGGCGCGGGGCCGCCGGACCGCCGCGCTGTCCGCATGGTGGGACGCGTTGGTGTCCGCCGCGCGCCTGTGGTTCGCTGAACCCATGATCATGCTCGTGACCCGGCGCCATGTGGACTACACGCGCGTCACGACCATGAGTTGTCGCACCGCCCGCTGACGCGGCGCCTGGTGATCCTTCCGCAGCCGTAGCCGCGATCCGCGTGGCCGCTCCGTCCGGAGCGCCCGCACACCCGTTCCCCGCACCCGCCGCTCGCAACGGCGCCAGCCCGGCCTGCCGGGCTCCATCCGTGTACGAGGAGAAGCATGAGCCAGCCGACCGACGCCGTCACCGCCGACCACACGCCCGACGGCGGGTCCGCCGGGTCCACCACCCCCGCCTGGTCCTTCGAGACCAAGCAACTGCACGCCGGTGCCGTGCCCGACCCCACCACCGGGGCCCGGGCGGTCCCGATCTACCAGACCAGCTCGTTCGTCTTCCGCGACACCCAGCACGCGGCCGACCTCTTCTCGCTCGCCGAGCCCGGGAACATCTACACCCGCATCCACAACCCCACCCAGGACGTCTTCGAGCAGCGGATCGCCGCCCTGGAAGGAGGCGTCGCCGCCGTGGCGGTCGCCTCCGGCCAGGCCGCCGAGACGCTCGCCGTCCTCAACCTCGCGAGCGCCGGCGACCACATCGTCTCCAGCGCCTCCCTCTACGGCGGCACGTACAACCTCTTCCGGCACACCCTGCCCAAGTTCGGGATCGAGGTGTCCTTCGTCGAGGACCCGGACGACGTCGACGCCTGGCGCGCCGCCATCCGGCCCGAGACGAAGGCCCTGTTCTCGGAGACCCTCGGCAACCCGCGCGGCAACGTCCTCGACGTCCGCGCCGTCGCCGACGTCGCCCACGAGGCCGGGATCCCGCTGATCGTCGACAACACCGTCCCCACCCCCTACCTGCTGCGCCCCATCGAGCACGGGGCCGACGTCGTCGTCCACTCGGCCACCAAGTTCCTCGGCGGCCACGGCACCACCCTCGGCGGTGTCGTCGTCGACGCCGGGACCTTCGACTTCGGTGCGCACGCCGACCGCTTCCCCGACTTCAACGAGCCGGACGCCAGCTACCACGGCCTGCGTTACTGGCCCGCCCTCGGGCCCGGCGCGTACGCCGTCAAGCTGCGCGTCCAGCTGCTGCGCGACCTCGGGCCGGCCATCTCGCCGCACTCCGCCTTCCTGCTGCTGCAGGGCGTGGAGACGCTGAGCCTGCGCATGGAGCGCCACTCGTCCAACGCCCAGGCGCTCGCCGAGTGGCTGGAGCAGCGCGACGAGGTCGCCGCCGTCCACCACGCCGGACTGCCCTCCAACCGCTGGTACGAGGCCGGGCGCCGCTACCTCCCGCGCGGTGCCGGGGCCGTGTTCTCCTTCGAGCTGCGCGGCGGCATCGAGGCGGGCAAGCGGTTCGTGGACGCCGTCGAGCTCTTCAGCCACCTCGCCAACATCGGCGACGTGCGCAGCCTCATCATCCACCCGGCCTCGACCACGCACAGCCAGCTCGACGAGGCGCAGCTCGCCGCCACCGGCACCTCCCCGGGCCTGCTGCGGCTGTCGGTCGGCATCGAGAGCCTGGAGGACCTCAAGGCGGACCTCGAAGCCGGCTTCCGCGCGGCGAAGGCGGCGTCCTGAACACCACTGACGGGACCACCCCGCAGGCGACTCCCCCTCCCGCCACCGGTGCGTGGCGGGAGGGGGACCCGCCCGGGCGCCGCCGGTGGTACGACCGCACGGAGCCGCTGCCGCTCGACGCCGGCGGCCGGCTCCCGGGCGTGCGGCTGGCGTACGAGACCTGGGGGCGGCTCGCGCCCGACCGTTCCAACGCGGTCCTCGTCCTGCACGCGCTCACCGGCGACAGCCACGTCGCCGGGCCGGCCGGGCCCGGCCACCCGACCTCCGGCTGGTGGGACGCGCTGGTCGGGCCGGGCCGCGCCCTCGACACCGACCGCTGGTTCGTGGTGGCACCCAACGTCCTGGGCGGCTGCCAGGGCAGCACCGGCCCGGCCTCGCTGCGGCCCGACGGGCGGTACTGGGGCGGGTCCTTCCCGCGGCTGACCCAGCGCGACCAGGTGCTGGCCGAGGTCGGGCTCGCCGACGCGCTGGGCATCGAGCGCTGGGCGCTGGTGGTCGGCGGCTCGATGGGCGGGATGCGCGCGCTGGAATGGGCCGTCTCCCACCCGGAGCGGGTCGCCGCGCTGTTCGTGCTCGCCTCCACGGCGGTGGCGAGCGCGGACCAGATCGCCTGGTCCGTCACCCAGCTCCACGCGATCCGTGCCGACCCGCACTGGAACGGCGGCGACTACCACGACGCCGCTCCCGGACGGGGTCCGCATGCCGGCCTCGGCATCGCCCGGCGCCTCGCCCACATCACCTACCGCGGTGCCGAGGAGCTCGACGTCCGGTTCGGCAACCGCGCCCAGGACGGCGAGGACCCCCGGGCGGGCGGCCGCTACCAGGTCGAGTCGTACCTGGACCACCACGCCGCCAAGCTGGTCCGGCGGTTCGACGCGGCCAGCTACGCGGTGCTGGCCGAGGCGATGAACGCCCACGACACGGGCCGGGGACGCGGCGGCACGCGGGCCGCGCTGGCCCGGGTGACCGCCCGGACCCTGGTGGCGGGAGTCGACACCGACCGCCTCTACCCGCTCGCGCAGCAGGAGGAGCTCGCTGCCCGGATCCCCTCCGCCGACCGGGTCCGGGTGATCTCCTCCCCCTTCGGCCACGACGGGTTCCTGCTGGAGACGGCCCAGGTCTCGGCGCTGATCCGGGAGCTCGTGGACGACGTGCGGGAACCGTCGGCCACCGTTCGCGCCGGGTGAGGACCCCGGCGGGGGCCTCGGGGGGGGGGTCCCGTCGGCCCCGGCGGGCCGGGCGGCAGCCCGGTGACCCTCCGGCAGGGAGCGGCCGGGCAGGTGACTCCCGGCCGGGCGCTGCCGGGACGGTTCAGCGCGGCGCACGGGCGTGACGCGGCTGCCGGACCCGGTCGGGCCGGACGGCGGCGGCCGTCGGCCCGCGGCGCGGACGAACGGCCGAGGGCCCGGTCGCGACCAGGACCATCGCGAGCGCCGGCGGGACGAGCAGGAACACCATGAACACCATCACGCGTGCCTCCAGGGATGTCAGGACGGCAACGACCCACGCTCTTCGCTCCGTCGTCGCCGCGCCGGCCCGAGTGCCCCGGCCCACGGAAAACATTCCCGTGCATATCCTCGCGCCCACCGGGCAGTTGCGGGGCCACACACTCTGGAGGTCACCGTGGTTCCCCTTCTGCTGGTCCTGCTCCTGGCCCTGATCCTCTTCGGCGCGGGCTTCGCTCTGAAGATCCTCTGGTGGGCCGCCGTCATCGTCCTCGTGATCTGGCTGCTCGGCTTCGTCGCCCGCGGCACGCACCCCTCGGGCAGCCGCCACCGCTGGTACCGCTGGTAGTCCGGACCACCGGCACCCGGCCGGGCGCAACGCCCGGCGTCCGCGGCCCGCGCCCCCCTCGCACCCGGCGAGGGGGCGCGGGCCGCGGGCGGTCCGGCGACGAGGACGGAGCGCGCCCGGAACGTCGGCAGGCCGCAGCCGCGACGCTCTGTCAGGGGGTGCAGCTGCCCGGCCGTGCCGGTCCGGGACCTCCGGCGAAGTCGAGGACCGTGACCGAGGGGCGGTGGGCGGCCAGCCACGGGGCGGCCAGGGCGAGCGGCAGGAGGGCACCGAGGAGCCCGCGTCCGCCCGTCGGGCGGACGTCGCGGACGGCCGTCACCGCCGGGCTCGCGGTGCGGAGCTTGTCGCGCTCGCCGGCGTCCATCGCCCACGGCATGGCGGGGAGCTGGTAGGCGGCGGTGCGCATCCTCCCGCTCACCGTGAGCCGGGCGAACCAGCGCGGTACGGCGTCCACGACCATGGAGCCGCCGGGGAACCGGTCCGCGCAGCCCGCGATCAGGGCCTTCACCCGGGCCGGGGGAAGGTACATGCACAGGCCCTGCGTGGTGACCAGGACCGCACGGTCACGGTCGACCTCGTCGGCCCACGCCAGGTCGGTGGCATCGCCCGCCAGGTAGCGCTGCCGCGGGCCGGGCGGCAGCAGGCGCTCGCGCAGGGCGGTCATCTCGGGGAGGTCGACGGTGAGCCAGCGGGCGCGGCCGTTGTCGACCCGCCAGTACTGCGTCTCCAGGCCCTCCCCCAGGCAGACCACCGTGCCGCGCGGCTCGCGGGCCAGGAAGTCCGCCACCTCGCGGTCGAAGCAGCCCACCCGCAGCGCCTGGAACCGGGACTGGAAGCCGCTCGTGCCGAACCGCTCGGCGAACGGGTAGTCGATCCGCCCGACCAGGTCCACCGCCTTCGGGTCGTGCAGCACGGCGTCCGGCCGGCGGGCCTCGACGGCCCGCTGCCAGAGCGTCCACAGCGCCGTCTCGGGCACCGCCGCCAGCTCAGGCCGCTCCACGCTGCTCATCTCTCGCTCGCTCCCTCGGAGGTGGCGGGTGTCCCCGCACGGACCCGCCGATTCTGACACCGGGCAGCGCACGGACGGGGGTGCGCGCGGTCCCGGCGCGCCGGGGCGCCCGGCGGCGCGCTCAGCCGACGCCGAAGGCGCCGTCCGGGGGCGGCGGGGAGTCGGTGGCAGTGGCGTCGGTGACCGGCGCCGTGCGGGCGGTGAACGCCGCGAGGCCGGCACCCTCGGTGAGCCGGGCCGGGAAGACGTCCCCGGCCAGCCGGCGGGCGAGGTCCGCGACCGGCAGCGGGCCGGCCGAGCCGACCAGCAGGATGTTGCCGTAGCGCCGCCCGCGCAGCACCGGCGCCTCGGCGATCAGGCAGGCCTGCGGGAAGACGGCGCGCACCGTCGCCGCCTGGGCGCGGGCGAAGGCCAGCGGCGGGCCGTCGGCGAGGTTGGCGGCGTAGCAGCCGCCGGGGCGCAGCGCCGCCGCCGCCAGCCGCAGGAACTCCACCGAGGTGAGGTGCCCGGGGGTGCGCGAGCCGTGGAAGACGTCCGCGACGACGAGGTCCAGCGAGCCGGGCGCGCTCGTGGCCGTCGCCGCGAGGGCGGCGCGGGCGTCGCCGGCCTCGGTGGTGATGTCGACGCCGGGCCCGTGCCACGGCAGGTGCTGCTCGACCAGCGCGATCAGCGGGCCGTCCACCTCCACCACCCGCTGGCGCGAGCCGGGGCGGGTGGCGGCCAGGTAGCGGGGCAGGGTCAGCGCGCCGCCGCCCAGGTGGAGGGCGTCCAGCGGGCGGCCGGGCTCGGCGAGCGCGTCGGCCAGGTGACCGAGGCGCCGGGTGTACTCGAACTCCAGGTGGGTCGGGTCGGCGAGGTCGACGTAGGACTGCGGGGTGTCGTCGAGGGTCAGCAGCCACCCGCCCTCGTGGTCGACGTCGGGCAGCAGCTTCGCCTGCCCGAGGTCGGTGCGCCGCGCCACCGGCACGGGTTCGTCGGGCGGGCTGGACGGGTCGGGCATCTCGGGCATGTCCGCAGCATAGGCGCCCGGCCCGAGTCGCCGTCACGCCGGAGGCTACCGGCCGGTATCGTCGGGGTTCCCCGAGAAACCCAGTCTCCGAACAGAAAGCGGGTGCCCGTGGCCATGGAGTTCCGCGAAGACATCCTCGGCGCCCCCTACGAGGCCGCCGAGCTGCCGCTGCGGCCCGACGAGGAGGGCGAGGTCTCGGCGACCCTGGTCCGCCGGCTGGTCCCCGGCTCGGAGCGGGCCGTGCTGTACATCCACGGCTACAACGACTACTGGTTCCAGACGCACCTCGCCGACCACTACACCGCCGCCGGCTTCTCCTTCTACGCGCTCGACCTGCGCAAGTACGGCCGCTCGCTGCGCCCGCACCACTCGCCGAACTTCGTGCGCGAGCTCGCGACGTACGACGAGGAGCTGGACGCGGCGGTGCGGATCATCCGGGAGCAGGACGGGCACCGCCGGCTGCTGGTCAACGGCCACTCCACCGGCGGCCTGATCGCCGCGCTGTGGGCCGGGCGCCGCACCGGGCGGGGCCTGGTCGACGGCCTCTTCCTCAACAGCCCGTTCCTGTCCATGCCGGCCGCCCCCGCCGTGCGCACCCTCGGCGCCCCGGCGCTGGAGGCGATCGGCCGCTTCGCACCGACCCGGGTGCTGCCCTCCGCCCTCAACCCGCACTACGTGCACAGCCTGCACCGCGACTTCCGCGGCGAGTGGGACTTCGACCTGAAGCTCAAGCCCGCCGAGGGCGTGCCGCTGTTCGCCGGCTGGCTGGCCGCCGTCCAGCGCGGCCACCGGGAGCTGCGGCGCGGGCTCGGGATCGACGTGCCGGTGCTGCTGATGGCCTCCACCGCGTCCGTCTCCACCACCCGCTGGCACGCCGCCCTGCACCACGCGGACGCCGTGCTGCGCGCCGACGACATCGCGGCGGCCGGTCCGTACCTGGGCCGCCATGTGACGATCGTCCGGATCAAGGGCGGCATGCACGACCTGGTGCTGTCCGGCGAGACCGCCCGGACCCAGGTGTTCGCCGAGCTCGACCACTGGCTCGGGGCGTACTTCCCGTCGGCCGTGCACTGAGCCGGCCGGTACCCGCGCGGGGCCCGGGGTGCGCCACCCCCGGCCCCCGCCCGCTCCCCCGTGCGCCTGCTGTGCGCCCGTGAGTCTGTGGAAGGCTACCCGGGCCCCTGTCACTTCCCTTGCCGAACAGGCGAGTTGAGGAGCCAGCATGCCGCATGGACACGGCCCGCAGCACGACCGGCAGCCCGGCCACAGCGATCCCTCCCTGTACCGCACGCCCGCCGAGGCGATCGCCGCTCCACCGGAGAAGCTCGCCTACGTGGCGGGCTTCGACCGGTCGGCGCAGCGGCCGGACGCGCTGATCACCGTCGACACCGACCCGGCGTCGGCGACCTACGGGCGCGTGCTCAACTTCACCGACATGCCCGGGGTGGGCGACGAGCTGCACCACTTCGGCTGGAACGCCTGCTCCAGCGCGCTCGCGCACGCCTGCCACGACAACCCCGAGCGGCGCTACCTGCTGCTGCCGGGGCTGCGCTCCTCGCAGCTGCACGTGCTGGACACCCGGCCGGACCCGGTCCGCCCGAGACTGGTGAAGACCGTGACGGCCGGGGAACTGGCGTCCAGAGCCGGCTACTCGCGCCCGCACACCCTGCACTGCGGGCCGGACGGCGTCTTCCTGTCCTGCCTGGGCGCGGCCGCCGGCGGCGACGGCCCCGGCGGGGTCGCGCTGCTCGACCACACCACCTTCGACGTGCTGCGCCCCTGGGAGACCGAGCGCGGCCCGCAGAACTTCTCCTACGACGTGTGGTGGCACCTGGGTACCAACGTGGGCGTCACCAGCGAGTGGGGCACGCCGTGGATGGTCGAGGACGGCGTGGTGCCGGAGCTGCTGCTCGGCCGCAAGTACGGGCACGCGCTGCACTTCTGGGAGCTGGACTCGGGGCGCCACCTCCAGCGGATCGACCTGGGCGACCAGTACCAGATGGTGCTGGAGCTGCGCCCGGCCCACGACCCGCAGGCCGAGTGGGGGTTCGCCGGGGTGGTCGCCAATGTGGAGGACCTCTCGGCCTCGGTCTGGCTCTGGTACCGGGACGGCGAGGCGTTCACCGCACGCAAGGTGATCGAGATCCCCGCCGAGCCGGCGAAGGCCGAGGACCTGCCGCCCGTCCTGCAGCCGTTCGGCGCGGTGCCGCCGCTGGTCACCGACATCAACCTGTCGGTCGACGACCGCTGGCTCTACGTCTCCGCCTGGGGCACCGGCGAGCTGTTGCAGTACGACGTGGCGGACCCGTTCCACCCCCGCCTCACCGGGTCCGTGCGGCTCGGCGGGGTGAGCGCCCGCACGCCCCACCCGGCCGCGCCGGAGCGGCCGTTGAGCGGCGCGCCGCAGATGGTCGAGATCAGCCGGGACGGGCGGCGGCTCTACCTCACCAACTCGCTGTACGGCTCCTGGGACGACCAGTTCTACCCGGACGGCATCGAGCCGTGGATCGTCAAGCTGGACGCCGACCCGCAGCGGGGCGGGCTCACGGTGGACCCGCGGTTCTTCCCGCACGGCGAGGAGTTCCGGGGGCTGCGGGTGCACCAGACGCACCTGGCGGGCGGGGACGCCTCCTCGGACTCCTACTGCTACCGGTAGGCGGCGCGCTGTTACCGGTGGGCGGCGCGCCCGCGCTCAGAGGCGGCCGAGCACCGGGTCGTGGTGGATCCGGGCGGAGGGCAGGCCGGAGGCGACCAGCCGGGTGCGGACCTCGTCGACCAGACCCGCCGGGCCGCTGACGCAGGCCAGGTGCTGGGACCAGTCACCGGCCCGGCTGACCGCCTCGGCCAGCCGTCCGCCGGGGGCGGCGGGGCCGTCGGCGGCGTCGTCCGCTACCGGGACCAGCTCCAACCAGGGCTTGCGGCCTCCGAGTTCGGCGAGGGCCGGCCAGTCGTAGAGGTCGGCCCGGGCCCGCGCGCCGACGAACAGGTGGACCCGGCGCCCGCGCGGACGGTGCTCCACCAGCTCCTCGACGATCGCCTTCATCGGGGCGAGCCCGGTGCCTCCGGCCACCAGCAGGAGGTCCCGGGTGTCGTCCTGCGGCATCAGCGTGCCGCGCGGCGGGCCGAGCCGCAGCCGGTCGCCGACGGCGGTGCGCTCGACCAGCGCCTCGCTCACCCCGCCCGGCCCGGTGCGGCGGACGTGGAACTCCAGCTCGTTGTCGGTGCGCGGGGCGCAGCCCATCGAGTACTGCCGCCAGGTGTGCGGCAGCAGCGGGTGTTCGACGCTCCCGTACTGGCCGGCCCGGTACGGGTACGGCTCGCCGGTGCGCACCCGGAGCACGGCGAGGTCGGCGCGGCGGCGTTCGTGGCCGACCACCGTCGCGTGCCAGTACGGGGGTTCGGTGAGCGCCGAGTCGGCGCCGGCCACCATCGAGCGGACGGCGAAGCGCAGCATCCGCACCCAGGCGCCCTCCAGCTCGGCGCTCCAGTGCCGGCCCGCCCGCTGCCGCAGCGCCTCGCGGAGCGCTTCCTCGAAGGCCTCGTAGTGGACCGGGCGGACTCCGAGCTTGCGGTGGTCGCGGCCGAGCTGGGTGAGGGTGGCGGCGAGCCGGCCGGGCTCGTGCAGGTGCTCGATCAGGTAGTCGAACATCCGCTCCAGGTGGACCTGCTGGAACTCCATGGACTCCGGGAACAGCGCGCGCAGGAAGGGGCGGCGGCGGAACATGACCGCGTACAGGTGGTCGATGAGGTCGGCGAACGGGGCCACCGGGCCGAGGCCGCCGAGGATCAGCCGCTGGTCGGCCGCGCCGTCGTGGTCCCGGTCGTAGCCGCCCTGCGCGCCGGGGCCGCCGGGGGCCGGGCGGGCGTCGGGCGCGCCGTCCGGACCGGTGGGCGCTGCGGCGAAGGACGGCGCCGGCGCCAGGATCTGCCGGCGCAGGCGCATGGCGTGGTGGCGCGCGATCAACCGGTCGTACTCGGTGGTGCTGGTGGTGCTGTCCAGGTCCATGGAGCGCAGCCTAACCAGCCGTCAGCCACCTCTCGTACAGCGGTTGTTCACCGTCCGGACGGCTTGCGGCGCGGTTGCGGGCAGGGGGCGGCCGGGACCGGTGGCAGGTCCAGTGAACGGCAGCCCGGGGGGTCTCCGACAGGGCCGGTGGTCCCGGCCGGCCCGGGACCACCGGACCGCCGGGCCGTCGACGAAGGGGACCACCGGCCCGGCGACGGGCGGGGCCGGTGCTCCGCCCCCGGCGCTCTCCCTTCGCCGGGGGCGGAGCACCGGCCCCGGGTCCCTCGGCCGGCCGACGGCGGCGGGGCGGGCCGGACGCGGCGGCGCCGGACGCGGGGTGTGCGTCGGGGCGCCGGCCGCGACCGCCTCAGGCGCCGGCCGGGCCGGCGGCCTTCCGACGGGCCCGGCCCCGGCGCAGCAGGCGGCGGCGCGGGGGCTGGTCGGGTACCCAGCCGAAGGTCAGGCAGCTGCCGATCACGCCGAACAGCATGCCGATCAGGAAGCCGCCCAGGTTGGAGGTGAGCCAACTGCCGAGCGAGGCCAGTACGGCGACGACCGAGTAGAACAGCCGCTGGGCCGGGTTGAACAGGACGAGCAGGCCGCAGACCACCATCACGGTCGGGACGAGGTAGCCGGACAGCCCCTGGAGCCCGATGTGCAGGACGACGGGCAGCGGGGCACGCAGGGTGAAGAGGATCTCCGCGCCGCCGGACAGGATCAGCACCCCGCCCCAGAACGGCCGCCGGCCCCGCCAGCCGCGCCAGGACGGGCGGCTGCGGGCGGACGCGGCCTGCGGCGCGGCGCCGGGCGCGGTCTCGGGCGCGGGCCCGGCCTCCAGGGCGGGCCCGGTGTCGGTCCCGGGTGCGGGCTCCGCCACCGTCAGCAGCCCTCGGAGCTGAAGCTCAGCCGCAGGTTCGGCAGCTTGAAGGCACCGGCGGTGGTCGCGTAGTTGTGCTGGCGCAGGTTGCGGATCTTGACGGTGTCCGCCTGCTGCCCGAAGACCCCGGGCAGGCCCTTGACCCCGGCCTTGGTGAAGGTGCTGGCGTCGCCGCCGATCTCGATGTTCTTGAACTCGGCGTCACCGGTGAGCAGATCGGAGTCGGTGGTGAGGTCGGTGGCGGTCACCGGCGTTCCGCCGTCCCCGGCCTTGATCAGCAGGTTGATGCCGCCGAGTTCGACGCTCTGGCAGAGCTTGGTGAGCGAGGCCTCCTTGATCGCGGACACCGCGACGAGCACCTGCCCGCCGGTGTCCCCGGCGTTGGGGCTGTCCTCGATCATGTGGTCCAGACTGCCGAACTGCTCGAACCCGACGCCGTCCAGACTGTCCGCGGTGACGGTGAACGGCATGCCGGAGATCGAGAACTGGGCGGCGAGCACGCCCTGCGCGGTCAGGGTCATCAGCACCGCGCCGGCGGCGACGGCGGGAACGGCCATCAGCGCGGTGCGCTTCAGCCGGACCCGGCCCCTGCGCTGCGCGGGCGCCTCCGCGTCGGTGGTGCTCTCGTCGTTCCGGGCGGCGTCCTCGGACGTGGCCATGTGTGCTCCCTGGGTGGTGGGGACGGGCAGTCACTGGCACGTTGCCCTGGCGCGGACAGCGTTCTGCGACACGACCGGGAGGGACCGCCCCTCGGCAGCGGGGCGGACCGGTCGGGCCTCAGTGGGTAACTGGGAAGCTACTGCCCGGTATTGAGCGGGTCAATACGGGTGCACGAAGGATCATCGTCCGCTCCCGGGCGGCCCGCGGCCCGGTCGTCGGCGCCGCTGCGCCACGGCGCCGGGTCCAGGGCCAGGCGGCGCGCCGCCTCGGCCGGGCCGAGGAAGGGGGCCAGGCAGAAGAGGCTCAGGAGCGGTAGCAGGTCCGGGAGTTCGGCGGTGCGACCGGCATCGATGCAGCGCTGCAGGGTGCCGTAGACGCCGCCGACCACCGCGTCGACCATCGCCTCCGCCGCCACCCCGCCCGGGAGTTCGGGCACCTCGGCGAAGAACGCCCGGAACCGGGTGAGGAGTTGGTCGCGTTCGCGGCGCCCGGCCGGGCCCACCGCGTCCAGCTCGATGACCGCCATGGTCGCGAAGGCGGGCACCCCGGCCAGCAGTCCGAGCATCGCCCGCAGCGACTCGCGGATCCCGGTGCACCAGTCCGGCGCCGCCGCGAACGCCGCCGCCATCCGCCGGATCACCACCCCCGTGCCGTACCGGTGGGCCGCGAGGAAGGCGTCCTCCTTGCCGGTGAACAGCTCGTAGAACACCGGCCTGGTCACCCCGGCGGCACGGCAGATGTCGCTCACCGTGGCGCGCTGGTAGCCGTGCTGCGCCACGGTGAGCACCAGGCCGTCGAGCAGGCGCTCGCGCTGGGTCGCGGCGACCACCCCGGGCGGCAGCCGGCTCGGGCCGCGCTTGATCGACCGGGCGGGGTCGCGCCCGGTGCGCGCCCCGGGCAGCAGGGCGGTCTCGGACTTCCGGAGGGGTTCCGGTCTCATCGCCAACTCCTGCGCATCTTCTTGACATTGACGTGACGTCCGGTTTACAACACTGGCGGGTTTCCAATCCGCGGCGGACGCCGCCGGAAGCCCGCACGCGTTCCGACTGCTCAGTATGGCGAACGCATGCCCGGCGGTGGCAGCCGCCGACGTGCACCCGGCACCGCACGTACCCCTCGCCCCACCCGCTCCACCTCCGCTCCACCCCGCCGTACTCAGCCGTACTCGCCCGCAGCCGGCCCCGAACGGCCGAGCGCGGCCGATCCGGCCGCCGTACCCGCCGCACAGCGTCGTGCCGCCGGTACCGCCGCCCGTACGGGCGGGCCCGTGGCGCCGGGCCCGCCGAGTCACCGTCCGCGGTGCCCCACCCCGCACCACCCCGTCGCAGCCGGCCCGCGGCCGGCCCGCGGTCGACGCCGCCGCGCGCGCCCCCGCACCGGCCGCACGGGCCCCACCCGACTCGCCCGGAGAGGCACACCCTCATGCGCATCCGCCGTACCCTCGGAACCGCAGTCCTCGCCGCCGCCGCGGTCCTGGCCGCCGGCACCGTCGCCCCCGCCCAGGCCGCCGACGCCACCGCCCCGGCCGCCGCCCCCGTCGCGGTGCTCACCCACACCGCGCTCGCCGGACCGAACGTCTCCGTCGGCGACGTGCTGGTCGCCGACCTGGTGGCCGGCACCACCGCCAACTTCTCCTCCAGCGCCACCGGAACGAGTGGCATCAAGTGCGCCACGTCCGCGTTCTCCGCGACCGTCCTCACCAACCCGGCCGCTCCGGGGACCGCCACCGAGTCGCTCAACACGCAGACCTTCGGCTCCTGCACCGCCAACGTGATCGGCGTGACCGGCGTGCAGAGCATCACCGTCAACAACCTCGCCTACGTCAACTCGGTCAGCGACGCCGCGGGCAGCCCGGTCTCGCTCGACCCGGGCACGGCCGGACCGGTGCAGACCACGGTGGTGCTGAAGACCATCCTCGGCACCATCACCTGCGTCTACCGGGCCCCCGGCGGCCTCGCCGGCACGACCAACAACACCGGCCAGACCATCGGCTTCAACGCCCAGGCGCTGCCCAAGGTCTCCGGCCCGAGCACCTGCTTCCCGGTCGGCTACTTCACCGCCACCTACGGCCCGGTCCGGGACGTCTCGGTGGCCGGCAGCCCGGTCGTCTTCGTCAACTGACGCCCCCGCGGCGCCGGTGACGCGCCCGGTCCGCGGCCACGGCCGCGGACCGGGCCCCGGCCGTGGCCGTGGCCGTGGCCGGGACAGCGAAGTGACCCGCCGGTAGGGTGCTGGCGACAGGCACCGGACGACGGGGATGTGGGGCACGCATGGGCGGCGAGGGCACGCAGTTCTTCGAGTCGGTGGCCGACACGGCCGCCCGGCTGGCCGAGGCCGGCTACCTGGCCTCCACCGAGACCGCCACCGCCGTCTTCCTCGCCGACCGGCTCGGCAAGCCGCTGCTCGTCGAAGGGCCGGCCGGCGTCGGCAAGACCGAACTCGCCAAGGCCGTCGCCGCCACCGGCCGCGCCCGGCTGGTCCGGCTCCAGTGCTACGAGGGCATCGACGAGGCCCGTGCCCTCTACGAGTGGAACCACGCCAAACAGCTCCTGCGGATCACCGCCGGGCGCGACGAGGGCTGGGACCGGGCCCGCACCGACATCTTCACCGAGGAGTTCCTGCTCACCCGCCCGCTGCTGACCGCCATCCGCGGCGACGAGCCGACCGTGCTGCTCATCGACGAGATGGACAAGGCCGACGTCGAGGTCGAGGCGCTGCTGCTCGAAGTGCTCGGCGACTTCCAGGTCACCGTGCCCGAGCTGGGCACCATCACGGCGAACCGGCGCCCGTTCGCCCTCCTCACCTCCAACGCCACCCGGGAGCTCTCCGAGGCCCTGCGCCGGCGTTGCCTCTTCCTCCACCTCGGCTACCCGGAGGCCGAGCTGGAGCGCCGGATCGTGCGGCTGCGGGTGCCCGGCCTGGACGCGGCGCTGGCCGAGTCGATGGTCCGGGTGGTCGGCGCGCTGCGGGCGATGGAGCTGCGCAAGGCCCCCTCGGTGGCCGAGACCGTCGACTGGGCCCGCACCCTGCTGGCCCTCGGCGCCGACACCCTCGACGAGACCGTCGTGCGCGCCACCCTCGGCGTGATCCTCAAGCACCAGGACGACGTGCTGAAGGCCACCGAGAAGCTCACCCCCGCATGAGCGTCCCGCCGCAGGCCGCCGACGGCGCCGCACCGGCCCCCGGCGCCCCGCCCGCCGACCTCGCCGCCCGGCTGACCGGCTTCGTCCGCGCGCTGCGCACCCACGGCCTGCCGGTCGGGCCCGCCGAGACCGTCGACGCCGCGGCCGTCCTGGAGGTCCTCGGCCTCGCCGACCGCGCACAGGTCAGGGCCGGGCTGGCCGCCGCCCTGCTGCGCTCCGACGGACAGCGCGGGGTCTTCGACGCCGCCTTCGACCTGTTCTTCCCGCTCGGCGTGGGCGATCCGCAGGCCGTGCGCCGGGCCGCCGCCACCGCGGCCGGGCACGCTCAGGCCGCCCAGGACCCGGCGCCACCGGACCCGGCCGCCCTGCGCGAGGACCTCCGGGCGCGGCTCGCGGCCGCGCTCGCCGCCGACGACCGGGCCGCCCTGGCCCGGCTCGCCGGTGAGGCGGTGGCCGCCTTCGGCCGGTACGGCACCGCCGGCGGCTCGGACCGGCCCGGCAGCGGCGGCTGGTCGGCCCACCAGACCCTCGGCCGGCTCGCCCCGGAGACGCTGCTGGCCCGGGTGCTGGCGGCGCTGCGCGCCGGCGCCGACGGCCGGGGCCCCACCGCCGCGGACCTGGCCGACGGCCTCCTTCCCGACGAGGTCCGCCGCCGCATCCAGGACTTCCGCGCCCTGGTCGCCACCGAGGCCCGCCGGCGGGCGGCCGAGCTGCGCGGCACCGAGCACGTCGCCGAACGGGCCGTCGCGCCCAGCGCCGACCGGATCGACTTCCTCACCGCGGGCCACGACCAGCTCGCCGAACTACGGCGCACCGTGCACCCGTTGGCCCGCAAGCTGGCCACCAGGACGGCCGCGCGCCGGCGCCGGGCGGCGCGCGGGCAGATCGACCTGCGGCGCACCCTGCGGCGCTCGCTGTCCACCGGCGGCGTCCCGCTGCGCCCGGCCCACCGGCTGCGCCGCCCCGCCAGGCCGGAGCTGGTCCTGCTCTGCGACGTGTCCGGCTCGGTGGCGGGCTTCTCCGACTTCACCCTGCTGCTGGTCCAGGCGATGCGCGACCAGTTCAGCAAGGTCCGGGTGTTCGCCTTCGTCAACCGCACCGCCGAGGTGACCGCCCTGCTCACCCGCGGCGGCGACCCGGCCGCGCCGGCCCGGCGGATCCTCACCGAGGCCGCGGTGGCGGGCCACCACGGCAACAGCGACTACGGCGCGGCGCTCGCCGAGTTCGCCGACCGCCACCTGGACGCCGTGGGCCCGCGCACCAGCGTGCTGATCCTCGGTGACGCCCGGAACAACCACCGGGACCCCGGGCTGCCCGCCCTGCGGCTCATCGCCGCCCGGGCCCGCCGGGTGCACTGGCTCAATCCGGAGCAGCCCGCCCTCTGGGGCACCGGCGACTCGGCCGCCCCCGCCTACGCCGCGGTGGTCGAGATGCACTGCTGCCGCAACGCCCGCCGGCTGGGCGAGTTCATCGCCCGGCTGCCGCCGGTCTGATCCGGACCGGGGCGGCGGGGCGGGAGCCGTCCCGCCCCGCCGCCCCGCGCCCTCAGCCGTCCAGGTGCCGCAGGAAGTCCAGCAGGGCTTCGGTGACCTCGGCCGGGCTCTCCTGCTGCGTCCAGTGCCCGACGCCCGGGAGGGTGACGCGCCGGTACAGCTTGGGCGCGAGGTGCTGCAGCAGCTGCCGCATCGCCTCCTCCGGGATCAGGGTGGTGACCATGTCCTGGTCCCCGGCCACGTAGAGCGCGGGGACGCCGACGGGCAGGCCGAAGAGCCCGGCGAGCAGCTCGTTGTTCCGGTCGATGTTGCGGTACCAGTTGAGGCCGCCGGTGAACGCCCGCTCGCCGTGCTCGGCGTAGTCGGCGACGTAGGCCTCGATGTCCGCCTCCGACAGCCACGCCGGCAGCTTCTCCGGTTCGGCGAGGCCGTCCAGCAGGGTCTGGCCCTCGCCGACCACCCAGGCCCGCGACTCCCCGGTGCGCGGGCGGTCGCCGGAGCCGGTGTACAACAGACGGCGGAACGTCAGGTGCGGGTCCCGGACGAGCTCGGCGTCGGCCACCCCGGGGCGCTGGAAGTAGACCTGGTAGAAGCCGTCGCCGAACCGCTCCCTGGCCTGCGCCAGCGGCGGCAGGCCGAGCGTCGGCACCGGCGGGACGCTGAGCCCGGCCACGCCGCGCACCAGGTCGGGCCGCAGGGTCGCGGTGGTCCAGGCGACCGGGGCGCCCCAGTCGTGACCGACCAGGACCGCGCGCTCCTCGCCGAGCGCGCGGATCAGGCCGGTGACGTCCCCGACCAGGTGGAGCAGGGTGTAGGAGTCGACCGACGCGGGCTGCTCGCTGCGGGCGTAGCCGCGCTGGTCGACGGCGACCACCCGGTAGCCGGCCTCGGCGAGCGGGGCGAACTGGTGCCGCCAGGAGTACCAGCTCTCCGGGAAGCCGTGCAGCAGCAGGACCAGCGGCCCCTCCCCCTGCTCGGCGACGTGCAGCCGGACGCCGTTCACCTCGACGTGGCGGTGCGCGATCCGTCCGTAGGCCTGCTTGGTCATGCGGCTCCTCCTCGTCGACGGCCCGTCGGACGGTCCAACGAGCGGCGCCCGGCCGTGCGTTCCCGCTCGCCGCACCCGCCCCCGGCCCGGCTCAGTCCCCGGCGCCCAGCCGGTCCAGGAGCGCGGTACCGAGGGCGAGCAGGACGCCCACCCCGATCAGCGCGAAGTAGCCCGCGGTCTGGTGGCCGGAGGGCACGAGGTAGCGGACGAAGCCGAACACCCGCAGGCCCCACAGGTGGTCGGCGAGCAGCCCGCTGATCCCGCCGACGATCAGGACGAAGCTCACGAAGCCGAGGAAGTTCTTCATGCCGCCGACGTTAGGCAGCGGCGTCCCGGGCGGGATCCGACTTTCGGCGCGACCCGGCGTCACCAAAGTCGCGCGTCCACAGCACCGGTGCGGCGGCCAGGGCCGGTGCGGCGGCGAGGGCGAAGCAGAGCGGCAGCGGCAGATGACCGACCATCAGGCCCACGGCCGCGCCGCCGCCGGCCGATCCGGCGTTGACGGCGGTGTTCACCCAGGCACCGGCGCGCGTGCGGGCGCCGGGGACGACCGCCTCGTCCGCCACCAGGTAGGCGGTGGTGAGGGCGGGCGAGACGAAGAGCCCGGCGAGCGCGACGGCCGCGCCGAGCAGCAGCAGGCCCGGCGCGAGCCCGGCGGCGGCCAGGGCCAGGCCGAGACCGGCCGTGAACAGCGGCAGCCGGGCGGCGTTCGGCAGCGGACGGTCCAGTGCGCCGAGCCCGAGGCCGCCGACCGCGCTGCCGAGGGAGAGCGCGGCCAGGATCCAGCCGACCGCCTCCGGCCGGCCCTGCCGCTCGGCGGAGGCGACCACCATGAGGTCGAGCGCGCCCAGGGCCAGGCCGGTGACGGCCGCCGCGAGCACCGCGCGGCGCAGCGCCCGGCCGCCGCCGAGCCGGCCGCCGGCCCGCCGTCGCCGGCGGCCGCCGGTCGCGGCGTCCTCCCCCTCGGCCGGGCCGTCCTCGCGGGTGCCCGGCGCCGTGAGCGGCGAGGCCACCATCAGCAGGGCCCCGGTGAGCAGCAGGCCCGCTCCCGCGACGACGGCACCGTCGGGGCCGGTGACCGGCAGCAGCAGCCCGACCAGCAGCGGTCCGGCGACGAACAGCAGTTCCTCGAAGACGCCGTCGAGGCTGTAGGCGCGTCGCAGCAGCGCCGCGTCGGGGTGGAGCCGGCGCCAGAGCGTGCGCATCACCGGGCCGAGCGGCGGGGTGCAGACGCCCGCCGCGAGGACCAGCGCCGCGAGGACGGCCGGCGGCGTACCGGGCCGCGCGGCGGCGGCCACGGCGAGCAGCAGCGCGGTGTACAGCGCGGCCATCGGCGGCAGCGCCCGCCGGGGGCCGTGACGGTCGACCAGTCCGGCCCTGACCGGGGAGAGGGCGACACTGGCCAGGCCGAACAGGGCCATCGCCGCGCCGGCGGCGGAGTAGGAGCCGGTGGCGTCGCGGACGGCGAGCAGCAGGGCGAGCGGCACCACGCCGTAGGAGAGCCGGCCGAGCAGTGCGGCGCCGAAGGTGCGGGCGGCGTACGGGGCGCCGAGCACGGCGCGGTAGCCGGGGCGCGCGGCGGAGGCGTGCGGGGGCACGGGGGCGGAGGAGGGCATGGGTACGTTCCTCGGTGAGGACCGGCGGCGGGCGCGCGGGGCCCGGCGGCACCGGAGGCGTGCGGGGACACCGGAGGACCGCGCCGACGGCAACGGTCGGGGCGCGGTCGCGACGGGTCGCACTACACACCGGGAACGAACATGCCAGGTACCGTACCAGGCCCCGCCCGGCGCCGGGGCCCGGACGGAGCAGCGGGCAGGGCGGGGCGGCGGCGGCCCGGGTACGTTCGCGGTGTGCAGCAGAGGCCGTCCCACGTCAGCGGCCGCCGCCGGGCCGGGAGCCCGGCGGCGGCCGGCGCCCTCGCCGTGCTGCTGCTCGCCGCCGGTGCGCCCGTCGCCCGGGCCGGCCCCGCCGACGCCCCGCCCGGGGCGAGCGCCGCCCCCGCCGCGGCCGGGGCGGCGCAGGAGGCGGGCACCGTGGTCGGCGGCGAGCGGCTGGGCCGCCCGACCGTCCAGGTGGCGCCCCGGCCCGGGGCGCCGGAGCTCCCCGCGGGGCTGACCGGGCGGTCCTGGCTGGTCGCCGACGCCACGAGCGGCGAGGTGCTGGCGGCCCGCAACGCGCACCTCCCGCTGCCGCCCGCCAGCACGCTCAAGATGCTGTTCGCCGACACCGTGCTGCCCAAGTTCGACCGCTCCCTGGAGCACCGGGTGACCCCGGCCGAGCTGGCCGGGGTGGGCGCGGGCAGCAGTCTGGTCGGGATCAAGGAAAACCTCCCCTACCGGGTCGAGGACCTCTGGCGCGGGGTCTTCCTCGCCTCCGGCAACGACGCCGTGCACGTCCTGTCCCACATGAACGGCGGGCTGGCCGCGACGGTCGAGCAGATGCAGGAGCGGGCGGAGGCCCTCCAGGCCCGGGACACCCGGGTGGTCACCCCGGACGGCTACGACCAGGACGGCCAGGTCTCCTCGGCGTACGACCTCACGCTGTTCGCCCGGGCCGGGCTGCGCAACCCGGACTTCCGCGCCTACTGCGCGACCCGCACCGCGCGCTTCCCCGGCGGCCTCGACCTGACGACCGGGCAGCGCACCGCCTTCGACATCGCCAACACCGACCGGCTGCTGGGCGCGTACCCGGGCCTGATCGGGGTGAAGAACGGCTACACCACCAACGCGGGCGCCACCTTCACCGGCGCGGCCGAACGCGGCGGCCGGACCCTGCTGGTGACGGTGATGCACCCGGAGCAGCAGTCCAAGGTGTACGACGAGGCGGCGGCGCTGCTGGACTGGGGCTTCGCGGCGGCCGGCACGGTCGAACCGGTCGGCGCCCTGGTGGAGGAGGAGGGCGAGCCGGCCCCGGACGGCGCGGCCGGGGACCCGGACGCCGGGGTGCTGCCGAACGCCGCCCGGGAGGCCGACGGCGCCGGCCGGCAGGCCGGCCACGCGCCCGGCCCGGCCGGCTGGACGGCGGCCGCCCTGTGCGGGGCGCTGGCGCTCTGGGCGGCGGCCCGGATCCGGGTGCGGCGGCGGGTGCGGCCGCGCGCCGCCGGAGCCGGCCGCCCGCCGGTGGCGCCCGGCGCCGTCGCGGCCTACCGCGACCCCGCCGCGTACGGCAGCGCCGTCCCCTGCGGCGCCCCCGCCCCGCGCGGCGCCACCGCGGTCGGCGGGTCGACGGCGGTGGGCGGCCGCGGCCGGCGCCGGCTGGCGCGCCGGGCCCGGGGCCTGGCCCGCAGCGCCCGTGCCCGGCTGACGCCGCCCGGCCCGCGGCGGCGGTGACGGCGGCGCCCGGAGGCGCTCCTGCCGGGCCCTAGAATGCCCGGCATGAGCGCCCCCACCCCCGATCCCGACCCGCACCGGCAGGAGCGGCTCGAACGCCTCGTCGGCCTCTCCTCCGGAAGCTATCTGCTGGTCACCACCTTCAAGAAGGACGGCACCGCCGTGCCGACCCCGGTGTGGGTGGTGCGCGACGGCGAGGCGCTCGGCATCTGGACCGTCGCCGACTCCTGGAAGGTCAAGCGGATCCGCAACCGCCCGGACGTCCTGGTCGGCCCGTGCGACGTGCGCGGCCGTCCGACCGGCGGGTCCTTCCCGGCGACCGCCGAGATCCTCGGCCCCGAGCGCACCGCGGCCTACCGGACGCTGCTGCGCCAGAAGTACGGCCTGGTCGGCGTCCTCACCCTGCTCGGCAGCCGGCTGCGGCGCGGCGAGCGCGGCACCGTCGGCATCCGCCTCACCCTCACCGGGCCCGCCGACGACTGACCTCCCGTCTCCCCCGCCCCTTCCGTCACGGGCGGCTCGTCCGGTTCATGCCAGGCAAAACGTTCTTCCGTTGTACGCCTGGCCGTCCGCCGGAGCGCGCGGTATGGCAACGGTGGCGCTGCTACAACACACAGCGCCCCACCATCATCCGTTCGCGCGTCAGGAGGTCGCCCCATGCGGCGAACCGATCGAGTCCGGCTCCGTGTGCTGGCGGTGGCATCGGCCGCCGCCGTCGTGGGAGCGCTGACAGCCCTTCCGGCCGGCACCGCGCACGCCGTGTCGCCGGACATCGTGATCAGCCAGGTGTTCGGCGGCGGCGGCAACTCCGGTGCCCCGTACGCCAATGACTTCATCGAGCTGTACAACCGCGGCACCGCTCCGGTCTCCGTCACCGGCTGGACGGTCCAGTACGCCTCGGCGGCCGGCTCCTCGTGGTCGAAGACCACCCTGTCGGGCACCATCGCCCCCGGGAAGTACTACCTGGTGCAGGAGGCGGCCGGGGCCGGCACCGGCGCCGCCCTGCCCGCGCCCGACGCCACCGGCACCCTCGCCCTGGGCGCCAACGCCGGGAAGGTCGCGCTGGTCACCAACGCCACCGCGCTCACCTGCTCCGCCGGCTGCGCCACCCAGCCCGGGGTGAAGGACTTCGTCGGCTACGGCACGACCGCGAGCTCGGCCGAGGGCTCGCCGACCGGCAACCTCGCCAACACCACCGCCGCGCTGCGGGCGGGCGGCGGCGCCACCGACACCGACAACAACGCGGCCGACTTCGCCGTCACCGCGCCCGTCCCGCGCAACTCCTCCTCCACCGGCGGCGGGACCGGCGGCACCCGGATCCACGACGTCCAGGGCGCGGCCCGCACCTCCCCGCTGGCCGGCCAGGCGGTCAGCGCCGTCCCGGGCGTGGTCACGGCGGCCGGCCCGAGCGGCTACTGGTTCCAGGACCCGCAGCCCGACGCCGACCCGGCCACCAGCGAGGCGGTCTACGTCTACACCGCGGGCGCGCCGGGCGTGGCCGTCGGCGACTCGGTCAAGGTCGGCGGCACGGTGAGCGAGTTCCGCCCGGGCGGCACCGGCGGCACCACCAACCTCACCACCACCGAGATCACCGCTCCGGTCACCACCGTCCTCGCCCACAACGTCGCGCTGCCCGCCGCCACCGTGGTCGGCGCGGGCGGCCGGATACCCCCGGCCGCGGTGATCTCCAGCGTCACCACCGGCGACGTCGAGACGGCCGGCGGCTTCCAGCCGGCCACCGACGGCCTGGACTTCTGGGAGTCCCTGGAGGGCATGCGGGTCCAGCTGAACAACGCCGCCGTGGTCGGCCCGAGCAGCTCCTTCGGGGAGATCCCGGTCGTCCCGCAGGGCTCGGCCACCCGCACCAACCGCGGCGGCATCCTGCTGCAGGCCACCGACGGCAACCCCGAGCGGGTCCTGCTGGACGACGTGCTCGCCCCGACGCCCGCCGCCAACGTGGGCGACACCCTCTCCGGCGCCACCGTCGGCGTCCTGGACTACTCCTTCGGCAACTTCAAGCTGCTGGTCACCGCGACCCCGGCGGTGACGCCCGGCGGTCTCGCCGCCGAGACCACCGCCGCCCCGGCCGCCGGCGAGCTCGCCACCGCGACCTTCAACGTCGAGAACCTCGCCCCGGGTGACCCGCAGAGCAAGTTCGACGGCCTCGCCGCCGCCATCGTCAACAACCTCCGCTCGCCCGACCTGGTCGCCCTGGAGGAGATCCAGGACAACTCCGGCGCGACCGACAACGGCGTCACCGCCGCCGACCAGACCGTGGACAAGCTGGTCGCCGCGATCGGCGCGGCCGGCGGCCCGGCCTACTCCTACCGCCAGATCAACCCGGTGAACGACCAGGACGGCGGCCAGCCCGGCGGCAACATCCGCCAGGTCTTCCTCTACCGCACCGACCGCGGCCTGACCTTCACCGACCGCCCCGGCGCCGGCTCCACCACCGCCGACTCGGTGGTCAACAACGCCGGCACGCCCGCCCTCGCCTACTCCCCCGGCCGCATCGACCCGGCCAACTCCGCGTTCAACGCCAGCCGCAAGCCGCTCGCCGGCGAGTTCCGCTGGAACGGCCGGCCGGTGTTCGTGATCGCCAACCACTTCAACTCCAAGGGCGGCGACCAGCCCCTCTTCGGCCGCTACCAGCAGCCGTCCCGCCCCTCCGAGACCCAGCGGCACGCGCAGGCCACCGTGGTGAAGAACTTCACCGACCAGATCCTCGCCGTCGACCCGAACGCCGCGGTCATCGTCCTCGGCGACCTCAACGACTTCGAGTTCTCCGCGACCGCCGACCTCCTCACCGCCGGCGGCTCCCTGGTCGACCTCCCCCGCACCCTCCCCCTCGCCGAGCGCTACACCTACGTCTACGAGGGCAACTCCCAGGTCCTGGACCACATCCTCGTCTCCCCCGCCCTCGCCGCCAAGCCGTACAGCTACGACATCGTCCACCTCAACAGCGAGTTCGCCACCCAACTGAGCGACCACGACCCGCAGGTCGTCCGCATCCCGCTCCCGTAGCCCTCCCCCGCTGCCCCGGCGTCACCCCCGGCGCCGGGGCAGCGCCGTACCCCGGGGCCCGGACGGTCCGATTGCGCGCGTACACTCACCTCGCAATCCGGGAGATCCGGATCGAGGGCACCGTCGGCACCCTCGCGATCGCCGCCGACCTGCGGGTCGGCAAGCTGCGGACCTCCACCGAGGTCCCGGCGCCCGAGCAGGGCTACCCGTTGAGCTGGGTCAAGCGGCTGGTCCGTCAGCTCGGCGAGGCCCCGGCCGACCTGCACGTGGAGACGCTCACCGACGGCGGAGCGGCCGGCCCCCGGGGCACCCTGGAGAAGCTGCGGCCCGAGCCGGGCGACCTGCTGCCGAAGGACTCCTCGCGGCTCACCGGGTTCCGGCTCTCGCTGTCCAAGAGCATGGGGAGCACCCGGGGCAACGCCGAGAGCGGCTTCATCCGCAGTGTCGACGCCGCCGTCGAGCGGTTCCACTCGGGCGTCCTGGTCCACCTCGACCAGCGGCCGGGCGGCCGGGCGTAGCCGGACGGAACGGCGAGGGGCCGGGGCGCGTGCGGGAGACCGTGCGCGCCCCGGCCCCTCGCCGTGTCCGGGGCGGGGCGGCGGCACGGGGCGGGGGTATGTGATTCGGGTCATTCGGGGTGTTCGGGAACTCGGCGGGGTGGTGGGACGACTGGTGGGGGGTGAGCGGGATGTCGCCGGGTGGCCGGCCGTTGAGTGTGCTGGCGGGGTTCGCCCTGCTGCTGGTGGTGGTGTTCGTCGTGGCGTTCGCGGTGGGGCGCGGTGCCGGGCCGGTGACGCCCGGGCTGACGCCCGGCGGCGGGGGCGGCGGCAAGCCCGGGACGGGCCATGAGATGGGGGCGGGCCGGTGACGTCCGTGACGGAGAGCGCGGGGAGCGGGGACACCGGCGCGCTGGTGAGCACCGATCTGGCGGTCGGCGGGATGACCTGCGCGGCCTGTGTGAGCCGGGTGGAGAAGCGGCTGGCCCGGATCGAGGGCGTGACCGCCGGGGTGAACCTGGCCACCGGGCGGGCGCGGGTGCTGCACCCGGCCGCGGTGGGCGTCGAGGCGCTGGTCGCGGCGGTCGAACGCGCCGGGTACACCGCCGAGTTGGCCCCTGCCGGGGTACCGGCGGCCGGTCCGGCGGAGGAGGAGGCCGGGGACCGGTGGCGGCTGGTGGTGACGGCGCTGCTGGCGGTGCCGGTGGTGGTGCTGTCGATGGTGCCCTCGTTGCAGTTCCCGGCCTGGCAGTGGGTCTGCTTCGGGCTGGCGCTGCCGGTGGTGAGCTGGGGCTCGGCCGGGTTCCACCGCCGGGCCCGGCAGGGTCTGCGGCACGCCGCGGCGACCATGGACACCCTGGTGAGCCTCGGTGTGGTCGCGTCCTTCGGCTGGTCCGCGTACGCGCTGCTGTTCGGCGGGGCGGGCGAGGTCGGCATGCGGATGCCGTTCTCGCTGACCGCGGACGGCGGCGGCACCGCGCACGTCTACCTGGAGGCGGCCGTCGGGGTGCCGCTGTTCGTGCTGGCCGGGCGGCTGCTGGAGGGGCGGGTGCGGCGGCGCAGCGGTTCGGCGCTGCGGGCGCTGGCCGAACTCGGCGCCAAGGAGGTCTGCGTCCGCGATCCGCGGAGCGGCGAGGAGCGGCTGCTGCCGATCGAACGGCTGCTGCCGGGGCAGGAGTTCGTCGTCCGGCCGGGCGAGCGGGTGGCCACCGACGGGGTGGTGGTGGAGGGCGGTTCGGCACTCGACCTGAGCCTGCTGACCGGTGAGTCGGTGCCGGTGGAGGTCGGGCCGGGCGACCGGGTCGCGGGCGCCACGGTGAACGTCGGCGGGGCGCTGGTGGTGCGCGCGACGGCGGTCGGCGCGGACACCCAACTGGCCCGGATCACCGCGCTGGTGGCGGACGCCCAGGCGGGCAAGGCGAAGGCGCAGCGGCTCGCGGACACCGTCGCCGGGGTGTTCGTGCCCTGTGTGCTGACGGTGGCGGTCTGCGTGCTGGGCTTCTGGCTGGGTGCGGGCGCCGACCCGCAGGCGGCGGTGACGGCGGCGGTCGCCGTGCTGGTGGTCGCCTGCCCGTGCGCGCTGGGCCTGGCCACGCCGACCGCGCTGCTCGCGGCGACCGGGCGCGGCGCCGAACTGGGCGTGCTGGTGCGCGGCCCCGAGGTGCTGGAGAGCCTGCGCCGGGTGGACACCGTGGTGCTGGACAAGACGGGCACGCTGACCACCGGCCGGATGGAGCTCGCCGCGGTGACCGTGGCCGCCGGCGCGGGGGTCGACGAGGACCGGGTGCTGCGGCTCGCGGGAGCCGTCGAGCACCGGTCGGAGCACCCCGTCGGGCGGGCTGTCGTGGGGGCGGCCCGCGCCCGGTGCGGCTCCGAGCCCCTTCCGGCGGTGGCCGGCTTCACGGCCGCCGCCGGAGTGGGGGTGTCCGGCGAGGTGGAGGGCCGTCGGGTGCGGGTGGTCCGCCCGGACGCGGCGGACGGGCCGCTGCCGCCGGAGCTGGCGCGGGCGCTGGCGGACGCCTCGGCGGCGGGCCGCACGCCGGTGCTGGTGGAGCTGGACGGGCGCCCGGCGGCCGTCCTGGCGGTCGGTGACACGCTGCGCTCGGGCAGCTGGCGCGCGCTGCACCGGTTGCGCGGCATGGGCCTGGAGCCGGTGCTGCTGACCGGGGACGGGCCGGGCGCGGCGCGGGCCGTCGCGGCGGAGCTGGGCATCGAGCGGGTGCACCACTCGGCCTCGCCGGAGCGCAAGGCCGAGGTGGTCGCGGAGCTGAAGGCCGCCGGGCGGACCACGGCGGTGGTCGGCGACGGGGTCAACGACGCCGTCGCGCTGGCCTCGGCGGACCTCGGGGTGGCGCTCGCCTCAGGCAGCGACGCGGCGATCGGCGCGGCCGGGCTGACGCTGGTGCGCGGGGACATCGAGGCGGTGGTGGACGCCGTCCGGCTGGCCCGGCGCACCCTGGCCACGATCCGGGTCAATCTGCTGTGGGCGTTCGGGTACAACGTGGTGCTCATCCCGCTGGCGGCGGTGGGGCTGCTGAATCCGATGCTGGCGGCGGTGGCGATGTCGCTGAGCTCGCTGCTGGTGGTGGGCAACAGCCTGCGGCTGCGGACCTGGCGTCCCGGGCGGGGCGTCATGGACGGGCGCGGCGGGCCCGGGGACGGCGGACCGGGCGCCGGCGGACCGGGCGTCGGCGGCCCCGGCATCGGCGGTCGGGCGGGCGCCGCGCGGCGGCCGGCCCGGGCGCGGCGGTCGGCGGGTGCGGCGTGGTGAGGGGGCCGGTGAGCGGGGTGGCGGGTGCGGTGACGGGCGGCCGGTCCCGGGCGGCCGAGCGGCTGCGGGTGGCCGGGCCGCCGGTGGCGGCCGCCACGGTGGCGCTCGCGCTGCTCTCCGGGTGGACGGCGATCGGCGGGGCCGGGACGGCGCGGCCGGTCGAGGCGGGGCCGGGCTGGCTGCTGCTGCCCACGGCGGGCGGGGTGCCGGCCACCGCCGCCTTCTTCACGGTCCGCAACCCCGGCGACATCCCCGACGAGCTCACCGGCGCCGACTGGGAGTTCGGCGGCCGGGTGACGCTGAAGCGGCATCTGCACCAGGGCGCCGCGGGCCGGTGGGAGCCGGTCGCGGCGCTGCCGGTGCCGGAGCGCGGCGAGCTGGCGATGTCCCCGGAGGACGCCGATCTGATGATCATCGATCCGCCTCCGCTGAAGGTCGGACAGTGGGTGGAGTTCACGCTCAGCTTCCGCCACAGTCCCCAACTGCGGGTCAAGGCGGAGGTCCGGCCGCCCGGCGGACGGCGCGGCAGCCGCTGAGGCGGACCGCCCCGCGCCGGCCCCCCGGACGCCCGGGGGTCCGCGCGGGACTGTCGGCCCCGTCCGGTAGTTTGTGCCCGTCCTGAGGAGGGCGCCGGGAAATCGGGTGTCCGAACCAGGGTTCCTGTGCTTGTCTGTGTCAGGCCGTCATACCGGCGGGTCGTACACGGACACACACCCGTACCCGCCGCACCGGCACCCGCCGACCGCACCCAGGAGCACCCCATCAACACCGTGATACGCCGGTCCGCCCGCACCACTCTGGTCGCGGCCGCCTGCAGCGCCGTCCTCGCCACCGGGCTCGCCGCGTGCGGCACCGTGCAGCAGCTCAGCGCCGCCGACAAGGTGTCGACGGCCTTCGACAAGCTCGGCCGGAGCAAGTCCCTGAGCGCCAAGGTGTCGGTCGACGCCACCGTCGAGCAGATCGAGGCGTTCGGCGCGGCCACCGGCGCGAAGATCGACAAGGAGAGCGCCTCCGCGCTGGCCGCCGTGAGCCTGTCCGTCGCGTTCAGCGCGGACAAGCCGCTGAAGGACGTCCAGCCGTCCAAGGGCGCCGGCAACGGCGAGGCCCCGAAGCCGGACGCCTCGCTCTCCTCGTCCGTCGCGCTCACCGGCAAGGACGGCGCGTCGCTGGTCGAGCTGCGCCAGGTCGGCGAGCGGGCCTTCGCCCGGGCCGACCTCGCCGCCTTCGGCAGCCTCTTCGGCGAGGACCCCGCCGAACTCGACGCCTTCACCAAGGACCTGCCCGCCGCCCTGCAGGGCGCGCTGAAGGGCAAGTGGATCGGCTTCGACGCCAAGGACCTCACGGAGACCGGCGGGCCGGCCGGCGCCGGGGCCTCCCCCGCCCCGACGCTCGCCCCCGGGGTCGAGGACGGCCTGGCCGCGTCGCTGAAGGACATCCTCACCCATGACCTGTCCTTCGAGGACAAGGGGAAGCAGGACGGCAAGGAGCGGATCACCGTCACCGCCCCGGCCCGCAAGGTGGCGGACGACCTGCTGAAGGCCTTCGAGCCGCTCACCAAGGACATCCCGAACCTCGGCAAGCTGCCGAAGTCGGCCCCGTCGGACGTGCCGGACCGCAACCTGTCCCTGGACGTCCTCCTCGACGGCGGCGCGCTGTCCGCGGTGACCTTCGACCTCGCCCAGCTGGACGCCAAGGCCGGCACGGCGACCCCCCTGCCGCTGCGGATCGCGTTCGCCAAGGACGCCCCGGCCGTCCAGGCCCCGGCCGACGCCGCCACGATCAGCGCGGAGGAGCTCGGCAGCGCCTTCGGCGACTTCGCCACCGGGTTCACCGAGGGCCTGCTGGGCTCCGGGGCCGAGGGCGCGGGCGCCTCGGACGGCTCCGACGGCCCGGGCGGGGCGGGCGCCCCGCTCACCGATGCCCAGGTGAAGGAGCTGACCGCCGGCGGCGCCCTGAACGAGGAGCAGGTCCGGCTCTACAACAAGCTGGGCATGAGCTACCAGGACATCAAGGACCTCGCCGCCATGGGGTCCTGACCCCGCGCTCCGCGCACCGTGCGGGCCGTACACCGGGCCGGCCGTACACCGTGCGGGCCGTCCGGCGCACGACATCCGCCCCGCCGTGCCCGAAGGGGCGCCGCGGGGCGGACGTGTCGTCCACGGGTGAACCCGCCGGCTCCGGACTCCCGTGTCCCCGGGCGAGGGGCCGCCCGGCCGGCGGGCGGTCCCGGTCGGGACCGACTGAGGAGTGTCCGTGCAGAAGATCAAGACGGCGGTGGCCGCCGCCGTTCTCGCCGGTGCCGCGATGACCGCGGCGCCCTCCACCGCCTCGGCGGCGACCGCCGTGGCGGCCCAGCCGATGCACTGCGTCAGCCCGGTCTGGGGCGGGGAGTACCTCTGCGGCGGCGAGTACGGCGACCCCGGCCTCGCCGAGTACGACTACCGGGACGGCCGGCGGCAGGTGTTCGTCATCGGCACCGACCACGCCGTGTGGACGCGTTCGAGCAGCGCGTCCGGCAAGAAGGGCTCCTGGTCGTCCCTGGGCGGCTACCTGACCGGCGGGGTCGGCATCACCGCCTCCGACACGGGCGGCGGCCGGTTCGAGATCGCCGCCCGGGGCACCGACGGCAACCTGTGGGCCCGGCGCCACGGCACGGACGGCAGCTGGACCGCCTGGGCCCGGATCTCCTAGCGCCCCGCCCCCGCCCGCCGCTCCGCCGTCGGCGGATCCAGGACGTCCTCCACCGGGCGGCGCGGCGTGGCGGCTCCGGGCGGGCCGTAACCGGCCCGCAGGACCAGCTGGACGTGCCCGGGCCCCTCCGCGGGGTCGCGCAGCCGCCAGCGGAGGTCGGGCCACTCGACCGCCTGGTGCCACACCGTCAGCCGCAGCCCGTGCAGGGTGGCCAGCAGCCAGACCCGCTCCAGCGCCTGCCCGGTGCGCAGCCAGTCCGCGGGGCCGTCGCCCGCGGTCGCGAGGGTGCACAGCTGGGGCAGTGCCTCGAAGCGCCGGGACGGCTGCGGCGGCCCCTCGTGGTGCGGCGGACGCCCGGCGAACTCGCGCATCGGCACCCGGGCGTCGTGGTCCTGCGGGCCGAGCACGGCGTACGGCAGGCCGTCGGTGGCGGCGGTGCCCCCGTCCGGCCGCAGCCAGGAGCGGGTCTCGGCCTGCCGGGCGGCGTCGTGGGCGATCCGGTCCTCGGCCTCGGCGGTGACCTCCAGCACCCGGCGCACCCCGGCTTCCTCCAGCACCGCGAGGGCCACGCCCTCGTCCCGGGCGGCCTCGGTCAGCTCGGCGGCGACCGCCTCGGGGACGTCCCGGTTGGTGAAGGGCAGACGGCTGGAACGGCGCTCGGCGATCGCCGGGTAGAGGTCCCGTCCGAACGGCCCGCCCGTCGGGGAGTCCTCGGCGGCGGGGACGGAGAGGTCCAGGACGGCGAGCAGCCGCGGGTCGGCCGGGTCCGGGAGCAGCCGGACGGCGGCCTCCCGGCCCAGCCGGGCGGCGGCGACCCGGAGGTTGAACAGCGCGGCGCCGGCCGCGATGTGCGCGGCGGCACCGCCGGAGTCCGCGAGCGGGACGGAGCGCTCCGGGTCGGCGAGCACCTCCACCCCGCCCCCGTCCGGGGTGGGGCGGAACCGCCAGGGCTGGCTGTTGTGCAGCGAGGGCGCCGCGCCGCCGGCGGCGGCGAGCAGCCGCAGGCCGGCCGGAGTGAGGGCTGACCGGGTCATGGTGATCCTCTCCTTGCCTCGACGCTCCGGAGCCGGTCGCCACGGCCGGCCCGGCCACGTGTCCCGCTACTCCCGAGGGTGCGCCGGGCCGGTCACCGCCGACAGGGTCCAACGGCCCGGATGCCGGTCGGCGGCGGTCCCGGCGCCTCCTGGCAGCCCTCCCGGCAGCCGTCCCGGTGGCCGGCGGCGGGAGGTCACCGGCCACGGGCGGTCAGTCGTGCGGGACGACCGCCACCGGGGCCTGGGCGTGGTGCAGCACGGCGTGGGCGATCCGGCCCAGCCGGGGTCCGAGGTCGTGCGGGCGGCGACGGCGGCCGACCACGACCAGGTCGGCGCCCGCGGAGTCCTCGACCAGCGTGCGGGCGGCGCCGAGGCGGGCCTGCTCGACGACCTCGGTGCCGGGGTGGCGCTCGCGGTGGGCGGCCAGGGCGGCCGCGAGGGCCTTCTCCTCCGCCGCCTGGAGCTGGGCCACCTCGGTGCCGGAGGGCAGGAAGCCGACGACCGCGAAGGCGGGCGGCAGGTCCCAGCCGTGGACGGCTCGGATCCGGGCGCCGCGCAGCGCGGCCTCGTGGAAGGCGAAGTCGAGCACCGCGTCGTCGGGGGCGGTGGCGTCCACGCCGACCACCACCTCGGGCACCGCGGGCCGCCCGGCCGTCCCGTCGGCCGGCTCGTCCACCGGCTCGTCCACCGGCCCGTCCACCGGCCCGTCCACCGGCCCGTCCACCGGCCCGTGCGAAGGCTCCTCGACCGGTTCCGCCGGCCGGACGACCACCACGGGCACGGGCGCGCGCCCGGCCACCGCCATGCTCACCGAGCCCACCAGCAGCCCCTTGAAGCCACCCAGGCCGCGCGAGCCGAGGACCAGCAGGCCCGCGTCCCCGGCGGCGGCGACCAGGCCGTCCACCGCGGCGTCCAGCACCGCGTCGGTCTCGACGCTCAGGCCGGGGTGGCGGGCCCGGACGTCCTCGGCCGCGGCGGCCAGCATCCGCTGGGCGGCGGCCGGGAGGTCCTGGGTGTCGGCGAACGCGGCGCGGCCGTCGGTCAGCCAGGGCCAGGCGTGCACCAGCCGCAGCGGGGCCCCGCGCCGCAGTGCCTCCTCGGCGGCCCAGTGGGCGGCGGCGGTGCTCTCGGGCGATCCGTCGACTCCGGCCAGGACTGCGGGGGTCATGGGCGTTTCCTTCCGCTGCGGGCCCGCCGCGCGGGGGCGGGTCTCGGGGTGGCTCTCCGGTGGGGCGCCCGGTGCGCGCTGACGCTCCGTCGGCCCCGGTTCCCACCCTGGTCCCGGGCCGGTCCGCCCGCCAGAGGCCGCAGGGCCCCCCGGCCGGGGGCCGTTGGTCCCGTGGGCCGTCCGCGCGCGTGGCGCGAACAGCGCGCTGTCGGCGCGCGAGTGGCCGCTTGCGCACCGTCCGCCGCGTGCATGACCGACCCCGGCGTTCCGCGCACATGCCAGCGGCACTAACGTGAATCAGGCAATCCGCCCGGTCTCCCGACCGGGGCACGGACCCGGACCAGCAGCATGTGAACACGAGGAGGACGCCGGTGGGCGGCGCGGAGGACACGCGGGCGGGCACCGGCGGAGACCAGCGCGAACGGGCGGACGACGCACCGCCGCCGGGCTGCCCCGCCCACGCGGCAGCGCCCCGGGCGACCCCGGCCCCGGCCGCGCCGGCGCGCTCCCCCGGCGGCCCCGCCGCCCCGCCCGCCCCGCCCTCCTCGGCCGCCCCCGGCGGTCCGCGGATCCCTCAGCTGCGGCTGGACGAGCTGCTGGAGGAGCTCCAGTGGCGGATCGACGCGGCGCGCGGCACCCGGGACCGGGTGCACAGCCTGCTGGAGGCGGTGCTCGCGGTCGGCCGCGAGCTGGACCTCTCCCAGGCCCTGCACCGCATCGTGGAGGCCGCCGCCGACCTGGTCGACGCCCGCTACGCGGCGCTCGGCGTGATCGGCGCGGACGGCCACACCCTCGCGCAGTTCCTGACCGTCGGCCTCACCCAGGAGGAGACCGACGCGATCGGACCGCAGCCGACCGGCCGCGGCATCCTCGGCGAGCTGATCCGCGACCCGCAGCCGCTGCGCTGCCCGGTGCTCTCCGAACACCCCGCCTCGGTGGGCTTCCCGCCGAACCACCCCCCGATGCACACCTTCCTCGGGGTGCCGGTGCGGGTGCGCGGCGAGGTGTTCGGCAACCTCTACCTGACCGACAAGCGCAGCGGCCTGGACTTCGACGCCGACGACGAGGCGGTCATCTCGACCCTGGCGGTGGCCGCCGGGGTCGCGATCGACAACGCCCGGCTGTACGAGGAGGCGCACCGACAGCAGCGGTGGCTGCGGGCGAGCGCGGAGATCACCCGCAGCCTGCTGTCGGGCGCGCCCCGGCTGGAGGTCGTGGAGCTGATCGCGCGCCGGGCCCGGGAGATCGCGGGCGCCGAGCTGGCCGACGTGTCGGTGGCGCTGGCCGAGCCGGGCGAGCGGGCCGCCGAGCTGACCGTGGAGGTGGCGCTGGGCGGGCGGCCGGAGGCCCGGCTCGGCGTGACGGTGCCGGTGGACGGCACGCTGTCCGGCGCCGCGTACGCCGCGGGCTCGCCGGCGACCAGCGACGAGCTGGAGCGCGACGCCCGCTTCCCCGCCGGTCCGCCCGGGCGGTTCACCGGGCTGGGGCCGGCCGTGGCGGTGCCGCTGGGCACCGGTGAGGGCTTCGGGCGCGGCGTGCTGCTGCTGGCCCGGGAGAGCGGGCGCCCGCCGTTCACGGCCGAGGAGACGGGCCCCCTGCTGGGCTTCGCCGATCAGGCCGCACTCGCCCTGGAGCTCGCCGAACGGCGCCGGGACGCCGAGCAGTTGACGCTCCTGGAGGACCGAGACCGGATCGCCCGGGACCTCCATGACCTGGCCATCCAGCGGCTGTTCGCGACCGGCATGACGCTGCAGAGCGCGGGCCGGCTGATCGAGAGCCAGAGCGCCGCCGACCGGGTCAGCCGGGCCGTCGCGGACCTGGACGAGACCATCAAGATCATCCGCTCGACCATCTTCGGCCTGCGCGCCCACAGCGAGCCGGACCGGGGGCTGCGGGCCCGCGCCACCCGGGTCGTCGGCGAGGCGCAGGCCACCCTCGGCTTCGCGCCGCGGCTCAGCATGGAGGGCCTGCTGGACACCGACGTGCCGCAGGAGCTGGCCGAGCACGTGATGGCCGTGCTCGGCGAGGCGCTCAGCAACGCCGCCCGGCACGCCCGCGCGAGCCGCGTCGAGGTGGCGCTGCGCGCGGCCGGGGGCACCGTCACGCTCACCGTGACCGACGACGGCGTGGGCGTCCCGGCCGGCGGCCGCCGCAGCGGCCTGCGCAACCTCGCCGAACGCGCCGAGCGGGCGGGCGGCACCTTCGAGCTGCTCCCGGCCGACGGCGGCGGCACCCGCCTGGTGTGGCAGGCCCCGCTGGGCGTGTGACCCGGAGCGGGGCCCGGGGGGCCCGACGCGACCCGCCGGCCGGTGGTCCACCGGCCGGCGGGTCCGCCTCAGGACGGTTCCGCCCCAGGACGGGCCGGGCCCCAGGACGGGCCGGGCCTCAGGGCAGGTCGGGCGTCAGCTCGCGGCCGACGACCAGTTCGGGTGCGATGCGGATCTCGACCCGGGCGCCGGGGGCCGGGGACGGCCGGCGGACCTCCGCGCGGCCGAGGACGGTGACGCACCAGCCGGTGCCGTCGGTGCCGTCCACCTCGTCCGCCTCGAAGGCGATCACCGCGTTGTCGACGGCGCGGGCCAGTTCGGAGCCGGCCTCCGCGGAGAGCAGGACGCCGCCGAGCGCGTCCAGCCGGAAGCGCAGCGGGAGGACGGCGGGCAGCGCGCCGACGGTGTAGACCACGCGGCCCACCCCGGCACGGCCCAGCAGCTCCAGCGCCCTGGTCTCGTCGAGTTCCCGCGTGCGGCGGGGCTGCGGCCGGACCCGTGGCTCGACCTGCACGGACGCGGCTTCAGGATCGGCGTTCATGGCACCGATCGTCGCCCGCGGGGCCGGGCCGGGGCGAGGGCCGATGGTCCCGCCGAGGGGCCCGGCAGGCCTACGGCGAACGTCCCGGGGGCGAACGGGAGGTGCCGGTCGGCGCCGGCGCGCGGACGGCGAGCGGCCCCGGTCGCCGCAGGCGGGCGGGCGACCGGGGCCGGCTGAGGGGTCGGCGGCGTCAGCCGCGCGGGCCGTGGCCGAGGATGCGCGGGTGGTGGGCCGAGCGGTCGGCGGCGGCCGACTGGCGCAGCTCGGTGGCGATCAGCGCCGCCTGCACCCGCCGTTCCACGCCGAGCTTGGCGAGCAGCCGGGAGACGTGGTTCTTGACGGTCTTCTCGGCGAGGAAGAGCCGCTCACCGATCTGCCGGTTGGTCAGGCCCTCGCCGATCAGCGCGAGCACCTCCTGCTCGCGCGTGGTCAGCTCCGGGCCGCCGCCGCTCGGCTGCTGGGGCTCGGCCTCGCTGCGCAGCCGGTTGAGCAGGCGGGTCGCGGCGCCGGGGTCGAGCATCGAGCGGCCGGAGGCGACCGTCCGCACGGCGGCGATCAGGTCGGTGCCGCTGATCTGCTTGAGCACATAGCCGGCGGCGCCCGCCATCACGGCGTCGAGCAGGGCCTCCTCGTCGTCGAAGGAGGTGAGCATCAGGCAGGCGAGGTCGGGCATCCGGGAGCGCAGCTCGCGGCAGACGGCCACGCCGTCGCCGTCGCCGAGGCGCACGTCCAGGACGGCGACGTCCGGGCGCAGCGCGGGGATCCGGACCAGGGCCTGCTCGGCGGTGCCGGCCTCGCCGACCACCTCCAGGTCGGGCTCGCCGTCCAGCAGGTCGTGCACGCCGCGGCGCACCACCTCGTGGTCGTCCAGCAGGAACACCCGGACCGGTGCCGGTGTCCCGCTCCCGGTCGTCTCGCTCGCCATGTCGTGGCTCCACCCTCTTCTCGCCCGGCACACCGCACGCCGGGTCCCTGGCATCATGCCGCACCACCCGGCCTCCGCCCAGGGCCGAACGGCCCCATTCCGGCCCGGCCGCGGGGTCCGCCGGCAGGCCCGCGCCGGCGGCCCGCGTCGTCCGCCCGCGTCGTCCGCCCGGGGAGGGCGGGGCCGGGTGGCGCCCCCGCGCGGGCGCGTCAGGCGCGGTGCCGGCGGGCGTTGCCGAGGCCGATGAGCAGGAAGGCGGTGGAGACCGCGACCGCGCTGCCCGCGGCGGCGGCCAGGCGTGGGGCGAGCGGGCCGCCGCCGGAGAGCAGGATGGAGGCGGCGCCGAGCGAGGCGACCGCCAGGCCGACGAGCAGCCAGCCGAGCAGGGCGCGCGGCGAGGGGCGCGCCGGCAGGGGCGCGGGGGCCGGGTCGATGAGCGCCCAGCCGACGGCCGCCTCGCGCCGTTCGGTCCGGCCCTGGAGGTGGGCGCGGAGCCGCAGCAGGACCCCGGCGACCAGCCCGGCCAGCGCGATCTGGGCGGCGGGCTGCCAGGCGGGGACGGTCAGCAGCAGGCCGCCGGCCAGGGCCAGGCAGGCCCACCAGGTCACGCAGGCGGCCGCGGCGGTGCGGGCCGAGCGGGGGCGGTCGTCGCCGGCCTGGAGGTCGGCGATGGCGGGCAGGTACCAGACGCAGCCGGACGCGGTGATCGCGGCGGTGCCGATGGCCAGGACGATGTGGGACATGGTGCCGTGCACTCCTCAAGCCCGGTGCGGTTCGGAAGGGAGCCGCTCCCGCCCGCCCGGGGGCGACGCGCGGGCGGGAGCGGCGTTCTGGGGGCCGGGCCGTCAGCCGTCGCCGTCCGGACGGCCGGAGCCGGCGCCGCCGTCGAGCGCGCGGGCGCGGCGCGGCGCGGGCACGTCGTACGCGGCGGGGGTGACGCCGGCCAGGTGCTTGGCGGGCACGCCGTTGTGCTCCAGGTAGTCGCGGGCGGCGATCTCCGGGTGGTGCAGGTCGAACGCCGGGGACTCGGTGCGGATCCGCGGCAGGGTGACGAAGTTGTGGCGCGGCGGCGGGCAGGAGGTGGCCCACTCCAGGGAGCGGCCCCAGCCCCACGGGTCGTCGACGGTGACCTTCTCGCCGTACTTGGCGGTCTTCCAGACGTTGTAGAGGAACGGCAGGAGCGACAGGCCCAGCAGGAAGGAGCCGATGGTGGACACCGTGTTGAGGGTGGTGAAGCCGTCGGAGGCCAGGTAGTCGGCGTAGCGGCGGGGCATGCCCTCGGCGCCGAGCCAGTGCTGCACCAGGAAGGTGGTGTGGAAGCCCACGGTGAGCGTCCAGAAGCAGATCCGGCCGAGCCGCTCGTCGAGCATCTTGCCGGTCATCTTGGGCCACCAGAAGTGGAAGCCGGCGAACATCGCGTACACCACGGTGCCGAACAGGGTGTAGTGGAAGTGCGCGACGACGAAGTAGGAGTCGGAGACGTGGAAGTCGATCGGCGGGGCCGCGAGCAGCACGCCGGTCAGGCCGCCGAACAGGAAGGTGACCAGGAAGCCGACGGTCCACAGCATCGGGGTCTCGAAGCTCAGTGAGCCCTTCCACATGGTGCCGACCCAGTTGAAGAACTTCACGCCGGTGGGCACGGCGATGAGGAAGGTCATGAAGGAGAAGAACGGCAGCAGCACTTGTCCGGTGACGTACATGTGGTGCGCCCACACCGTGACCGAGAGTCCGGCGATGGCGACGGTCGCCGCGATCAGGCCGCCGTAGCCGAACATCGGCTTGCGGCTGAAGACCGGGATGACCTCGGAGACGATGCCGAAGAACGGCAGCGCCAGGATGTACACCTCGGGATGGCCGAAGAACCAGAACAGGTGTTGCCAGAGCATCGCCCCGCCGGAGGCCGGGTCGAAGACGTGCGAGCCGAACTTGCGGTCGCACTCCAGGGCCAGCAGCGCGGCGGCCAGCACCGGGAAGACCAGCAGCACCAGGACCGAGGTGAGCAGCACGTTCCAGCAGAAGATGGACATCCGGAACATGGTCAGGCCCGGGGCCCGCATGCAGATGATCGTGGTGATGAAGTTGACCGCGCCGAGGATGGACCCGAAGCCGGAGAGCGTCACGCCCATGATCCACATGTCGGCGCCGACGCCGGGCGAGTGGATCGCGTCGGACAGCGGCGCGTAGAGGAACCAGCCGAAGTCGGCGGCGCCCTGCGGGGTGGCGAAGCCGGCGGCCGCGATCAGCGAGCCGAACATGAACAGCCAGTAGGCCAGCATGTTCAGGCGCGGGAAGGCGACGTCGGGGGCGCCGATCTGCAGCGGCATGATCCAGTTGGCGAAGCCGGTGAACAGCGGCATCGCGAAGAGCAGCAGCATCACCGAACCGTGCATGGTGAAGGCCTGGTTGAACTGCTCGTTGGAGAGGATCTGCGTCCCCGGCCGGGCGAGTTCGGCGCGCATGACCAGGGCGAGGATGCCGCCGATCAGGAAGAAACCGAACGACGACACCAGGTACATGGTGCCGATCGTCTTGTGGTCGGTGGTCGTCAGCAGCCGGACCAGGGACGAGCCGGGTCGCTTGACCCGTGCCTGTCCCGGTCGGGCGGCCGACGGCGGCAGCGCGCTGTCGCCCTGTGCCTCGATGGCGCTCAAGGACGCACTCCTTCGAAAACTTCTGCGGATGGATGGCGATCCATGATCGGAACGCACCACCCGTGCGCCCTAGGGCCGTTGGACCCAGCGGCCCCGGGCCGGTGGGCCTCGGATCCGGGCCCCCGGACGGGACCACTGTCCGCCGGGCCGCCCGGAGCGGCTCGCCGGCTCCGGGGAACGACGAAAAACCGGCGCGGCCAGGAGAGTTGACGCTCTCCCGGCCGCGCCGGCGGGGCGCGGAAGGGTCCTTCCGCGCCGGGGTTCCGGCCTGCCGGACGTCCCGCCCGGGAAGGGGGCGTACGGCGCTGCCGGGACCGGGCCGGGGCCCGCGTCGGGGCGGATCGCGGACCCCGGGTCCAGGGGTCCGGGGCCTGGGCCCCGGGGTCAGGAGGCGGCGGCGTCCTCGCCCGCGACGAGCCGGTAGCCGGCCACCAGGTCGGGCTGGATGGCCACCGTGTGGTCCATCGAGGCGTCCACCCAGGGGCTCAACAGGGCGCGGTAGCGCGCCAGTCGGACGGGGTCGGTGACGGGGCGGGCGAAGCCGGTGACGACCACGCTCCAGCCGAGCCTGGTCACCGGGTCGATCGCGTCCGCCTCGTAGGCGACCACCACACCGGCCTCCTCGCTGCCCAGCGCCGCGCTCAGCGCGGCACCGTCGTGCGTGCGGATCACGATAGTGTCGTCGACCAGGAGGTGGTTGACCGGGCGGATCGCCGGCAGCGCCCGGACCGTGAACACGATCCGGCCGAACGGGGCGCCGCCCAGCAGCCGCAGCGCCTCGGCCCGGTCCAGCGGCACGAGTTCGCGCGGCGGGGCGGGCGGGCGCCGCGCCGGCTCGGCGGGCGCCTGCGCACGCTGCGCCGGTTCGCGCAACGGCGGCTCGACGGGCGTGCGGGGGCGGACCACCGACGCGGAGCGGCGGGCCTGCGGCTGCGACCCGCGGGAGCGGCGCCGCTCGCGCAGCCGGCGGCGCACGGAGTCGTCGCTCACGAGGCGGCCGCTATCAGGCCGAGGCCGCCGTCGAAGCGCCGGTAGAGCACCCGGCCGCGGCCCGAGCCGGGCTGGGCGAAGAACAGGTAGGGCAGTTCGGCGGCGGCCAGCCGGCCGACGGCCTGATCCTCCGTCAGCTCGGGTGCGCCGCAGGGGCTCAGGGTCAGCGGGACGGCCGGGCGGGTGGGCGGTCCGGCCGCCACCGTGCGGGCCAGCCGGTAGCCGGTCGGACCGACCCGGTAGACCACCGCGTCGGTCTCGGTGGCCGGGTCGGTGAACAGGTGGATGTCGTAGTCCATCGCGTCCATGGTGCGGGCCGCGGCGTCCGGCGAGCACCACACCAGCTGGGCCTGCTTGCGCCGGACGATGCGCGGCGGCCGGGCCGGGTACGGGAGTCCGGCACGCGCGACGGCGGCGGGCCGCCGGTCCTCCGGCAGCCCGGGCCCGCCGGCCGTCGGCAGGGCGCGGGTGCGGACCCGGCGCGGCCACGGCCGCGGCGCCCAGCCCGCGGTGACGGCGGTCATCCGGGCCCGCAGTCCGTCGGCGAGCCGGTCCAGCGCCTCGCCGAGGTCGGCGGCGGCCTCCTGGACGCGGATCCGCCGGCCGTCCACCTCGGCGTTGACCTGGGCCAGGACACCCGTGCGGTCCGCCCCGTCCGGGCAGCCCGGCGCGCCGATGGTCCCGACCCGGACCCGCAACGATTCCACCAGGGCGTCCGCCCCGCCCACCACGGCGGCGATCCGGGCCCGCGCATCGGCCGCGAAGCCCCGCGAAATCCCCTCGCACACCCGTACCGTGACCAACTCGACCACCTCAGGCCTCTTCCCGTTCCACCGCGCTCCGTTCCTGCCGCGCCGATCCGCCCCGGCGGCCCCCCGCACTGCGGCGCGGCGATCACCCTCCCGCCGCCGCCCTCCGCTCACAAGGGCCGAACGGCCCCATCGGCCCGCGCCCACCGGCCCCTTCGTCCCCGGAACACCCCGGAACACCCCGGTCCGCCCCGGCGCACCCCGGGCGCACGGCCCCGTGTTCACCCGTGGCATCATCGGCCCATGCCGGCCTCTGACGACCAGTCCGCGTACTGGAGTTCCACCGGAACCACCAAGACCTTCGGTCACCCCCTGCACGCCGCCTGGACGGACCGCCTCCCCCGGGACGCCGCCCTGCTCGACTACGGCTGCGGCTACGGGCGCCTCGCCGGGGAGCTCACCGCACTCGGGTTCACCGACGTCGAGGGGGTGGACGTCTCACCCGAGCTGATCGCCCGCGCCCGCGCCGAACAGCCCGCCGCCCGCTTCACCGTGCTGGACCGCCCGCCGCGGCTCGACCGGCCGGACGGCGCCTGTGCTGCGGCCTTCCTGTTCGCCGTACTCACCTGCGTCCCGGGCGACGCGGCGCAGCGGGCCCTGGTCGCCGAACTGCACCGGGTGCTGCGCCCGGGCGGCCTGCTCCAGGTCAGCGACTACCTGCTCCAGCCCGACGCGCGCAACCAGGAGCGCTACCGGCGCTCCGAGGAGCGCCACGGCCGGTTCGGGGTGTTCACGACGAGCGACGGCGCGGTCTGCCGCCATCACACCCGGGAGTGGCTGGACGAGCTGTTCGCCGGGTTCGAGCCGGCCGGTGAACGCGAGCTCGCGGTGCGCACCATGAACGGGCGTCCCGCGGTGGCGACACAGCTGCTGCTCGCGCGGCGGTAGTCCTGCGGTACCGGACCGACCCCGCCGATGGGCGGGGGCGCGGCGGATCGTGCGGGCCCGCCGTCACAAAGATGGGGGCCCGTCCCCCATGCCCCGACGGCCACCGCGGCGACAGGATCAGCAGCGAGGGCGGCGCCTTCGACGGCAGCGCCGCCCTCTCCCGGCATCGGAGGTGCGGTGGTGGCAGAGGTGGACGCCGTGTGCAGCACGCGCCTCGACGGGGGCGCCGGACCGGTTCAGGGCCCGGTCGCAGCGGCGGTCCCCTCGGCCACACCGTTCCCGCACACTCCGATGCCCGGCGACTTCCCCGTACCACCGACCGCAGGAGGGACCGCAGCACCGGTCGCGTCACCCGCACAGACTCCCCGCTCCCACCCCGGTCGGCTCCGGTCCCCCCGTGCCGGAGGCCCCCCATGGTGGGAGCGGGGCCTGACGCCGGGCCGCCCGGTCCCGGCCGCCCGCCCGGACTGGGCCGCCTTCACCGAGGCCGCGGTGGCCGCCGCTCCGGTGCGCCCGATGGTGCCGCGTGCGGCCTACCCGGGCCTGAGCGGCTTCGCGCTCGTCCTGCAGCCCTTCGCCGAACGCGCGCAGGTGCGGCTGCTGACCTCGCTGTCCCCCGCCGTGCGCGCCGCCGACCAGCTGGGCCGCATCGATCTGGCCGCCCTGCGCGCCGAGTTCACCGCCCGGCTGACCGAACGGCTGGCCCGGACCGCCGCGCGCACCCTGGTCCTGGAGCTCCACACCGCCCGCGCCGCCGGGCGGCTGGCCGGCGGCACCCCGCAGGAGCGGTTCCGCTCGTTCCTCGCGCTGACCGCCCGCCGTGAGGGCCTGGCCGCGCTGCTGCGCACGTACCCGGTGCTGGCCCGGCTGCTCGCCCGGGCCTGCCTGGACGCCGCCGACGCCCAGGCGGAACTGCTCGACCGGTTCACCACCGACCGGGCGCTGCTGGTCGCCGGGCTGCTGCGCGGCCGCGACCCGGGCACGCTGGTCGCCGTCACCGCCGACGCGGGCGACCGCCACCGGCGCGGGCGGGCCGTCGCCGTGCTGCACTTCGCCAACGGCACCGCCGTGGTCCACCGGCCCCGGCCGCCCGCCGCGCACCGGCACTTCAACGCACTGCTCGGCTGGTACAGCGGGCGACCCGGGGTGCCCCGGCTGCGCGCGCTGGGCCTGCTCGACCGGGGCTCGCACGGCTGGACCGAGTACGCCGAGGCCCGCCCCTGCCTGACGCGCTACGACGTCGAGCGCTTCTACCGGCGCCAGGGCGCGCTGCTCGCCCTGCTGCACGTCCTGGACGGCACCGACCTGCACTTCGAGAACCTGGTCGCCTGCGGGGACCACCCGGTGCTGGTGGACGTCGAGACGCTGTTCCATCCGCCGGCCGGCGATTCCGGCACCGGTCCCGCCTCCGGCGCCGGTGCCGCCGAGGACCCGGCGGCCCGCGCGCTCGCCGAGTCCGTCCACCGGGTCGGCCTGCTGCCGCAGTTGCTGATCGGCGACGACGGTGCCGTGGACGTCTCCGGCATCGGCGGCGGCTGCACCGGCCGGCGGCTGTCCCCCGTCGACGGGGTGGACTGGGCCGCCGCCGGCACCGACGAGATGCGCCTGGTGCGCCGCCCCCGCCCGTTCGGCGAGGCGCACAACCGGCCCCGGCTGGGCGGCGCGCCCGTCGACCCCGCCGAGCACACCGGGGCACTGGTGGACGGCTTCCGCGCCGGGTACGCCGCGCTCGCCGCCGGCCGCGACGAACTCACCGGCCCGCGCGGGCTGCTGCGCTGCTTCGCGGACGCCGAGGTGCGGGTGGTGCCCCGGGCCACCCGGGTCTACGCCCGGCTGCTCGACGAGTCCACCCACCCGGACGTACTGCGCGAGGCGGGCGCCCGGCAGGCGGTCCTGGACCTGCTGCGCACCGACGCGGTCGACGACCCGGGCCGCCCCGGGCTGGCCGGCCACGAGGTCGCCGACCTGTGGACCGGCGACATCCCGTTCTTCACCGCCCGCCCCGGCTCGCGCGACCTGTGGACCTCCGACGGCCGCCGGCTGCCCGGCGAACTCGCCGCCACCGGACTGGCCCGGGCCGAGGCCAAGCTCGCCGCGCTCGGCTCCGTCGACCGCAAGGACCAGGAGTGGATCGTCCGCGCGGCCATGGCGGGCGCCGCCGGCACCCCCGCCCACCGGCCCGGCCGCCCGGTCCCCGAGAACGTCTGGGCCACCGCCCCCGAGCCCGAACAGCTGCTGGCCGCCGCCCGGGGCCTCGGCGACCAGCTCGTCGCCGCCGCCTACCAGGGCCGCTCCCGCACCAACTGGCTCGGGCTGGAACTGCTCGCCGACCGCTACTGGCGGGTGCGGCCGCTCGGCGCGGACCTGGCCGGCGGCTACACCGGCACGGCGCTGTTCCTCGCCCAGCTCGCCGCGCTCACCGGAACCGACCGCTACGCCGAGGTCGCCCGCCGGTCGCTGACGCCCGTCCCCGGGCTGCTCGACTCGCTCGCCGCCCACCCCGGCCACCCGGCCGCCGTCGGCTCCGGAGCCTTCGCCGGCCTCGGCGGGATCGCCTACGCACTCGCCGAACTCGCCCGGCTGCTCGGCGATCCGCTGGTCGCGGCCTGGACCGGCCCGGCGGTGGCGCTCACCGCGGCCGCGGCCGCGGGCGAGGACGACCCCGGCGTGCACAGCGGCACCGCCGGCGGACTCGCCGCGCTGCTCGCCGTGCACGCGGCGGACGCCGCCGGGCCCGCGTCCGCCGCCGCCCTGGCCGCCGCCGGCCGCTGCGCCGAGCGGCTCGCCGCCCGGCCCGCCCCCGCCGCCGCCGGGTTCGCGCACGGCTCGGCCGGCGTCGGCTGGGCCCTGCTGCGCTACGCGGAGGCCGTCGGCGAGCCCGCCACGGGCCCCCACCACCGGGCCGGCCTGGCCGCCCTGCACACCGCCACCGCCGTCCGCTCCCGCGAGGGCTCCTGGTGCCGGGGGCGCCCGGGCGTCGCGCTCGCCGTGGTGGACAGCCCGCTCGCGCTCGCCGACCGCCGGCTCGCCGACTGGGCCCAGCGCGCCGTACGGAACACCGCCCGCGCCGCGCCGCTCGGCGACCACAGTCTCTGCCACGGCGAACTGGGCGTGCTGGAACTGCTCGGCCGGCACGGCCCCGCCGCCGGCCGCACCCCGTGGGTCCGGCGGGCCGGGGCGCTGCTGGCCGCCGTCGACCAGGACGGGCCGCGCTCCGGCACCCCCGACCACGTCGCCCACCCCGGGCTGCTCACCGGTCTCGCCGGGATCGGCCACGGACTGCTCCGCCTCGGCTTCCCCGAGCAGGTGCCGCCCGCCCTGCTGCTGCGCCCCCGGGTGCCGGCGGCGTCCCGCTCCGCCCCGCGCGCGGGAGCCGGGCCGCACACCGCCACCGCAGCGCATGCCGCCGGACCACTCGCAGGAGCCGGACCGCACGCCGCCGGACCGCGCAGCCCGGCCGCGCTCGGCTGACCGCCCGAGCCGACCCGCCCGCCCCCACGCCCCCACGCACCACGGCCCGCGCCCCCACACGCGGCCCGCACCACCCGTCCCTGTCGTCCCGACCGAACCGGCGCCACCCGTGCGGCGTCCTCGTCAGCGGACATCCGCACGGTCCGCACCATCCGCACCGACGTCCACGACCCGAAACGGAGCGAAGACCCATGCACGACCACGACGAGCGGCTCACCCCGCCGCAATCCGCCGCCCGCCCCGGCGAGACGGCCGAGCACCCGGCGGGCGAGATCCGCCTGCGCACGGGGAGCGGCCTGGGCCTGCGTTCGCGTCTGCTCGCCGGCACCGGCGGGGCCATCCCGCCGATCGTCGAGTTCCCGACGATGACCACGCCCTTCTGAGAACGGCCCGCACCACCCCGGCCGCGACCAGCCGGACCTCCGCCGCCGAGGAACGGGCAGCCCCTCGGCGGCGGACCCGCCCGACGACCGGCCGAGCCGGACGCCCGACCGCCTCACGGACCTCACGAAGGACCCCGCCGACGCCGCCCGCGAGGCCCGCGCTCCGCATGTGGTCGTACGGCAACCACCCGGTGGTGGTGCCGTGTCCGCTCCGTGTCCGACCCACCACTCTTCAGAACCGATACCCTGTCAAGTAGCCTGCGGCCATGCGGACCACGTCGTCGATCACCGTCGGCCGTGCCACCGAGCTGGCCATGCTCGGCGGCGCGCTGGCCACCGCCCGGCAGCAGGGCGGCGGGGCGGTCTTCCTGCTCGGCGAGGCCGGCATCGGAAAGAGCCGGCTCGCCGGCGAATGCGCCTACCAGGCGTACGGGCTGGGCCTCCCGGTGCTGCGCGGGCGGGGCAGCTCCACCGGCACGGTGACGCCGTTCCGGCCGCTGATCGAGGCACTCTCCTCCCGGTTCCGGGCCGCCGGCCCGCCCACCGACCCCGAACTCGCCCCCTACCGCCCGGCGCTGGCCCGGCTGGTCCCCGAGTGGCGGGACAGCGCGGCGGCACCCGGCGCGGGCGGCTACCCGGAGACGGTGGTCGAGCTCGCCGAGGCGCTGCTGCGGCTGCTCGCGGTGCTCGGCCGCGAACAGGGCTGCGTGCTGCTCCTGGAGGACCTGCACGACACCGACGCGGAGACCGTCGCCGTCCTGGAGTACCTGGTCGACAACCTGGCCGGCCTGCCGGTGCTGCTGCTCGCCACCCTGCGCGCCGAACCGGGCCCGGCGCTGGAGCTGGTGCGGGCCGCCGAGCGCCGCCGCGCCGCCACCGTCACCGAACTGCGGCCGCTGCCGCCCGCCGAGGTCGCCGCGCTGGCCGCCGCGATCCTGGAGGGCGAGCGCGCCGATCTGCCGGCCGCGCTGGTCGAGCACCTCACCGAACGCGGCGACGGCTGCCCGTACCTGGTCGAGGAACTGCTCGCCGACCTGCTGGACTCGGGCGCGCTGCGCCGGGCCGAGGACGGCCGCTGGGCGCTCGCCGACGGCTCGCGCCCCGGCGTGCCCAGCACCATCGTCCGCAGCTGGGGCCACCGGATCGGCCAACTCGACCCGCAGGTGCGGGACCTGCTGCTGACCGCGGCCACCCTGGGCAGCCGCTTCTCGGTGACCACCGTGCAGCTGATCACCGGCTACGACGACCGCACCCTGTTCAGCCATCTGCGCTCGGCCTCCGAGGCCAATGTGATCGTGCCGGACGGCGCCGCCCCGGACCGCTACGCCTTCCGGCACGCGCTGACCGCCGACGCGGTGACGGCCGCCCTGGCCCCCGCCGAACGCGCCGCGCTGGCCCGCCGGGCGGCCCGCGCCATCCTCCGCGCCGATCCCGAACTCGCCGACGAACGCCGCCAGCTGGTCGCCTCGCTGCTGCTGGCCGGCGGCGACCGGGCGGGCGCGGCGGTGCACTTCGCGGAGGCCGGCCGACGGGTGCTGGAGGCGGGCGCGGCCGGGTCCGCGGTGGTGCTGCTGGAGCGCGCGCACGAACTCGCCGGGGACGCCGAACGGGCCGGCATCACCGAGCGGCTGCTGCCCGCCCTGGCCGAGTCCGGGCAGCTGGACCGCGCCTTCGACCTGGTCCGCACCCTGCCGCCGGTCGCGCCCGCGCCCGCCGGCGGTGCTCCGGCCGTCGAGCGCCGGATCGAGCTGCACACCCGGCTCGCCTGGGCGGCCGTGATGGCCGAACGCTCCGCCGACGCGGCCGCCCAGGTGGCCGCCGTGCGCACGCTCACCGCCGGGCGGCCCCGCCCCGAGCAGGACGCCGCGCTGGCCGTCGTCGAGGGACACCTCGCCCTGCTGCCGGACCACGCTCCGCCGGCCCCCGACGGCGGCCCGGACGGCGAGCCGAACGCCCCGGACGCCGCCGCCCGGCTCGCCGGGGCCGAACACCGCGCCCGCCGCGCCGCCGAGGTGGCCGAACGCGCCGGCCTCCCGGTGGTCGCCTGCCAGGCCTGGCAGCTGCTCGCCCTGCTCGCCCGCGAACGCGGCTTCGACGCCGCCGACGCCTGCCTGGAACGGATGCTGGCCGTCGCCGAGGCGCACGCCCTGCCGGTCTGGCGGGTCGAGGCGATGCTGCGGCTGGGCGCCAACGCCTTCATGCGCACCGGCGACGGCACCCGCCTGGAGCGGGCCAGGGAGGCCGCGGCCGGGCTCGGCGCGATCGTGCTCACCCAGACCCTCGACGGCCTGCTCGCGATGAACGCGGTGATGCGCGGCGAGTGGCAGACCGCCCGCACCACCGTCGACCGCTGCCTGGACGCCACCGCCCGGCTGCACAACCTCGCCACCCACCGCTATCTGCTGCTCACCTCCGCCACCCTCGCCGCCCACCTCGGCCGCACCCGGGAGATGGAGCGCGAACTGACCCGGTTCCGCCGGGCCGGGGGCGAGGAGTCCTTCCTGACGCCGCTGCGCTACGGGCTCTGCCGGGCGGTCGGCGCGCTGCTCGCCGAGGACCGCACCGCCGCCCGCGCCGAACTGGACGCGGGGCTGGCCTGGGAGGAGGAGCACCCCAGCGTGTTCTACCTGGCCGGGCGCCACGGCCTGCACCCGCTGCTGGAGGTGGTCGAGGGCCGCTGGGGCCGCGCCGAACTGGACCGGGCCGCGGCCGTGCCCGCCGCCGAACTGGCCTGGAACCGCCAGTTCCTGCGCTTCGCCGACGCGGTGCTGCTGGGCCGCGAGGGCCGCCCGGAGCAGGCCGCCCGCGCCCTCGCCGGGGCCCGGCCGGGCGCCGCGGCCTTCCCGCTCGCGCACCACCTGGCGCTGCGGCTCGCCGCCGAGGCCGCGCTCACCGACGGCTGGGGCGAGCCGGTGGCCTGGCTGCGCACCGCCGAGGAGTACTTCCACCAGCTGGAGGTCCAGCCGGTGGCCGCCGCCTGCCGCACCCTGCTGCGCCGGGCGGGCGCGAGCGTCGCCCAGCACCGCGGCGGCCGCGACGCCCTGCCGGCGGGCCTGCGCACCTGCGGGGTGACGGTCCGCGAGTACGAGGTGCTGGTCCTGCTCGCCGACCGCCCGGGCAACCAGGAGCTGGCCCGCAAGCTGTCCATCTCCCCCCGCACGGTGGAGAAGCACCTCGCCAACCTCCTCGCCAAGACCGGCCGCCCCGACCGCGCCGCCCTGTGCGCCCTCGCCACCGAACTCTGCGCCGCCCCGTGACCGCCCCGCCCCGGGGCGCACGCTCACACGCTGCGCCGTACAGCGTCCGCGGCGTCGGCGGCGTCCGCGGCGGGTCCGGTGGCCGCGCGGGCGGCCAGGGTGCGGACCCGCCCACCACCGGTGGGTGTCAGGCGACCAGGCGGACGATCTCGCCGGTCTCCAGCGCCGCGTGCACGGTGCCGTCGGCCGTGACGGCGATGCCGTGCGGCTCGGCGCTCCCGGCCGGCAGCGGGTGGCCGGTGTAGCCGCCGTCGGGCGTGAGGCAGCCGATCCGGCCGGCCGCCCACTCGGTGAACCAGAGCCTCCCGTCCGGGCCGGCGGCCACGGCGTGCGGGCGGGCGTCGCGATCGGGCAGCGGATGCTCCGTCACTTCGCCGTCCACCGTGATGCGCCCGATCCGGCCGGCGCCGATCTCGGCGAACCAGAGCGCCCCGCCGCCCCGGGCGATGCCGACGGGGGCGGCGCCCCGGGTGGGCAGCGGGTGCAGCGCGACCTCGCCGTCGACCGTGATCCGGCCGATCGCGTGGGCCTGGTTGAGGGTGAACCAGAGGGCGCCGTCCGGCCCGGCCGTGATCATCGACGGGTAGCCGCCGTCGACCGGCAGCGGGTACTCGCTCACCTCGCCCTCCACGGTGATCCGCCCGATCCGGCCGGCGTTCAGCTCGGTGAACCAGAGGGCGCCGTCGGGGCCCGCCGCGATGCCGTACGGCCCGCAGTCCCCGGTCGGCAGGGCGAAGGAACCGGCCTCGCCGTCGACGGTGATCCGCCCGATCCGGTGATCACGCATCCGGGTGAACCAGAGCGCGCCGTCGGGGCCGGGCGTGATCACCGCGGGCCCGCACCCGGGCGCGCCGAGCCCGTACCGGGTGACGCTCCCGTCGGCCGCCAGCCGCCCGGCCTCCCCGGCGTGCACCAGGGTGAACCAGAGGCCGCCGTCCGGTCCCACGGTGATCCCGTACGGCCCGGCCGCCGCGTCCGCCACCACGATCCGTTCCATCGTCATGTTCGGTTCCGCCCCTCTCCGCACCAGCGGCACTCTCCCCCACCCGCCCCGTCCGGGCAACCGGGTTTCCCCGGCCGGTGGACGCAGGAGCTGGACGTCGCCTTCGGCACCGCGCTCCTCCTGCGCGCCGCGGAGTACGCGCTGCGGCGCGGCCGCCCGCTGACCTACTGCCGAGCCGCCTCCGCGAGACCGGCGTCCCCGCCGGCGTCGTGGTCGGCGCGCCGCCGCCGGCCGGGGTCTCCGCGCAGCACGGAGACGACCCCGAGCCCGGCGGCGCAGACCGGGACGGCCAGCAGTGCGCCGATGATCCCGGCGATTCCGGAGCCGGCCACCACCGCGACCATGATGGTGGCCGGGTGGAGCTCGACCGTCCGGCTCTGGATCAGCGGCTGGAGGATGTTGCCCTCGACGACCTGGACGGCGACCACCACGCCGAGCGCCCAGAGGGCCGTGCCCAGGCCGCCGTCGGCGAGGGCGACCAGCACGGCGACGGTGCCGGACAGGAAGGCGCCGACGAACGGGATGTAGGCCCCCATGAAGACCAGCGCACCGAGGCCGGGCGCACCGGGGACACCGAGCACGAGCAGTCCGACGGTGATGAAGAAGGCGTCGATCAGGGCGATCAGGGTGGTGCCGCGCATGAACCCGGCCATCGCCTCGAAGGCCCGCTCCCCGCAGGCCACCACCGTCTCGGCGGTGCGTTCGGGCAGGTAGGAGCGGATGACGTCGCCGGTGCGGTGCCCGTCGCGCAGGAAGAAGAAGACCAGGGCGAGGGCCAGCACGCCGCCGGTGGCGATCTGGGTGGCGAGGCCGAGACCGGAGAGCACGCTGTCGGTGAGGGTGGTGACGAGCGTGTTGGTCTCGCCCTGGGCGTTGTCCAGCACGTGCCGGATCTTCTCGCCGAACGGGCCGAGCCATTCGGCGAGCCGGTCCCCGGCCTCCTGGAGCGCGGCGGCGATCTGCGGGGCGCTGTGCACCAGGGAGTTGACCAGCAGGGCGATGACCACGCCGACGGCGGCCACCAGCACGGCGCAGGTGAGGCCGGCGGCCGTCGACCGGCTGACGCCGCGTCGGACCATCCACGGCATCACCGGCTGGAGCAGCGAGGTGCCGAGCAGGGCCAGGATCACCGGGACGGTGGCGGCCCGCAGTTCGACCAGAGCGAAGACGACCAGCGAGGCGACGGTGATGAGCAGCACCAGGGCCGCGGACCAGGCGGCGGCGGCCCGGACCGGGGCGGGCAGCATGAGGTAGGGGCGGCGGTGGTCGGCGGGCCGCCGTTCGGGCGGAGTCTGACCCGGCATCCGTTCCTCCGTCCGGTCGATCGGTCCTGATCTGCCCCATCTCAGCAGACAATACGATCATGTGCACACTATGTGCACCTTTGGGCGCGTCCCGCCCCGGCGCTCGCGGCACCACCGGGCCGGGGCGGGCGCGCCGTCACTCACTCGTGGGCCTCGAACAGCCAGGCCTGTCGCTGGTCGCGGACCTCCAGCGGTCGCAGCGCGGTGCGCTGCGGGAAGATGTCGAGCACGCTCAGGTCCAGCGCCAGTTCCTGGCCGCCGACCGGGCCTCCGGGCAGGACGACGTGGAAGGAGGACGGTTCGGCGGCCTGGTAGAGCGCCCACTCGAACGCCTCGTCGGTGCCCCGGACCTGCTGGTTCTCCTCCGGCGGACCGTCCAGGCCGACGTAGTCGCCGTGCCGGAGGTTCCTGATGACGACGTTTCCGTTGTCGAGGCCGCTCACCTCCCATTCCTGCTCCCCGGGCTCGCCGGTCGGGGGCAGGACGACCACGAACTCCTTGGACGCCTGGAGGGTGAGCAGTTGCTCATCGGGCTTGGTGATCGCGTAGACACCGCTCTTGACAGGGGCCACAGCCGACTCCACTTCAGTAGGGGTGGGTCGATTCAAGCCAGCCGTGGCGGTACGGACACGGAGCATCGCCGTGGGGCCACCCCAAGGAGTCACGGCGCCCGCACGCCCGTGCGGGCGCCGAACGCGCTACCGGTCCGCCTCGAAGCGGACCTCGCCGCCCCCGCCCGCGAAGGCGAGCACCCGTTCGGCCTCGGCCCGCGCCGCGTCGCGGTCGGCCCGGCCGAGCGGGGCGAACGGGCGGACCGTCACCGACGGCGCCCCGGTGCCCTCGCCGGCCAGCTGCCAGCTCCCCGCGACCAGGCCGTCGACCAGCACACTGCCGAGCACGATGCCGTTCCGGGTCATCACCCGCGGCCGGTACTCCTCGGGCAGCACCCGGGTGCGGTCGGCGTGCGAGAGCAGCAGGTTGTCGAACGGCGCGACCAGCCGGACCGGCGCTGGGGTGTCCGGGTCGGGCCGGGGCGCGTCGGGCAGGTCGTGGAGCAGCCGGCCCTGCTCGTCGCGGAAGGCGACCAGCCGCGGGGCGAGCCGTTGCAGCACCGGGGCGAGCCGGCTGAGGCCGCACCACTTCTGCAGGTCGGCGGCGGTGGCCGGGCCGAAGGCGGCGAGGTAGCGCAGCACCAGGCCGTCGGGCGTCGGCGCCGGGTCGAGCGGCCGGCCGAGCCAGGCCTCGGCGGTGGTGTGCGCGGCCGGGCCGCTGCGTCCCCACAGGCCGCGCGGCGGGACCTGCACCAGCGGCAGCAGGCAGCGGGCCGCCTGGGCGAGCGCGGCCGGGTCGCGGTCGGGGCGGGTGGCGGCCAGCTCGGCGCCCAGCCGCTGGAAGGTGCGCGGCTGCGCCTCCACGAGGGCGCGGGCCTCGGCGGCGAGCGCGTCGAGGTCGAGGCCGGCCAGCCGCTTGCCGAAGGTGGTGCGCAGCTGCTGGTCCAGCAGCGGCTGCACCAGGGGCCGCAGGGTCAGGCAGTCCTCGGCGGTGACCAGGTGGATGGTGCCGCGCTGGAGGGCGATCCGCACGGCGCGCCGGCTCTCGATCAGCTCGGTGAGCGCCTCGGGGGTGAAGCCGTCGAGCCGGGAGAGCAGGCCGAGGTAGGGCGGCTGCGGGGCGGCCTGGGCCTGGAGGCCGCCGAGGTGCCCGATCATCGCGGCCGGAGCGGCGTCACTGCGCTCCAGCAGGTGCTGACGGGCCAGCAGCGCACGGCCGAGCGCCCGCGGGCCCAGCACCCCGGCGTCGTCCCCCCGCGGGCCGCCGGTCACCGGCGGCCGTCCAGGACGGCGCGCAGCAGGGCGATCCGGTTGCTGGTGATCGAGTCCACGCCGGCCTCGCTCAGCTTGCGCATGGTGCGGCGCAGGTCGGCGGTCCAGGTGGAGACGGACAGCCCGGCCTGGTGGGCGGCGGCGGTGAAGGCGGGGGTGGCCAGGCCGAACGGCGGGTTGATGTAGGCCGGGCGCAGGTCGTCGAGCAGGGCGCGCACGGGCAGCCGGGGCTGCTTCCAGGTGAGGGCGATCTCGGCCTCGGGGGCGAGCGCGCGCACGGCCAGCATGGCGGAGGCGGGGCCGCAGAAGCCGACCCGCTGCTCGGCTCCGAGGCCGGTGACGACCTCCCAGGCGGCGGCGGCCGGGCCGGCGTCGTCGAGGTCGATCAGGAGGGTGGCGCCGGGCGCGGCGGCGGCGGTGGCCTTGAGCGCCTCGGCGAGGGTGGGGACGCGGTGCCGGCCGTCGTCGAGGGCGTCGAGCTGCTCGGAGGTGAGCCGGGAGAGCGGGCGGGGGTCGCCCCAGAGGCGTTCGAGGGTTGCGTCGTGCAGCAGGACCGGGACCCGGTCGCGGGTCAGCCGGACGTCCACCTCGACGGCGTCGGCGCCGGCGGCGAACGCGGACTCGACGGAGGGCAGGGTGTTCTCGCGGTACCGGTACGGGTCGCCGCGGTGGGCGACGGCGAGGACGGGGCGGCGGGCGGCGGAGGCGGTCATCGGTCCGTTCATCGGTCCGTTCATCGGTCCGTTCATCGGTCGGAGCGGCAGGTTCGGCGGAGACGGCGTGCACGGCGGACTTCTGCGGGCGGCCGGGCGGACGGCCCGGGGTCAGCGGATCCGGCCGGCCAGCCACGGGGTCAGGGTGTACAGGGTCACGGCCTCACGGTAGCTCCGCTCTCCCGGCACGGTAACGATCATGGTGCAGGAGGGCGGGAAGACCCGTTGCCTGAGGTGGACCAGGCCGGTCCAGACGGAGTTCAGGAACGCCGGGACGCTGTCGCGCGGCACGTCGAAGGCGATGGCGTCGACGGTGACCACGGCCTCGTCGTGGACGAAGAGGCGGACGGTCACCTCGGGCGGGCCGGAGATCTCGATCAGCGCCTCGTGCGGTATCGCGGCGAGTTCGTCCCGGTCGCCGCCGTCGGTGCCGACCAGGCCGGCGAAGGTCCGGTCGGCCCCGATGTCGTGGCTGGTGCGCACCGAGCGGCCGTGCCGGGCGGCCATCGCCTCGACGGCGAAGACGGCGCTCTGGGTGGACGGCAGTGGGTCGTGGGGCATCGGGCGTCCTCTCCTCGGCGCTCGGCCGGTGCGGCCGGCTGGTCGGGTGGGGCGGCTGGGCAGCGGGGCGGGGTGGTCGGCCGGGCGGCGCTCAGCGTCGTTCGATCATCACATTGGTCGACTTGATGACGGCCGTGGCGGGTGCCCCGGGCACCAGTTCCAGCTCCTCCGCCGACTCCCGGCTGATCAGCGAGACCACCCGGAACGGCCCGGCCTGGATCTCCACCTGGGCGGCGACGTCACCGAGCACCACGTCGGTGACGATGCCCGGGAAGCGGTTGCGCGCCGAGGAGGGGCGGCCCTCGGCGGCGGCGGTCTCGGGGCGGGCCAGTTCCCGCGCGAACGCGGCCAGCTCGGCGCCGGCGATGATCCGGTGGCCGTTCTCGTCGCGCTCGGCGGCGATCCGGCCGGCGTCCACCCAGCGCCGCATGGTGTCGGCGCTCACGCCGAGCAGCGCCGCGGCCTCGCCGATGCGGTACGGGTTGGCCGGTGCCCCGGGCTGGCCCATGGTTGCGACTCCTGACGGTGGTGCGGACGGTCGGCCGGGAGACGGCCGCGGTTCGCCCCCGCCCGGCCCCGGCTCCGCGGCCCATCCTGCCGTACCGGCCGACGGCCGGCGCACAGGGCCTACGGTTCCCCGAAGAGGTCCCGGCGCACGGCGTCGCCGGCGGTGAGCACAGCGCCGGCGAGCACCGCGCCGCCGCCGGCCTCGCCGGGGCGGACCTCGGTGCGCAGCGGGGAGAGCCCGGCGAGCCGCCGTTCCACCCGGGCCGCGAGTTCGGCGCCGCCGGCCCGGCCGATCTCGCCGCCGAGCACGACGCAGCCGGGGTCGAGGACCACGCAGACCGCGGAGGCGCCGAGGGCGATCCGCCCGGCCAGCTCGTCCAGGAACGGCCCGCCGGGCTGCCCGTCGCCGAGCGCGTCCAGGGCGGCCCGGACGGCGGCCTCGGCGGCGGGGGCGTCGTCGGCCGGACCGACGGGCAGCCCGTGGGCACGGGCCAGCCCGCAGACGGCGGCGCTGCCGGCCAGACTGTGGAAGCCGCCCTCGCAGCTGGTGTCGGTCGGCAGCGCGACGGTGCCGGGGACGGGCAGGAAGCAGATCTCGCCGGTGCCTCCGGTGGCGCCGCGGCGCAGTCGGCCGCCGAGGACGACGGCGGCGCCGACGCTGTGGCCGAGCCAGACGAGGACGAAGTCGTCGCGGCCGCGGGCGGCGCCGATCCGGTGCTCGGCCCGCCCGGCGAGGTTGACCTCGTTCTCCAGGATCACGTCGGTGCCCGGCAGGTCGTGCAGGGCGGTGAGGAGTTCGGCGTGCCAGGCGGGCAGCTCGCCGGTGGACTGGAGCCGGCCGGTGGCGGGGTCGACCAGGCCGGGGGCGCCGACGGCCACGGTGTGCAGGTGCTCGACCCCGGCCCGGCGGGCGGTGTCGAGCAGGGTGCGGACGATCCGCCCGGCGGCGGCGCGGTGGGCGGCGGCGTCGGTGCCGATTCCGGCCACGGCGATCTCGGTGCCGCCCAGGGTCTGCCCGGCCAGGTCGGCGACGACCAGGGTGACGCCGCCGGAGCGGACGTCGACGGCGGCGAGGTGGGCGCGGGAGGCGACCAGCGCGTAGAGCCGGGCGTTGGGGCCGCGCCGCTGCTCGCCGCGTTCGCCGACGACGGCGACCAGGCCGGTCCGCTGGAGCCGGTCGAGCAGGTCGGCGACCGTGGGCCGGGACAGGCCGGTGAGGTCACGCAGCTCGGTCGCCGTCAGCGGCCCCCGGTCGAGCAGGAGGTTGAGCGCCAACCGGTCGTTGATCGCCCGGGCGGTGCTCGGCGTGGCCGTACGCGCGGTGGTCATGGCCGGACATCCTTCCAGAGTGTTTCTATCAGGGTCCCTTCCTGATAATTTATCGAACCGACGCCGCACTGCCACGTCGACGGGCACCACCCCACCCACCACACCACCCCCAGGGCACCGCCGCACCGACCGCGACGGGGAGGGAAGAGCCGGATGACCACCAGCCTCACCCCAGCAGGACCACCCTTCGGCCGCACGGGCGGCGCGGGGCGCGCACGCCTCGCCGTCGCGCTCGTCTTCGCCGTGCACGGCGCCGTCGGCGGCACCTTCGTCAGCCGGATCCCGTGGATCAAGGACCACCTCGGCCTCTCCCCCGGCCAGCTCGGCCTGGCCCTGGTGATGCCGGCGATCGGCTCCTCCCTCGCGATGCCGCTGGCCGGGCGGGTGGTCCACCGCTACGGCGGACGGGCGTCGGTCGCCGGGCTGCTGTCGCTGTGCTGCCTGGCCCTGGCCCTGCCGGTGCTCGCCCCCTCGCTGCCGGTGCTCTGCCTGTTCCTGCTGGCGTACGGCGCGACGGCGGGCATGTCGGACGTGGCGATGAACGCCCAGGGCGTGGAGATCGAGCAGCGGCTCGGCCGCTCCATCATGTCGAGCCTGCACGGGATGTGGAGCGCGGGCGGACTGGTCGCGGCCGGGATCGGCATCCTGGCGGTCCATCAGGACGTCGACCCCCGGATCCAGATCGGTGTCACCGCCTTCGTCCTGCTGCTCATCGCCCAGCCGGTCTGCGGCGCGCTGCCGGACGTCCGCGCGGCCGAGCACGCCGAGGCACCGCCGCGCTTCGCGCTGCCGCCGCGCAGCTCGCTGGTGATCGGCCTGGTCGGCTTCTGCGCGGTGTTCGCCGAGGGCGCCTCGATGGACTGGAGCGGCGTCTACCTGCGCGAGGTCACCGGCGCCTCGCCCGCCGTGGCGGCGGCCGCCTACACCGCGTTCTCCCTCACCATGGCGATCAGCCGACTGGCCGGCGACGTGGTGATCCGCCGGCTCGGCGCGGTCCGGGCCGCCCGGCTGAGCGGGGCGATCGCCACCGGCGGCGGGCTGCTGGTGGTCGCCGCCGACCGCCCGGCGCTCGCCGTCCCCGGGTTCGCGCTGATCGGGGTCGGCGTCGCGGTGGTGGTCCCGCTGGCCTTCGCCGCGGCGGGCCGGATCGGCAGCAACCCCAGCCAGGCCATCGCCGGTGTCGCCACCGTCACCTACACCTCGGGGCTGATCGCCCCGGCGATCATCGGCGGCCTCGCCCAGGCCACGTCGCTCACCGTCTCCTTCGGCGTGGTCACCGCGCTCGCCGCGGCCCTGATGCTGAGCGCGGGGGCGCTGCGCCGGGCCGAGGACCACGCGCCCGGCACGGAGCCGGTGAACGTGATCACTCCGGAATCGAAGAAGCCTTTCGAAAAAAACACCCCTGCGATATGATGGGAAATTCTCCGGGGAATTCTCGCTAGCATTCCGGAACGCCGGGCGCACACCGCGCGCCCGGCGTTCCGCTGTCGCGAAGGAATTCCCGTGTGCTATGAGGCCGATGCCGCCCCGCCCGTCTTCACCCCCGCCACCCACGCCCTCGCCGAGGCCGCCGACCTCACCCTGACCTCGGTCGACGGCACCGCGTTCGGCGCCTTCCTGGCCCGCCCGGCCCACCCCGCGGGGCCAGGTGTGCTCGTCCTGCCGGACAACAAGGGCCTTTCCGGATTCTACCGGCAGACCGCCGTCCGGCTCGCCGGACAGGGATTCCCGGCGCTCGTCCTCGACTATTACGGCCGCACGGCCGGCGCCGTCCCGCAGGACCGCGCGGCGGAATTCGGCGAGCTGCCGGACCTGCTGCCGCACCTGCTCGCCCTCACCCCCGAGGGCCTGGACGCCGACCTCACCGCGGGCATCCGCCACCTGCGCGCGCTCGGTGCCGCGGAGGTCGTCGCGCTCGGCTTCTGCTTCGGCGGCCGCCAGGCCTTCCGCGCCGCCGCACCGCGCTTCGGCCTGGCCGGTGTGGTCGGCTTCTACGGCTACCCCGACACCATCAACGGCGCCCCCGGGCCGACCCAGCTCGCCGCCGGCCTGAGCGCTCCGGTCCTCGCCTTCTGGGGCGGCGCCGACGAGCACATCCCGCCGAGCGCGGTCGCCGCCTTCGACGCCGCACTGACCGAAGCGGGCTGTGCGCACGAGTTCATGACTTTTCCTCAGGCTCCGCACAACTATTTCGCATGCACGGCCGTCCAACACCGCGACGCCGCAAGGGAGTCGTGGTTCCGACTCCTCGGCTTCCTGTCCGAGCGCACCACCCGTCGCCCCTCAGGAGGACATCCGTGACCCCCACCGCCCCCGCCCGAAGAGGCCGGCTCGGCGCCGCCCTGGGCGCAGCCCTCACCACCGCGGCAGCCGTCCTGGCCGCACCCGGCACCGCCCATGCCGGATACGTCATCGGATACACACCCGCCTTCGAACTCCGCAACACCGCCACGGGCAAGTGCCTGGAGGTCGCCGACTGGCGCACCGACGTCGGCGCCCCCGTCCGGCAGTGGACCTGCACCGGAGGCGCCAACCAGCAGTGGAAGGCCAGCAACAGCGGCTTCATGGTCAACCAGCACAGCCAGCTGTGCCTGGACGTCCCCGGCGCAAGCACCGCGTGGGGCACCCAGCCGATCCAGTACACGTGCAGCACCGGCTGGCCGGCCAACCAGCGGTGGCAGGTGCCCGGCGCCAGCAGGCCCTCGACCGGTCCCATGACCAGCTTCCTCGGGACGGTCCTCGACGTGTACGGCTTCGACCCCTCCGACGGTGCTCCGGTCGTCACCTGGGGCGCCAACGGCGGCGACAACCAGATCTGGACCGGGCCCGTGCCCCAGGTCTCCCTGCCCCCCTTCTGACAGCCGGCCACCGGTGCCGGGACGCCCGCCGTCCCGGCCCCGGGACCCGATCACCCACGAGGAGTCCCCATGTCCCTGCGCCCCGCCGCCGCGCTGCTCGCCCTCACCGCGGCCCTCGCCCTCACCGCCCCGGCCGCACACGCCGCGACCGGTGCCCCCGACCCGCTGAGCAAGCCCTTCAGCATCACCAACCTCGGCTCCGAGAAGTGCCTGGAGGTCGCCGACTGGCGCACCGACGACGGCGCCCCCGTCCGGCAGTGGACCTGCACCGGCGGCGCCAACCAGCAGTGGTACTGGGCCGCCGACCGTGTCCTGGTCAACGCCCACAGCGGGACGTGCCTGGACGTCCCGGGGTTCAGCACCGCGCCCGGCACCCGGCCCGTGGTGTGGACCTGCAACCGCGGCACCAACCAGCAGTGGACCGAGCAGCCGATGCACTCGGGGACCCGTCGCTACGCCAACGTGAACAGCGCGCTCGTCCTCGACGTCGCCTTCGCCAACACGGCCGACGGCGCGCCCGTGATCCAGTGGAACCCGATCGACACGCCCGTCGCCTACAACCAGATCTGGTTCCCCTCGGACTTCACCCCGGGCCCGACCGGCCCGGCCTCCTGATCCCCCGCTCCCGGCCGGCTGACCGCGCAGCGGGCCTCCCGCCCGTACGCATCGAGGGGAACCCCATGACCCGTCGTCGCCCCACCCGCCGCCGCGTCGCCGCGGCCGCGGTCCTCACCGCGGCCGCAGCGCTCGGCCTCGTCTCCCCCGCCGCCGCGCAGGCCGGCCCCGGCCGGCCGTTCGCGCTCATCACCGTCAACACGTCCCCGGTCCAGCAGTGCCTGGACGTCACCGACCGGCGCACCGACGACGGCGCACCCGTCGAACAGTGGCCCTGCAACGACGGCGACAACCAGGGCTGGTACTGGACCGACGCCCACGAGCTGGTCGGCGTCGGAAGCGGCAAGTGCCTGGACATCCCCTTCGGCAGCACCGAGGAGGGCGTGCGGGCCATCATCTGGCCGTGCCACGGCGGCGCCAACCAGCAGTGGACCGCCGAGCTGGTGCACCACGTCGGGCTGTACACCCTGACCAACGTCAACAGCGGGCTCCTGCTGGACGTCCGCGGCGAGGACCCGACGCCCGGCACCCCGGTGATCCAGTGGCACGCGGATCACGGGTTCAACCAGAAGTGGCTCTACTCGTCCAGGTCGGCCGGCCCCTAGGCATCCAGGAGTTCACCGAGCCCGGCACCCCGATCGTCCAGTGGACCTGCAACCGGGGCCTCAACCAGGCGTGGCAGACGCTGCACCACACCTGGCACGCGGAGTGGACGGGGGTGAACCGGAGCAACGGGCTCGTCCTGGACGTGTTCGAGGCCGGCCCGGCCGACGGCACGCCGGTGATCCAGTGGCGAGGGGGCTTCGCGTACAACCAGCGCTGGTCCTGAGTCCGCCCGCCCGCTCCGCCCGGCACCCGTGTGCCGGGCGGAGCGGGCGCCCGGTTAGGCTCGGGCCGTGCCCGGACCCGTGACCTCCCCGCCCCCGCCCGGCCCCGCTCCGGCCGACCGGCCGGAGCGTTCGCCGTGGCCGCGGTTCGCCCTGCTGGTGGTGATCCTCGCCGCGGTGACCGGCGCGCTGCTGGTGTGGAACCCGACCGCCCTGTTCGACGGCAGCCTGTTCACCGGCACGCCCTGGTACTGGCGCGCCCCGCTGTTCACCGCCGTGTACGCGCTCGGCACCGTCGCGTTCTTCCCCCGCCCGGCCCTGAACGCGGCCGCCGGGCTGCTGCTGGGCGTGCAGCAGGGGCTGCTGCTGGCCGTGCTGGGCACGACGGTCGGGGCGGCGGCCGCCTTCGGGCTGGCCCGCTGGCTGGGCCGGGACGCGCTGCGGCACTTCCTGCGCGGACGGGTGCTGCTGGCGATGGACCGGCGCCTCACCGACCAGGGGTTCCGCAGCATCCTGCTGCTGCGGCTCCTCCCCGGCCTGCCGTTCCAGGCGGCCACCTACGGCGCGGCGGTCTCCGGGGTCCGGTTCCCGCCGTTCATCCTCGCCACCGCGCTCGGCGTGATCCCGGTCACCGCGGTCTACGTCGCGGCGGCGGCCACCGCGCGCGAGCCGGGGTCGACGGGCTTCCTGCTCTCGGCCGGACTGATCGGGGTGATCGCCCTCACGAGCCTGGTCCCGCTGGTGCGGGCGGCGCTCCGGCGACGGCGCGCGGTCCAGGCCTGAGCGCCGGGCGCCCGGGCGGCACGCCGGGCGCGGGACACGCCGATGCGCTCGGCCGACCGGGGGCGTTGTCGGTGGCGTGTGAAATCGTTCCCGCATTGTTGACAGAAGGTCAATTGCGCGGCGACCGCGACCGATATCTTCTACGCGCGCAACCGCACGTCCCTCTGCCGCGTCGCTCCTGATGCCCGGGTCCGCCCGGGCCGTCGGCGCGGCGCGACTCGTACGGACGGCGCGAGCGGGCACGAGACCGGTGATCAGTGCGATACTCGGACAGTTCCGACGAGTGGATGACGTGTCAAAAGGGCACGCGCACCGGGGGACCTGTATCGGAACAGAGGCAGGGAGGCGCGGCATGGGAGCACTTCGCGACGAGCACCACAACGGGTGGCTGATGCCCTCCGGGAGCTACCCGGCCGCGGTGTACGAGGACGAGTGGGTCGAGCAGGAGACGGTACCGTCCTCCCCCGCTCCCGCGAAGATCGTCTCCCTGCGGCCGACCGGATTCGAGGCGGCCCGCACGGTCGGCGAGCACATCCGGGCGGCCACCCCGGTGGTCATGGACCTCACCGAGATGGAGGAGGCCGAGGCCAAGCGGATGGTGGACTTCGCCTCCGGTCTGATCTTCGGCACCCGCGGCGGCATCGAGCGGATCGCCCGCCGGGTGTTCCTGCTCACCCCGGCGGACGTCGAGGTGATGGTCATCGACCGCCCGCTCGACGACACCGGCTTCTACAACCAGAGCTGACCGGCCACGACCGGCCGGCAGGAGGACGGAGAACCGGGGACGGCAACCGCCGCCCCCGGTTTTTTGCCGCCCGGGCGCCGGGCGGCCGCGCCTCGGGTGAGACGCCCGGATCAATTCTGAGACATCCACGTCTCAGGTGACGTACACTCGTCCCATGGCCACCGACCGTGACTCCGTGCTCGAAGCCGCCGTCGGCGTGCTCTCCCGCCGCCCGACCGCCCACCTCGACGAGATCGCCCGCGCCGCGGGCATCAGCCGCGCCACCCTGCACCGGCTCTTCCCGGGCCGGGACGCACTGATCCGCGAGGTCGGCATGCTCGCGCTCCAGCGGCTGGCCGCCGCACTGGACACCGCCGCGGTCGAGGAGGGGGACGCGCACGCCGCGCTGCGCCGGCTGATCGACGAGATCGTCCCGGACGCCATGCTGTGCGCCTACCTGACCGGCGAGAGCCAGCTCTACGACGACGAGGCGGTCAACGACCTCTGGGAGGCCCAGATGGCCCGGCTGCACGCGCTCTTCCTGCGCGGGCAGCAGCAGGGGGTCTTCCGCATCGAGCTCTCCGCGGCCTGGCTCAGCGAGGCGTTCTTCGACCTGCTCGCCGGGATCGGCTGGGCCGTCCAGGACGGCCGGCTGGCCCCGCGCGACGCGGCCTTCTCGCTCGCCGAGCTCCTCCTCGGCGGCGCCCTGCGCACCCCGCGCCCGCACTGACCCCGACTCCCCCACCCGTCGCACCCGGACCGGAAACCGGACACCGATACCCATGAGCAGCACCGTCCACCTCCAGCCCCGCCTGCGCTGGACCGGCCTCGCCGTCCTCGTGCTGGCCGTCACCCTGGTCGCCGTCGACGCGACCGTCCTGTCCCTGGCCATCCCCTCGATCAGCGAGACCCTGCGCCCCAGCGGCACCCAGCTGCTGTGGATCGGTGACGCCTACTCCTTCGTGCTGGCCGGCCTGCTGGTCTCGATGGGTTCGCTCAGCGACCGGATCGGCCGCAAACGACTGCTGCTGGCCGGTTCCACCGCGTTCGGCGCCGCCTCGCTGCTCGCCGCGTACGCGCCCACCGCCGGCTGGCTGATCCTGGCCCGCGTGCTGCTCGGCGTGGCCGGGGCGACCATCATGCCCTCCACCCTCTCGCTGATCCGCACGCTCTTCCCGGACGACCGCGAGCGGGCCACCGCGATCGGTGTCTGGGGCGCCGCCGCGTCCGCCGGTGCCGCGCTCGGCCCGGTGGTCGGCGGTGTGCTGCTGGAGCACTTCTGGTGGGGTTCGGTGTTCCTGCTGAACATCCCGGTGCTCCTGCTGCTGCTGGTCTTCGGCGCCTGGCTGCTGCCGGAGTCCAGGGACCCGGAGCCGGGCCGCTGGGACGTGCTGAGCGTGCTGCTGTCGCTGGCCGGCGTGATCGGCGTGGTCTACGCGATCAAGGAGGCCGCGGCGCACGGCGTCGCCCGCTGGGACGTGCCGGCCGCGGGCCTGCTGGGCGCGCTGGCGCTGATCGTCTTCGTCCGCCGCCAGCTGCGCCTGGAGACCCCGCTGCTGGACGTCCGGCTCTTCGGCGACCGCCGCTTCACCGCCGCCGTGCTGGCCTCGCTGATCGCGCTGATCGGGCTCTCCGGCATCGTCTTCGTCACCTCGCAGTACCTCCAGCTGGTCCGCGGCTACCCGCCGCTGAAGGCCGGGCTGGCCGAGCTGCCGGCCTTCGCCGGCGCGATGGCCGGTGGCCTGCTGACCGCCCGGCTGGTGCGCCGCACCGGCGCCCGGACGGCGCTCACCCTCGGGCTGCTGGCGATGGGCGCCGGGATCGGCCTGCTCGGCTGGATCCAGCAGGACACCACCTACCTGGTGCTGGCCGCCGCCTTCCTGCTGGTCGGCACGGCGGAGGGCGTGGTCTACACGCTCGGTGCGGACCTGGTGCTGAAGGCCGCGCCCGGCGACAAGGCCGGCGCCGCCTCGGCGGTCTCCGAGACGGCCTACGAGCTGGGCACCGCGCTCGGCATCGCCCTGGTCGGCTCGGTGGTCGGCTCGCTGTACGCCGGCCGGCTGGCCGTCCCGGGCGGCACCGGCCCGGCGGCGGCCGCGCAGGCCGGCGAGTCGCTGGGCGGCGCGGTGGAGGCGGCCCACGGCCTGCCGGACGCCCTGGCCGGGCCGCTGCTGGCGAGCGCCAAGGACGCGTTCGTGCACGGCGTGAACGTGGCCGGAATGCTGGCGGCGGCGCTGCTGCTGGGCGCGGCGGTGCTGGCCTGGCGGCTGCTGCGGGGGGCGGGCCACGGGACCGACCGACCGGCCCGTGCACCGGAGCAGGAGCCGGAGCAGGAGCGCACGCCCGAGAAGGCGCACGTCTGAGACCGCGGTTCCCCGTCCCCCTGGCCGCCGGGGGGACGGGGAACGCTGGTGTGCGGCGGGCCCGGAGGGTCAGACCGTGCCGAAGGGCAGTTCCAGCTCCGCCCAGACCACCTTGCCGTCCCGGGTCAGCCGGCTGCCCCAGCGCTGGGCGAGCTCACTGACCAGGAACATCCCCCGGCCGCCCTCGTCCTGCTCGGCGAAGGGCCGCAGCTGGGGCGTCTGGCCGCCCGCGTCGGCGACCTCGACGGTGAGCACCCGGTCGCGGAAGAGCCGCAGCCGGCGCGGGGCGTCGGCGTGCAGCAGGGCGTTCGTGACCAGCTCGCTGACCAGCAGCTCGGCGTAGTCGGAGAGCGCGCCCAGGCCCCAGGCGTCCAGCGTGGCGCGGGTGAAGCGGCGGGCCTTGCCGGGCAGCCGTCCGCCGCCGGTGAGCGGAAGGGTGGCGACCCGGTCGGCGGGCAGCGGCAGCACCCGGGCCATGATCATCGCGATGTCGTCGTCGCTGCCGCCGCTGACCAGCGCGCCGAGAACGGCGTCGCAGCTCTCCTCCAGGGTCCGGCCGGGGCCGGACAGGGTGCGGGCGAGCAGGTCGATGCCGTCGTCGAGGTCCTGGCCGCGCCGCTCCACCAGGCCGTCGGTGTAGAGGGCCACCATGCCGCCCTCGGGCAGCGTGAACTCGACCGACTCGAAGCCCACCCCGCCGACGCCCAGCGGCACCCCGGGCGGCATCTCGACCCGCCGGGGCGTGCCGTCGGGGGCGACCCAGACCGGCGGGAGGTGTCCCGCCGAGGCGACCTGGAGGGTGCGCTCCAGCGGGTCGTAGACGGCGCAGATGCAGGTGGCGAACTGGCCCTCGCCGATTCCGGAGGCGGTCTCGTCGAGCCGGGTGAGCACCTGCTCGGGCGGCATGTCGAGGGTGGCCAGGGTGCGGGCGACGGTGCGCAGCTGGCCCATCGTGGCGGCGGCCCGGATGCCGTGGCCCATCACGTCGCCGACGACCAGCGCGACCCGCCCGCAGGAGAGCGGGACGACGTCGAACCAGTCGCCGCCGACCTCGCTGGTGACGCTGGACGGCAGGTAGCGGTAGGCGATCTCCAGGCCGAGGGTGCGGTGGATCTCCTGGGGCAGCAGGCTGCGCTGGAGGGTGAGCGCGGTCTCCCGCTCACGCCGGTAGAGGCGGGCGTTGTCGATCGCCAGGGCGGTGCGGGCGACGAGTTCCTCCGCCAGCGCGACGTCGGAGGCGGTGAACGGCTCGGGGTTGCGCATCCGGATGAACTCGGCGCCGCCGAGGACCATGCCCCGGGCGATGACCGGCAGCATCAGGTAGGAGTGGATGCCGGCCGCGAGACCGGGGGCGACCCGGTCCGGACTGGCGACCAGGCCGCGCAGCACCTCCGCGTCGACATGGGCGCGCAGCAGCGGGCGCCCACTGCGCAGGCACTGGGTGTAGCTGCGCCCGGGGGCGTACTCGGAGACCTCGCCGACGACGTCGACGGCGCTCGCCAGACCGGTCTCGTAGGCCTCGCCGACCGCGACGGCGCGCAGCAGCGCGCCGCGGTCCTCCGGGATGGGGGTGGGTTCGGCGCCGCGCAGCACGGTTTCCAGCAGGTCGACGGTGGCGAAGTCGGCGAACCGGGGGACGACGGCCTCGATCAGCTCCTCGGCGGTGCGCTGGAGGTCGAGGGTGGTGCCGATCCGGGCGGTGGCCTCGGCGATGGTGGCCAGCCGTTCCTGGGCACGGGCGGCCCGGGCCTCGGCCTGGAAGCGCTCGGTGACGTCGATGATCGAGGAACAGACCCCGAAGACCCGGCCGGTGGAGTCCTCCAGCCGGAAGTAGGAGGCGGACCAGGCGCGGTCGCGGCGCGGGTCGCCGGGGACGCGGCCGTGCGAGCGGGCGTCGACCACGGGTCTGCCGGTGGCCAGCACCTGCTTCATGATCTGTTCTATCTCGGTGCTGTTGATGCCCGGCAGGATGCTGCTGATCCGCCGTCCGAGGTGGTCGGCGACGGGCAGGCCGTTCATCCGGGCCAGCGACTCGTTGAGCCGGACGTACCGCAGGTCGGTGTCGTAGACGGCCATGCCGATCGGGGACTGGCCGAAGATGCCGTCGAGGACGGCGAGGTCGGCCTCGACCCGGTGCAGGGCGGCGAGGTCGGAGGCGGTGGCGAGCAGCAGCAGGGTGCCGCCGGGGCCGGCGATCGGGTAGGTGCGGAACTCCAGCTCGACGGTGTGGCCGTCGCGGTGGCGGACCGGGTGGACCCCGGACCAGCCCTTGCCGCCGAGGATCCGCTCGAAGAGTTCGAGGACCTCGGGCCGGTCGCTGTCGTCGGTGAGCAGCCGGGCGGCGTGGCTGCCGACGGCCTCCTCGGCGGTCCAGCCGAGCAGGGCCTCGGCGTCCTCACTCCAGTGCAGGATCAGACCGTCGTCCTGGAGCAGGGCGGTGGCGAGCGGGACCAGGCGATGGCCGTCCAGGCGGGCGGGGCCGGCGTCGGCTCCGGGGCCGGTGGCGTTCGTGGCGTCCCACTCGTCTCTCCGCATGATCAGACTGCACCCCGGTTCGGCTTCGTGCCCGGCCGGGCGGTCCTCGTGGTTCCTGCGGCCGGGGTTCTTCTCCAGACTGCACGGACATCGGCCGCCCGGCGACCCCTTGGTGAGGGGCAGCGGTCGTCCAGGTGTACGGGCGTCATGGGCCTACCGGCCGCAGCGTACTCTCCAGAAGGCGCGCCCACTGCCGGATCACCCCGGATCGCCGGGCGCCGTCGCCGGTGAGCAGGTCGGCGGGGCCGGGGCCGCGGGCCATGCCGAGGGTGGCCTGCACGGTTCGCGTACGCCGGGCCGGGTCCCGTCGGCGCCGAGGAACTCGACGGCGGCGCGGTGCGCCTGGCGGCCGGCGTGGCCCTCCAGGCCGGTGATCCGCTCGCGCGGCGGTTCCTCGGTGACGGTGGCGGCCCACAGGTGGAGGGCGGCGCGGAGGAGCGGGCCGGTGCAGCGGCGGACGACCCTGTCGAGGACGGCCTCGGGGCGGGCGGGGCCGGCGTCCGGCAACGCGTCCGCGTGGGCCCGCACGGCGCTCGGCCGCTCGGCGGTGAGGTCGACGGCGGCGGTGTCCTCGCGGGTCGGGACGTGGTGCCGGGCGGTGCCCCGGGAGACGCCGGCCCGTCCGGCGACGACGGCGCCGGTCGAGCCGTTCCAGCCGAGTGCGGCGAGGCGGCCGACCGCCGCCGCGGGCAGCCGGGCCCGGGTGGCGCGGCTGCGGTCCTGCTGGGGGTGCGGGCGGCCGGGTGGGTGGTCATCGGCGGCGGCGGTCCTGTCCGGGCGGGGCCGGCGGCGGGAAGGTCCTCGCGGACGGCGGCGGGGGCGGTGCGGCCGGTCGGGGGGCGGCCGCACCGGTGGACGGCGGCGGCCGGTTCAGCGGGCGGCGGCCTCGCGCTCGCGCAGCTCGCGGCGGAGGATCTTGCCCGCCGGGGACTTCGGGACGGCGTCCAGGAACTCCACCGCACGTACCTTCTTGTACGGCGCGACCTGGCCGGCCACGAAGGCGGCGACCTCCTGCTCGGTCAGCGCGCTGCCCGGGGCGCGGACCACGAAGGCCTTGGGGCACTCGGTGCCCTCGGCGTCGCAGACCCCGATCACGGCGGCGTCGGCGATCTGCGGGTGGCTGAGCAGCAGCGCCTCCAGCTCGGCGGGGGCGACCTGGTAGCCCTTGTACTTGATCAGTTCCTTGACCCGGTCGACGATGTGCAGGTAGCCGCGCTCGTCGACGAAGCCGATGTCGCCGGTGTGCAGCCAGCCGTCGGCGTCGACGATGGCGGCGGTGTCGGAGGGGCGGCCGAAGTAGCCCTTCATCACCTGCGGCCCGCGGATCAGCAGTTCTCCGCGCTCGCCGGGGCCGAGGTCGCCGCCGGTGCCGTCGAGGGCGGTGACCCGCAGCTCGGTGGAGGGCACCATCCGGCCGACCGAGCCCGGGGAGGGGTCCGGGTCGGTGGGGTCCATCACATGGCTGACCGGGGAGAGCTCGGTCATGCCGTAGCCCTGGAGGATGTGCGGCAGGCCGAGCCGGCGGGCGCAGGCCTCGGCGAGTTCGGGGTCCAGCGGGGCGGCGGCGCACAGCAGGTACTCCACCGAGGAGAGGTCGTACTGCTCGACGACCGGGTGCTTGGCGAGGGCGAGGACGATCGGGGGGGCCGCGAGCACGGACTGCACCCGCTGGTCCTGGACGGTGCGGCAGAACTGCTCCAGGTCGAAGCGGGGCAGCACGACGACGGTGGCGCCGCAGCGCAGGGGCTGGTGGAGCAGCGCGGCCAGACCGTAGATGTGGAAGAAGGGCAGCACGGCGAGGACGCGCTCGCCGGGCTTGGGGCGGAAGACGGCGTCGGTCTGGGCCAGGTTGGTGGCGATCGAGCGGTGGGTGAGCATCACGCCCTTGGGCAGCCCGGTGGTGCCGCTGGAGTAGGGCAGCACGGCGATGGCCTCGGCCGGGTCGAGCGCGATCTCGGGCGCGGGGCCGGTGGCGGCGAGCAGGTCGGCGAGCGAGAGGTGGCCCTCGGCGCCGTCCAGGACGACGGTCCCGGCGAGCGGGCGGCCCTCGGCGGCGAGCTTGTCGGCGGCGGCGCGGGCGGTGGGCAGGAACGGCGAGACGGTGATCAGCCAGCGGGCGCCGCTGTCGGCGAGCTGGCCGGCGAGTTCGGCCGCGGTGGTGAGCGAGGGCACCGGGGTGACGGTGGCGCCGGCCCGGGTCGCGCCGAAGAAGGCCATCGGGTAGCGGATGCTGTTGGGGCTGAACAGGGCCGCCACGTCCCCCTGCCGGACGCCCGCCTCGGCGAGGCCGGCGGCCACCCGCTGGACGGCATGGGCGAGTTGCGCATAGCTGACGGTCTCGCCGGTGATCCCGTCGATCAGGGCGGGCCGGTCGCCGTGGCGCTCGGCCTCGCCGAGGACGGCGTCGTGCAGGGCGAGGTCGACGATGCCGACGTCCGGGAACTCGCTGTGGAACACCAAGGCGTGCCTCCTGTGCGGTTGTTGGCGCGGGGCGGGACGGCCGGCTGGAGGTCGTGGCGACCGGCCGTGCGGCGTGCGGGACAGGAGCATACGGACAGTGGGCGCCCGGTGCGCCCCAGTGACGGACGTTTGGCGGAGCGCGCGGGGCGCAGGGGTGGCGCGGGCTGGCGAATTCCGAGGTGGGGAGGGGTCGGTGAGGTCCCCGGCCGGGGGACCCGGTCAGATGTCAGAACGATGATGCGACGATCCGTTCGAGGTCGGAGCGGCCGTCGGGGTTCCGCGGGACTCCGGCAGGATTCGCTCACGGGCGCTGCCGTGTCCCGGCACCCGCGTGCCGGTCGGGAGCCGGTTCCTCGCCGTCCTCGGTCCGGCGGGTGCCGGCACCACCGGCCTCCAGAAGCCGCTCCGGGCCCCCGATCCGGGGACGGGCACCAACGGCGGTGCCTGCCGCGGGCCGTCCTGGACCAGGTGTCTCCCGTGCACGTGCTCGACGCCGTCCTTCCTCCGCCGTGCCCGCAGGTTCCGTGAGGTGCGTGACGGGCGGCGGGGCGGGCGGGCAGGATGGGGCGCATGTGCGGTCGCTTCGTCTCCACCACCACCCCGTCCGATCTGGCCGACCTGCTGCGCGCCACCGTGTGGCCGGTGGCGGAGGCGTTGGCGCCGTCCTGGAACGTGGCGCCGACGGATCCGGTGGCGAGCGTGCTGGAACGGGTCGACCGCGAGACCGGGGAGCTCACCCGGCAGGTGCGGTCGCTGCGGTGGGGGCTGGTGCCGTCCTGGGCCAAGGGCCCGGGCTCCGGGGCGCGGATGATCAACGCCCGGGTGGAGACCGCGCACGAGAAGCCCGCGTTCCGCAAGGCGTTCAAGGAACGGCGGTGCGTCGTCCCGGCGGACGGGTACTTCGAGTGGCGGACGGTCCCGGCGGCCGACGGGCGCAAGGCGTACAAGCAGCCGTACTACCTGCACCGGCCCGACGGCGGACTGCTGCTCATGGCCGGGCTGTACGAGTTCTGGCGCGACCGCTCGGTGGAGCACGACGACGACCCGGCCGCGTGGCTGGTCACCTGCACCGTGCTGACCACCGCGGCCACGGACGCCGCCGGGCGGATCCACGACCGGATGCCGGTCACCCTCGCCCCCGACGCCCTGGACGCCTGGCTGGACCCCGCCACCACCGACCCCGGCGAGGTGCGCGGCCTGCTGCACGCCCCGGCCGGCGAACTGCTGGTGCGGCCGGTGGCCACCACGGTCAACAGCGTCCGCAACGACGGCCCGCACCTGCTGGACCCCGTCGAGGACCCGCTGCCGGAGGTCACCGGGGGCCACTACACCTGAGCCGGCGGGGGCCGCCTCCTCCTCGTACGCCGGCGGACGGGCTGGTTGTCAGTGCCGTGCGCTACGTTTCGGGGCATGTCGATCACCGCACACCTGCGCGCCTCGGTGCAACTGCCGGGTGGCGCCGCCCTGGTCAGCGGCTTCGCCCTGGAGCGGCGCGGGGACGGCTCGCACCGCGCACTGCTCCGGCGCGGGCACGGGCTGGAGGTCCACGAGCTGGACGAGCTCCTCGCCGGGGAGCGCGCACCCGCCGCCGTCTTCCCGCTGCCCCGGCCGGGCGGGCAGCACGGCGGCCGGTCGGTGAGCCCCGACGGCGAGTTCGCGGTGTTCGCCGGCCCGCGCGCCGTCCGGGCCGTGGCGCAGGACGGGACGACGCGGTGGGAGTACCCGCACGGGTGCTGGGGGTGCGGACAGAGCCGTCCGCACGGCGCCGACGGACAGCAGGGGTGCGACGGACCGGTGAGCGGCTCGTGCCGGGTCTCCGACGACGGCCGCCTCGTCTGGGCGCACGTCGCCTCCGTGTCGGCGGCGCAGCACCGCGGGGAGCACTGGGCCGTCCTGGACGCCCGGGACGGCCGGGAGTTGGCCCGGCTTCCGCTCAAGCACCCGGACAGCGCGGGCTCGCGCCAGCTCGCCCACCCGGACGGCGCGCACATCGGCCTCAGCATCGGCATGGGCCAGGACGGCGTCCTGCTCCACTGGGCGCGCTGGGACGGCGCCGAGCTCAGCAGCTGGGGCGTCGACCGGGGCCTGGACCGCATCCTGGCCGACGTCCACCCCGGCCACCCGGGCTTCCTGACGGTGGAGCACGGCGGCGAGGACCTCCAGTTGCACGCGCTGGACGGCACCGTGCTCGCCCGGCGCGAGCCCCAGCAGGGCGAGGACGAGGACCCGCCCTGCTGGGACCACGACTGCGGCTTCGTCGACGCCGACACCGTCCTCGCCTCGACGATCGACGCCGACGGCGATCCGGAGCTCGGACGGCACTGGCTGCTGGACGCCCGCACCCTGGAGATCCGCGGCACGGTCGGCTATCCCGGCGGCCCCGTCGACAGCTACGCGCGCCCGCTCGGGGACGGCACCTGGCTGACCTACGACGACGCCGACGGGACGCTCAACCGCTGGAGCGTGGCCGGGAGGTGAGCACGGTGGAGAGGTGAGCACGGCCGAGAGGCGAGCCCGGCCGGGTCAGGCCAGCGGGAGGACCATCTCCAGCTCGCGGGCGGCCGGGTCGAGCGGGTACGGCTTCTCGCCGCCGGTGAAGGCGAAGCCGCGGCGCTGGTAGTAGGCGATGGCGCGGGCGTTGTCCTCGTGCACGGTGAGCACCACGTGCTGCGCCCCGGCCTCGTCGCGGGCCCAGGCCAGAACGGCGTCCAGCAGCGCGTCCGTCACCCCGCGCCCGCGGCCGCGGTGCTCCGGGGCGACCCAGACGCCGAGCAGCAGCACCGTCCCGGGCGCGGGCGTGAGGCCGACCATCGTCCCGACCCACTCCCCCGGCGTCCCGGTGACCGCGACCAGGCCGACGCTGCCGGGCTCGTTCACCCGGCGCACCCGGTCCTTCCACTCCGCGTCGTCGTGGGCGAGGGCCGTCTCGTACGTCTCCAGGAACGCCTTCGGGGCATCGAGCAGTTGAGCGAGGCGCACCTCACGAAGGCGCTCCCAGTCCTCCAGGCCGATCCGTTCGATCCGGTACGTCATCACCGTATCTCCCTGTTGTGGACACATCACTGCAACGACTCACCAACATAGGTCACGCCTCTCGGGCTTCGGCAGGGTACAAAAGGGGCGGGCACGCACCGCCTGCGCGCCCCGCCCGCACGCCCCCGCCACCCAAGGATCCCGACCGTGCCGACCGCCCCCGCCGCCGGAGCCGCCGAAGCCCCCGGACCGTCGATCGCACGGTTCGGGCTGGGCACCGCGGCCGTCGGCCGGCCGGGGTACATCACCCTCGGCCGCGACCTCGACCTGCCCGCCGAGCGCACCGCCGACGCCCTGCGCGAGCGCACCCACGCGCTGCTCGACGCCGCCTTCGCGGCCGGCGTGCGCTACGTCGACACCGCCCGCTCCTACGGGCGCGCGGAGGAGTTCCTCGGCGCCTGGCTCGCCGCCCGCCCGCGCGAGGCCGCGGAGGTGACGGTCGGCAGCAAGTGGGGCTACACCTACACCGCCGGCTGGCGGGTCTCCGGCGTACCGGTGCACGAGGTCAAGGAGCACTCGACGGAGGTGTTCGACCGCCAGCTGGAGGAGACCCGGGCGCTGCTCGGCGGGCTGCCGGACATCTACCTGGTGCACTCGGTCACGCCGGACAGCCCCGCGCTCACCGATCCCGCGCTGCACGCCCGGCTCGCCGCGCTGGCCGCCGAGGGCGTCCGGGTGGGACTGTCCACCAGCGGGCCCGAGCAGGCCGCGACGGTGCGGGCGGCCCTGGAGGTGACGGTCGACGGGCGGCCGCTGTTCGCCGCCGTGCAGTCCACCTGGAACCTGCTGGAGCCCTCGGCGGGGCCGGCCCTCGCCGAGGCCCACGAGGCCGGGTGGCGGGTGGTGGTCAAGGAGGGCATGGCCAACGGCCGGCTCGCCGACCGCAACGCCACCGGCCCGGACACCGCCGCGCTGCGGGCGCTCGCGGCCCGCACCGGCGCGACCTGCGACGCCCTCGCGCTGGCCGCCGTCGCCGCGCAGCCCTGGGCGGACGTGGTGCTCTCCGGCGCGGCCACCACCGCCCAGCTGGCCTCCAACCTGGAGGCCGTCGGGCTCGCCGTGGACGCCGACGCGTCGGCCGGACTCGCCGTGCTCGCCGAGCCGGCCGGGGAGTACTGGCGCACCCGCGCCGCCCTGCCCTGGGCCTGATCGCCCGGACCGGACCGGACCGGACTGGACTGCGCGGGCCGTGCCGGGGCGGGCCGCACCGGGGCAGGACCGGGCACGGGGCAGGGGCGCACCCGCCCCCGTGACCGGCCCGCGTCAGCGCGGCGACCGGCGGACCGTCAGCATGTCCTGGGTGTGCCCGATGGCGTAGCCGCCGTCCGGCCGGGCGAAGTGGCGCTCGACGTACGCGGCCAGCTCCGCGCGCTCGGGCAGCGGGTCCACGGTGGCCAGGTCGGCCACGTTGATCATGAACTCGGCGACGTCCACCGCCTCGTCCAGCCGGTCGGTCCGGTAGTGCAGGTCGAGGGCTTCGAGCGCGCAGGTGACCTGCGGGGCCGCCCGGTCCGGCCCCGGGGCGGCCAGCTGCCCGGCCAGCGGCCGCAGGTCGTAGCGCACGCCCGTGAAGTGCGCGGCCATCCGCATGCACGGGCTCTCCGGGTTCTGCAGCACCACCAGCAGCGTCCCGCCGGGCGCCACCCAGTCCAGCACCCGGCGCACGGTGCGCAGCCAGTCGGCCGGCGGCACGTAGTACAGCACGTGCGAGAGGTGGACCAGGTCCGCCGGGCCGGGCGGCTCGGCCGTGTCCACCGGTTCGGGCAGGACGAGCGCCTCGGGGCAGGCCAGCCGCAGCTTCTCGCGCATGGCCGCGCTGGGCTCGACGGCCACCGTCCGCTCGAAGTGCCGTGCCAGGTAGGCGGTGGTCCGTCCCTCCCCCGCGCCCACGTCCAGCAGCATCCGGCGGCGGTCCAGCCCGGCGACCACCTCGCCCAGCCGGGCGTGGGTGAGCGGCTTCTCGTCGGTGCCGGCGAGGAACAGCTCGAACGCCCGGCGGTACTCCGCGCCGGTGACGTCCAGCACCCGGACCGGACCGGCTCCGGGCGCCTTCGTCCCCGTCTCCGTCCCCATGCGACGACCTCCTCCTCGACGGCGTGCTCCGCCGGGCCAGTGCACCCCGGCGCGGTGCGGCGCCGGTGCAGGCACGTTCCTGCCCGCGTGTCGCCTCGCCCCCACGGGCCGCCCGCCCCGGAACCGGCCCCGTCCCGCGCCCCGGTGCCCCGGTGCCCCGGTCGTCCAATCGCCCGGCCGCCCGGCCGCCCGCACGCCCGCACGCCCGCGACGCCGCCGACCCTCGCTGGACCTCCGGCGTCCGACGGCCGTGCACGCCGCGGCCATGTCCACGATCGCCGCGCCCGGCACGCTCGGGGCAGCCGGCGCCACCGCGCCGAGCGCACCGCGCCGCCCCTCCGCACCACCCCGCCGGAAGGAAGACCACCGCCCGTGTCCCGTACCGCCCGTCCCCGCCACTACCTGATGTGCCGTCCGGAGCACTTCACGGTCGACTACTCGATCAATCCGTGGATGGAGCCGGAGAAGCCGACCGACGCCGCCCGCGCCCTCGCCCAGTGGGAGCAGCTGTACGCGCTGTTCCGGGAACTCGGCCACACCGTCGAGCTGATCGCACCGGTCCCCGGGCTGCCCGACATGGTGTTCGCGGCCAACGGCGCCACCGTCGTCGACGGCACCGCCCTGGTGGCCCGGTTCCGGCACCGCGAGCGCGCCGACGAGGCCGCGGCGTACCGGGAGTGGTTCGGCGCCCGCGGCTACCGGGCGGTGGTGCAGGCCGAGTACACCAACGAGGGCGAGGGCGACTACCTGCTCGTCGGCGGCCGGATCCTGGCCGGGACGGGCTTCCGCACCGACCGCCGGGCGCACGCCGAGACGCAGCGGGTGCTCGGCCGCCCGGTGGTGACCCTGGAGCTGGTCGACCCGCGCTACTACCACCTGGACACCGCGCTCGCGGTGCTCGGCGACGACGAGATCATGTACTACCCCGCCGCGTTCTCGCCGCAGAGCCGGGCCACCCTCGCCGCGCTGTACCCGGACGCCGTGCTCGCCTCCGACGAGGACGCCGCCGTCTTCGGCCTCAACGCCGTCTCGGACGGCCTGCGGGTGGTCCTGCCGGAGGCGGCGGCCGGGCTGGCGGCGCAGCTGCGCGCACGCGGCTTCGAGCCGGTCGGGATCGACGTCACCGAGCTGCTCAAGGCGGGCGGCAGCGTGAAGTGCTGCACCCTGGAACTGCGCGGCGCACCCGCCTGACCTGCTGTTCCGCCGGACCGCGGGGAAACCGGATGCGCTCCCGCGGCCGGCCGGTGCTACGCTCGCCCGGCCGGCCGCGGGACTCCGGTGCGACTTCCGGATAGTGCCCCTACCGCAATGATTCGCAGTTCGTGCCCCCATTCCCCGGCCGGCCCCGGGACATGACGCGTGCGGAGGGGGCGGGCCGGTGGAGACGTACGGGGACCTGGTCGCCGCCGAGGACGTGCTGCTGTTCGTCAACGCCGCGATCACCGGCACCGGCCAGCGCGAGTTCCACACCGGGGCGGCCGAGCAGCAGCTCTCGCTGGACTTCCTGCACACCTACATGTGCGTCAACTACCGCGGACCGTACGCCGCCGCGCTCGCGCTGGACATCAACGACCACAACGCCGCCCTGATCGTCCGCCGGCTGCTGGAGACCTCCCGCGACGCCACCGGCGAGCAGCGCCGCACCGAGGGGCGGCTGATCGCCCGCCGGCTGGAGCTGCTGCCGCCGCAGCGGGTCTACCGGCTGTTCGGCGAGCTGCGCCGCGCCAAGGTCAACAACCGCCGCACCCGCGCCATCCTGCGCGACTGGCTGGCCGCGCGCCCCGACCAGACCCTGGACGCCGTGAAGTACCGCGCCGGGCTGAAGCGGGCGCTGCGCCACGCCCATCTGCGCCCGGCCGAGGCGGAGACCGGCGACTTCCTGTACGCCCCCGCCCGGCGCGCGAAGTACCGGGCGCCGCTGCTGGACGCCTGGCGGCGCGCCCACCACCAGCAGGCCGCCGTCTTCGAACTCCCCTACACCGTCGCGGAGTCCTTCGCCCGGCGGCACGGCATCCCGCGGGCCGCCTTCCTGGAGCGCATCGCTCCCCGGCTGACCGCCCTGGAGCGGCTGCGGCTGCAGGAGTCGGCCCGGGCGCACGGGGCCGGCGCCGTCGCCGCGGAGCTCGACCGGATGCCGCTCACCCGGCTCGCCTCCTACGTGCTGGGCCTGCCGCCCGCCGACCGGATCGCCCGCCGCGCGGAGCTGACCGAGGCCCTGCGCGGCTCGGCGCGCCGGGCCGCGCGGGCGGCCGGGGCCGCCGAGGGCGGCTGGGGCCGGGTCACCGCCGTGCTGGACGACAGCTGGTCGGCGTACGGCTCGGGCGTCAAGCGCCGCCGGCCGCTGGCCGCCGCGCTCGCCTGCCACTACCTGCTGGAGGCGCTGGCCGGCGAGTACACCGCGCTGTGGACCTCCGGGCGCACCGACGCGCTGCTCGCCCGCCCGTCCGGTCCGACCCCCCTCGGCCGCCGGATCCTGGACGCGCTCGACACCGCGCCGCAGCGGCTGCTGATCGTCTCCGACGGCTGGGACAACGCCCCGCCGGGCCTGGCCGCCGAGGTGCTGCGGATCTGGCGCACCCGGCTGGACCCGGAGCGCCGGACCAGCGTCGTGCACCTCAACCCGGTCTACGACGCGGAGGGCTTCGACGTCCGCAGGCTCGCCCCGACGGTGCCCACGGCCGGGCTGCGCGACGCCGAGGACCTGCCGGCACTGGTCGAGTTCGCCCGCTTCGCGGAGGGCCGCACCGACCTCGCCGAGCTGACCGCCCATCTGGCGGCCCGCACCGCCCGCTTCCTGTCCGCCGCTCCGGAGGTGACCGTCCGGTGAGCGCCGTCCTGCCCGGCTTCCGCCTCGACCTCACCGGTCTGGACACCCGGCCCGCCCAGGTGTGGGGCGGCGTGCGGCTGGTCCCGCTGGTCCGCCCGGAGCCGATCGCCGACCTGCGGCTGCACCAGGAGCTGTACGAGGAGGAGTACACCGGTGTCCCGGTGGGCCGCCGGGCCTCGTACCACTCCTACATCCCGCACGGCTTCGTCGCCGACTGGACCCGCGACGGCACCCCGGCGGCCGCGTACGGCACCCGGCTCGACGCACCCGCCGGGACCGCCTCCGGTGCCGGCGCGCCGCCCGAGCGCATCCGGGTCCGGACGCCGCGCCGGCTCGCCAAGCGCGAGAGCCGCACCCGGCTGCGCTTCCTGCCGCTGCACCTCTCGCTGGAGGGCTACCTCGCGCTGCACTTCGGCGGCCCGTCCGTCGCCTGGGAGCAGTGGTCCGAGCGGGCCCTGCGGCACGGGCTGTCCCCGCGCGCCGAGGAGGCCTACGCCGGCGACCGGGTGCGCGGCCTCGCCGACGCGCTGCGGGTGTTCGAGCTCCACCCCGGCCAGTGCGGCCTGGTGGTGTACGTCGCCGACGCTCCCGCCGGCGCCTTCGTGGTGCCGCACCCCGACGACTACCGCGCCCTGCACCGCACCCTGCTGCTGGACCTCTACGGCGAGCTGATCCACCACTACGCCCTGCTGTCCGCCCCCGTCCCGGACTTCCGCGCCGACCTGCGCGCGGCCGGACCGATCGGCTCGACCGCCGACCTGCGCGCCGCCGTCGAGGGGCAGGAGCGCGCCTGGGCCGCCTTCCACGACGGCACCATGGCGGGCGACCTGCTGGACGCCGCCTACCGCGCCCGGGCGGTCCACCGCCTCGGCCGCTTCACCCTCGCCCGCTTCCTCCCGGAGTTCAAGCCCCGCCGGGAGAACCACATCGGCGAGGCGATCATCGACGAGCACGGCCGGACCGCCTACCTCAAGACCTTCCGGCTCTCCGAGCCCCAGGTGCGCCGCGGCCATCTGCTGGACCGGCTCGCCGCGCACGACTGGCACCTGCCGTCGGCCGCCGCCGCCCTCGGGCTCACCGAGGCCCAGCTCGGCGTGCGGCTGGAGGGCGCCGGCTTCGGCGCGCTGCTGCGCCAGGACGTCCTCGACGGCCACCGCCGGGCGGCACGGGGGCAGCGCCCGGCGCGCCGGCCGGCAGCCGGTGCGGAGGGGCAGCACTGCTGACGAATTGTCAGCACGTGCCGCGCCATGCCTTGACGGTGCCCGGACACCGCTCTACAACGTAGTCAACTCCCGGTCGCCGGACGCCATCTCCTCCGCCCACCGGGACGTCCGCCCGCTCGCCACCCCCACCGAGAACGAGGCACCCCCATGCGTCTGCACCCCCGCCTTGCCCTGGCCGCGGCCGCCGCCACCCTCGCCGTCGGCGCCGTCCCGGCCGCCGCGGCGCCCTCCGCGGCCCCCTCCACCGCCCCCGCCGCCGGATCCGTGCTCACCGCCGGCGGGACGGCCGTCGCCGTGGGCGACGTCCTGCTCGCGCCGCTCGCCGCCGGGAGCCGGGCCGTCTTCTCCTCCGACACCACCGGCTCGACCGGCGTCTTCTGCGGCACCTCGCCGTTCACCGCGAAGGTGCTGGCCAACCCCGCCGCGCCGGGGACCGCCACCGCCTCCCTGACCGGCCTGACCTTCGGCTCCTGCACGGCCAACGTCACCGGCGTCACCTCGGTCCGGAGCCTCACCGTCGGCAACCTCGCCTACGACCTCGCGCTCGCCTCCGCCGCCGGCCACCCGGTCACCCTCACCCCCGGCCCGGCCGGCCCGATCCAGGCCTCGGCCGTGCTCAACAGCTGGTTCGGCACCCTCACCTGTACCTACCAGCTCAGCGGCGCCTTCACCGGGACCGCCGACAACACCGCCCACGCCCTGGTCTTCCGCAACGCCCACTTCACCAAGAGCGCCGGCTCCGCCCTCTGCCCCGCCGAGGGCTACTTCTCCGCCGCCTACGGCCCCCTCACCGACTCCACCCGGCCCGGCGCCCCCGCCGTCGACATCACCTGACCGCCCCGGCCCGGCCCACCGCACCGCCGGCCGGGCCCTCCGGCGGTGCGGCCCCGGGCCGGGTCAGGCGACCTTGGCGCACAGGGGTTCGGCGGAGCCGTGCCGGAGGGTCAGGGTGCGGTAGCCGGTGGCGCTGATGTCCACGGTGTAGTCGCCGTCGACGGTGTAGAGGTCGCGGGGCAGGGTGCCCGCGCCGGCGCCGAAGCCGAGCAGGACCGGGCCGTGGGCGCGCCAGGTCTGGGAGCCGTCGGGGCGGTAGTCGACGTGGGAGCGGCCCCCGGCGTCGGCGTCGTAGTGGGCGCCGGTGAGGGTGTTGGTGAGCCGCATGACCAGGGCGCCGCGGTAGGCGACGCGGCGGACGGTGCCGTCGGGGTCGGCGGCCAGGACGTGCCGCTCGACCTCGTCGACGACGGGTTCGAGGCGCACCGGGAAGTCGCAGCGGGAGCCGGCCGGCAGGTCGAAGGACGGCGAGGGCCACGGCTCCCAGCCGCCGCGGCCGGTGGCACCGGCCGCCGGGGCGGCGGCGAGGGTCGCGGCCAGGGCGGCGACGGCGGTGGCGGCGGTGGCCAGGCGGAGGGGGATGCGGTGCATGGTGTCTCCCGGTGGGACGTCGGACGGTTCGGCGGCCAGCCTGGCAGCGGCCGCTGACCGGATTCTCACCGTCCCCCGGCCGGGTCATCACGACCCGGCCGCAGCCCGCACGACGGCCTCTGCGCGATCGCCTCCCACCCCGCCGTCCCGGGGGCGAGGCACCGGGGCCCGGAGGAGAGCGGGGCCGGCCGCCCACCTGCCGCCGCCCCGGGAGCGGACGGCGTCGTAGGGTGGCCCGCCATGGAGTTCCGACTGCTCGGCCCGTTCGAGGCCGACCACCACGGCGAGCCCGTCCTGGCCGGCACCCGCCGCCAGGAGCGGTGCCTGCTCGCCCTCCTGCTGCTGGAGGACGGCCGGGTGGTCGCCACCGAACGGCTGATCGACCTGCTCTGGCACGGCAGCCCGCCCGCCTCGGCGCGCGGCACCGTGCACACCTACGTCGGACGGCTGCGCGCCCGGCTGCGCCCGCACGGGGTGGTGATCGCCACCCGGCACGACGGGTACGCCCTCGCGCCCGGCCACCACGGCCTCGACGCCCGGGAGTTCCTCGACCTCACGGCCCGCGCCTCGGCGAGCGGCGACCCGGCCGAGCGGCTGCGCTGCCTCGACCGGGCGCTCGCGCTCTGGCGCGGACCGCTGCTCGCGGACGTGGCCGACGAGGCGCTGCGCGGCCGGCTCGGCGGCCGGCTGCTCCAGCTGCGGCTGTCGGCCCTGGAACAGCGGGCGGAACTCCTGCTGGCGATGGGCCGGCACGACCGGCTGCTCGCCGACCTCCCGCTGCGCGAGGGGGAGTTGGACCTTCCGACGCCCCGGGAGCGGCTGGTGCGGGCCGTGATGACGGCGCTGTACCGGGCCGGCCGGCAGAGCGAGGCGCTCGACCTCTACCGGCACACCCGCCGCACGCTGGTGGAGACGCTGGGCGTGGAGCCGGGCGCCGAACTGACCGCGCTGCACGAGCGGATGCTGCGCGCCGACCCCCGCCTGGACCGGCCGCCGGCCCCGCTGTACGCGGTGCGGGTCGGCGAGGAGTGGCTGCCGTGGAGCGCGGGCGGGCACCCGGCGCTGGAGTTCTGCAACACCTTCGCCGGCTGGGGCGCCCCGGTCGCGCCGCCCGGCTCGGACTGGCTGCGCGGCTACTCGACGCTCGCCGTCTGGGCCGGCCACCAGGACCTCGCGGCGCCGCCGCTGGTCGAGGCGCTGCTGCGGGAGGCCGCCCGGCGCCCGGAGGAGGCGGCGGCCGTGCTCGCCGAGGCCCGGGCGTTCCGCTCGGCGCTGTACGCCTGCCTGACCGACCCGCAGGACGGCGCCGCCTTCGGCGAGGTGGCCGCCGTGGTCCAGCACGCCGGCCGGGCCGCGGTGTTCACCCGGGGCGAGGACGGCCTGGCGCAGTGGCGGCTGCCGCCGTCGGCCGGGCTGCGCCTGCCGCTGTACGCCGCCGCCCGGTCCGCCGCCGAACTCCTCGCCGAGCCGCGCCGGCTGACCGTCCAGTGCTGCCCGAGCGCGGACTGCGGCTGGCTGTTCCTGGACTCGGGCGGGCGACGGCGCTGGTGCAGCCTGGCGACCTGCGGGGCGGCGGCGGGCCGGGGCGCGACGGGGCACTGACCCGGCGCGCACCCGGGCGCCTGCGGTCGCCTTTTTCCCCAACTCCTTGACGTTGGCATGTCATTGACGGACCATCAAGCTCGCGGCGCCGCAGCCCTCCTCCACCGTTCCGTCCCTACGGACCCCCACAGGAGGACAGTCATGCGACTGCCCCGTCGAGGCAAGCCCGTCGCGGCCACCGCCGTGCTGCTGACCCTCGCCCTCGCCGTCCCGCTCTCCGCCCGGGCCACCGCACAGCCGGCCCCCGACTCCGCCGCCTCCCTCTCCGCCTCCGCCTCCGACGCCGACACCGCCCGGCAGTACTGTGTCGACGGCCCCCGGACCGTCGCCGAGCGCACCGCGATCGCCGCGACCGGCGCCTCCGTCGACGCCGTCCGGCCCGGCTCGCTGACGGTCACCGCCACCCCCGCCGAGGCCGCCCGGCTGCGCGCGCTCGGCTGGTCGCCCGTCCCGCTGCCCGGCCCCCCGTACGGCGCCGAGCCGGGCCAGGCGGGCGTCGGCGCGGCGCTCTACGACTTCCCGTCCGCCGACTCCGGCTACCACAACTACGCGGAGGCGGCGGCCGACATCGACGCCGTCGTCGCCGCACACCCCGACATCATGAGCAAGCGGGTGATCGGCACCTCCTACGAGGGCCGGCCGATCGTCGCCGTCAAGATCAGCGACAACGTCGGCACCGACGAGAACGAGCCCGAGGTGCTGTTCACCGCCCACCAGCACGCCCGCGAGCACCTCACCGTCGAGATGTCGCTCTACCTGCTGCACGAGTTCGGCGACAAGTACGCCACCGACAGCCGGATCGCCAACGCCGTCAACAGCCGGGAGATCTGGATCGTCCCGGACCTCAACCCGGACGGCGGCGAGTACGACATCGCCACCGGCCGCTACCGCAGCTGGCGCAAGGACCGCCAGCCGAACCCGGGCAGCAGCTACGTCGGCACCGACCTCAACCGCAACTGGGACTACAAGTTCGGCTGCTGCGGCGGCTCCTCCGGCTCGACCTCCAGCGAGACCTACCGGGGCAGCGCGCCGGAGTCCGCCAAGGAGACCAAGGTGGTCGCCGACTTCGTCCGCAGCCGGGTGGTCGGCGGCAAGCAGCAGATCACCGCGGCCATCGACTTCCACACCTACAGCGAGCTGGTGCTCTGGCCGTTCGGCTGGACCACCGCCGACACCACCACCGGCATGACCGCCGACGAGTACAACACCTTCGCCGCCCTCGGCCGGTCGATGGCCTCCACCAACAACTACACGCCCGAGCAGTCCAGCGACCTCTACATCACCGACGGATCGATCGACGACTGGCTGTGGGGTGCGCAGCGGGTCTTCGCGTACACCTTCGAGATGTACCCGGGGCCGAACGGCGCCAGCGGCTTCTACCCGCCCGACGAGGTGATCGGGCGGGAGACCAGCCGCAACCGGGAGGCCGTGCTGCGGCTGGTGGAGACGGCCGACTGCGTCTACCGCGCGATCGGCAAGCAGCAGCAGTACTGCGGCATCACCACCTGACGCCCCTCGACCGGGTGGAGCGGCCCCTCCGGGCGGGCCGCTCCACCCGTGCGGTGCGGGGCACATGACACATCGTTCAGGCCAACGGACGGGCGCCGTCCGGTCATTCCTCCCGGCGGACGGACCGCGGCGCCCGTCCCGGTGCCACCATCCCTCTAGAACGATGTGACATGTCACAGTGCGTCCGGCCTCCCGCCGGACGCACCGCCAACAGGGAGGGAACCCGCCCATGCACCGTCGTCGCACCGCCGCCGCCCTGGCCGGCGCCGCGGTCCTCGCCGCGCTGACCGCGACCGCCGCGCCGTCCGCCGTCGCCGCCACCACCGGCCCCGCCGGTCCGCCCGGAGCCTTCACCACCTGCGGCACCCCGGGCGCGCCGGGCCTGCTGCAGACCCGCGCCTGTATCGACGTGGACGGCCTCCAGGTCCGCCTCTACGGGCACGCCTACCCGACCAACCCGGCCTGGGTCCCGCAGACCGTCGGCTTCAAGATCTCCGGCTCCGCGCCCGGCCTGCCGCCGGGCCCGCCCCTCTACACCAGCGCCCTGGTGCCCTCCGGCGGCATCTACGTCGGCAGCATCACCACCACCGCGACCTGCGGCAGCACGGTGACCGCCAACTTCAGTGTCGACAACGGCGGTTGGCCGCCCTCCCCGGCGACGGTCTCGGTCGTCGTCCCCTGCTGATCCCGCCGACGGCCCCGTCTCCGCGGCCCGGCCCGTCCACCGGGCCGGGCCGCGCGCCCTAAGGTGTGCCGATGAGCCTTCATGTGATCGTCGGACACGGACCTGCCGGAGCGGCCACGGCCCGCCTGCTGGCCGACCAGGGCCACGAGGTACGGGTGGTCACCCGCTCGGGCCGCCCGGCCGAGCCCGGCATCGAGCACCTGGCCCTCGATGCCACCGACCGCGGACGGCTGGCCGAGGCCGCCCGGGGCGCCGCCGCCCTGTACAGCTGCGCCGCACCGCCGCTGCCCCGCTGGACCTCGGACTGGCCGCCGCTGCACGCCTCGCTCTGCGCGGCCGCCGAATCCACCGGCGCCGTGCTCGTCATGCTCGGCAACCTCTACGGCTACGGCCCGGTGGACGGCCCGCTCACCGAGGACCTGCCGCTCGCCGCGAGCGGCCCCAAGGGCCGGGTGCGCGCCGCGCTCTGGGAGCAGGCCCGGACCCTCCACGAGGCGGGCCGGATCCGCGCCGTCGAGGTCCGCGCCTCCGACTTCTTCGGCCCCGGCGTGACCGACGGCGGCCATCTGGCCGCCCGCGTCGTGCCCCGCCTGCTGGCGGGCAGGCCGGTCTCCGCCCTCGGCGATCCGGACGCCCCGCACAGCTGGACCTATCTGCCCGACGTGGCCCGCGCCCTGGCCGAGGCCGCCACCGACGAACGCGCCTGGGGCCGGGCCTGGCACGCCCCGACCCTCCCCGCCCTCCCGGTCCGCCGCATGACCGGCCTGCTCGCCGCCGAGGCCGGCGTCTCCCCCGTCCCCGTCCGCCGCCTCCACCCCGCCGCCCTCGCCCTGGCCGGCCTCTTCTCCCCCCTGCTGCGCGAACTGCGTGAGACCCGCTACCAGTTCGACCGCCCCTTCGTCCTCGACAGCACTGCCTGGAGCGCCGCCTTCACCACCCGCCCCACCCCGCTGGACGCCCAGCTCGCCGCCACCGCCGCCTGGTGGCGCGACCGCCCGGCCTCCGGCTGACCCGGCCTCAGATCCCCTCGATGCGCTCGACGACGAGTTCGCACAGCTCGTGGGTGCGCAGCGCGTCGTGCGCGTCGAGGGGGGTGGCGCTGCGCACGGCGGCGAGGAAGGCGTGGACGACCTGCTCGATGCCGCGCTGGCGGGCGACCGGGACCCAGTCGCCGCGGCGGCGGACGGTGGGCTGGCCGCGGTGGTCGACGACCTCGGCGAGGTTGTGGACCTCGCGCTTGGAGTCGGCGCCGGAGACCTCCAGGACCTCCTCCGTCGACCCGGAGCGGCGGTTCATGAGGCCGAGGGCCGTGAAGCCGTCCCCGGCGAGGGTGAGGACGACGTGCTCCACCAGGCCGTCGCGCACCCGGGCGCGGACGTCCACGTGGTCGAACTCGCCGGGGATCAGGAAGCGCAGGGTGTCGACGACGTGGATGAAGTCGTCGTAGACGAGGGTGCGCGCGGTCTCGGGCAGGCCCTCGCGGTACTTCCTGAGGACGATGAGGTCGCGCGGCCGTTCGAGGGCCTGGGCGTAGCCGGGGGCGTGGCGGCGGTTGAAGCCGACCGCCAGGGAGCGGCCGGTGCGGTCGGCGAGGGCGACCAGGTGGCGGGCGCCGTCGAGGGTCTGGTCGAGCGGCTTGTCGACGTAGACGTCGACGCCGGCGGTGAGCAGCTGCTCGACGATCGGGACGTGTTGGCCGGTCGCCGCGTGCACGAAGGCCGCCCGGATGCCGCTGTCGACCAGCCGGGCGAGGTCGGTGAAGCGGTGCCGCGGGGCGATGCGGTACGCCTCGCCGATCCGGTCCAGCTTGGCGCCGTCGCGGGTCATCAGCCGCAGGTCCAGGCCGGGCGTCGCGGCGAGGACCGGCAGGTACGCCTTCTGCGCGATGTCACCGAGCCCGATCACGCCGACCGGGAGCGGGGCGTCGGGAACAGCGGTCGGGCTCATCGGATCTCCAGGGTGCCTAGGGTGGGGCGCTGTCACCCCCACCCTATGCACCGGCCTTCCGGGGGGAGCCTACGGGCAGAGCTGGTGGGTGGTGGGGGTGCACTCGGGGTCGGGGTCGATCGGGCCGGTGCCGGGGCGGTAGTTGGACCACCACAGCGGGGTGCTGCCGTAGTAGACGACCAGGTTCCCGCCGTTCTGGATGGCGAGGTAGGCGCCGGGGTGGCGGCCGGTGCGGCTCTCCCAGAGCGGGCGCCAGGCGGCGTCGTAGGCGGTGAGGTTGCCGTCGTCCTGCACGTAGAAGTAGGTGCCGACCCCGTAGGTGCCCACGGCGGTCCAGATCGCGACGTTGTTCTTGTAGAGGACGACGTGGCCGTCGTACTGCTGGTACAGGACGGTGCTGCCGTCGGGCGAGGACCAGCTCTGGCCGCGGGTGAGGCCGGCGGTGGCCCGGATGACCGTCTGGTCGGCGTCGGAGGCGGGCGCCGCGACGGCCGCGACGGCGGCGGACGCGGCGGGGGTGGCGGGGGCGCCGTCGGCGGCCTGGGCGGGAGCGCCCAGCAGCCCGGTCGCCATCAGGACGGCGCCCAGCGCGACGCCGGCGCGGGGGACGAGGGAACGCGTGATGCTCATGACGGACACTCTCCTCAACTCAACTCTCCGAATGGCCTGGTGCCGAGGAGAGTCTCCTCGCGCACGCGGCGGCCGGGCCAGGCCCTTCGACCCGGCTCGAAAACGGGCACGCCGTCAGCCGGCCGTGCCCGGCGCGCGGCGCAGCAGGTAGAGGCCGGAGGCGGCGGCGAGCACGGCCATGCAGGCGGCGAAGACCAGGCCCGCCTCGGGGAGGCCGAGGGGCTGCGCCAGCAGGCCGATGCCGATGACCGGGACCGAGATGCCGAAGTAGGCGACCACGAACAGGGCGGAGAGCGCACCGCCGCGGTGTTCGGCGGGCGCGGCGGCGGCAATCTCGCCGACCGCGCCGCGCAGGCCCATGCCCTGGCCGGCCCCGCCCACCAGCGCGGCCAGCACCAGCGGCGGCAGGACGGTCCAGGCGAGCGAGGAGGCCAGCAGGGCGAGCCCCGCGATGAGCACCAGGCAGCCCAGCGGGACGGCCCGGGCGGTGCCCAGCCTGGGCACCAGGAGCTGGCCGAGGGTGGAGCCGAAGAAGGCCGTGAAGACGACGAGGCCGGTGACGGCGTGGTTGTGGACGTCGAGGTCCTCGGTGAGGAAGGCGGGGCTGACCGAGGTGAAGACGCCCAGCAGCGAGAAGCCCGCGAAGGCGGCGAGGCCCGCCGGGACGAACACGCCGCGGACCTGCGGCGGCAAGGACGGCCGGCGCGGGCGGGCGGTGCGCAGCGGGCGGGCGCCCTCGACGGTCTCCGGCAGGAACCAGGTGACGGCGAACGACGCGGCGAGCAGGACCAGGTGCACGGCGAACGGCAGGGTGAGGGGGTTCGGCGCGTACTCGGCGAGCACGCCCGACAGCAGCGGGCCGCAGCCCAGGCCGCCCATGTTGGCGGCGGTCGCGGCGAAGGCGGCCCGGCCCCGGTGGCCGGGCGGGGCGAGTTCCAGCACGTAGGCGGTGGCGGTGCCGGTGAACAGACCGGCCGACAGACCGGAGAACAGCCGGCCCAGGCAGAGCAGCGGCAGGCCGCCCTCGGCGAGGAAGGCGACGGCGCTGGCCGCCGCGAAGCCGAGTCCGCAGAGCAGGACGGGCCGGCGCCCGACCGCGTCGGAGACGTTGCCGACGAGCAGCAGGACGCCGATGACACCGAGGGCGTAGACGGCGAACACGATCGTGACCATCAGCTCGGAGAAGCCGATCTCCTCCTGGTAGAGGCCGTAGAGCGGGGTGGGCAGCGTGGTGCCCGCCATGCAGACGGCGAAGGCGGCGGCGGCCCCGAGGTAGCCCGGGCGGCGCGCGGCGGGCGGCCGCCCGGCAGGACGATCGGTCACCAGCCCACGGTAGGCGCCGGGAGCGGTCCGGGGCGGGTCGGCGGCGGGCGGGCTGCGCCGAACGGGCGCCCCGTACGGCGGGCCCGGGGCGCCCCCCGTACGGCCCGCGGGGCGGGGCACGCCGGGCCGAACAGACAGTGGCGGTGGTGGCTCGTACAGTGGGGTACCACGACGCGTTCGCCCTCCGCACCGCGTCCGAGCGGGCACGCGGGGTGAGCCCTTCGCCCAGGCGGCGGCAGACCGCCGACACGGAACGCGCAACCGGGCGCGGTCCGGGCAGGCGCCGCCCGAGAGGTGCATCATGCGCAGAAGAATCATCATCCTGGCAGGCGTTCCGGTGATGGCCGGGGCGCTGGCGCTGTCCCCGCTCGCCCACGCGGGCGCCGTCGCAGCGGACAAACCGACCTACACCATCGGCTTCCAGGGACCGCTGACCGGCCCCAACGCCCAGCTCGGCATCAACATCGACTGGGGCGTCAAGCTCGCCGTGCAGCAGGCGAACGCCAAGGGCGACCTGCCGTTCACGCTCAAGGTCAAGGAGGCCGACGACCAGGGCGATCCCGCCAAGGGACCGACCGCGGCCCAGCAGCTCATCGGCGACGACAGTGTCGTCGGCGTGGTCGGGCCCACCTTCTCCGGTGCCACCAAGGCCGCCCAGCCGCTGTTCACCCAGGCGAACCTCGCCTCGGTCAGCGCGTCGGCGACCGCCTCCTCGCTCACCGACCCGGCCAACGGCTTCAAGACCTTCTTCCGGATCGTCCCGCCGGACTCCGTGCAGGGCACCGCGGCCGCCGACTACCTCTCCAAGGTGGTCGGGGCGAAGACCGTCTACGTGCTCGACGACAAGTCCGACTACGGCGTGGGCCTCGCCGGGAACCTCAAGAGCCGGCTGACGGCCGACGGCACCCAGGTGGTCGGCGACAGCGTCGCCGCCGGGACCAACGACTACTCGGCGGTCGCCACCAAGATCGCCGAATCCGGTGCGCAGGCGCTCTACTACGCCGGCTACTACGCCGACGCGGCCCCGCTCGCGAAGGCCCTGAAGAACACCTCGTTCACCGGACAGGCGATGTCCGGCGACGGCACCAACGACCCCAAGTTCATCCAGCTCGGCGGACCGGCCAGCGAGGGCTGGCAGATGACCTGCCCGTGCCTGTCCGCGGCGGCCTCGGCCGACCCGGCGGCCAAGCGGTTCGTCGACGACTACACCGCGCTCGCCCACCAACCCCCCGGTACCTACTCGCCGGAGGGCTTCGACGTCACCAACACCTACATCCAGGTGCTGAAGTCGCTCGGCACCGACGTCACCCGGGCGAAGGTCGTCGACGGCCTGCGCACCGTGGACCACCAGGGCCTGACCAAGGAGATCAGGTTCCAGCCCGACGGCGAGGTCACCGAGAAGGCCATCTTCGTGTACGCGGTGAAGGACGGCCGGATCACCGAACTCGGCACCGTCGACAAGCTGATCGCCGGCTGACCCGCCCCCGCCCATGTGCCTCACCGACCACTTCTGGCAGTTCCTGGTCCCCGGGATCACCCTGGGCGCGCTGTACGCGCTGATCGCCATCGGCTACACGCTGGTGTACGGCGTGCTGCAGCTCATCAACTTCGCCCACAGCGAGGTGTTCATGACCGGCGGCTTCGCCGGCCTGTTCATCGCCCAGGCGCTCGCCACCCCGGGAACCACGCCGCACGGCGCGCAGTCCGTCCTGTTCACCCTGGCCGGGCTGTGCGGCGGCGCGGTGTTCGGAGCCGCCGTCGCCTTCCTGCTGGAGCGCGTCGCGTACCGCCCGTTGCGGCGGCGCGGCGCGCCCCGGCTGGTCTACCTGATCACCGCGATCGGAGCGTCGCTGTTCCTGTTCAACCTCGCCGGGAAGCTGTTCGGCCGTGACCGCACCGACGTCCCGGCGCTCTACACCGACCGGGTGGTGTTCACCCTGTTCGGCGCCCAGGTGCGGGTGCAGCAGCTGGTGATCGTCGGCACCGCCGTCGTCATGATGGTGCTGCTCGACCGGGTGGTGAACCGGACCAGGCTCGGCTCGGGCATCCGCGCCGTCGCCCAGGACGCCCGGACCGCCAGTCTGATGGGCGTCGACATCGACCGGGTCGTCTCGCAGACCTTCGTGATCGGCGGTCTGCTCGGCGGCGCCGCCGGATTCCTCTTCGGCACCTACCTCAACGTGCACTACCAGATGGGCTTCCTGCCCGGCATCAAGGCCTTCGCGGCGGCGGTGCTCGGCGGCATCGGCAACATCCGGGGCGCCATGGCCGGCGGGCTGCTGCTCGGGATCGTGGAGAGCCTCAGCCAGTCCTGCATGTCCAGCCAGTGGATCGACGTGGTCGCCTTCGTGGTGCTGATCCTGGTGCTGATGTTCCGGCCGACCGGCATCCTCGGCAAGGGCCTGGGGCGGGCCGCATGAGCACCGGCGGGACCGTCCGCGCCGTGCGGCACCGGCGCCGCCTCCCCGCACCGCTGGTCCGGCTGGCGGGCTGGCTGGCGGCCGGGGCGCTGCTGACCGTGCTCACCTCGACCGCCGAGGGCACGCCCACCGACCACCTGCTGGTGCTGCGCGAGTCGCTCGGCTCCCCCGCCCTGATCGGGTGGCTGGCCGGCGCCGCCGCCGTGTGGGCGGTGCTGGAGGTCTGGCGCGCCCGCGACCCCGGACCGGCGCTCGCCCGGCGCACCGCGGGCCTGCGGGGCGGCTGGCACCGGATCGCCGGACGGCGGCTCAGCCGGCGGCTGTTCCTGCTCGCCGCGGCCGTCGCGGCGCTGGTGCTGCCCCGGTTCGCCGGGGAGTTCTACCAGCGCGTGCTGGTCGACCAGGTCGCGGTGTTCGTGCTGCTCGCCGTCGGCCTGAACGTCGTGGTCGGCTGGGCCGGGCTGCTCGACCTCGGCTACGTCGCCTTCTTCGCGATCGGCGCCTACACCTGCGCCTTCTTCACCCGGGCGCTGCCGGTGAAGCCGCCGTTCGCCCTCGACCCCTTCGTCATCCTGCCGGTCGCCGTCGTCGTCTGCCTGGTCGCCGGGCTGCTGCTCGGCGCGCCGACGCTGCGGCTGCGCGGCGACTACCTGGCCATCGTCACCCTCGGCTTCCACGAGATCGTCCAGCTGTTCCTGGTCAACAAGGACGCCTGGACCGGCGGCAACCAGGGCGCCGGCGGCATCCCGCACTTCTCGGTCGACATCCTCGGCCTGCACTACCAATGGGGCCTGGAATCGCTGCCCTACTGGTACCTGTTCGTCGCCATGCTGGCCGTGGTGCTGCTGCTGTTCAGCCGGCTGGAGCGCTCCAAGGTCGGACGCGCCTGGACCGCCGTGCGCGAGGACGAGGTCGCCGCGGCCGCCACCGGCGTGCCCACCGTGCGGTACAAGCTGATGGCCTTCGCGATCGGCGCCTCCGTCTCCGGCCTGTCCGGCGTCCTCTACGCCTCGCGGATCGGCTACATCAACCCGGCCAGCTTCCCGGTGGTGCTGTCGATCAGCGTGCTCTCGTACGTGATCTTCGGCGGGATGGGCTCGCTGATCGGGGTGGTGGTCGGCGCGGCACTGCTGACCTTCCTGCCCGCCGTCTTCCAGGAACAGGAGCTCGTCCGCCAGGAGGACATCCCGATCTGGATCGGCGGGATCCTCGTGGTGATGATGATCTTCCGCTCGCAGGGCCTGATCCCCTCCCGTCGCCGCCGGCGCGAGCTCGGTCTGGCCGCCCAGGGCATCGCCGACGCCGACGCGATGTCCGAGGCCCCGGAGGGGAGGTCGCCATGACGGGCGGACCGCTCGGCGAGGGCCCGCCCGACGGCCCGCTGCTGTCCGTGCGCGGCGTCACCCTGCGGTTCGGCGGCCTCACCAGCCTCAACCGGGTCGACCTCACCGCCCACCGGGGCGAGATCCTCGCCGTCATCGGCCCCAACGGCGCCGGGAAGACCTCGCTGTTCAACTGCCTGACCGGCGTCTACACCCCCCAGGAAGGCACCATCGCCTTCGCCCCGCCCGCCGCCGGGCACCCCCTCCAGCTGATCGGCGGCCCCGCCCGCCGCCGGCGCGGGCGCAAGCCGCACGTGGTGAACCGGGCCGGCATCGCCCGCACCTTCCAGAACATCCGGCTGTTCGCCGCCCTGTCCGCTTTCGAGAACGTCAAGGTCGCCGCCGAGACCGGACAGCGCACCGGCCCCGTCGCCGCCATGCTGCGCCTGCCGCGCGCCCGGGCGAACGAGCGGTCCAGCGACGCCGCCACCACGGCCCTGCTGGAGTTCACCGGACTGCTCGCGGTCGCCGACGAGACGGCCTCCGCGCTGCCCTACGGCGTCCAGCGGCGGCTGGAGATCGCCCGTGCGCTCGCCACCGAACCGGCGCTGCTCCTGCTGGACGAACCCGCGGCGGGCACCAATCCGACGGAGAAGCGCGAGCTGGAGCAGCTGATCCGGCGGATCAACGGCGACCTCGGGGTGACGGTGCTGCTGATCGAGCACGACATGCGGCTGGTGATGTCGGTCGCGGACCGGGTGACGGTCCTCAACTTCGGCCGGGTGATCGCCGAGGGCCGACCGGCCGAGGTGCAGCGCGACCCGGCGGTCATCGAGGCGTACCTGGGCGCGCCCGGGCCGCAGGAGGGACCGTGACCGCCGGGGACGCGGAGCCGGTCCCGGTGCTGGAGCTGCGCGGGCTGCACGTCTCCTACGGCGCGATCGAGGCGCTGAAGGGCATCGACCTGGTGGTCCGGGAGGGCGAGGTGGTCGCCCTGCTGGGCGCCAACGGCGCCGGGAAGACCACCACCCTGGCGGCGGTCTCGGGCCTGCTGCGGCCCCGGGAGGGCGAGATCCGCTTCCGCGGCGCACGGGTGGACGGCCTCCCGCCGCACGAGGTGGTGGGTCTGGGGATCGGGCACGCGCCCGAGGGGCGGCGGGTGTTCCCGGCGATGACCGTGCGGGAGAACCTCGACATGGGCGCCTACCGCTTGCGCCGCACCCCCCAGGAGGACCTCGACCGGGTGTTCGACCTGTTCCCGGTGCTGGCCGAACGGCGCGGCCAGGAGGCCGGCACGCTGTCCGGCGGCGAGCAGCAGATGCTCGCCATCGGACGCGCGCTGATGGGGCGGCCCGGACTGCTGCTGCTGGACGAGCCGTCGATGGGGCTGGCCCCGCTGATCGTCACCCAGATCTTCGGCATCGTCCGGGAGATCAACGCCCAGGGGACGACTGTCCTGCTGGTCGAGCAGAACGCCGCCCAGGCGCTGCGGCTCGCCGACCGCGGCTACGTCCTGGAGACCGGATCGATCGTGATGAGCGCCCCGGCGGCCGAGCTGCTGGACGATCCCCGGGTCCGCGCCGCCTACCTCGGCGAGACGGCGGACCGCCCGGACCGGGGTGACGGGCCCGGGCGGGCGCCCGGTCCGGGCGGGTGAGCGGATCAGCCGGCTGACGCGCGCGGGCGGCGGGCCCGGGTGACCGGCTGGGGGGCCGGTCCCGGTCCGGGCAGCGGTCCCGGGTGCGGGCGCGGCTCCGGGCGGGGCGCGGGCGGGGGCGGCGGATCGGGCAGCAGCGGCGGCGGTCCGGGCGGCACCGGATCCGGGCCGCCGGGACCGGGCACCGGCCCGGGCAGCGGACCCGGTCCCGGCCCGGGCCCCGGCCCGGGGGCCGGGGTGGGGCTGGGCGGCACGGGGTCGTTCGGCGGGGTTCCCACGGCGATTCGCTCCTCTCGCATTCCGTCGCGGACGCGACTACCCCGTGCGCCGCCGCCGACACCGCCCGGCGGCGACTACGTCGCGTGGTCGCGAAGCTCCCGGACGGCCCGGTGGTGGAGCTCGGCGAGCATCGCGGCGACGGCGGCCGTGACCGGGGTGCCGCGGGCGCGGCGCTCCGCCCAGCGCCAGTCGCCGTCCGGATTGACCTCCAGGAAGACCGGGGTGCCGGCGCTCAGCAGGAAGTCGAACGCCCCGTAGCGCAGGTCCAGCGCGGCGGCCAGGGTGCGGGTCGCGGCGGCGACCCGGGGCGGGGGCGAGGGCAGCGCGCGCACGTCCAGCCGTTCGGGGGCGGTCCAGGGGTCGGCGGGGTCCGACTTGCCGACCTCGAAGGCGTGCAGCCGCCCGGCGACGAAGTACACCCGCAGCTCGGCCTCGTGCTCCACGTACTCCTGGACGAGCACCGGCGGGCCCGGCCGCGGGCCCCCGCCCAGGGCGGCGCGGTCCAGGACCATCGGGAAGATCCCGTGCAGCCGGCCCGGCTCGGGTTCGACGAAGTGGTGGTGCACCGCCTTGAGCACCACCCGCGGCGCGTCGAAGGCCTCGCCGACCAGGTGCGGGTCCGTGGTCAGCAGGGTGTGCGGGGCGGCGACGCCGTGCCGCCGGGCCAGCCGCAGCTGGGCGAGCACACCGGGGCGGTCGGGGCGGATCGCGGTGCCGGAGAGCTCCGCCAGCTGCCCGGCCGCCGCCTGCCAGGAGTCCCGCAGGAAGGCGGTGCGGGCGGTGTCCCGGCGGGCGGCGCCCTCCGGGGAGGCGGCGAGGACGGCGGTGGGCGCGAAGTGGCGGATCCAGGTGACGGTGGGTGACAGCGGGCGCCCGTTCAGGGCGACGGAGCGGCCGTCGGCGGCGACGGTGAGCGAGGTGGCGGCGAGCTCCTCGGCGTTCAGCCGGGCCGTGCGGACGCCCGCCCCGGCGAGCAGGCGCACCACCGGGTCGAGCTCGGTGTCGCAGGCCCGGCTGAGCAGCAGCACGCACGGCTCGGGGCCCGGCCGCGCGGCGTCGAACACCCGTTCCGGATCGTCGAGTTGGCGGAGGAAGGGCGAGGCCTCAGGCATCGGTGGCGGCGGTGGCGAGCAGGTCGTCGGCCATCGCCAGCAGCTTGGTGACGGTGGCCGCCACCTGCTCGGGGGCGCCCGGCAGCCGGTCGGCGACGCGCTGCAGCACCGCCAGGTCGAAGGCAGCCGGCCGGGCGGGGACCGCCGGCTGCACGGGGGCCTCCGGCGGCGCGGCCGAGCGGAGCACCAGCAGCAGTTCCAGCACGGTCGCCATCTCCGTGGCCAGCAGCCCGAGCGAGGCCAGGTCGCCGAGGTCGCAGCGCGGCCGGCTGTCGCGGTCCAGCACCGACAGCACGCCGATGCACTCGCCGTCGCAGATCAGCGGCGCGGCCATGATGCCGCGCGGCACGTAGCCGGTGGACTCGGCGGCCGAGCGGGCGAACTGCGGGCTCTGCGCGACGTCGTCCACCACCACCGGCTGGCCCGTCATCAGCGCCCAGCCGGCGATGCCGGTGCCGGCCGGGAAGCGCGTGCCCAGCAGATGGTGCTCGCCCTCCCCCGCGACGGCCTCGAAGACGAGGGCGCCGTCGGCCTCGTCCACCAGCAGCACGGAGGCCGCGGCGGCGCCGAACACGCTGCGCGCCACCTCCACGATCGACTGGAGCAGTCTGCGCCGGCGGATCTCGGCACTCTCCAGCGGGTCAGTCGACACGCGCACCTCCATCGGGTACGGCTACGTTCTCGGCGGCCAGGTAGAGGACGGACTTGAGCTGGAAGGGGGTGAGCGAGCGGTGCTTGCTGAGGATGAGCGCGCAGATGCCCGCGATGTGCGGGGTCGCGAAGCTGTTGCCCGTGCTGAGCAGTTGCCGCCCGCCCGGACCGGCCACCGGGACCCGCACGCCGCGGGCGTAGAACTCGACCGGCGGGGACGGGTTGTAGTAGTACGTCATCGGGTCGGGGCGGTCGTGGCTGGCCACCGAGATGACCGAGGCGAACGGCCACGGGTAGCTGCGCACCGGCATGTTGTGCGCGGAGGCGACGATGACGCAGCGGCGGAAGTAGGCGGAGTCGGCGAGGTCGCGCAGGGCGTCGCAGAACTCGGTCTTGGTGGTCGACAGGCTGAGGTTGATGACGTCGTAGCCCTCCTCGATCGCCCAGGTGAGCCCGGCGAGCAGGGCGGCGCCGCTGCCGTGCCGGCCGCCGGACAGCACCCGGACCGAGGTGAGCGCGGCGCCGGGGGCGAGGGAGCGGATGACGCTCGCACAGGCGGTGCCGTGGCCCGCGGCGTCGGCGGGTTCGGTGGGGACGACGGCGAGGGAGCCGTCCTCGGAACGCACCACGTCCATCGCCCGGTCGAGGCCGCCGACCAGCGGGTGGTCCGCGTCGATGCCGCTGTCGAGGACGCAGACCCGCACGCCGGAGCCGTCCGCGCCGCCCCAGGCCCACTCCCGGGTGAGGTGGCCGCCGAGCGGGCTGACGTCGAAGGGCTCCTGCGGCACCGTCGAGACGGGCAGGCTCCAGGCGGGCACGCCCGGGAAGTGGTCGCGCGCGGGGCGGCGCCAGGGCGGAAGGTGGACGCCGGTCACCGGCCGTCACCCCCCTCGGGCGTTCCGGCCGGCGGGGCGGCGAGCCAGGCGCGGACCCTTCCGGCGGGCAGGACGGCGCCCTTGGCCTCGAACATCCGCAACGCCTCGGCCCCTTCCGCCCTCGCCCGTTCCGCCCGGCCGGCCGCCCGGAGCACGATCGCCCGGTCGAGGAGCGTCTCCCCGGCCAGGCAGGGGTCGTCGGAGCCGGCGCTCAGCCGGCGCGCCGCCCCGGCCGCCGCCAGCGCCTCGCCGTGGCGGCCCCGGGCGGAGGCGATCCGGCCGCGCAGGGCGGCCGCGCCCAGCCGGGCGCGCGGGTTGCCGCCGTCCGCCCCGCCACCGTCCGCGTCCAGCAGGTCCAGGGCCGCCGCGGCGGCCTCGGTACGGCCCTGGGCAAACAGCTCGCGGGCGATCGCGACCTCGGTCGTCCGGGTGTCCGGGGCGTGCTCGGCGGCGCGCAGCACGGCGAGGCTCTGCCGGTAGCGGGCCTCGGCGGCCTCGTGGGCGCCGGCCAGCGACTCGACGAAGCCCGCCGCGTCCAGCACCACCGCGTCCGCGAGGTCGGCGTGCACGTCGTGCGAGCGGGTGAGCGCCTCGGCGAGGGTCTGCCGGGCACCGGCCACGTCGCCGCCCAGCGCCTCCAGGTGGGCGCGGGCCACCAGCACGGGGATCAGCAGCGAGCGGTTGGCGGCGAAGCGCCGGCCGAGCAGCGCGCACAGCTCCAGCGAGGCGGCCACCGGGGTCGGCGTCCACTGCGTCAACTCGCAAACGGCGCAGAGCAGCCGGTCCTCCTCGTAGCGGTCGCCGAGGGCCCGGGCGCGGGACAGCGCGAGGCGGAAGGAGCGCTCGGCGGAGGCGGTGCGTTCGGCGGCGAGTTCGAGGTGGGCGCGCAGCTGGTGCAACCGGCACCAGCTGAGGTCGTCGCCCTGGTCCCGCTCCAGCCGCTCGGTCAGGCGCCGTGCATCGGCGGCGACCTCGGCGGGCGCGGCGAGGCCCAGCCGCAGCGCGACGATGCCGTGCTGGACCGCGCGGGTGGCGGCGGCGCGGGGGTCGTCGGGCAGCGCCGCCTCGGCGGCGGCCAGCGCGGCCCGGCAGCGGGCCTCGTCCTGCAGCCAGATCCCGGCGTCGCAGACGTGCAGCGCGAGCGCGGTGTGCGCCGGATCGCCGGCGGGCAGCAACGCCCGCCCGCGTTCCAGCAGCTGGACGGCGGCCGGGAGGTCCTTGCGGGCCAGCGCCCGCATCCCCTCGGCGATCAGGGTCGCGGCGGCCGGCCCGGCCAGGGCGGGCAACCGCCGGTCGCCGGGCCGCAGTTGGCGGCCGAGCAGAGCGGTGGCCTCGACGTGGTAGGCGACGGCCATCCGGTCCGGCGGCCGCTCGCGGGAGAGCTGCTCGGCGAGGAAGCCGTGCCAGCGCTCGCGGCGGGTCTTCGGGGTGAACTCGTAGGCGGTGTCGCGCAGCAGGGCCTGGGCGAAGCGGTAGGTGCCGGCCGGGCCGGGTTCGAGGACCCTGCGGCGGGCGAGCCGGGCGGCCGCCTCGTCGGCGGCGGGCGGGGCGGTGCCGTCGGCCTCGGCCATCGCGCGCAGCTGGGCGCGGGTGACCTCGCGTCCGACGACGGCCGCGAGTTCCAGCAGGCCGCGCTCGGTTCCCGGCAGCCGGTCGAGACGGGCGCCGAGCAGGGCCTGCACGGTGGGCGGCACCTGGGGGCCGGGGGCGGTCTCGGCGAAGACGTCCGTCAGTTGCTCGGCGAAGAGCGGGTTGCCGTCGCACAGGGCGATGACCCGGCCGGTCAGCTCCCGGTGGTCGTGGGCGCGGTCCTCCTGCGGGTGGACGTCGCCCTGCAGGACCAGGCCGCCGACCAGCGCGGCGGTCTCCTCCCCGGTCATCGGGCCGAGGTCGACGGTGACGGCGTCCGGCGTGCCGGCGGCCCAGCCCGGGCGCAGCTCGAACAGCTCGGGCCGGGCGACGGCCAGCAGCAGGACGGGGACGTCGCGCAGCCAGGCGGCGATCTCCTCGACGAGGTCGAGCAGGGTCGCCTCGGCCCAGTGGAGGTCCTCCCAGACCAGGACCACCGGGCGGGAGCGGCCGAGCACCGCCAGGAGGTGGCGCACGGCCCAGGCGATGTCCGCGACGCCGACCGGTTCCGGGGCGGCGACCGCCGCCGGAGCGCCCGGGGCGGGGGCGGACTCGGTGACGGCGGCCAGGGTGCGGGCGACCAGGCGCCGGGTGCGGGCGGCCTCGGCGTCGTCCCCGGTGCCGGCGGCGCTCGCGGTGCCGTCCGGGGTGAGCAGCCGGTCGAGGGCGGGCCGGCCGCCCGGCAGCGAGTCGAGCATCCCGGCGAGCGGCCGGTAGGTGATGCCCCGCCCGTAGGCGGAGCAGCGGCCGGACAGCACCACGGCCTCGCCCCGGGGCAGTCCGGCGAGGAACTCGCACACCAACCGCGACTTGCCGATGCCGGGCGCGCCGACGACGGTGACCAGGCGGACCTCCCGCCGTTCGCGGGCCTGCCGGTAGCCGCGCGCCAGCTCCGCCAGTTCGTCGCGGCGGCCGACGAAGGGCGTGAGCGGGCCGGGCCGGTCGGCCGCCGCCTCGGGGGCGGTGATCCGCCAGGCGGGCACCGGACGGGACTTGCCCTTGAGCTCCAGCGGTTCGACGGCTTCGATGCCGACCCGGGAGCGCACCATGGCGGCGGTGTCGGCGCAGACCAGCACCTCCCCCGGCCGGGCGGCCGTCTGGAGCCGGGCGGCGGTGTTGACGGAGTCGCCGACGACCCGGAAGTCGTCGCCGGGCCGGGTGATCACCACGACGTTGCCGGTGCAGATGCCGGCCCGGGCCTCCAGCCGCACCTGGTACTCGGCGGCGAGTTCGGCGGTGAGGCCGGCCAGGGCGGCGAGCGCGCCGGTGGCGGCGCGCACGGCGCGCAGCGCGTCGTCCTCGTGCGCGACGGTGGCGCCGAACGCGGCGAGGATCGCGTCCCCGATGAACTTCTCGACCGCGCCGCCGTGTTCGGCGATGGCCGCGCCGCAGCTCGCGAAGTAGCGGTCCATGACGCGGCGCAGCGGCTCGGGGTCGAGGCGTTCGGCGAGGGTGGTCGAGCCGACCACGTCGAGGAAGAGCATGGAGACCTTGCGGCGCGACTCCTGCGGCTCGCGCGGCGCGGCGGCGCCCGCCAGCGGCGCGCCGCAGCCGGCGCAGAACCGGTCCGCCTCGGCGGTGCGGTGTCCGCACGCGGCGCAGCTCACGGCCTTCCCTCCAGCGTCGGTTCGGCCGGTCCGGCCGCACCCTCGGGCGGCTCGGCCGCGGACGCGGGCGGCTCGGCGGCGGCGGGCGGTGCGGCCGCGCCGGCGGGCCGCGCGGCCGGTTCCGCCGGGGCGGTGGCCGGGGCGGGCAGCGCCAGCCGGGCGTAGACCCCGGCGAGCACGACCAGCAGGCCGGACACCGCGAGGACGGTGTCGATCGGCCCGAGCCGCACCCCGGCGACCGAGCCCGAGAAGTCCCGCAGCCCGCTGCCCGCGAGCCAGCCGGACAGCACCGCGGTGAGCATCGCCGCCAGCCGGGTGACCGGGTAGAACACCGCGACCACCCGTCCCCGGAACTCCTGCGGGGTGGCGGCCAGCAGCAGCGGCGCCATGGCGGTGTTCAGCATGGTGATCGGCACGATGAACACGAACAGCAGGGTCACCGCGGCCGGGAAACCGGTCTGCCGCGAGTAGAGCACCAGCAGGGCGCCGCTCACCATCAGCCCGGTCCAGGTGGTCCGCCGGGCGCCGATCCACTGCACCACGCGGCCGGCGGCGAGCGCGCCGGCGATCCCGCCGATGCCCATCGCCATGCCCAGGTAGCCGTACAGCTCGGCGGACGCGTGCAGGTTCCGGGTCGCGAAGAAGACGTTGAGGGTGCTGAGCGCGCCCGTGCCGAGCTGGCCGATGACGGTGAGCAGCAGCAGGGCGACCAGGAAGCGGTTGCGGGCGAAGAACCGCAGTCCGGCGGTGAAGTCCTGGAACAGGCCCGGCCGTTCGGCGGCCCTGCCGTCGCGCGGCTTCGGGGCGGCGGGTGCGGCCGGCGTCAGGTCCGCCCCCCGGATGGCGAGGTAGGAGACCAGGTAGGACAGCGCGTTGAACAGCAGCGCCCACGGCAGGCCCACCGTGAACAGCAGCGGTGCGGCGAGCGGGGGGCCGATGATCCAGGCGGTCTGCCCGGTCGCCTGGGCGAGGCCGGCCGCCCGGGCGCGGTCCGCCTCGTCGGTGACCAGCTCCGCGATGACCGCGAACCGGGCAGGGGTGAAGAACTGGCTCGCCGCGTTGAGCACCAGCACCGTGACGTAGATGAGGCCGAGCCAGACGCCCGCCGGGAGGTCCTCGGCCGGCACGAGGGAGACGGCGGTCAGCGCCGCCACCAGGACGCCGCGCAGCACTTCGGTGCCGAGCATGGTGGCGCGCTTGTCCCAGCGGTCGACGAAGACGCCCGCGAGCGGGCCGACGGCCATCACGGCGGCGCTGGTCGCGAGGACGACGCCGCTGACGGCCTGCGGCCCCCAGGACTTCCCCTCGGCCAGCACCGTCGCCACCCACAGCACGAGCGTGGTGCTGAACACCGCGTCGCCGACGGAGGAGACGGCCTGGCCGAACCAGAGCCGGGTGTAGGTGGGGCCGAGGAGGGTCGGCCGGAGCCTGGTGAGGGCGCTCATGCGGCGTCCGCCCGTCCGAGCAGCAGCGTCATCAGGGCCGTCACCAGGGTGGTGTGGTAGGCGGTGGCGAAGTAGGCGGCCGGGGGGTCGGCGGCGCCCGCGCGGGTGGCGGCGGAGCGGCCGGGGACGGAGCCGTCGGGGCGCTGGGCGCGGGCCAGGCGGTCGACGGCGGCGGCGCCCTCGGGGGTGGCCAGGGCGTCCACGCCGAGGCAGACCTGGGTCATGACGAGTTCGGCGGCGAGGTCCCACCAGTCGTGCCGCACGCAGTGGCCGAGCAGCCGGGCGACCAGGGCCGCCGCGTCGGCCACGGCCGGGCCGGGCAGGCCGGGGCCGGTGCGGGCGAAGTCGCTGAGGTAGAAGCTGGAGTGGGTGAGGGCGTACGCCTCGGGGACGGTGACGGGCGGTTCCTCGGGGCGGGCGGACGCGCCCGCCCGGTCGGGGTGGCGGCCCTGGCGCTCGCGGCGGTCACGCCGGTCCCGGCGCGCGGCGCGGGCGAGGGCGGTGGCGGGGAGTTCGACGAGGACGTTGTGCTCGGCGAGCTCCGGGTAGGGCTCGACGGTGTGCGCCACGCCCGCCTTGTCGGCGTAGTAGCGCAGTTCCAGCCGCTGGTAGGGCGAGCGCCCGGCCGGGGAGAGGTCGGCCGGGGTGAGCCGGGCGAGGTCGGCCCGGAAGGGCGCGTCCTCCGTCCCGGCGGGGGCCAGCGCGGCGCAGGCCAGCCGGTACTGGGCGGCGGCGCGCGGCGCGGCGGCGAGCAGGGCCGGGAGGCCGGGGTGGCACCAGATCGCGCGGACCCGGGCGGTCGCCTCGGTGCGGCGCGGGTCGGCGTCCGCGTCGAGCCGGGCCCAGCAGTGGGTGAGCAGGGCGAGTTCCAGCGCGGCCTTGGCCGGGCGGTGGGCGCCGTCGGGCCCGCGGGCCGCCCGGCCCGGCGCCGGGCCCCGGTCCGCGAACGGGTCGAAGTCGTCGAGGTGGCGCACGAGCCAGCCGAGGGTGCCGTCGGAGAGCCGGCGCAGGCCGGGGGCGCGGTGGAGACCGGATGCCGTGGTCACAGGCGCCCCGTCTCGTCGAGGTAGTCGAGCAGCGCGGCGTCCACCGTGTCGTGGAAGGCGGCGAGGGTGCGGCGGTCGTCCTCGCGCCGGTAGAGGTCCTCGCAGCCGACCCAGCGCTCCCGGGTGAGGGCGGCGGGCAGGTAGCCGGTGGTGACGGTGCCGACCTCCCAGTCCGGCCGGCCCGCCGTCTCCCAGCAGCTGGCGAGCGTGCCGTCGGCGCTCACCACCGCGCCGTAGCGGCCGTCGCCGTGACCGCAGGTGGCGCAGGGGCGGTGGGCCTGCGGGCGGACGACGGTGAAGCCGAGGTCGAGCGCCCGGCGCTGCCAGCGGGTGAAGCGGTCGGACAGCTCCCGGGTGTGCCGCAGGTCGTTGCCGTAGCCGACGCCGACGTCGCCGACCTGGGCGAAGTAGAGGGTGCAGCGGGCCGGGTCGAGGGACCCGGCGAGCCGGCCGATCAGCGCGTCCACGCCCTCGTGGGTCTCCTGGGAGACGTTCACCCGCAGCTGCCAGCGCAGCGGGGAGGCCCCGGAGGCGCGGGCGAGGTTGCCGACGATGGTGTCGAAGGTCCCGCCGCCCTCGGTGCGCCGGATCCGGATCCGGTCGTGGTCGGGGCGGTCGCCGTCGAAGGTCACCTGGACGGAGCGCAGTCCGCGCTCGGCGAGCCGTTCGGCCAGCGCGGGGGTGAGCAGGGTGGCGTTGGAGATCATCCAGGCGGAGGCGAGGCCGTGGCCGGCGGCCCGTTCGAGGAGTTCCAGGCAGCCGCGCGGGTTGAGCAGCGGCTCGCCGCCGAACAGCAGGATGCGCAGCTTCTCCAGGCCTGCCTCGGCCATCCGCCGCTCGGTGAAGTCGAGGATGTCGGTGATGGTGCGCGAGGTCAGCCGCTTGCGGGCGATCCGGGGCGGGCGGCTGCCGCCCTCCTCGTCCTGGGCGGTGTTCTGGAAGCAGTAGCCGCAGCCGAGGTTGCAGTGGGTGCTGGTGAGGACGGTCAGCGCGTAGCTGCGCGGGGCCGGGGCGGTCAGCAGGCCGCGTGCGCGCAGCCCGCGTTCGGTGCCGGGGCGCAGGGTGCCGTCGGCCGTCAGCTGGCCGGGGCGCAGCCGGGCGAGGCCGCCGCCGGGGCCGAGGAACCACCAGTTCCGCTCGCCGCGGAGCAGCCGGGCGCCGCCCTCGGCGGTGGCCGGCGCGGGGCTCACCGGGCACCCGCCGACGCCGGGACCGTCTGCCCGCGGTGCAGCAGGACCACCGTCGCCAGGGCCACGACGAGGGTGGACTGGTAGGACGCGCGGAAGAACGTGACGGGGTCCGCGCCCGCGTCCGCCCGGTCGGCGGCGGAGCGGCCGGGGACGGCGCCGTCGGGCCGCTGGACCTCGGCGAGCATCCGCAGGCCGGCCACCCCGGACGGGGTGCTCAGCGGGTCGAGGCCCAGGCAGTGCTGGGCGAGCAGGAGCTTGCCGGTGAGGTCCCACTCCTCGCGCCGGACGCACTGTTCGGTGAGCCGGCGCACCCGGTCGCGGGCGTGCGCGAGGTCGGCGGCGTCCAGCCCGGGGTCGCGGAAGCCGAAGTCGGCGAGGTGGAAGACGGTGTGGGTCACGTTGCACACGTCCAGCTCGGCGAGCGGCCGGTCGTCGCCGTGACCGGCGAGCCGGCTGATCCGGTAGAGCTCCGGGTAGTCGGCCAGGCGGTGCGGCACACCGGCGAGTTCGGCGTAGTAGCGGGTCTCCAGGTGCAGGTAGGGCGACTTGCGGCGCGGGGTCAGGAAGTCGCCCGCGACCGCCTCGGCGAGGACCGTGCGGCGCGGGCCGTCGGCGGCCGGGCCGGGCGGGGCGAGCGCGCCGTACATCAGCTGGAACTGCCGGGCCCAGCGCGGTTCGGCGGCGAGCAGGCGCGGGTGGTCGGGGCTGCGCCAGACCCGGTCGACGGTGGCCGCGACTCCGGCGAGGTCCGGGTCCGCCGGGTCGGCCTTCGCCCAGGCGCGGCGCAGCAGGGCAAGTTGCAGCAGCGCCTTGACCCTGGGGGTCACGGGCAGGTCGGCGCGGCCCGCCGGTTCGTCAAGGAAGCCGCAGTGCAGGCCGGTCCACCGCCGTGCTCCCGCCGAGAGGCGCGTGACGGCCGCGAGGTCCGGGTCGGCTGGTCGCGTACCCATGGTTCTCCCTTGAGGTTGCGGGCTGCTGGGCGGTCTGCTCGACGAGGTCGGCGGCGCGCCGGGCGCTGCCGGCCTGGGCCTCGGCGAGGCGGCGGCCGAGGCGGCGGGCGTGCTCGCGCAGCCGCTCGTCGTGCCAGGCGGCGTGGAGCAGCCCGGCCTGGTCCGGCCGCGGCGGGCGCGGGAGGTGGACGGCGGCGCCCTCGCGCAGCAGCGCGCCGGAGAGCACCGGTTGCTCGGAGCCGTTGGGCGTGACGCCGAGCGGGCGGCCGCGCAGCAGGGCGCCGAGGACGGGCGCCGAGGTGCCGGCGGTCAGCACCAGGCCGGCGCGGTCGACGAGCGGCCCCAGCCAGGGTTTGCGGACGAGCAGGATGTCGGCGTCCGGGGCGGGCCGTGCGTCCCCGGTGCGGCCCTGTTCCACCACGGCCTGGTAGCGGCCCGCGGTGAAGGTCGCGTTGAGGCGGGGCCACGGGGTGCCGCCGCCGAAGAAGCGGCCGAGGTGGACGTAGACGACGGGTTTGCCGGAGCGGGCCAACGCGGCGTCGACGGCGGCGAGTTCGGCCGGGTCGGCGGCGGGCTCCCAGGCGAGCGGGCCGACGTGGTGGACCCGGGGCGGCAGCTCGGCGCCCGGGTGTTCGAAGGCGGGGACGCCGCGGAGCAGCAGCGCGTCGCCGAGGAGCACGTCCCCGAGGAGGGGGGAGTCGGCGGGCGGCGTCGGGCGGGATGCGAGACCGGCCTGCTCGCGGGTGGCGGCGTAGAGCGCCAGGGTCTCGTGGGTCCGGTTCTCCCGGGTGCGGCCGTACTGCGGTTCGCCGGCGCCGCCGGAGCGGTAGGTCCACAGGTGGACGGAGAGTCCGATCACCACCACCGGCACGTCCAGCACCTCGGCGGCGAGCAGCGCGCCGGTGCACAGCACCGACGTGACCAGCAGGTCGGCCCGGGCCTGCCGGGCGGCGCGCAGCACGGCCCGGTACTGCGCGAGTCCGGTGACGCCCCAGCGGGCCGCGTCGAAGGCCCGCTCGCCGCCGTACTCCTCCGCCGCCGCGAACGGCAGGCCGGCCTCGGCCGCGAACGGTGCGGCGGTGGCGCGGCCGAGCACCGCGACCCGGTGGCCGCGGCGCCGCAGCTCGCGTCCGGCGGCGAGCGCCGGGTAGAGGTAGCCGCCGTCACTGAGCGGGCAGAGCAGGATGTTCACGGAGCCTCCGGGCCGGGGCGGGGGTCGTGGCGGCGGGCGTCGTGGCGGGCGACGAGCGGACCACCCGGCCGCCGGCGGCTCGGGCCGGGGCCGGGTGGCCCGCTCAGGCGTCAGGACGCCACGTCCCTACGGACCGCGTCAGAGCGCCGCGCTGTTGTTGATGATGCAGATGTCCTCGACGAGGCCGTCCTCCTCCTCGATGCCGTGCGCGACGACGTCGACCTCCTCGTCCTCGGCCTCGGTCGGCTCCGGGTTGATGGACTCGGGCATGGTGTCTCCCTCTGCAGTGCGGCGTCCGCTACGCCGGCCCGGGGCCACCGTAGGGAGGCCCGGTATGGCGGCGCTTGGCCGGCGGTTCGATTTCGGTATGACGGTCGGTCAGCCGCCGTTCGGCCGTGGTGCACGCGCTGGTCGACGGCGGCCCGCGGCGCCGCCCGGCGGCGGCGCGCCGGGGTCGTGTCAGGAGTGGCGCGCCGGGGCCGCTTCAGCGGTGGCGCGCCGGCACCCGCTCGGCGGCCCGGGCGGCCCGCTCCCGGGCGTAGGCGTAGAGCAGCGCCGGCATGGCGTAGCGCACCGCGCCCGCCGGGCCGGGTGCGCCGGCCAAGGTCAGGACGCTCGCCTCCAGGAGGTCCTCCAGGGTGCGGGCCGCCGTCCCCGGGTCGCAGTCCAGCACCGCCGCGGCCTGGTCGAGCGTGAACACCGGCCGGGCGAGCAGCCCGAGCCGCAGCACCGCCCGGTGCCCGGCCTCCGGAAGCTCCCCCACCGCCCCGGCCAGCCGCACCCGCACCAGCGGGTCGCCGCCGCACAGCTCGTCCAGCAGGGCGCGCCCGCCGGTCAGCCGGGCGCCGTACTCGCCCAGCGGCACGTGCCGCAGGAAGGCCAGGCGGTCGGCGACCAGCCGCACCCCGAGCGGCAGCAGCCCGGCGGCGCACACGATCCGGGCGGCGGCCTCGCGGTCGGCCTCGACGCGCTCGGCGCCGATCGTCCGCCCGAGGAACTCCACCGCCTCGTCCACGCCGAGGGGCGGCAGCCAGAACCGGTGGGCGCCCTCCAGGCCGATCAGCCCGGGCCGGGCGGTGACCACCACCGCGCTCTCCCCGGCCTCCGGCAGCAGCGGCCGGACCTCCGACTCGCGGCGGGCGTCGTCGACGACCACCAGGGCACGGCGGCCGGTCAGCCACAACTGCCAGGCCCAGCGCGGGTCGGAGCGGCCCGGCGGGCGGGGCGGGCCGCCGCCGTGCCCGGCGGGGGCGGTGGCGGCGAGCAGCTGGCGCAGCACGTCCTCCGGCGGGCGCAGCCGGCCGTCGTCGCCGCGCAGCCGCACGAACAGCCGGCCGTCCGGGAACCGTTCGCCGAGCCGGTGCGCGGTGTGCACGGCGAGCGCGGTCTTCCCGGCGCCGAGCGGTCCGCTCAGCACCGCGAGCCGGCCGGCGCCGCCGGTGAGCACCTCGGTCAGACGGTGCCGGACGGCGGCGCGGCCGGTGAAGGCGGGCGGGTCGGTGGGCAGCAGGTGGGGCGGTGCCGGGCTCCCGGCGGGCGCGGGCCCGGGCGGTGCGGCGGGCCCGTACGGGGCGGCCGGAGGGGACGGGGCGGCCGGGCCGGAGGGGGCGGCGGTGCGCGGCAGGACCGGGCCCGCCTCGCAGAGCAGCGCCCGGTAGAAGCGGGCCAGCGCCGGGCTGGGCGGCAGGCCGAGTTCGTGGGCGAGCAGCTGGCGCAGCTCGTCGTAGACGGCGAGGGCCTCGAAGCGGCGCCCGGCCTGGCAGAGCGCGGCCATCTGCAACATCCGCAGCCGCTCGCGCAGCGGGTGGCGCTGGGCGGTCTCGGCGACCCGCTCGATCGCCTCCGCCCCGCGGCCGGCGGCGAGTTCGGCGTCCAGCCAGTCCTCGAACACCCCCAGGAAGCGGCGGTCCAGGCGCTGCGCGGCGGCGTCGATCAGCGGTACGTCCCGGAAGCCGTCCAGCGCCGGTCCGCGCCAGAGCCCCAGCGCCTGCGCGAACGCCCCGGCCCGGGCCCGCTGTTCGAAGCGGAGCGCGTCGAGGCCGTCCTCGCCGGCGTGCAGGACGTAGCCGCCGGCCTGGTGGCTGATCCGCACGGCCGGGACGGTCCGTTCCGCGGCGCTCCCGGGCTCGGCCCCGAGCAGCCGGCGCAGCCCCGAGACGTACACCTGGAGGTTCTTGCGGGCGGTGCGCGGCGGCGCGTCGTCCCACAGCGCCTCGACGAGCGTCTCGGCCGACAGCCGGGTGTTCGCGTGGGACAGCAGTGCCGCCAGGAGGATCTGTTGTTTCCGTGATCCCGCATCGAGCTCCCGGCCGTTCTCCAGCACGCGGAGCGGGCCGAGAATCCCGAATCCAACCGCCATCTCACGCCAACTTGATGACGAAGGAATGCCCTTCCACCTCGGCGTCCGAAACGGCGTCCAGCCGCTGTTTCACGGAATTGAGGACGGCGACCTCGTCCTCGGTGAGCCGGGACAGCACGTCCTGCTGCTCCAGGGTCAGCAGGTCGACCGGGTTGCCCGCCTGCCGGAGGGCGGTGAGGGCGTCGAAGGTCATGGTCCCCTCCTTCTCGGATGCCAGATCATCATCACCGCCGCCCGGGGGCCCGTCCATGAGACCTTTGGGCCAGGAATCACCGCCGGTCGCCGGTGCGGGGGCGGACTCCGCGAGAATCAGCGCGAGCAGTCCGGCCTGCAGTCTTGACCGGAGTCCCAGTTTCGCCAGAATGGCGGTGACGAACCGTTTGACGGTGCGTTCGCTGATATGGAGTTCGTAGGCTATCGACCGGTTGTCGTATCCGAGGCCCAGCAGGTGCAGCACGGCGCGCTCACGCGGGGTCAGCGCCCCGGCGAGCGACAGGGCGGCCGCCGTCGGCCGCGGCGCGCTCCCGGGCGCCCGGGGGCTCCCGCACGCCGGACAGACCGGATCTCCACCACCCATCGACAGGATCCCCCCTCCGGCGGCACAGCACAGCGGTGCCCTCATGCTGACGCCCGCACCGGGCACCGGCAAGAGGGCGGGCGCGTCAGGAGCATGCCGTCCGGGCTCCCGGCCCCGCCGAACGCCGCGGACCGCTGCTCGCCGCCCTGGCCCGGGCCGGGCTGCCCGCCCTGCGGCCGGACCCGGCCACCGTGCTGCCGCGGTGCCGGTGCCGCTCGCCGCGGTGCGGGCCCGGCAGCACCGGTCGCCGCCGTCTCCGGCCACCCCCGGGCCGCCCGCTTCCGCGCCCGCGCCGACCACGTCGAGGCGGTTCCCCGCGCTCGCGTCCGGCGCGGCATCGGAGGGGTTCGCCGGGGGCGGGGCCGGGTTGCGCGCGGCGGGGCCGGCGGAGCCGCCGCGGCTGCCGCCGGTCGTACCCGGGCGGCAGGACCGTCCGGCTAGCTCCGCGGCGGAGAGCACCTGGAGGACGTGCCCGGACGGGCGCGCTGTTGCACCCTGGAGGGCCCGCGCCGCGAGCCGTACTTCACCGGCTCCACCGGCCGAGGGCCGCGGCCGTCGCTCCCGTCAGCGCTGCCCGGGGGCGGGGACGGTGTCGGGAGCGCCGTCGGGGGCCGCCTCGGCGAGGGCGTCCAGCACCGGGCGGATGAGCGGATGGCCGTCGGCCCCGGCCCGGACGGCGGCGAACACCCGCCGGGTGGCGAGCGCGCTGTCGACGGGGCGGACGGCGACCCGGGCCAGGTCGACGCCGAGCAGCGCCGAGCGCGGCACCAGCGCCACGCCCGCGCCCGCGGAGGCGAGGGCGACGACGGCCCGGAAGTCGTCGGAGGAGTGCACCAGGCGCGGCTGGAACCCGGCGTGCTCGCAGGCCAGCAGCACCACGTCGTGGCAGGGGTTGCCCGGGTAGGGGCCGATCCACGGCTCACCGGCGAGGTCGGCCACCGCGATCGGGCCCTCGCCGGCGGCCAGCGGGTGGGCGAGCGGCAGCACCGCCTCGAACGGTTCCGCGTACAGGGGCACCCGGGTGAGGCGGGCGTCGTCGGCGCGCGGGGCGCCCCGGTACTCGACCGCCACCGCGAGGTCGGCGCGGCCGTCGAGCACCATCGGCAGGCTGGCGTCGCCCTCGGCGTCGAGCACCTTCAGCCGGACGCCGGGGGCGCGGACGGCCAGGGTGCCGATCGCGGGCGCGAGGACGAGCGAGATCCCGGTGGCGAAGGACGCGACGGTCACCTCGCCGGAGACGCCCGCGCTGTAGGCGGCGAGGTCGGCCTCGGCCCGTTCGAGCTGGGCGAGCACGGCGTCCGCGTGCCCGAGCAGGATCTCCCCGGCGGCCGTGAGCCGCACCCCGCGCCCCTCCCGGGCCAGCAGGTGGTGCCCGGTCTCCTGCTCCAGCGCGGCGAGCTGCTGTGACACGGCGGAGGGCGTGAGGTAGAGCGCGGCCGCCGCGGCGGTCACCGTCCGGTGGTCCGCCACCGCTCGCAGGGTCCGCAGCCGTCTCGCGTCGATCACAGCCCAATTCTGCCAGCGCCCCCGCGCCTGCCGGGGCGGGGGTGAAGGGCCGGTGGAGGAGCGGGCCCGGGGAGCGGGACGCCGGACCGGCCGGCCTCCCGCTCCCCGGGCCCGTCACGGGCGCTCCACGGGCACGTCACCGGCCTCCTCCGGGGGACCGCGGCGCACGGCCGGGGCGCCGGGGCGGGCCGCCCGCTCCGGGGCGGGCGGTCCCGGCGGGGCGGGGTCGCGGTCGGTGGGCAGCCGGCCGGTGAGCAGGAACGCCACCAGGCACCCGGCGGCCAGCACCGCCGCGCCGCCGACCGCGTCCAGCACCCAGTGGTTGGCGGTGGCGACCACCACCAGGAAGGTGGTCACCGGGTAGAGCACCGCCACCCCCCTGAGCCACGGCGTGCGGACGGTGCTGACCACCACCAGCGCGCACCAGCCCGCCCAGCCGATGTGCAGCGAGGGCATCGCCGCGTACTGGTTGGTCAGCGCCGTCAGGGCCCCGAGCGGGGACTCGCCGGGGACGCCGTCCGGCTCCTCGTGCAGTCCGGTTCCGGGCACCAGCCGGGGCGGGGCGAGCGGGTAGCCCCAGAAGCCGAGCAGCGCGAGGCCGGTGGCCGCGAAGAGCACGGTGCGGGCGGTGCGGTAGCGGGCCGGACGGCGGACGTAGAGCCAGGCGAGCACGGCCAGCGGGACGGTCACGTGCAGCACCCGGTAGTACTCCTGGGCGAGGTCGCGCACCCAGTCGCCGGCCCGCAGCGCCCAGCCGTTGAGGGCCGGTTCGACGTCCAGGTGGAGGGCCTGCTCCAGCCCGTAGAGGCGCCGGGCGTGGTCGGTGGCGGCGGCGACCCGGTCGGGAGCGGCGTTGCGGATCCAGGTGTAGACGCCGTAGTCGACCTGGATGAGCAGGAGCTCCAGGACGGGGTTGGGCCGGGAGAGCGGACGCAGCCGGGCCGGCAGCAACGGCAGGCGCGGGGGGCCCAGGCGCCGGAGCGGGCCGGTGCGCCGGGGCGGGGGCGGTCCGGGGGTGCGGGGCAGCCGCCAGCGCGGGTCGGTGCGGCGGCGGAACGGCAGGGCGGTGGCGGCGGCGAGGGCGAGCAGGACGGGGGTCTCGCGCAGCAGCCGGCTGCTGACCGGCTCGATGCCGGGGTCGAACAGGGTCGCGGGCAGCAGGGCGGCGGTGACGGCGACCACCGGCCACAGGGCGCGGTCCTCGGGGCGGCGGCCGAGGCGTCCGGTGGCGGCGAGCAGCAGCCAGCCGAGATCGGCGGGGCCGGCGACGGGGGCGGCGGCCACGGTGGCGCAGCCGACGACGCCGGCCGCGAGCAGCGGCTGACCGTCGGCGGCGAGGGCGCGGGCGCGGCGCAGCGCGAGCACCGCGACGGCGGCGGCCACCACGAGCCGCAGCGCGAGCAGCGGAGCGGACGGTCCGTAGGGGCCGAGCGGGCCGGGGCCGGTGAGCCCGTACCGGAGGCGGAGCAGGAGGTGCAGGGCCGCGGCGAGGGCGGCGGCGGTCAGCGCGGCCCGGGCCCGCAGCAGCGGTGCGAAGAGCAGCGCGACGGGGTGCAGTGCGGCGGCCGCGCCGAGCGCGAGACCGCCCGCACGCCGGGGCAGGACCTCCAGCAGCACCAGCGCGATGACCGAGACCCCGAGGACGGCGTCCTCGATGCTCCCCCGCAGTGCGGCGCCGACCAGCAGCGCCGCCGCCCCGGCCGGCCCGACGGCCGCCGGTGCCGGCACCCCCGGCGGCGGCCACCGGGCGAGCAGTGCACCGGCCAGTGCGACGGCCCCCAGGGCGGCCACCACCAGCACCGGCCGCCGCCCGGCGGTCCACGTCACCGCCGCGCAGGCCGTCAGTGCCGCGACCCAGCAGACCGCCGTGACCACGGCCCCCGGTCTGCCTCCCGCCATCCCGCTCCTCTCCCGCCGCCCGCCGCTCCCCTTCCCGCCGACTCTCTGCGCCCGCCCGCCGGCCCGCACCCCGGGCGCCCCCGCCCGGGTGGCGCGGCGGGGGGGTGTTCGCACGGTGCAGCGGAAACCGCGAACGGGAGTGGGAAGTCGGGCGGGCCGACTTCCCACTCCCGTGGCGGGAGGGTGGGACAGAGGGTTCGGGGGCCGGGGAGGCGGTTGGCGAGCCCGTGGCGCGTCCGGTTCCGAGCGGACGCGCCACGGGCGATCAGGGGGCGGGCGGTTACTCGCCCAGGGCGGCGCGCGCGTCGATGAACGCGGCGACGGCGCGCTCGACGTCCGCGGTGCTGTGCGCGGCGGAGAGCTGCACGCGGATCCGGGCCTGGCCGTGCGGCACGACCGGGTAGGAGAAGCCGATCACGTAGACGCCGCGCTCCAGCAGCAGTTCGGCGAGGCGGCCGGCCTTCGCGGCGTCGCCGATCATCACCGGGGCGATCGGGTGGTCGCCGGGCAGGATCTCGAAGCCCGCCTCGGTCATCTTCGCGCGGAACAGCGCCGTGTTGGCCGCCAGCCGCTCGCGCAGCTCGTTCGACTGCTCGACGAGGTCCAGCACCTTCAGCGAGGCCGCCGCGATCACCGGCGCGAGCGAGTTCGAGAACAGGTACGGGCGCGACCGCTGGCGCAGCAGGGCGACGATCTCGCGCCGCGCGGCGACGTAGCCGCCGGAGGCGCCGCCGAGCGCCTTGCCCAGCGTGCCGGTGATGATGTCGACCCGGTCCATGACGCCGTGCAGCTCGGGCGTGCCGCGCCCGTGCGCGCCGACGAAGCCGACGGCGTGCGAGTCGTCGACCATGACCATGGCGTTGTAGCGGTCGGCGAGGTCGCAGATCTCGCGCAGCGGGGCGACGTAGCCGTCCATGGAGAAGACGCCGTCGGTGACGATCAGGCGCCGGCGGGCGTCCTGGCTCTCCTTGAGCTGCTGCTCCAGGTCGGCGAGGTCGCGGTTGGCGTAGCGGTGGCGGCGGGCCTTGCAGAGGCGGATGCCGTCGATGATGCTCGCGTGGTTGAGGGCGTCGGAGATGACGGCGTCGCGCTCGTCCAGCAGAGTCTCGAAGACGCCGCCGTTGGCGTCGAAGCAGGAGGAGTAGAGGATGGTGTCCTCCTGGCCGAGGAACGCGGAGAGGCGGTCCTCCAGCTCCTTGTGCACGTCCTGGGTGCCGCAGATGAAGCGGACGGACGCCATGCCGTAGCCCCAGCGGTCGAGGGCGTCCTTGGCGGCGGCGAGCACCTCGGGGTGGTCGGCGAGGCCGAGGTAGTTGTTGGCGCAGAAGTTGAGGACCTCGCCGGGGGTGCCGCCGCCGGTGACGGTGACGGCGGCGCTCTGCGGGGTGCCGATCACCCGTTCCGGCTTGAAGAGCCCGGCCTCGCGGATCTCGTCGAGGGTGGCGGCGAGGTCGTCGCGCACGGTGTCGAACACAGCTGCTCCTAAGCGGGGTGGCAACGGGGGTGGCGAGGGTGGCGGTGCGGGGGGATCAGGCGGTCCAGTCGAGGATGACCTTGCCGCAGCGGCCGCTCGCCGCCTCGTCGAAGGCGGCCTCGAAGTCGGCGGCGGGGTAGCGGCCGGTGATCACGGGGCTGAGGTCGAGGCCGCCCTCCAGCAGGACGGACATCGCGTACCAGGTCTCGAACATCTCGCGGCCGTAGATGCCCTTGATGGTGAGCATGGAGGTGACGACGGAGGCCCAGTCGATCGGGAAGTCCTCGGCGGGCAGGCCGAGCATGGCGATCTTGCCGCCGTGGGTCATGTTGGCGATCATCGACTGGAGCGCCTCGGGGCGGCCGGACATCTCCAGGCCGACGTCGAAGCCCTCGCGCAGGCCGAGCTTCTGCTGGCCCTCCTCGATGGTGTGCTCCGAGACGTCGAGCGCCAGCGAGACGCCGACCTTGCGGGCGAGGTCGAGGCGGTAGGGCGAGACGTCGGTGATCATCACGTGGCGGGCGCCGGCGTGCTTGGCGACGGCGGCGGCCATGATGCCGATCGGCCCGGCACCGGTGACCAGCACGTCCTCGCCGACCAGCGGGAAGGACAGCGCGGTGTGCACGGCGTTGCCGAAGGGGTCGAAGATCGCGGCGACGTCGAGGTCGACGGGGACGCGGTGGACCCAGACGTTGGAGGCGGGCAGGGCGACGTACTCGGCGAAGGCGCCGTCGCGGTTGACGCCGAGGCCGACGGTGTTGCGGCAGAGGTGGCGGCGGCCGGCCAGGCAGTTGCGGCACTTGCCGCAGACCAGGTGGCCCTCGCCGCTGACCAGGTCGCCGACGGCGATGTCGGCGACGCCGGCGCCGGTCTCGGCGACCTCGCCGACGAACTCGTGGCCGAGGACGAGCGGGGTCCGGATGGTCTGCTGCGCCCAGCCGTCCCACGTGCGGATGTGCAGGTCGGTGCCGCAGATGCCGGTGCGCAGCACCTTGATGAGGACCTCGCCGGGGCCGATCACCGGAGTGGGGACGTCCATCATCCAGAGTCCGGGCTCGGCGTTCTGCTTGACGAGTGCCTTCACGGCGGTGACTCCTGACGCACGGTGGGGCGGCCTGGTGTGGGCAGGCCGGCGGGGCCCGGTCGGGGGGCGGCCTGCGGGGCCGGTGGTGTCCGCATTCCGGGCAGGCAGAAATCTGCCTGGTGGGAGGGGGTGCGGTCCATCGAGGAATTCTTAAGGGCCGCGACAGTTCGGCTAAACGATCGTGCCCGAGCAGGAGCCGGGGGCCCTCGCGGCGTGCCGGTCGGCACTCCGACGGCGGAGCGCGTGGGGCGCGTTCGGGGCGCGCGGGCGCCGCTCCGGTGGGCGCACGCCCCCCCCCCGGGGGCGCGGGCGGTCGGACGTGGTCCCGGGTCGGACACGGTCCCGGGTCGGTCGCGGACCCTCGTCAGTCCCGGCGGGCGGTGACGGCGTGGACGAGGGCGGCCGCGGCGGCGAGCAGGGCGACGGCGAGCGCGAGCAGCAGGGCGGTGGAGGCGAGCAGGTCCGCCGAGCGGTGGTGGGCGGAGAGCCGGGTGAGCAGCAGGTTGACCGGGGGCAGGCCCTTGCCGACGGTGAGGACGAGGAGCAGCGCGAGGGCGAGCAGCAGGCCGTGGCCCGGCCTGCGGACCACCGGCCGGGAGGCCAGCAGGCCGACGGCGGTGCCGGTGCAGGCGCAGGTGAGCTGGGCCTCGGTGCCGAGCAGCAGGTCGGCGGCGGTGGGGGTGTGGGTGCCGACGAGCAGCGGCAGGACCAGGCCGAGGGCGGTGAGCGGCAGGCAGCCGAGGAGGACGGTGAGGACGGTGCCGGTGAGCAGGCGCAGCCGGCCGCCGGTGGCGGCGGTGAGCAGCGCGCGGTGGGGCCGGTCCTCCAGGCCGGTGAGCGCCATGGTGAGCCAGGTGGCGGCGAGCAGCATCGCGGCGGCGGCGGCGCCGTGGGCGGCGGTGAGCGGGCCGGTGTCGTTGCTGGTGAGGACGGCGACGAGGGCGGTGAACAGGAGCAGCGGGGCGAGGTGGCGCTGGGAGAGCAGGAGGGTGGTGAGCTGGTAGCGGACGAGGGCGGTCATCGGGTGGCGGTCCTCGGGGCGGGTGCGGGGGGCGAGGGGGCGGCGGCGGGGCGGGTGACGGCCCGGACGGAGCACCCGTGGCGCAGGGCGGCGAGCAGGACGGCGTCGGTGTGCGCCTGCGCGACGCGCAGGTGGAGGTCGGGGCCGCGGCGGGTGGCGGCGAGGACGCCGGGCAGGGCCCGCCAGTCGGGGGCGTCCGGGCCGGGGCCGGGGCCGGTGAGGACGATCTCGGCGGGCGGTACACCCGGCACGGACGGGCCGGCGGCGGGCTCCCGCCGGGTCAGCCGGCCCTCGGCGAGGGTGCGGGTGGCGGTGGCGTGCGCCTCGGCGACCGCTTCGCGGTGGTCGGTGAAGACCACGGCCCCGCCGCCGGCGGCGGTCTCGGCGATGAGTTCGGCGAGGACGGTGTGCGCGGAGGCGTCGAGCCCGGACCAGGGTTCGTCGAGCACCAGCAGGTCCGGCGGGAGCAGCAGGGCCTGGGCGAGCGCGACCTTCTGGGCGTTGCCCTTGGAGAGGGTGCGCAGGGCCGCGTCGGGGCCGCCGGCCAGGGCGAGCCGGTCGAGGAGTTCCCCGGCGCGCCGGCGGGCGGTCGCGGTGGTCAGGCCGCGGATGCGGCCGAGGTGGGTGAGGTAGCCGGCGGCGGTGAGGCGTTCGTGGGCGGTGAACCGGTCGGGGACGTAGCCCACGGCGGCCGGGCGGGCGGCGCGGCGGCCGGTGGCGGCGCGGGTGAGGCGGCCGGTGGTGGGGCGGGTGAGTCCGGCGAGGATGCGCAGCAGGGTGGACTTGCCGGAGCCGTTGGCGCCGAGGACGGCAAGCACGTCGCCGGGACCGAGGCGCAGGTCGACCTCGCGCAGGATCCAGGGCCCGCGTCCGTAGCGTTTGCCGACGGCCACGGCTTCGGCGACCGCCACGGCGCCGGCTTCGCTGTGCAGCACCTCGGTTCTCCCCTCCCGTCGGGTCCGGCGGTGCGCACCCTACTCGGGCGCGGGTAGGGGGCGGGTAATGGCGGTGGGGGCGTGCGGCGTGGGCGCGCGAGCGGGGTTGGGGCGGGTGGCTGACGCGTGGGTCCGTTCGGTCCAGCGGGCGGCCGGTGGGCGCGCGGGGCACTGCCGGGGCGCATACGTTGGCGATCGCTCCCCCTTGCGGGCCCGTGGAGCGCTGCTCCGGGTCCGTCCGGCCCAGAGAGGCGTCCCGAAGATGACGAACCGTGTGACGGCCCGAGCCATGACGTCCCGGCGGCGGTGGCCCGCCGCCCCGCCGGCGCTGCTGCTGGCGCTGGCGGGCCTGCTGGCCGCCGCCGGCTGTGCGGGCGGCTCGCCGTCCGATCCGCCGCCCGCCGGGGCGGTGACGGCCGCACCGGCGGCGCTCAGCCCCTCCCCCGCCGCCTCCCCGACGGCGACCGCCACCCTGTTGAGCCCCTCGCCCACGACGCCCGCCCCGACGACGGCCACCGCGCCGACGACCACCCCGGCGACCACCCCGGCGACCACTCCCCCGGCGGCCACCGCGAGCGGGACGACGGTGCCGTTGACGCCCGAGGTGACGGCGAAACTGGACGCGGCCGTGCAACGGGTGCTGACGCAGGCCTCGGTGCCGGGCGTGATCGTCAACGTGTCGACGCCGCAGGGCGAGTACCTGAAGGCCTTCGGGGTCTCCGAGCGGGTGCCGGGCACGGCCATGGTGACCGGGCTCAACATGCGGGTCGGCAGCCTGACCAAGACGTTCACCGTCACCGCCCTGCTCCGACTGGTGGACCAGGGCAAGCTGGGGCTCGACGACCCGGTCGGCCAGTACGTCACGGGTGTGCCGAACGGCGAGAAGATCACCCTGCGCGAGCTGTCGAACATGCGCAGCGGCCTGTTCTCGTACACCCGGGACGAGGACTTCGTGCGCACCCTCCAGGCGGACCCGCAGCGCGCGTTCACCCCCGACCAGCTGCTCGCGTACGCGTTCCGCCACCCGGTGGACTTCGCGCCGGGCACCCAGTTCGAGTACTCCAACACCAACACGGTGCTGCTGGGCAAGGTGATCGAGAAGGTCGGCGGGCGCCCGCTCGGGGAGTTCCTGAAGAAGGAGGTGTTCGAGCCCGCCCACCTGGACCGCACGGTGTTCCCGACCGACAACGCGTTCCCGCAGCCGCACGCGCGCGGCTACACCGACCAGACGGCGGACGGTGCGATCGCGGACGCCACCGACTGGAACCCGTCCTGGGGCTGGGCGGCGGGGGCGGCCATCTCGGACCAGGGCGACATGAAGAAGTGGGCGAAGGCGCTGGCCACCGGCTCGTTGCTGAAGCCGCAGACCCAGGCGCAGCGCCTGGAGCCGCAGCCGTCGACGGTCCCGGACAGCTGGTACGGGCTGGGGGTGTTCGACAACCACGGGTGGATCGGGCACAACGGTTCGCTGCCGGGCTACCAGTCGGTGGTGGTGTACCTGCCGTCGGCGCAGGCGTCGCTGGTGGTGCTGCTGAACACGGACGTCGAGTACCGGGGTTCGGCGCCGTCGACGCTGTTCGCGAAGGCGGTCACGGAGGTCGTCTCGCCGGGCAACGTCTACGATCTGCCGGCCGCTCCGGCGGACGCTGACGAGCCGTCGGCGTCGCCGTCGGTGACGGTGTCCTCCTCGGTGAAGCCGCCGGAGGAGTCGGCCTGACGTGCGGCGCCCCGGCCCGGGTGCGCTCAGCCGCCGAGCACCCGGGCCAGGTCGTAGGAGACCGGCTCCTCCAGCTGCTCGTAGGTGCAGCCGGAGGGCGTGCGGTCGGGGCGCCAGCGGCGGAACTGGGCGGTGTGGCGGAAGCGGGTGCCCTCCATGTGGTCGTAGGCGACCTCGACGACGCGTTCGGGGCGCAGCGGGATCCAGGAGAGGTCCTTGCCGCCGGTCCAGCGGCTGGTGGCGCCGGGCAGCCGGGCGTCGGCGTGGGCGGCTTCGTCGGCCCAGGCGCCCCAGGGGTGGGCGGCGAGGTCGGTGGTGCGCAGCGGGGCGAGCTCCTCGGCGAGTTCGCGGCGGCGGGCCATCGGGAAGGCGGCGCAGACGCCGACGTGCTGGAGGCGGCCGTCGGCGTCGTTCAGGCCGAGGAGCAGGGAGCCGACGACGGGGCCGCTCTTGTGTTCGCGGTAGCCGGCGACGACGCAGTCGGCGGTGCGTTCGTGCTTGATCTTGTACATGGCGCGTTCGCCGGGCCGGTAGGGCTGGTCGAGGGGTTTGGCGACGATGCCGTCGAGTCCGGCGCCCTCGTACTGGGCGAACCAGGTCGTGGCGAGGTCGCGGTCGGTGGTGGTGGGGGCGGTGAAGACGGGGTCGGCGGCGTCGGCGAGGGCGGCTTCGAGGGCGTGGCGGCGGGCGTCGAGGGGCCGGTCGAGGAGGGCGTCGTCGCCGAGGGCGAGCAGGTCGAAGGCGACGTAGGAGGCGGGGGTGCGTTCGGCGAGGAGCGTGACGCGGCTGGCGGCGGGGTGGATGCGTTCGAGGAGTTCCTCGAAGCGCAGCCGGCCGTCGCGGGCGATGACGATCTCGCCGTCGAGGACGCAGCGGCGGGGCGTCTCGCGGCGCAGGGCCCCGACGAGTTCGGGGAAGTAGCGGGTGAGGGGTTTGCCGGTGCGGCTGCCGAGTTCGACCTCGTCGCCGTCGCGGAAGACGATGGTGCGGAAGCCGTCCCACTTGGCCTCGTACTGCATGCCGGGCGGGATCTTCGCGACGGACTTGGCGAGCATCGGGGCGAGGGGCGGCATGACGGGCAGGTCCATGGTCCCGATCCTCGCGCCGAACGTTCCGGGGCGCGCGGCGGGCGGGGCGCGCTTAGCGTGAGAGGCATGGGCTCTGCCGTGGAACTGGATGTCGCCGGGCGCACCGTCCGGCTGTCGAACCCGGACAAGGTGTACTACCCGGAGCGCGGGTTCACCAAGCTGGACGTCGCGGAGTACTACCTGGCGGTGGCGCCGGGGGTGCTGCGCGGGCTGCGGGACCGGCCGACGACGCTGCAGCGGTTCCCGGACGGGGTGGAGGGCGAGTTCTTCTACCAGAAGCGGGCGCCCAAGGGCCTGCCGGAGTGGCTGCCGACGGCGCGGATCGCCTTCCCGAGCGGGCGGTCGGCGGACGAGATCTGTCCGACGGAGCCGGCGGCGGTGCTGTGGGCGGCGAACCTGGGGTGTCTGACCTTCCACCCGTGGCCGGTGCGCCGCTCGGACACCGAGCACGTCGACGAGTTGCGGATCGACCTCGATCCGCAGCCGGGCACGGATTTCAAGGACGCGGTGCGGGCGGCGCACGAGTTGCGGGCGGTGCTGGAGGAGCAGGGGCTGCGGGGGTGGCCGAAGACCTCGGGCGGGCGGGGGCTGCACGTGTACGTGCCGCTGGTGGCGCAGTGGTCGTTCACGGACGGGCGGCATGCGGTGATCGCGCTGGGCCGGGAGCTGGAGCGGCGGCTGCCGGGCCGGGTGACGACGGCGTGGTGGAAGGAGGAGCGCGGGGAGCGGATCTTCGTCGACTACAACCAGATGGCGCGGGACCGCACGATCGCCTCGGCGTACTCGCTGCGGGCGCGGCCGCGGGCGACGGCGTCGGCGCCGTTGCGCTGGGAGGAGCTGGACGACGTGCTGCCGGAGGACTTCGACCTGCGGACGCTGCCGGCCCGGTTCGCCGAGCTGGGGGACGTGCACGCGGGGATGGAGGACGAGCCGTTCCGGCTGGAGGGGCTGCTGGAGCTGTACGAGCGGCAGGTCGCGGAGGGGGCGCACGGTGAGCTGCCGTATCCGCCGGACCATCCGAAGGCGGCGGGCGAGCCGACCCGGGTGCAGCCGAGCCGGGCGCGGAAGAAGGTGTGAGCGCGACCTCTAGGCTGGGGGCCCGCACGGATCACGGAGGGGCGGTCGTACGGTGGGTGCACGGGGGTTGCGGGAGGTCCTGGCGGACGCGGCGGACGGGGTGTTCCCGCCGCCGGACGGGTCGGTGACGGTGGTGGCGCAGCCGTCGCCGCGCGAGGCGGGGGTGCTGGCGTTCTCCGCGCACACGGTGGTGTTCACGGACGAGGATCCGGCGTGGGTGCGGTCCGCGCTGGCGGCGGTCCCGGGCGAACCGCTGGCGGCGCCGCTGTGTCCGCCGTTCCTGAGCGCGTTCGCGCGGCGGACGGGGCGGCTGAACGGCACCATCGACCTGCTGACGGTGGCGGACCGGCTGCCGGGCGCGCCGCCGCTGGCGGTGGCGGAGGTGGCGGACCGGGAGCATCCGCGGGTGGTGCGGGCGCTGTGCCACCGCGACGACGTCCGGGTGTTCGAGGCGGACGGCGGGCGCGGGGTCCTGGTGCTGGGGCGCGGGGTGGCGGGGCGCTGGGAGTGCGCGATCGAGGTGGACGGGGCGGCGCGCGGGCGCGGTCTGGGGCGGGCGCTGGCTCTGGCCGCGCGGCACCTGGTGCCGGAGGGCGGCCGGGTGTGGTCGCAGCAGGCGCCGGGGAACGCGAGCAGTGTGCGGGCCTTCCAGGCGGCCGGTTACCGGCCGGTGGGGGCGGAGACGCTGCTGGTGGCGCGGTGAGCGCGCTCGTGGCCGTGCCCGAGGAGGTGCGGGCGCGGCTGGAGGTGCGTTTCGGGCCGCGGGCCCGGGAGTGGTGCGCCGAGCTGCCGGGCCTGGTGGACGCGCTGGCCGCGCGCTGGGGCCTGGCCGTGCGGGCGGCCGGCGGGGGCGGCACGGCGCGGGTGTTCCGCTGCGAGCGGCTCGCCGACGGCGTGCCGGTGTGGCTGAAGCTGACGCCGGACCCGGTGGTGGCCGCGCAGGAGGCGGCGGCGCTGGGCGCGTGGCGCGGGGTGCCGTCGGTGGTGCGGCTGCTGGGGTACGACCCGGGGTCGGGGGCGCTGCTGCTCGCGGACGTCCGGCCGGGGACGTCGCTGCGCGAGCACGGCTGGCGGCCGGCGCAGGTGGCGCCGCTGCTGGGCGCGCTGCGCTCGGTGCCGGTGGACGGGGTGGACCTGCCGCCGCTGGCCGGGCGGCTGGACTTCCTGTTCGAGCTGACCGGGCGGCGGGCGCCCGGCGTGCCGACGGCCGGGGCGCGGGCGCTGGCCCGGGAGCTGACCGCTCCCGGCGGCCCGGTGGCGCTGGTGCACGGCGATCTGCACCCGGCGAACGTGCTGCTCGGCCCGGACGGCCCGGTGGCGATCGACCCGCGCGCGTGCCTGGGCGATCCGGACTTCGACCTGGTCGACTGGGCGCTGGACGGTGTCGGCGACCCGGCGGCGCTGGCGGCGCGGATCGGCGAGCTGACCGCTCTCGTCCCGGGGGCCGACCCCGGCCGGGTCCTCGCCTGGTGCCGGGCGACGGCCGTGGTGGTCGCCGCCCCGCGCCTGGCCGCGGGCCACCGGGACGCGCGGACGGTGTTCCTGGGGGACCTGGCGGGCCTGTAGCGCTCAGCGCGCGGCCAGGGCGCCCACGAAGGTGGCGAGCGCCCCGGCCAGCAGGACGGCCGTGGCCACCCCGAGCACCACCCGCTTGCGCTGGGAGCGGTCCCGGTGGCGCAGCAGTCCCTGGACGGCGGCGAAGCCGGCGACCGGGAAGGCGGCGAGCGCGAGCAGCAGCAGGCTCAGCCAGGACAGGACCCCTCCGGTCCCGGCCAGGCGGCACTCGCCGTCGTCGGCGCAGGAGACGGGGACGCGCTCATGGGTGCCGATCCGCCAGTCCGTGCGGGCGTGCTCGTTCGCCGGCCCGCCGTCGTCGGGGAAGAAGGTGCCGCGGCAGTCGCCGACCGGGCCGAGCGAGGGCCTGTCGGCGCTGATGCGCAGGCACTCGTCGGCGACCAGCACGCCCCTGGTCCCGGTGAGGCCGGTGGCGTAGGCGAACCCCTGGCCGGCGTGGGCCGTGCCGCGGCCGCCGACGGCCAGCAGCGCGAGCACCGCCACCGGCGTCACCACCACCGGGACCGCCGCCCGGAGCCGCCTCATGCCGGGGCCGTCGCGACGATGATCCGCACCGCGGCGGCGATCTGGTCGTCCGTCAGGTCGCCCCGGGCGGTCAGGCGCAGCCGGGAGACGCCGTCGGGGACGGACGGGGGGCGGAAGCAGCCGACGGCGAGACCGGCGCGGCGGCAGTCGGCGGCCCAGGCGACGGCGGCCCCGGGGCCGGGGGCGCGCACCGAGACGACGGCGGCGTCGGGGGCCGAGGCGTGCAGACCGGCGGCGGTGAGGCGGGCGGCGAGGGTGCGGGCGACCTCGCGGGCGCGTCCGGCGCGCTGGGGTTCGGCGCGCAGCAGCCGCAGGGCGCCGAGGGCCGCGCCGGCGGCGGCGGGGGCGAGGCCGGTGTCGAAGATGAAGGTGCGGGCGGTCTCGGTGAGGTGGCGGATGACGCGCCGGGGGCCGAGCACGGCGCCGCCCTGGGAGCCGAGGGACTTGGAGAGGGTGACGGTGGTGACCACGTCGGGGGCGCCGGCCAGCCCGGCCGCGGCGGTGGCGCCGGCGCCGCCGGGGCCGAGCACGCCGAGGCCGTGGGCGTCGTCGACGAGCAGCGCCGCACCGAAGCGCCGGGCGGCGGCCGCGAGTCCGGCCAGCGGGGCGGCGTTGCCGTCCACCGAGAACACCGAGTCGCTGACCACCAGCGCCCGGCGGTGGGCGCGCGCGGCGAGCACGTCGGCGACGGCGTCCGGGTCGCTGTGCGGCGCGCGGTGCACAGCGGCGCGGGCGAGCCGGCAGCCGTCGATCAGCGAGGCGTGGTTGTGGGCGTCGGAGACGATCAGGGTGTCGGGGTCGGTGAGCGCGGTGAGCGCGGCGAGGTTGGCCGTGTACCCGGAGGAGAACACCAGCGCCGCCTCGGCCCCGCAGAAGGCGGCGAGCTCCTCCTCCAGCTCGGTGTGCAGGGCGGTGGTCCCGGTGACCAGCCGCGAACCGGTGGCCCCGGCGCCCCAGCGCAGCGCGGCATCGGCGGCGGCCCGGGTGACGGCGGGGTGCCGGGTGAGGCCGAGGTAGTCGTTCCCCGCCAGGTCGAGCACCGCGTCGTCGGCGGCCCGGCTGCGCAGCGTCCGGGTCAGCCCGGCCCCGGCGCGCTGCCGGGCGCTCTCGTCGAGCCAGTCGAAGACGGCGCCGGGACCGGCGACGGCGGAGCCGTCGGCCTCGCCGGACGCCTCGAACACGCTGCGGTTGACCATGCCCGGCACTCTGGCACGCCCCACCGGGACCGGGCAATGTGCGCCGGGGCACACCCCGGGGCGGTGGAACGGGGGAACCCGGGAGCGCGATCCGCCCGGTCGTCCGGGGGGAGGGCCGCCCCGGCCGGCGGACCGGCGGGCGGGCGCCCGCGGCGGCGGGCCGGTGGCCGCGGCCTTTGCCGGGGGTGGCGGCGAGCAGGCAAGATAGCCGGGTGACCCTCCTTGATCTGATGCCGAAGCCCGCCACGCCCGACGCGCTGTACGAGACGTTCGCCGCCTGGACGGAGGAGCGCGGGATCTCGCTGTACCCGGCGCAGGAGGAGGCGCTGATCGAGCTGGTGTCGGGCAACAACGTCATCCTGGCGACGCCGACCGGCTCCGGCAAGAGCCTGGTGGCGGCGGGTGCGCACTTCGCGGCGCTCGCGGAGGGGCAGCGCACCTTCTACACCGCGCCGATCAAGGCGCTGGTGTCGGAGAAGTTCTTCGACCTGGTGAAGATCTTCGGGACCGAGCAGGTCGGCATGATGACCGGTGACGCGTCGGTGAACCCGACGGCGCCGATCATCTGCTGCACGGCGGAGGTGCTGGCGCAGATCGCGCTGCGCGACGGCACCCGGGCGGACATCGGCCAGGTGGTCATGGACGAGTTCCACTTCTACGCGGAGCCGGACCGCGGCTGGGCGTGGCAGATCCCGCTGCTGGAGCTGCCGCAGGCGCAGTTCCTGCTGATGTCGGCGACGCTGGGCGACGTGCGGCGCTTCGAGGAGGACCTCACCCGGCGCACCGGGCGGCCGACCACCGTGGTGCGCAACGCGACGCGCCCGGTGCCGCTGTTCTACGAGTACCGGCGCACCACGATGCACGACACGCTGGAGGAGCTGCTGCAGACCGGCCAGGCGCCGGTGTACGTCGTGCACTTCACGCAGAAGGAGGCGGTGGAGCGGGCGCAGTCGCTGATGAGCATCAACATGAGCTCGAAGGCGGAGAAGGACGCCATCGCCGAGCTGATCGGCAACTTCCGCTTCACCACCAAGTTCGGCCGCAACCTGTCGCGTTACGTCCGCCACGGGATCGGCGTGCACCACGCGGGCATGCTGCCGAAGTACCGGCGGCTGGTCGAACGCCTCGCCCAGGCCGGCCTGTTGAAGGTGATCTGCGGGACGGACACGCTGGGCGTGGGCGTCAACGTGCCGATCCGCACGGTGCTGTTCACCGCGCTGTCGAAGTACGACGGGCAGCGGGTGCGGATCCTGCGCGCCCGGGAGTTCCACCAGATCGCCGGGCGCGCCGGGCGGGCCGGGTTCGACACCGTCGGCCAGGTGGTGGCGCAGGCGCCCGAGCACGTCATCGAGAACGACAAGGCCGTCGCCAAGGCGGGCGACGACCCGAAGAAGAAGCGCAAGATCGTCCGCAAGAAGGCGCCGGAGGGCTTCGTCGGCTGGTCCGAGGAGACCTTCGAGAAGCTGATCGCCGCCGACCCGGAGCCGCTGGTCTCCCGCTTCAAGGTGAGCCACGCGATGCTGCTGTCGGTGATCGGCCGGCCCGGCAACGCCTTCGAGGCGATGCGCAAGCTGCTCACCGACAACCACGAGGACCGCGCCGCGCAGCGCCGGCACATCCGCACCGCGATCGCCATCTACCGCTCGCTGCTGGAGGGCGGCGTGGTGGAGCGGCTGCCGGAGCCGGACGCCGAGGGCCGGATCGTGCGCCTGACCCTCGACCTCCAGGAGAACTTCGCGCTCAACCAGCCGCTGTCCACCTTCGCGCTGGCCGCCTTCGAGCTGCTGGACCCGGCCTCGCCGTCCTACGCGATGGACGTGGTGTCGGTGGTCGAGGCGACCCTGGACGACCCGCGCCAGATCCTCGCCTCGCAGCAGAACAAGGCGCGCGGCGAGGCCGTCGGCGAGATGAAGCGCGACGGCATCGAGTACGAGGAGCGCATGGAGCGGCTCCAGGACATCACCTACCCGAAGCCGCTGGAGGAACTGCTCACCCACGCCTACGAGGTGTACCGCCGGGCCCACCCGTGGATCGGCGACCACCAGCTGCAGCCGAAGTCGGTGGTGCGCGACCTGTACGAGCGGGCGATGACCTTCTCGGACTACGTCGGCCACTACGAGCTGGCCCGCACCGAGGGCATCGTGCTGCGCTACCTGGCGGGCGCGTACAAGGCGCTGGAGCAGACCGTCCCCGAGGACGTCAAGACCGACGACCTGAAGGACGTCATCGCCTGGCTCGGCGAGCTGGTCCGCCAGGTCGACTCCAGCCTGCTCGACGAGTGGGAGCAGCTGGCCAACCCGACCGAGCCGCAGGCCGCCGAGGTGACGCTGGACGAGAAGCCGGCACCGGTCACCGCGAACGCGCGGGCCTTCCGGGTGCTGGTGCGCAACGAGCTGTTCCGCCGGGTGGAGCTGTGCGCGCTGGAGCACTACGAGGAGCTGGGCGCGCTCGACGGCGAGTACGGCTGGGACGCGGACCGCTGGGCGGACGCCATGGACGGGTACTGGGAGGAGTACGACGACCTCGGCACCGGTCCGAACGCGCGCGGCCCGAAGATGCTGATCATCGAGGAGGAGGACTCCGCCTGGCGGGTCCGGCAGATCTTCGACGACCCGCAGGGCGACCACGACTGGGGCATCAGCGCCGAGGTCGACCTCTACGGCTCGGACGAGGAGGGCCGCGCGGTGCTGCGGGTCACGGCCGTGGACCGGCTGGGCGGCTGACGCCCCGCCGGCCGGGCGCCGGTGCGCGCGGTGGAGCCGTCCCCGCGGGGCGGGCTCCACCGCGGACCGGCCGGTCCGCTACATCCAGACGAACGGCGCGCCGGCGGTGAAGGAGATGGCCCGGGTCGCCTCGTCGAGCAGCTGGTCGAGGTTGACGGCGCTCGCCGAGGGCACCGGCAGCGGGCTCACCGGGGCGCCGGACGGGCTCGGCGACCCCGTGCCGGTGGCGACGACCGCCCCGGGGTGCGCGTCGGCGGGCCGCGAGCTGGTCACCGTCACGTAGTGGCCGACGAGTTCGACCCGCGGCTCGGTCGCGGGCCGGGCCAGGGCGGTGGGCAGCGCGGGGGCGGCGGAGGCGTCCGGGAGGATGAAGGCCACCGAGCCCGGCTTGGCCCGCAGCGACTCGGCGGCCTTGGCGGCCGTCGGGGCGTCGGCGAAGCGCAGCAGGGTGATGCTGCTGAGCACCGGCTTCTCCTGCGCGGTGAAGCTGACGGCCAGGTAGCCCTTGCAGCCGGCCTCGCGCAGCAGCTCCAGGGTGCGGTCCTGGAGCACCTCGGTGCAGTTCTCGCCGCGCCGCACCCCGGAGCGCTTGCCCTTGTAGCTGCCCGACTCGACGATCCGCTGCGCGGGGAAGTACACGTCGACGTCGAGGGCCTCGGGGTCGGCGACGGTGCGCGCCGGCGGGTCGCCGACGATCGGCGGGGTCTTGGACGCCTCCTTGCTGGAGGGGCCGAGCCCCGGTATGTAGTCACCGGGCGTCGGGCGGGTGACGATCCAGCCGCCGGCCGCCACCACGCCGGCGACGGTGACCCAGCCGACGACCCGTCGGGCGGTCACGCGTCTGGCCCGGTACGGCCCGGGTTGCCGCTGGGACGTGTGCTCTGCCGGTGGCCCGTCCGGTCGTTCTGCCGATGACGGGGCGCGCTCCCCCTGCGTGGTCATGCGGCAGATTGTATGCAGGTCACGGGTGGTGAAGATCACGGGGGCGGGGGCCCGCGCGGGCCGCGGGGAGCACCCGGAACCCGACGTGACCTGCGCCACTACCGTGAGCTGCGACACTGTGACAACTCGCACAGCTTCCCGGGGATCTTCTGGTGGGTTTCCTCTGGCGTCCGTCGCGGGGCAGCAGGCAGGATCAGCCCCATGGATCTGCTCGATACCCTCACCGCCAAGGGCCTGCGTGGGGAGACCCCCACCCGTGAGGAGGCCCTCGCCGTCCTCGCCACCACCGACGACGAGCTGCTCGACGTCGTCGCGGCCGCCGGTCGGGTGCGCCGGCGGTGGTTCGGCCGCCGGGTGAAGCTCAACTACCTGGTGAACCTGAAGAGCGGGCTGTGCCCGGAGGACTGCTCGTACTGTTCGCAGCGCCTGGGCTCCAAGGCCGAGATCCTGAAGTACACCTGGCTGAAGCCCGGCCAGGCCGCCGAGGCGGCGAAGGCGGGCGTGTCGGGCGGCGCCAAGCGGGTCTGCCTGGTGGCGAGCGGCCGCGGCCCGACGGACCGTGACATCGACCGGGTGACCGACACGGTGGCCGCGATCAAGGAGGCCGACCCGGCGGTGGAGGTCTGCGCCTGCCTGGGCCTGCTCTCCGACAACCAGGCCGAGCGGCTGAAGGCGGCCGGCGTCGACGCCTACAACCACAACCTGAACACCTCCGAGGGCACCTACGGCGACATCGCCACCACCCACACCTACGCGGACCGGGTGGACACCGTGCAGAAGGCGCACGGCGCGGGCCTGTCGGCCTGCTCGGGCCTGATCGCGGGCATGGGCGAGAGCGACGACGACCTGGTGGACGTGGTGTTCGCGCTGCGCGAGCTGGGCTCGGACTCGGTGCCGGTGAACTTCCTCATCCCGTTCGAGGGCACCCCGCTGGCCAAGGAGTGGAACCTCACCCCGCAGCGCTGCCTGCGGATCCTGGCGATGGTGCGGTTCGTCAACCCGGACACCGAGGTGCGGATCGCCGGCGGGCGCGAGGTGCACCTGCGCAGCCTGCAGCCGCTGGGCCTGCACATCGCCAACTCCATCTTCCTGGGCGACTACCTGACCAGCGAGGGCCAGGCCGGGCAGGCCGACCTCGACATGATCCGGGACGCGGGCTTCGAGGTGGAGGGCATGGGCGAGAACACCCTGCCCCGGCACCGGGCGGACGTCGCGGCGCAGGCGTCCGGCGGCTGCGGGACGGCGGCCCCGGCGGCGGGCGGCTGCGGCAGCGGCGGCGGCTGCGGCCCGTGCGGCGGGCACGCCCACGGCGACGCGGCCGCCGGCACGGAGGCCGGCACGGAGCCGGCCGGGGCGGGCGACGAGGCGCGCACCGACCTGGTGCGGGTGCGCCGCCGCGGCGCCGGCACCGAGCTGGCGCCCAACGCCTGAGCCCCGCCGCCGCAGCCCCCGAACACCCCGGAAAGCCCCCTCCCCATGACCCAGCTGTCCACGGACACCCTGCTCGCACTCGACCGGGCGCACGTCTGGCACCCGTACGGGCCCATGCCCGGCACCTCCACCCCGTACGTGGTGGAGTCCGCCTCCGGCGTGCGGCTGAAGCTGGCCGCGCCCGCCCCGGGCGGGCACCGCGAACTCGTGGACGGCATGTCGTCCTGGTGGGCGGCGATCCACGGCTACGGGCACCCGGTGCTCGACGAGGCGGTACGCGGACAGCTGGGCCGGATGAGCCATGTGATGTTCGGCGGGCTCACCCACGAGCCCGCCGTGCGGCTCGCCGCCACCCTGGTGGAGATCACCCCGGAGCCGCTGCGGCACGTCTTCCTCGCCGACTCGGGCTCGGTGTCCGTCGAGGTCGCGCTGAAGATGTGCCTGCAGTACTGGCAGTCGGTGGGCCGGCCGCGCAAGCGGCGGGTGCTGACCTGGCGCGGCGGCTACCACGGGGACACCTTCCACCCGATGTCGGTGTGTGACCCGCAGGGCGGCATGCACCACCTGTGGGGCGGGGTGCTGCCCGAGCAGCTGTTCGCGCCCGAGCCGCCGGCCGGCTTCGACGCCCCGCTCGACCCGCAGTACGCGGACGCCTTCGGGGACGTGATGGAGCGTCACGCCGACGAGCTGGCGGCCGTGATCGTCGAGCCGGTGGTGCAGGGCGCCGGCGGGATGCGCTTCCACTCCCCCGCCCACCTGCGGATGCTGCGCGAGCTGTGCGACCGGCACGGGGTCCTGCTGGTCTTCGACGAGATCGCCACCGGATTCGGCCGCAGCGGCGCCCTGTTCGCCGCCGACCACGCGGGCGTCGCACCGGACGTGATGTGCCTGGGCAAGGCGCTGACCGGCGGCTACCTCACCCTGGCGGCCACGCTCTGCACGGCGGAGGTCGCCGACGGCATCAGCCGCGGTGAGATGCCCGTACTCGCCCACGGGCCCACGTTCATGGGCAACCCGCTGGCCGCGGCGGTCGCCAATGCCTCGATCGGCCTGCTGCTCGGCCAGGACTGGCACACCGAGGTCAAGCGGATCGAGGGCGGACTGCGCGCGGGCCTGGCGGACGCGGCCGCGCTGCCCGGCGTCAAGGACGTCCGGGTGCTCGGCGCGATCGGCGTCGTCCAGCTGGACCACCCGGTGGACATGGCGGCGGCGACCGCGGCCGCCGCGCGGGAGGGCGTCTGGCTGCGCCCCTTCCGGGACCTCGTCTACACGATGCCGCCGTACGTGACCGGCGACGAGGACGTGGCGCGGATCGCCGCGGCCGTGACGGCGGCGGCGGTGGCCGGATGAGCGGGACGGCAGGGAGCCCGCCCGGGGAAGGGACGGCGGACGTGCGGGACGGGGAGCGGGCGAGCGGGCGGGTCGTCTTCGTGACGGGCACGGGCACCGAGGTCGGCAAGACCGTCACCACGGCGGCCGTCGCCGCGAGCGCGCTGCGCACCGGGCTGCGGGTCGCGGTGGTCAAGCCCGGGCAGACCGGCGTCGCGCCGGACGAGCCGGGGGACGTCGAGGAGGTCGGCCGGCTGGCCGGGCCCGCCGCCCCGGCCCCGGATCGGCTGACGCTGCGTGAACTCGCCCGCTACCCCGAACCGTTGGCGCCGGACACGGCCGCCCGCCGCTCCGGGCTGCCGTGCCTGGCGGCGGAGGACGTGGCCAAGGAGGTGGCCGGCCTCGCCGAACGGCACGACCTGGTGCTGGTCGAGGGCGCGGGCGGGCTGCTGGTCCGCTACGACGAACAGGGCCGCACGCTCGCCGACCAGGCCGGCGCCGTGCGTGACCTCGGGCTGCCCGCCGAGGTGCTGCTGGTCGCCTCGGCCGGGCTCGGCACGCTCAACACCACGGCGCTGACGGCGCAGGCGCTGGCCGCGCGCCGGCTGCCGCTGCTCGGTGTGGTGGTCGGCTCCTGGCCGGACTCCCCCGCTCTCGCGGACCGCTGCAACCTGGCCGACCTGCCCCGGGTCGCGGGCGCCCCGCTGCTCGGCGCGCTGCCGCAGCACGCGGGCCGGGCCGGGGACTTCCCCGCGCTCGCCGCCGGGGCGCTCGCGCCCGCCCTGCACGGCCACTGGGACGCCGCCGCGTTCACCGCCGCGCACGGCGCCGGCTGAGCCGCCCGACCGGGGCCGGGGCCCGCCGCGTCCACCGGCCGCCGCCACCCGTCCGCGCGACGGAATGCCGTGATTGTCGCTCGAACGGGTGAGATCCCGGCCCGAGGCGGCCCGGCGCGCGGCGGCGCTCAATACCGTTCTCCGCATGACGGATGGCGATGGCCTGATGGTGGACGAGGCCCTGCGGGCCCTGGCGGCGCTCGAAGCGGCCTGGAAGGACGACGACGAGGCCCTGACCGCGCTGGCCGCGCGGGGCCCGGCCGAACGGCCGCTCGCCGCCCTGGTCGCGCTGTACGGCGAACACGCGGTCGACACGCTGATGGCGCTGGCCTTCGGGCTGCGCTCCAGCATGACCGACGAGGAGCTGGCCGAACTCACCGACGCGGTGAGCTCCAACATCGGTGCCCGGATGAGCGCCCTGCTCACCCGCACGCTCTGCGCCTGGGGCGAGACGGCCGGGGACGACCTCGCCGTGGTGAAGGTGATCGCCCACGCGGTGATCGACGCCATGCGGGCCGTCACCGAGGAGCCGAGCAAGACCGACGTGCTGCCGCTGCTGGCCACCTTCCGCACCTATGCGCTGAGCAACAGCGGCTGAGGGACGGCCCGCCGCCGGCCGTCTGCCCGTCAGCGATGTCCGGTCCCCCCCCCCGGCGTTCCGGACTCTTTCCGGATTCCAGAGCGGAATTCGCCACCGGACCGGACGGCGGAATCCCGGCGTTCCGGACGGCTGCTAGGCTCCGCCGCATGGATCCCGATTCCGATTCCCCGCGCTTTCGGTCTTCGGGCGGCTCACGGCTGTCGGCGGGCCTCGTCGGGCTGTGGGCGGTGTTCCTGCTGCTGGACTTCCTGGCGAACGGCCGGTGGTGGTTCTGGCTGATACCCGCGCTGGCGCCGCCGCTGCTGTTCCTCGCCGTCCCGGTGGCACTGCTCGCCCTGGTGCGGACGCTCCCGGCCCGGGCGGCGCGGCGGTGGCTGGTGCCGGCGGCGGTCGCGCTGCTGGTCGCCGGGCTGCCCCGGGCGGGCCTCAACTGGTCGGCCCTGGTGCCCGGTTCGCCGGCGGCCGCGGCCGGGCCGGAACTGTCGGTGTTCTCCTGGAACACCGAGTACTGGGACACCACCGACGACCCGGACGCCTTCTACCGCTTCCTGCGCGCCCGCGACGCCGACGTCTACCTGCTCCAGGAATACCTGGAACGGTCGCACGGCTCCCACCACGAGGTCGACGAACTCGACCGCATCCACCGGGAGTTCCCCGGCTACCAGGTGGTGGCCACCGGCGAGCTGATCACCCTCTCCCGCTTCCCCGTGCTCGCCACACCGCCGGTCGGCCCGGCGCTCGCCCCGGACGCGCCCTGGGCGGAGCAGTTCGACCGCCGCAAGGTGCTGCGCACCGACGTCGAGGTGGACGGGCGCACGGTGTCCTTCTACAACGTGCACATCCCGGTGCAGGTGGAACCCCGGGAGTCGGTGTTCGACGGCGCGTTCTACCGGGTGGTCCGGGAGGCCGACACCGCCCGCCGCGACCAGTTCACGGCCCTGGAGCGCGACGCCGCCGCCAACCCGAACCCCCTGCTGATCGCCGGCGACTTCAACACCAGCCCCGCCATGGCCGACCTCGATCCGCTGCGCGCCCGTTTCGAGGACGCCCGCTCGGCGAGCGGCGAGCTCTACCCCGGCAGCTGGGGCGGCGTCCTCGGCACCGACTGGTGGCGCCTGGACTGGGCGTTCACCAACCGGGGCCTCGCCGTGCGGCGCTACGTCTTCGTCGACGACCGGGGCCTGTCCGACCACCGGGCCCAGGACCTGCGGATCTCCCTGTCCGGCCGTCCGACGGCCTGAGGGGCCGGTCCCGGCGCTCCGGGTCCGGCCCCCAGGGGCCTGCGGGGGCCGGCCTACAGGGCGGCCCCGTCCAGCCGCGCGCGCTGCTGCGCCGTCAGCGTCACGTCGAGCGCCCCGAGCGCCTCGTCGAGCTGGGCGACCTTGCTGACGCCGACCAGCGGCAGGATCCGCGCCTCGTGGTCGAGCAGCCAGCTGAGTGCCACCTGGTTGACGGTGGCACCGGTCTCCTCGGCCACGGCGCGCAGGGCGGCGAGGCGCTTCGGCGTGCCCGGGTGGTCGTAGGCGGCGCCGATCCCGACGTCGTCGCGGGTGAGACCGCCGGAGAGGATCGGGCTGTAGGCCCAGAGCCGCAGATCGCCCTCGGAGCGCACGTAGTCCAGGAGTTCGGACGTCACGTGGACATGGGCCGAGGAGGGCAGCGGCACGTCGAAGCGCGGCTGGAGGTAGGAGTACCGGTACTGCAGGTGCGCGTAGCGCGGGCCGTCACCGGCGAGCGCCCGGGCCCGCTCGACCCGCCACACGGCGTGGTTGCTGGCGCCGACCGCGCCCGCCCTGCCCGAGGTCACCAGGCCGGCCAGGGTCTGCACGGTCTCGGCGAGCGGCACCGAGCGGTCCTCGATGTGCGTCCAGTACACGTCGACGTGGTCCGTGCCGAGGCGCCGCAGGCTGCCCTCGATGCCGGCCAGCACCGCCTTCGCGGACAGCCCCTCCGCCGCTTCCAGCCCGGCCCCCGGGACCGTGGGCCGGGCGCCCACCTTGGTGCTGATGACGACCCGGTCGCGCGCCCCGCGGCTGGCCAGCCAGCGGCCGATGACGGCTTCGCTCTCGTCCCCGGTGGCGCCGTCGAGCCAGAAGGCGTAGTTGTTCGCGGTGTCCAGGACCGTCCCGCCGCGCTCGACGAAGTGGTCCAGGAGCCGGAACGAGGTCTCCTCGTCGACGATCGTGCCGAAACCCAATGTGCCCAGGACGATCGTCCGCTGAGGAATCGTCATCGGTTCGCACCCCTCCCGTTGTGGTCCGGACCATTCAAGACCGGTTCGCGATCACCCGCAACGGTTTCCCGGATCACCTGAGGAGGAACACCAACGCCGCGAGCGCCGGCGCCGTGCTCCCCACGGCCGGCATCGCGAGGATCGGCGCCCGGAACCGGAGCGCTCCCGGCGATCCCCCGGGGCCGGTGTCCAGCCCGGCCGGCGGCGGCGCCGCCACGGCTACCAGTCCACCGTGCCGGCCTCGAAGAAGTCACGGAGGCAGGCGGGTTCACGCGCCTCCGCGGAGCCGCCACCGGCCGTCAACTGATCGGCGACGATGCGCAGTTCGCCGGGCGTGCGGCCGGACAGCGCGCGGAAGTCGCGGTTCATGTGGGCCTGGTCGTGGTAGCCGCTCATCGCCGCCACATCGGTGAGGGAGAGGTGGGTCCGGCCGGAGAGGGCGAGCGCGCGCTGGAAGCGGAGGATCCGGGACACCGTCTGCGGCGGTACGCCGACGTGGTCCCGGAAGACGCGCTGGAGCCGGCGCTCGCCCCGGCCGGTCGCGGCGGCGAGTTCCCGCGCGCTCAGCCCGCCGTGCGCCTCGTGCAGCCGCTGCCAGGCCTCCACGGCCAGCCCCGGGGCGGACGGGGCGGCGGCGAGCCGCGGTCCGAGGGCGGCGTCGACGGCGGCCCAGCGGGCGGGCCAGTCCGGCGCCTGCGCCAGCCGTTCGGTGAGCCGCGCGGTCCAGCCCGGGCCCATCGCCTCGTCCGGGTGGACGGCGGTGTTGGTGAGCAGGTGCAGCGGCAGTCCGAAGACCCGGGACGCCCCGACGGCCGTGAACTCGATCTCCACGGCGAGGCCCGACCCCCGGAACCCCGCCAGCACCGGTGCCGTCTGCAGGCCGGCGATCATCGCCTGGCGCGTCTCCGCACGCCCCGTGCCGCCCAGCCCCTGACGGATGTGCAGCGGTTCGCCCCAGCCCACCAGCAGGGTCACGGCGGCGCTGGGCAGCGTGACCCTCGGGTTCTGGACGCCGACCGACAGGTACCCGCGGGCCCTGACCACGTCACCGCGCATCCACGGAGGCGGCCGCCGTTCGACCTTCTCGCCGCGCTCGCCCGCCGCGCCGCCGCTCGTCGCACCCATGTCCCCTCCTCGCCCGCGGCGTCCGCGGCCTCCCCGCCGCGGCCCACCGGGTTCGCTTTCGTACAAGGATCCACCGGCCTCCCGGCCCCATGCTGGACGGGTGCCGCCCGGTGCCGGCCCCGCACGGGGGGCGGGGCCGCCACCGGGCGGGAACGCCGGGGCGGGACGCCGGACCGGCCGGCGTCCCCGCCGGCCACACCCGCGCGAGCGGCTCACCGCGGCGCGGGCACGGGCCCCGCGGCTCACCGTACGGCACCGCGGGGCGCCCGCACGACGCGGTTCCCGCCGAGACGTCCCGGCCGGCCGGGCCCCTCGTCCCGTTCGCCCCCGGTTCGTCCCGGTGTGGGCCGGATCACGGCGACCTCGGCCGCCCCGTCCGCCTACGATGCGGGAACGACGCACCTGCCCCGCTCAAGGAGACGGCCCCCGTGACCACCAGCACGATCGCGCGCGAGAGCTACTACGAGCGGACGGGCGAGCACACGTTCAAGCCCACCGCGCACGCGGGCGGGGCGTGGAGCGCCGACGAGCAGCACTTCAGCCCGCTGGCCGGCCTGGTGGTGCACGCCGTCGACCGGTACCTCGACGGGCGCCCCGGCGGTCTGACGCTCGCGCGGATCAGCTACGACATCCTCGGGCGGATCGCGCTCGACGAGTGCGAGATCACCGTGCGCACCGTCCGCCCGGGCCGCACCATCGAACTCCTCGAAGCGACCGTGACCACGGGCGGCCGCGCCGTCGTGCGGGCCCGCGCATGGCTGCTGGCGACCCTGGACACCTCGGCCGTCGCCGACAGTCCGCGCGAGCCGCTGCCCGCGCCCGAGGACCTCCCCGTCTGGGCCATGGGCGACGCGTGGGACGGCGGCTACATCTCCTCCGTCGAGGTCCGCCGGGTGCCACCGGCCCGCCGCGGCCGCGCGACGGCCTGGCTGACCTCGAACGTCGACCTGGTCGCGGGCGAGCCGAGCAGCCCGCTGGCCTCGTTCGTCGCCCTGGTGGACACCGCCAACGGCATCGCCCCGCAGCAGGACCCGGCCGAGTGGATGTTCCCCAACGTCGACCTGACGATCCACCTCCACCGCGCGCCGCGCGGGCCGTGGACCGGCCTGGACACCACCGTCACCTTCGGCCCGGCCGGCCAGGGCCTCACCAGCACCGTGCTGCACGACGTGGACGGCCCGGTCGGCCAGGCCGAGCAGATCCTCACCGTCCGTCCGCAGCCGCGTCCCCTGGGTTGAGCGGGCCGCCGGTCGCGTACTCCAGCGGCGGGGCGATCGCCTGCGCGTCCGCGCCCTCGCCGACCCAGAGGCCGATGAACAGCGCGGCGGTCGCCTCCAGCAGGCCCGCCCGGTCCAGCCCTCCGGCGGCCAGCGGCCGGCAGCCGGTGTCCCGCACCAGCCCGGACACCAGGGCGAGGGCCTGCGCGCCGTCCCCGCACAGCGGCACGGCCAGCGGCCGGCCGTCGAACACCGGCGGCCGCAGCCGCCACACGTCCTCGTGGCAGAGGTTGAACGCCTTCACCACCTCGGCCCCGGGGGCGGCCTCGGCGAGCAGGCGCGCCGCCGACGTCCCGCCCTCGGTCAGCAGCCGGAAGCCGGGGCCGACGGGGTTGGAGCAGTCGACCAGCACCCTGCCGTCCAACTCCGCGCGCAGCTCCCGGACCACCTCCGCGCCCGCCCCGAAGGGCAGCGCGGCCAGCACCACCTCACCGGACGCGGCCGCCGCCCGCAGCCCGGCGGCCCGCGCCCCGCCCCCGATCCGCCGCGCGAGGCGCTGCGCCCGGGCGGCGTCGCGCCCACCGACCGTCACCTCGTGCCCGGCCCGCACCCAGTGGGTGGCGAGCGCGTCCGCCATGTTGCCCGTGCCCAGCACACCGATCCTCATCGGACTGCTCTCCGTTCGTCGTTCGGGACCGTCCCCTGCGACGTTAGGGAACCCGTCGGGCACCATTCGGTACGTGACCACCGACGCCTTCCTCGCCGACTGCCGCGCCCGGCTCGCCTTCGACCTGCTCGCCAACACCTGGAACGCGGTGGTCCTCTGGGCCCTGCGCGACGGCCCGCTGCGCCCCGTGGACCTGCGCGGGCGGATCGGCGGCATCAGCTCCAAGGTGCTCACCGAGACCCTGCGCCGCCTGCAGTTCAACGGCCTGGTGGAACGCCGCGCCGCACCCGGCGCCCCGCCCCGCGTCGAGTACCGGCTGACCGCGCTCGGCCGCACCTTCCTCGCCCCCATCGACGCGGTGGGCGCCTGGGCGTTCGAGCACGGCGACGAGGTGATGGCCGCCCAGGAGCTCGCGGAGGCCCGCGCACGGAGCGCGGAGGGGCGGGCGGAAGGGCCTGGCGCCTGACCTCCCCGCTCCCGGGCGGGGCGGCGCCGTGATCCGGGCCGGGCCGGCCCGCTACTCCACCGGACCGGCCAGGGTGTCGACGGGCCAGAACGGCGCGAGCGGTTCCTCGCGGGTGAGGGCGGCCAGTTCCTCCGGCGGCTCGGCGCCGTCGCGCACCGCCGCGACGTAGGCCCTGGCCTGCGGCAGCCCCAGCCGCGGGGCCCGCCGGCGCAGCTCCCGCAGCGCGGCCACGACCCCGGCGGAGCCCACCAGGGCGCGGACCTCGGCGGCCAGCGGATCGGGGCGCCGGACGCCCTTGGTCTGGAGCAGGTAGTGGTCCTCCCACCCCTCGGGCCGCCACCAGGCCTCGGCGACGTAGTGCAGGCTCCCGTCGTACCGGTCCACCAGCACATGGCTGTCGCCGCCGACGGGCCTGTCGTGCGCGCTGCCGGCGCGGTCGCGCGCGGCGGGGCCCCAGAACACCAGCCACCCGACCTCGCATTCCTCCACGGCGTGCACGACCCGCTCGGGCCCCGGCCCCGGCCCCGCCGGCCGCTCGCCCGCCAGATAGGCCTCGACGAGCCCGATCGCGCGTTCCCTGTCGATCACCCTGCCATCGTCCACCCTGCGTCAACCGGGTTTCCGGCGCCGGCCGGCCCCGGCGGAGCCCGCACCCCCTGGACCGGCCGCTGCGCCGCCTACGTCAGCCGGGCCAGGGCGTCGGCCACCCGGTCGATCGCCTGACAGACCACGTCCGGCCGGTAGGCCGTGAAGCACAGGCGGAAGAATCCGGGCGCCGGGCTGTGCATGGTCTGGCCCGGGAGGAGGGTGACCTCGGTGGGCTCGCAGCGCAGGTACTCGAAGAGCCACTGCTCGTCGGGGTCCATGTCGTTGGGCGGCGTGAACGTCGTCGTCCCGCAGGGCAGCTCGCCGGTGCGCCTGCCCAGGTACGCCGTCAGGTCCAGCCAGAAGAACTGGGCCGGGTTGTCGCCCTCCGTGTGGACGAAGTCGATCTCCTTCTCGACCAGCCTCGCCCGCACCTTCTCGAAGCTCTCGCTCAGCATCTCCTGGTACTGCCGCATCGCGTAGGTGGTGTACAGCTCCGTGCCGCCGTTCACCGTGCCCTCCAGCAGCTCGCCGAGGACGTAGTGCTTCAGCGAGTCGACCGGGGTGAACCACGACATCGAGTGGGTCTTCTCCTCGATGTCCGTCGCACCGGTCATCGCCCGGTGCACCGGCCCGTACTTCGACACCACGAAGCCGGTCCGGAAGCCCGAGAGCCCGAAGTCCTTGGCGAACCCCCACACCACGTGGATCCGCTCCGGGGCCCGCGTGTACGCGTCCAGCGCGAACGCGCTCGTGAACGGCACCCGCGCACCGGCCACCTGCGAGTGGCAGTAGATCTCGTCGGAGACGATGTGCATGTCGGTCTCGTCGAGCACCCAGGCGTAGATCTCGTCGAGCAGCGGCAGACCGTAGTTGACGCCCAGCGGGTTGTGCGGATTGGTGAGCGCGAGCAGCCGGGGGAACTCGCCGGACAGCCGCTTGTACGTGAAGTACGCCTCCCTGATCACGTCCAGGGTCAGCCGGAACCGGTCCGGCCCCTGTGCCGGAAGCCCCACCGGTACGCACTTCAGCCTCGGGCGCTGCTCGAACGACCAGTTGAAGCCCTGCCAGTACGGCGCGGGCAGCAGGACGGCGTCCCCCTCCTTCAACGGCGGCGGACCGGCCTCCCCCGGCCTCGGCGGGGACTGCAGCGCGAACGCGAGGCACTCCAGCGCGGAGCCGACGCCGCCCGTGCCGAACACGTCGTCCGGTGCGACCGGCGCGTCGAAGGCCCTGGCCAGGAGTGCCGCGACCGCCTCGCGCAGCTCCGGGGAGCCGTACGGGGTGGCGTAGTGGATGTACTTCTCCGGGAGCAGGTCGATGTGGTCGAAGATCATCTTCTGCATCGAGCCCTCGTAGACGAGGACGTTCTCCGCGACGGACAGATTGATCGCGGTGTCCGGTTCCAGGTCGCGGTGGAGGGCGAGGGCCTGCTCGAAGTCGGGGATCCGGGCGAGGAGTTCGGCGGTCGGCGTCGGGCGGCCGGTCGAAGCGGTCATGACGGCGTGGCTCACTTCCGGGGTGCGGTCGGTTCGCATGCGGACGGCTCCAGCGCACCACGCGTCCCCGGCCCCCGCCAGCCGTTCGCGCCCATCCGGCGACGGGCCGGCAGCCCGCCCGTCCCGCCGCACCCTCCCCGGCGGCCGCGCGCCCCCACCGGCCCGGAGCCTCCCCGGCCGGGGAGGCTCCGGGGGAGGTGTCAGGAACAGGTGGGCGGCGACTCCGTCCAGCCCGAGGTGTAGCTGCCGTTCGTGTACCACATCCGGGTGCAGAAGCAGTACCCCGGCGCGCCGCCCACGTAGAGGTCACCGCGATGCTGCCACCGCGTCCGGCGCCTTCCCAGGGGCGGCGGCCCACCTCGGACGGGCCTGCACGAGCCTGCACGGATCCGGACGGCCGTGGACGGGCACGACGGGGCGGGGGGACGACCGCACCGGCCCCCGCGCGGGCGGTCAGCCGGTCCGCTCCGGCCCCGCCAGCGGCTTCGCCCAGCGCGTCCACTGGGGCTGCGGCCCGTACCCGGCGGCCCGCCAGGTCCGGTGGCCGAGCGCGTTCTCGTCCAGCACCATCGCGTCCGCCCGCCGCCCGCCGAGCGCGGCGAACCGGTCCTCCGCGGCCGCCAACAGCGCCGCGCCGATGCCACGCCGGCGGTGCTCCGGGTCGACGGCGAGCCGGTATAGGTGGCAGCGCCAGCCGTCCCAGCCCGCGATGACCGTGCCGAGCAGCACGGCCGGGTCGTCCGCCCGGACGGCCACCAGCAGGCACTGCGGGTCACGGGCGAGCAGCGCCGCCACGCCGTCGGCGTCGTCGGTGATGCTGGTGCCCTTGGCGGCGCGGGCCCACAGGGCGAGCACGGCGGGGATCTCGTCGGGGCCCGCGGTGCGCAGGGTGAAGTCGCTCATGGGTGGCTGTCTACCAGCGCACCGCGCCGCCGCGCGCTCCATATCGACAGCCGGACACTCAGCCGCCCGCCAGCTCCCACACCGTGGTCGTCTTCAGCGCCGCGTCCTCCAGGTCCGCGACCACCGGCACGTCGTACGCCGCCAGCGCGGTGAACCGCTCGCGCGGCAGGTACGCGCGGCCCGGGTCACCGACGATCACCACCGCGCCCCGCGCCCGGGCGCGTTGCAGGAACGGCAGGAACCGGGCCGCCATCGCCCGCTCGTAGAAGACGTCCCCGGCGAGCACCACCTCGGCCGGTGCGCCGTCCCCGTCCAGCAGGTCCTCGACGGCGGCGGACACCTCCACCCCGTTGGCGGCCGCGTTGACCTCGATGGCGGCGACGGCGTACGCATCGATCTCGGCGGCCCGCACCGCACGGGCGCCGCGCAGCGCCGCCGCGACGCCGACCACCCCGGAGCCCGCCGCGAGGTCCAGCACCGTGCGCCCGGCGACCAGCTCCGGGTGGTCCAGCACGTACCGCGCGACCCCGACGCCACCCGCCCAGGCGAACGCCCAGAACGGCGGCGGCAGCCCGCGCTCACCGCGGGCGGCCTCGGTGGTCTCCCACAGCGCGATGGCGTCCTCCGCCATGTGCAGGCGCACCTCCGGCACGAACGGCACCGGCCCGATCCGGGTCTGTGCCCGCACGAACTCCTGATCCGACAAGATGGCCGCCCCCGAACCCACCGGGCGTGTCTCGCTCAGCATGCGCAGCAGCATAAGCCCCCTGAGCAGGTGCTCCGCCCACCCCGCCGCGCCCGCCCGGTCAACGGCCCCGCGGACCGGGCCGATCGGGGGCCGTGACACCGGGCCTGCTGTGCGCTCAGGGCGCTGGGGCCATCGTTCCCCGTGCGGCGGGGGGATCCCATGGTCCGACGGAGAGGCGGCTCGGAGGAACTCAACCGGACTGCCCGCCAGTCTTTTTGACGTTCCGCCAGGTAGTCATCATGTCGCGTGAGCACCACTGCGCCGCCGCCGGTCCAGGACCGTACGGCGGCCCTGCGGACGCTCCTCCTCCGGCGCGACGAGCACCCGCGTCCGGGGCGGTCAGCGGCGGGGGTCCGCCGGGGCCAACGGGACCGTCATGGGCCTGGCCGCGTTCCACGCCGACGTGCACGGCTCGGCGCACTCCCCGGGGTCCTCGGCCGTGGACCGGGCCGTCCACGCCCTGCTGCTCGCCGGCCGGCCGCTCGGCCGGCAGATCACGGGCCGCCCGCACCCGCGCCGCGCCGGTGGCCCGCCAGAACGGGCACCGCAAGCCGCCCCGGATCGGGCAGTGACGGCCGGACCGGACGTCCGAGGGCCAAGGGAATCCCGGGCTCGGGGCGCCGTCGTCAGGGTGCTCCGGCTCCGCCCTCAGCGCCGCCCGGCGCCTCCGGCTCGGGTGCGGGCAGGCCCAGCGCCGCGTGCAGTTCGACCACTGTCGCCCGGTCCAGCGGCCCCGTCCGCGCCGATCCCAGCCGGCGGGCCAGCTCGGGCGCGTACAGCTGGCTGACGCGGCGCACGTGCTCGGCGAAGCCGGCCGTGGCCGCCCGCAGCCGGTACCGGGCGACCAGGAGGACACCGCCCGCCAGGAACAGCAGCGGCCAGCACGCCGAGCCGAGCAGCAGGTACAGCCAGCCCCAGCCGAACAGCCCCGTCGCCGAGCCCACCGCCGCCCGCTCGGCGTTCAGCTCCGCCCGGTCGGCGTCCGGCACCACCAGCCACAGACTCGGCCAGAGCCCGGCGAGGTCGAGCCCGTAGGCCGCGCGCAGCGCGTCGCCGGTCCCGAGGATCCGGTCGCCGCTCCAACTGGCCCGCACCGGGGGTCCGGTGAGGATCCGGGCGGTGCGGCGCAGCACCCGGGGGGCGTCGTCCGGCAGCGGACGGGGCTCTCGGGCGTCCTGGCGGGCCGCCTCCCGGGCCAGGAGGCGCAGGTGCCCGGCCCGGCGGCGGCGGACGATGCCCGCCACCGGCCGGCCCAGGGGGGCCGGCCAGCGTTGCCAGTCGTCGGTGAGCGCGGCGACCTCCGTGATCTTGCCGAGCCCGCGCGCCGCGAGTCCGGCCGCGGCCGCCGCGAGCCCGGCGGCGAGCGCCGCCGTCGCGATCACCCCCGCTCCGCCCGAACCGAGCCCGGCCGCCAGTGACTTCGCCCCGGCCTGCAGCCCGGCGACGTCGAGGGCGTGGCCGAGCCGTACGGCGGCGGCCCCGATCACGACGTAGAGGGCGCCCCACAGCAGCAGCGATCCCTCATCGCCTTCTTGCCGAGGGCGGAGAGGACGGCGTCCACGTCAGGACCCGGCCCCGGACCCGGTACCGGTACCGGACAGCCTCATCGGCCCGCCGTCGACCGCGCAGACCGGCGCCGGCATCGCGTCCTTCCCCAGTTCGAGCCGCCGGCACCGGCCACCCGGGCACGCGTAGACGGCGGCCCGGGCCTGCGCCGGCCGGCCCAGGCCCGGGAAGGACGAGGCGGGCGACACCGGTTCGGCGCCCCGGAGTTCGCCGTAGAGGCCCTTCGCGTGCCCGGCGCGGCGCAGCGCGTCGTGCACCCCGTCGAGCCCCTCGCGCACGCCCGTGCCGGAGCGGATCGCGGCCAGCGCCGCGTCCAGCACGGCTTCGGTCCCGGCCGCGGCCAGCGTCCTGCGGATGCGTGCCTCCCCCTCGCACAGGTAGGGCACCGCCCGGTCGATCCCGTTCCCTCTTCGCACCATCCGCCGCTTCCTCCTGGACCCGTCCGCACATTTCTGATATCAGATCAACTGAGATGGTACGAACGCATGTTGAGTGGATCAATGACAGCGGGGGAACAGTGTGACGGCCGATCCCGGGGCAACCCTGCACCTCGCCGCACAGCAGGCCCGGCGGGGGCAACCGTTCCCCCTCGCACGGCAGCGGACCCTCCGGCGCCTCGCCGCCGCGTTCGAGGAACAGCTCGACCGTGAGGAGGACCTCGCGGCGCGCAGCGACCTCGGCTGGGTCCACCTGGGGCTGTCCGAGGCCGCATCGCTCACCGAGGACGAACGCTCCGAGGCCCTGCAGGCCGCCCTCGGCTCCTTCGCCCTCTGCCGGCTGAGCGGCATCGGCGACGTCCCGCACGCCCTCGCCGGGCTGATGCCGATGGCCGTCCTGTTCCGGGCCCAGCGGTTCTTCATGATGATCACGACCGACCCGGACCCCGGGACGGCCGCCCGGGCCATCGGCGGCATCGACCGGCTGGTCCGGCTCGCCGGGACGGGGCACCCCGAGTACGCCGACCTGGTGAAGATCCTCTGCATCGCCGTCCAGGCACGTCTCGGCATCACCGATGCCCCCGCCGAGGTCGAGCGCGCCGCCGCCGTCCTGGAGCCGCTGGTGACCGACGGCGCCACGGCGGCCGTCTGGCTGGCCCACGGGCAGGTACTGGGTCACCGCTTCGAGCAGACCGGCGACCTCCGCGACGCCGACCGGGCGATCCGGTCGCTGCGCCGCGGCATCGCCCTCACCCCCGCCGACGACCCGGACCGGCCCGGCTACCTGTCGAACCTCGCCGTCGTGCTGATGCTCCGGTTCGAACAGACCTGGTCGCTCGACGACCTCGACACCGCCATCGAGATCCACCAACAGGTGCTCGCGGCGTTCAGCGACGACGATCCCAACGCCGCCGCCCTCCTGCTCAACGTCGGCGCCGCCCTGACCGCCCGGTTCGAACGGTCGGGGTCGATCGACGACGTCGACACCGCCGTGGACTGGCTGCGCGAGTCCGTCCGCCGTGCCACGCCGGGCGACGAGGTTCACCGCCGGGCGCTCACCACCCTGGCCGGCGCGCTGCTCCTCCGCTACCGCCGGGAATCCCGGCCGGAGGACGCCGAGGCCGCCCTGACGCACGCCGGGGAGGCCCGCCGCCGCACCCCCGCCGACCACGCCGACCAGCCGCTGCTGGCCTTCTCGGTGGCGGCCGTGCTGCACTCCCGGTTCGAGCGGCACCCGCAGCACGACCCGGCCGACCTGGACCGGGCCGTCGAACTCTTCCGGCAGGCCCTCGTCGCGACCGATCCCGGGCACCCGTCGTGGCCGGAGTACGTGATCCACCTGACCGCGGCCCTGCAGCAGCGGTACGACCGCACCCGCGACCTCGCGGACCCCGCGCTGGCCGTCGACCTGCTGCGCCCGATGACGGCGTCCGTCGAGCGCGGCGGACCGCGCCACGCCCTCGGCCTGGTCAGGCTGGGCACCGCGCTCATCCACCTCGGCGCGGCCGCCTCCGACCCGGACGCTTCGAGGGCCGCTTTCGCGGAGGCCGCCCACTGCCTCACGCAGGCCGCCGACTCCCCCACCGCCCAGGCCAGCCTGCGGATCGACGCGGCGCGGTTCGTCGCGCTCATCACCTCGAAGGCCGATCCCGCTCTCGGCGCGCGGCTGCTGGCCCAGGCCGTCGGGCTGCTGCCGCAGGTGGCACCGCGGTTCATCCACCGCGGGGACCAGCAGCAGGCGCTCGGCGGCTTCTTCGGCCTGGCCGCCGACGCCGCCGCGCTCACCCTCGCCGCCCGCCCCGGCGACCCCGGCCGGGGGCTCGCGGCCCTGCGGCTGCTGGAGTCCGGCCGGGCCCTGATGCTCGGTCAACTGCTGCACTCCCGAACCGATCTCACGGCGCTGCGCGACCACCGCCCGGATCTGGCCGACCGCTTCGAGCAACTGCGGCGGCTGCTCGACACCGACGAGGTCGGCCTGCTGAACGGCGGGGTCCTCCCGGCCACCGGCGCCGAGCCGCCCGAGCTCGCCACCCGGCAGCGGCTGCTCCGGGACTTCACCGCGACGGTGGAGGAGATCCGGGCGCTCGACGGGTTCGCCTCGTTCCTGCGCCCGGTTCCGGCGGAGCGGCTGTTCGAGGCGGCGGCCGAGGGGCCGGTGGTGGTGTTCAACGTGAGCCGGTTCGGGAGCGCGGCCCTGGTGCTGACCCCGTCCGGTGTCCGGGTCCTGCCGTTGCCCGGGCTCACCCCGGAGGTGGTGGCGGAGCGGACCGCGGCGTTCCGCACCGCCGTCGCGGCCACCGCGGACGACGACCCGGAGGTCTCCGTCCCCGCCCAGCAGCGCCTCGTCGGATTGCTCGAATGGCTCTGGGACGCGGCCGCCGGACCAGTGCTGGACGCGCTCGGGCCGCCGGCACCGGATCGCCCGGGCGCCGCGCTCCCCCGGGTCTGGTGGTGCCCCGGCGGGCTGCTCGGGCAACTGCCGCTGCACGCGGCCGGCCACCACCGGGCCGGGGCCGCGACAGCGCCCGACGGGCCGCGGCGCACCGTGCTGGACCGGGCGGTGTCCTCGTACACGCCCACCGTCCAGGCGCTGCTGCACGCCCGGCGGCCCGCCCCGTCCGCTGCCGCCGGACGGCCGGACGCGGCACTGCTGGTGGCGATGCCGAGCACCCCGGGGCAGCCCGACCTGGACCACGCCCTGGACGAGGTCGAGGCCGTCCGCGAGCTCCTCCCGCTGCCGTCCGCCGTGCTCGCCCCGGCCGGGCCCGACGGTGCGGGTGCCGACCCGGCCGTCCTGCCGACGGCGGCCCGGGTGCGGCACGCGCTGGGCTCGGCCGCCGTCGCCCACCTGGTCTGTCACGGGATCAGCGAGGCGGCCGACCCCTCGCACAGCAGGTTGCTGCTGCACGACCACCTCAGCTCCCCGTTCACCGTGCTCAGCCTCGCCCCGCTCGACCTCGACGGCGCCCGACTCGCCTACCTGTCCGCCTGCGAGACCGCCGTCAGCACCAACGACGACCTCGCCGACGAGTCGATCCACCTGGCCTCGGCGTTCCAGCTGATGGGGTTCCGGCAGGTGATCGGCACCCTCTGGAAGGCCTACGACGACGAATCCGACGCCATCGCGTCCGCGTTCTACCGCGGGCTGCTGCGCCCCGACGGCGGAATCGACTACGGGCGGGCGGCGGCGGCCCTGCACACCGTGGTGCGGGAGCGGCGCGACGCCCTGCCGGGCACTCCGTCGCTCTGGGCGGCGCACCTGCACGTCGGCGCCTGAGGAGCGCCTCGCCGCCCGGGCCCGGCCCGGGCGGTAGGTTCTCCCCGGGGCCGGTGTGCGGCCGGCCGGAGACGGGGTGTCGGGATGACGGACGGGGTGCTCGCGGGCCGGGCGGCGGTCGTCACGGGCGGATCGCGCGGGATCGGGCGAGCCGTGGTGGAGCGGCTGACGGCGGACGGTGCGGACGTGGTGTTCGGGTACGCGCACGACGACGCGGCGGCGCAGGAGGTGGTGCGCGCGGTGACCGCGCGGGGCGCCGGGCGGGCGCACGCGGTGCGGGCCGACCTCGGCGCACCGGAGGGTGCGGAGTGGCTGATGGCTGCGGCCCAGGAGGAGTTGGGCGGCCTCGACGTCCTCGTCAACAACGCGGCGCGCGCCTTCACCCCCGCGCCGCTCGCCGAGACCGACCCGGCGGACTTCGACGCCCTGCTCGCCGTCAACGTCCGCGCGGTGTTCCTGACGTTGCGCTACGCGGCCCAGCACATGCGCGACGGAGGGCGGATCGTCAACCTCTCCACCCTCAACACCCGCCGCCCGGTCCCCGGCATCGCCCCGTACCTCGCCGGCAAGGGCGCGCTGGAGCAGCTGACGCAGGCCGCCGCGGTGGAGCTCGGACCGCGCGGGATCACCTGCAACACCGTCTCCCCCGGGCCGGTGGAGACCGATCTGCTGCGCGCCACCAATCCCCCGCAGGCGCTGGAGGCGGTGGCCGGGATGACGCCGCTGCGGCGGCTCGGGCAGCCGGCGGACGTCGCCGACGTGATCGCGTTCCTGGTCGGGCCGGACGGCCGGTGGGTGTCCGGGCAGAACCTCGGGGCGACCGGTGGCCTGCTCTGACGGCGGGGCGGAAAGGGCAGGGTCACGCACGGCCACCCGATCCGTACCATTTCGATACCGAAGCCTGGATGAGCTGGGAAGATGCTCGCCGGGCGGGGCGGGGCCCCGGTAGCATCCGGCTGAGGCCATCCGGACCGGCGCAGGCAACACAGCACGCCGTGCCGTTCCCGCCGGGCGGCCGATTCCCGCGGGTCCGCCCGGGGGCGGCCTCCGGCACGACCGGCCGGTGGCGTCGCCCGGTGGTGCCCGTGTACACGGCACGCGCGAAAGGGCAGTCGCGCGGAACGGCGAAGGGCAGCGTCTTGACGGACAGACTCACCGGCGGCGACTCCTCACTCCTGCGGCGGATCAACGCCGCGGTGACCCTCCGGGCGCTGCGCGAGGGCCATGCGGTGACCCTGACCAAGCTGGTCGGGGACACCGGGCTGTCGCGGCCGACGGTCGAGGGCGTGATCGAGGGGCTGGTGGAGACCGGCCTGGTCGCCGAGGTCGAGCAGCCGCAGCCGGGCAGTCAGCCCGGCGCCGGCCGGCGCGGGCGGCCGGCCCGGTGGTTCCGGTTCCGGTCGGAGGCCGGGCACATCCTGGGCATCGAGATCGGGGTGCACGACATCCGGATCATCCTCGCCGACCTCGCCGGTGAGGTGGTGGGCAGCCACTTCCGGCCGGTCGACGAGACCCTGGACGCGGAGGAGCGGCTCACCGCCGTGCGGTCGGTGGTCGCGGAGGTGCTGCGCAAGGCGGGCGTCTCCCGGGACAACCTGTGGGCAGTGGGCGTCGGCACGCCCGGCATCGTCGACCGGGACGGCACCGTGCAGTTGGGCACCGCGATGCCCGGGTGGACGGGGCTGGACCTCGGGGCACGGCTGCGGCGCTCGTTCCGCTGTCCGGTGATGATCGAGAACGACGCCAACCTCGCGGCGATCGCCGAGCACTGGCAGGGCGCGGCGGTCGGCGCCGACGACGTCGTGTTCGTCATGGCGGGCCTGAGCCCGGGCGCCGGCTCGCTCATCAACGGCCGTCTCCACCGGGGCTTCGGCGGCGCGGCCGGTGAGATCGGCGCACTGCACCTGCTGGGCCAGGAGGTGACGCCGGAACGGTTGCTCTCCACCACCGGCAAGCCGCTCAACCCGCTGGACGAGGCGGCGGTGGCGCGGGTGCTGAAGCTGGCCCGCGAGGGCGACGCGGTGGCGAAGGTCGCGACCGACCGCTTCCTGACCCGCCTGGTGCAGAGCGTCGCCGCCCTGGTGCTGGCCATCGACCCGCAGCTGGTGGTGATCGGCGGCTGGGCGGCCGGCCTGGACGGCGTCCTCGACCCCCTGCGCGAACGCCTCGCCCAGTTCACCCTGCGCGCCCCCGAGGTGGCCCTGGCCGCCCTGGGCTCGGAGGTCGTCGCGATGGGTGCCCTGCGGGTGGCCCTCGACCAGGTCGAGGAGCAGCTCTTCGCCGTCAACCCCCCGACGGCGGAGGCGGTTTCGGCCCGGGCCTGAGCATCTCGCCGGCCTGCCGCCCGTCGCCCCGCCGCCCCGCCGCCTCCGGACCGAAGCGGCGGGGCGGCGGCGTTCGCGCCACTCCTGTCCTCCCCTCCCCGCCCCCCGACTCCCCTCTCCTGCAAAACGGCCCAGGCCCGGGCGCCTGGCGGGGCGCTCGGACCTGGGCCTGAGGGTTTTCGGGAGTGGTTCAGGAGGCGGCGGCCGCGCCCACGGGGGCGGCGCCGACGGGGGTGACCTCGACGAGGCCGGTCTCGCCGAAGGTCAGCTTGCAGGTGTCCGCACGGTAGGTGGAGACGGCGAGCGCGACGAGCCGGCCGGCCGCGGCGTACTGCGTGGTCATCACCAGCACCGGCGAGCCGGGCGGACGCTCCAGCAGGGCGGCCTGCTCGGCCTCGGCGACGCCCAGCTCGACGGAGCGGGACTCGCCGTCCACCTCCAGGCGCTCCAGCTGGCGCAGCACCGAACGGGCACGGTCGCTCTCGGCCCGGAAGCCGGGCAGGTGCGGCAGCGCGGCGGCGGGCACGTGCAGCGACTCGGTGGCCACGGTCCGCCCCTGCACGAGGCGCACCCGGCGCACGGTGTGCACCGGCGCGCCCTCGGCCACGCCGAGCGCCTCGGCCAGCCGCCGGGCGGCCGGGGCCGTGGTGCAGTCGACGGTGCGCCAGGCCTGGCTGCGGGCGGCGCCGGGCCAGCCCTCCTCCTGCCGGTTCACCGGGACGCCGACCCGGGGGGCGGCGATCAGGGTGCCGATGCCGCGCCGGCGGACCAGCCGGCCCTCCAGCTCCAGCTGGTCCAGCGCCTGCCGCAGGGTGGCCCGGGCGACGCCGAAGCGGGCGGCGAGCTCGCGCTCGTTCGGCAGGACCTGGCCGATGGTGAACTCCGTGTCGATGGCGCGGAGCAGCACCGTGCGCAGGTGCCAGTACTTCGGCTCCGGTACTGCCGTGAGCTGTCCTGTGGTTCCCACCGTGTCCTCCACCCTGGTGTCTTCCGCCCTGCTGAAAGAGGGCGGATCCCGGCCCGCTGTCCGCTGTCGCGGCAGGTGGGAGAGCGGGCTTTTTCCGTCCTTCTTTATTAAAGGTCCTTGCAGTAAGTGACCCTAGGGGTTCGATCGGGAGATGGTCAAGACCAATAGCGCGGCACGGGGGGACTCCCGCACAGTTTCATGGTGCGTTCACGTCAGCTCCGCAACCGGACGCGTCGTGGCACTCCCCCGCACGGCGCAGTGGGTAGGCTGCCCGGGTGATCGTGGTGACGAGTGTGAACGTGAACGGAATCCGGGCGGCGGCCAAGAAGGGATTCATCGAGTGGCTGGCCGCCACCGAGGCGGACGTGATCTGCCTACAGGAGGTGCGCTCCGAGCCCGGGCAGCTCCCCGTGGAACTGCGCGACCTGGACGGCTGGCACACGGTCTGGGCCCCGTCCGCCGCCAAGGGCCGGGCCGGCGTGGCGATCCTCTCCCGCACGGAGCCGACCCGCACCGCCATCGGCTTCGAGTCGACGGAATTCGACAATTCGGGCAGGTATGTCGAAATCGACCTCCCCGGCCTCACTGTCGCCAGCCTCTACCTCCCCTCCGGCGAGGTCGGCACCGAGCGCCAGGACGAGAAGGAACGCTTCATGACGGAGTTCCTCGCCCACCTCCACAAGCTCCGCACCCGCGCCGCCGCCGACGGCCGCGAGGTCGTGGTCTGCGGCGACTGGAACATCGCCCACCGCCCCGAGGACCTCAAGAACTGGAAGGCCAACCAGAAGTCCGCCGGCTTCCTCCCCGAGGAGCGCGCCTGGCTCTCCCGCGTCTACGACGAGGCCGGCTACACCGACGTCGTCCGCCACCTCCACCCCGACCGCACCGGCCCCTACACCTGGTGGTCCTACCGCGGCCGCGCCTTCGACAACGACTCCGGCTGGCGCATCGACCTGCAGTGCACAACGCCCGGCATCGCCGCCAAGGCCGTCGAGGCCTACGTCGAACGTGCCGCCACTCACGCAGAACGGTGGAGCGACCATGCCCCCGTGACCGTGGTCTACGACCTGGAGGCCTGACCACGAGGCCGAGCCGCCCCTTGATCGGCGGCTCGGCCAGAGCCGATCCCCCGCCGCTCTGTCCGGGTCCGCCGGTATCCTCCCGGTGCAGCCGGTACGTAGATCGCTTGACCGGCGGACCCAGGCGCGGAGGGAATTCCCCGTGATGGACCGTCAGTACCGGGCGCAGGTGCGGTGTCGGGTCCTCGGCCGTGGGGTCGATGAGCAGCGGCTTCCCGTCGGGGTCGAGCGGAAAGACGGCCTTCTTGAGGTGGCTGTTGCGCAGCGAGCAGGCGAGGACGTGGTTGGTCCAGTCGAACCGTGCTACGCGCTCTGCGTCCGGCCGGGGGTGAGCGGGTCGGTGAGGCGTAGCAGGAGTGCGGCGGCGATGTAGCGCATGCGGCCGGTGGTGGTGCGGGGGTCGTAACCGAGGGTGGTGGTCAGTGCTTCGTGGCGGGCCTGGACGGTGGAGTGGTGCATGCCGAGCGTGGCTGCCGCGGAGCGGATGCTGTCGGCTTCCACAAGGGTGCGGAGGATGTCGGCGGAGCGCTGGTCGAGGGTGGCGAGGGTGCGGACGTCCTGGTGCGGGTTGTCGGGGTCGTGGGCCTGGGCGAGCAGGAGCATCGCTCCGAGGTCGGTGGCGTCGACGGTTGGGGTGGTGGGGTCGGTCAGCCGCAGGGCGATGACCGCCGCGTCCCAGGATTCGGGGGCTTGGTCGGCGCGGGTCCAGGTTCCGATGCCGGCCGGTTGCGGTGGGGTGAGGGTGCCGTGGCGGTCGAGGGTGGCCTTGAGGAGTCCGTACCGGGTGGGGACGATGCCGCTGGGGTCGCCGGTGTCGGGAGCGTCCGCGGGGGTCGCCAGGACGCGCACCCTGGTCTGCGGGTCGATCCGGTGCTTTGCGAGGGCGGCCGCGCGCTCGGCGGTGGAGCGGTGCGGGTCGACGATCGCATCGAGGCCGCTGTCGGGGTGGCGGCGCGCCTCCAGGAGGTAGACGCCCAGGGCGAGGCGCTCGGCGATCATGTCGTCGTCGGGGCGCGGTTCCCCGTCGCGCTCCAGCCACACCGTCCAGCCGCCGTCGGAGCGCGGGGAGGAACGCCGGTGGGCATCGGGGGCGTCGGGCGGGCGGGTGTCCGTCCGGGTCGCGCCGGGTCACCCGTCCCCGGATCTCGGCGCCGGCGACCGTCCCGGAGAGGAGCGCGGCGCCGCGCAGGAGGCCGTCGAGTCCGGCTCCCCGGGCGATGAGGACGTCGAAGTAGGACACGATCCGCAGGGTCTCGCCCGCCTGCGGGTCGGTCGAGTTCAACCGTCCGGCCAGCTGATGCACCACCGCGCTCCTTCTCGGCTGCCCCCCAGTTTACGGAGCCCCCGGGGAGGTGTCGCCTCAGGTTCCCAGGGTGCGCGCCACCCAGGCGTTGCGGGCGGCGGTCATGGCGTGGGCGAGGGCGGTGTGGGGTGCGGTGAGGTCGAACCCGTGAAACCCGCCGGGCCAGATGTGGAGTTCGGCCTGGACGCCCGCGTGCCAGAGCGCGGTCGCGTAGGCGACGTCTTCGTCGCGGAAGACCTCGGCGGAGCCGCAGTCGATGAAGGCGGGCGGCAGGCCGGTGAGGTCGGTGGCGCGGGCGGGTGCGGCGTAGACCGACACGTCGTCGGTTCCGCGTCGCTCGCCCAGGAGCGCGTTCCAGCCCATGAGGTTGCTGCCGCGGTCCCACACGCCGGCCCCGTCGAACTGGGCCGAGGAGACCGTGCGGTCCCGGTCGTCGAGCATCGGATAGATGAGCACCTGGCCGGCCAGGGCCGGGCCCTGCCGGTCGCGGGCCATCAGGGCGATGCCGGCGGTGATGCCGCCTCCGGCGCTCTGGCCGGCGATGAGCAGCCGGTCCGGGTCCATGCCCAGCTCCCGGGCGTGCTCGGCGGTCCAGAGCAGGCCGGCGTAGCTGTCCTCGACCGGGTAGGGGTCGGGGTGCTCGGGTGCGAGCCGGTAGTCGACGGTGACCAGGACGGCGTCGTGGTCGGCGACCCACGGGAGGACCTGCACCAGGCCGGAGAACCGGTCACCGGAGACCATGCCGCCTCCGTGCGTGTGGTAGATCCCGGGTCCGAGGCCCTGGTGGTCCTCGCGGGCGATCACCGAGACGGTGATGTCGTCCCCGAGGTGGCCGGGGACGGTGACGTCGCGCCGGGTCAGGCCGGCGGCGCGGAGCATGTCGTCGGTGACCTCCGACGGCGATGCCCGGCGCATGTGCGGGATCATCTCCGCGGTCATGGTCGGGGGGATCCGGTCGCCGAGGGCGGCCAGCACGGCCTCCAGTTCCGGGTCGAACGCGGGTCGCGGGATGTTGACGGACACGGGTGCTCCTTCCTGTGCGCCGCACGGTTCGCGGCACCCGTCAAGCCTCCGGTGCGGGTCCTGGCCTGCGGAACCGCCGAACGCGGCGGTCCCGGACGGCGCCCCCCGCCGTCCGCGCGGCCGGGCTGCGGAAGCGACGCGGTCCGGTAGGCGCGCCCCCGGGGTGGGTGCGCCTCCCGGACCTGTGAGGGAGGGCGGGTGCGGGCTCAGAAAGTCCAGGCGCCACCCGCGCCTGATCCCCCGTGCCCGAGTCGCAGGCCCGAACCTTCGCCAGACGCGTCAGGGCGCCGGCCGCACCGGCGGTCTGGCGGTCTTCGGCGAGCACCTGAGACCCCGTGCGATCCGCCTTTCCTGAAGACCGGCCGACCACTTGATGACGTGCGGACGTCGACCGCGCCCCTGGAGGAGGAGTGCGGCTCGGACTGTGGTCAGGGCGTCCCGTCCGGCGCGGCCGGGACTGCCGGGAAGAGTCGCTGGACCGCGTTGACGATGGCCGCGCGTCGGGCGGCGAGGTGCTGGGCCTGTTCGGGGGAGGTTGTGGCGGTGAGGCCGGGCTGGTCGGCCCAGGAGGTGGCGATCTGGTTGACGAAGACGAGGACGTCGAGCGGGTCCCAGGCGGGGTCGAGGTGGCCAGCCTCCTGGGCCCTGCGCAGCTGCCGGGTCTTGTGGGCGACGGTCCGACGGATCGGGTCGTCGTCGGCCGGTGTGCTGCCGGGATCGAGTTCCAGTCGGCCCCAGGCCATCAGGCGGTGCCGTTCGGGGTGGGCGGCGAAGTAGTCGTGGAGCCGGCCCGCGTAGCCGGGTAGGTCGGTGGGGTCCATCCGGGTGGCCTCGGCGACGGCGGCGAGTTCCTGGGCGGAGACGAAGCGGTAGAGGTCCTCCTTGCTGCGGAAGTAGGCGTAGACCCGCTCCTTGCTCGTCCGGGCGGCCTTGGCGATGCGGTCGATGCGGGCGCCGGCGATCCCGTGCCGGGCGAACTCGGTCGTGGCCGCGGTGACGATGCGGTCGCGGGTGGAGTCGGCGCCAGGTTGGGGATTCATGTGCCGAGCCTACCAACCAAACTGTTTGGTTTGACCCGGGGGCGGAACCGCCGTACGGTCGAACCAGACAGTTTGGTTTGCCCCTGGAGGAAGACATGCAGCAGCGGACACTCGGCAGCCAGGGCCTGACCGTCTCGGCGATCGGCTACGGCTCGATGGGCCTGACCATGGCCTACGGCCCCACCGACGAGCAGGCCGGCCTCGCCGCGATCCGGCGCGCCCACGACCTGGGCGTCACCTTCTTCGACACCGCCGAGCTCTACGGATGGGGCACCGGCTCCAACGAGATCCTGGTCGGCAAGGCGGTCAGGGACTTCCGCGACGAGGTGGTCCTGGCCACCAAGTTCGGCTTCGACCTCTCCAACCCCGCGGCCGGCTTCGGCCTCGACAGCCGGCCCGACAACATCCGCAAGGTCGCCGACAACAGCCTGCGCTACCTCGGCACCGACCACATCGACGTCCTCTACCAGCACCGTGTCGACCCCGACGTCCCCATCGAGGAGGTCGCGGGCACCGTCAAGGAGCTGATCGACGCGGGCAAGGTCAAGTACTTCGGCCTGAGCGAGGCCGGCCCCGAGACCATCCGCAGGGCGCACGCCGTCCAGCCGGTCTCCGTCCTGCAGACCGAGTACAGCCTCTTCGAGCGCGACGTCGAGCGGCTCTTCCCCGTCCTCGAAGAGCTCGGCATCGGCTTCGTCGCCTACTCCCCGCTCGGCCGCGGCTTCATCACGGGCACCGCCAAGCCCGCCGGCCAGTACGACGAGAGCGACATGCGCAACCACGACCCGCGCTGGCAGCCCGGAAACTTCGAGAAGAACGTCCAGGCCGTCACCAGGCTCGCCGAACTCGCGACGTCGAAGGGTGTGACCGTCTCCCAGCTGGCCCTGGCCTGGCTGCTCGCCCAGGGCGAGCACACCGTGCCCATCCCCGGCACCCGAAGCGCCGCGCGCATCGAGGAGAACGCGGGCGCCGCCGACATCACACTCACCCCGGCCGACCTCGCCGCCATCCGCGAGATCCTGCCCACCGGCGGCTTCGGCGCCCGCTACGCCGAGGTGCCCACCTGGATCTGATCCCGAGGCGTCAAGGGGAGCACGCGCTCCGGTTCGGTGGTGCGAGAGGCGCTGGCCTTCGCCGCCTGTTCCTGCCCGAGCCCGCTCCTTACAGAACCACCGGCGGGCTGCACGGCCCGCGAGACGAGGGGACCGCAGATTCTCCGCGACCTGTTCCCGCTCCACCTCACTGCGTCCACGGGTGCCGTCGTTGACCTGGTGGTGCGCGCCAGCGACCTCTACGTCGTCGGCTGGTACCTGCCGGTCCAGAACGTCTTCTGGGCCCTCGACGACATGCCCGCGCCTCAGTACCGGCCACATCCGTACACGGCGCGTCTCGCCGTCGGGTTCGACGGCAACCACACCACCCCGACACGGGAGAGTGTGGGCCTGGCACGCTCCGGCGTCAATCAGGCGGTGATCGACCTCGCCGACGCCACGATGAGCCCGCTCAACGTCCAGCGTGCGGCCAGGGCTCTGCTCATCCTCGTCCAGGACACCAGCGAGGCAGGCCGCCCGCTTCGCGAAGATCGAGGACCTGGTCGCCGACGACTGGACGGGCACACCCAAGCAGCACCTGTTCATCACGACACGAGAACGACTGCAGGGCCGACTTGAAGCCCTCGCCCCCGGCCGCCTTCCGGTCGGTCGGGGGCGAGGACAACCCGGCGAACAGCGGGTTCGGCGTCGGACCGACGAAGCCGCCCCCTCGGCTCGGCGCTCCTGCCGACCGGGCTCCTTGCCGTCGGGGACGCTGCTTCGACGGTTCAGCGCTGCTGGTCTGCGGCGGCCTGGGCCGCCACCGTGCGTACGTCGAACTCCTCGTCGCCGTCGTAGCGGGGCGCGTAGGTCTCGTACGCCTGCATGATCTCCTTGTAACGGGCGGCGATCCGCACCGCGTTGTAGGAGTGGCTGACCACATAGAACCGGCCGGCCCGCAGCTGCGGCATGGTGATGTCGACGAACCTGTCGGTGTCCATGCCATGTGCCATGAACTCCGGGTCCTCGATCTCGGACCGCACGAACCCCGGACAGATGAGACTGACCTCGATGAAGTCCGGCAGCTCCTCACGCAACGACTCGCTCAGCGCACCGACCGACTGCTTGCTGGCCACATACCCAGCCCCGCCGAAAGCCGCGTGGAACAGCGAGTTCTCCGAACCCACGTTGTAGATCGCTGCCGGCGTGCCCTGCTCCACGAACCGGCGGGCGAACACCTCGGCGACATGCCACACCCCGAAGAAGTTCGCCTCGAACAACTTGCGAACATCCGCCAAGGACGTCTCCAGCACCGGACTCAGCATTCCCGTCCCGGCGTTGTTGACGATGACGTCCACCCGGCCGAACCTCTCCTGCGCGAAGTCGGCCAGCCGCACGACCTGCTCCCGGTCGGTCACATCACAGACCTGAAAGGCGGCCTCGACACCGTCCGTGGTCAGCGTGTCGACCGCTTCACGCAGACGGTTCTCCCTGCGCCCGGCCAACACGATCCGAGCGCCGTCGCGACCGAACGCCCTCGCATAGGCGAACCCGATCCCCGTGGCACCGCCCGTGATGACGACGACCTTGTCCTTGTAGTCCTTCATTTCCGTGTCCTTCTGTCCTGTTGGAGTGTCACGCCGTGTCGTCACGTCGCGCCGACACTCACGCAGATCGGTCACGCCTGAATTCCGCGGACCAGAGGCGTGAGCACCGTGTTCGGCGTCGAAGCCTGGATGATTCCTTCGTCTTCGTGCGATGAGGGCCTGGTACGACGGCCCGGTGCGGGAGCAGGCCACCGTTCGGCGGCGGCCTGCTCACCGTCAGTGCGGCTGTGTGTCAGGCGCCGCCGCCGGCGGCGATGGAGACCTGCTCCCAGTCGGCCCAGGTCTGCAGGCGCTGCGCGTAGAGGCCCTTGACGAAGTCAACGGGCATGGCGCCGAACAGGATTCGCAGCGGCGGCTCTTCGGCGTCGACCACCTTCAGCAGTGCGGCGGCGGCCTTCGGGTCGCCGGACGTCGCGCCCTCGGACACCGCGGCGAGTGCGTCGCGGGCGGGCTGGTAGGCGGCGATCGGCTCGGCGTACGTGGCGGAGGAGCCGCCCCAGTCGGTGCCGAATCCGCCCGGCTCGACCAGGGTGACCTTGACGCCGAAGGGCGCGACCTCCTGGGCGAGGGACTCCGTCATGCCTTCCAGCGCCCACTTCGAGGCGTTGTAGATGCCCAGGGAGGGGAAGGCGACGATGCCGCCGAGCGAGGAGATCTGCACGATGTGCCCGCCGCCCTGGGCGCGCAGCAGGGGCAGCGCGGCCTGGGTGACGTTCAGCGCGCCGAAGAAGTTGGTGTCCATCTGCTGACGGGCCTGCTCCTCGGTGACCTCCTCGACCATGCCGAACAGGCCGTAGCCGGCGTTGTTGACCACCACGTCCAGCCGGCCGAAGCGCTCGTGCGCCGTGGTGACAGCGGCCTGAACGGCCGCGCGGTCGGTGACGTCCAGCGCGAGCGGCAGGACCGCGTCGCCGTAGGTCTCGGCGAGGCCTGTCAGGGTGTCGGTGTTACGGGCGGTCGCGGCCACCCGGTCGCCGCGGGACAGGGCCGCCTCGGTGAAGGCCCGGCCCAGGCCGCGGGACGCGCCGGTGAGGAACCAGATCTTGCTCATGTCGTTCCCTCTTGAATCTGTCGTGATCGATCGTGGGGGGATGCGTCAGATACCGCTCACCCGGATCCGACGGGGTGGACAACCGTTGCCGCCGGTTCGTCCCCGAAGGCAGGTGCCGGCCGGACTGCGGCCGGAGCTGTGTGAGAGTCGCGCTCAACGGGGACCTCAGCGGTCTCGAACCCCAGGTTGGCACCGCACTGGACGCCCTCGTGCACGCCGGGCAGGCCGAAGGCGACATTCACCCCGATGTCACGGTCACCGACTTCTCTCTGCTCCTCGGCAATGTGGCCGCCGACGGCACCCCGGAGTCCGCCGCCCGCTGGCTCACCCTCGTCCTGCCCGGCCTCACCACGCAGGGCCGCCCGGTGGACTGACGCGGGCCGTCCGGGTGGTCCGCCGCCGGCGCACGGGGTATCCGTACGCCTGGACCTGCCGTCGGCCCGGTTCTTCCTCCGGGACCGCCGCACGGGTCCGGCCCCCGCTGTGCCGGTGAGCCCTGACCTGCGGTCGTCGTCCGTCTCCCGGAGGTGCGGGCTGCTCGTTCCGGTGTGCTCGTGGTTCAGACCGTCTTGTTCATGCCGCCGTCGATGACGTGGTTGACGCCGGTGATGTTGCCGGCCGCGTCGGAGAGGAGGAAGGCGATCAGGGCCGCGACCTCCTCGGGCTCGGTGATGCGGCCGGTCGTGACGTTCTGGTCCCTGACCAGCTGCTGGGTGAATTCGGCGAGGGTCAGACCGGAGGCAGCGGCCCATCGAGCGGCCTGGCCGTCGGGGTCCTGGAAGGCGGTGGTGTTGACCATGCCGGGGGAGACGGTGTTCACGCGGACGCCCCGGGGTCCGAACTCCTCGGCCAGGGACTTGCCGAGCGTGGTGACCGCGGCCTTGACCGCACCGATGACGGGGAAAGCGTCGGGCATCGTCGCGCTGATGGAGGAGACGTTGACGATCGCTCCGCGGCGCTCGATCAGGCTGGGCAGGGCCGCACGGGTGGCACGGACGGTGCTGAGCACGTTGATCTCGAAGGCGCGGGTCCACACGGTGTCGTCGGCGTCGAGGAAGCCGACGGACGAGCCGTTTCCGCCGCCGACGTTGTTGACGAGCAGGTCGATGCCGCCCAGTTCGGTGAGCGCGGTGTCGAAGAGGGTGGCGACGCCTTCGGCGCTGCTCAGGTCGGCCGCCACCGCGATGGCGCCGGTGGCCTCCAGCTCGGGGGTGATGGTGCGGGCGGCGCCCACGACACGGACGCCTTCCGCGATCAGGGTCCGGACGGTGGCCAGTCCGATACCGCGACTGGCACCGGTGACGACCGCCGTCTTGTCGGTCAGGTTGAGGTTCATGACGTTCCGATCGTTGAACGAGAGGTACAGCTGTGGATGGGGGCCGATGCCCCGGGCCGGGCTCACGCCTCGACCGGCCAGAGCGTCGGCCCGGCACCGGCATGGATGCGGCCGATCCCGAACGATGCGGTGCGAGCGCTGCTCACCGTGGCTTACTGGGGCTCCGGAGGCGTGAACTTGCCCGCGGCCATCGCCCCGTCGACGGTGACCTCCGCGCCGCTGATGTAGGCCGAGGCATCCGAGGCGAGGAAGGCGACCAGTTCGGCGACCTCGTCGGGCGTACCCGTTCGCTGCAACGGCAGGGTGGGGAAGCTGCCGGGGCCGGTGGTGAGGTAGGGCACCATCGGGGTGGCGATCGGGCCGGGATGGACCGAGTTGACGCGAATTCCCCTGGGGCCCAGTTCGAGTGCGGCGATCCTGCTCAGACCGCGCAGGCCCCACTTGGAGGAGCCGTAGGCGGAGTGGCCCATGAGCCCCTCAAGTCCGGCCAGTGAAGAGATGTTCACGATCGACCCGCCCGCCTGCGACATCGGCCCGACCACGGACCGGATCCCTCGGAACGCGCCCACCAGATTGACCTGCAGAATCCTTTCCAGCTCTTCCGGCGTGGTCTCGGTGAGGGGCTTCACCGCATAGATCGCGGCGTTGTTCACCAGCACGTTCAGCGTTCCGAACGCGGAAACCGCCGCCGCGACAGCGGCGTTCCAGTCATCGGTCGAGGTGACGTCGTGCCGCACGAAGCGGGCCGCGGCCCCGAGGTCGTCGGCCACCTGCCTGCCTTCGTCCTCCAGCACATCGGTGAGGACGACGCGTGCGCCGCGTTCGACGAACAGGCGGGCTTCCGCCGCGCCCTGTCCGCGGGCCGCGCCGGTGATCAGCGCTACTTTGCCCGTGAGGTCGGCCATGCGATTTCTCCGTTCTGGGAACACGCCGGGATCCTGCGCCGCGCCGGCTTGCCCGGCTCCGGAGCGCCCTGGTGAGCGGGATCGTGCGTGGGTTCGGTTGTCGTGTTCGGTTGTTCCGGCCATGCGGGACGGCCTTCGGGCGACTCGGGACCTGTCGGCGGCCGGGGTCCGGACCGTCACTGCGTACGTCAGGACTGAAGGTTCCAGGAGACGCCGGTGAGGTCTTCGGAGGCGGTCCACAGGCGCCGGGCGGCGGCGGGGTCGCTGGCCGCCCGGGAGCGGCCGACCAGGGTGGGGGCGCCGCGCATCTCGCCCCGGCCGTCGGGACCGACGAAGCTGCCTCCGGGCAGGTCCTGGACCGCGGCGTACAGGGTGGGCAGCGCACCGGCCTCGCTGTCCTGGGCGATCAGCCGGTTGCCCAGGCGCATGAGGAGGCCGCGCAGAGCGCTGGCGTCGTTGCTCTGGAGGTTGGTGGCGGCCCAGCCGGGGTGCGCGGCCAGGGCGCGCACGCCCGAGCCCGCCGCGGTCAGCCGCCGCTGGAGTTCGAGGATGAACAGCAGGTTGGCGAGCTTGGACTGGCTGTAGGCGGTCACCGCCTGGTACTCGCCGGTCAGGTTGAGGTTCTCGAAGTGGATGCGCGGCGAGCCGGGGGTCCGGTGACCGGTCGAGGACAGCGACACCACGCGGTCGGTGAGGTGCGGCAGCAGGAGGTTGGTCAGGGCGAAGTGCCCCAGGTGGTTGGTGCCGAACTGCATCTCGAAGCCGTCCTTGGTGCGGCCCTCGGGGACGTTCATCACGCCGGCGTTGTTGATGAGCAGGTCCAGCGGCCCGTCCCAGCCGTCGGCGAAGCGGTGGACGGAGGAGAGGTCGGCCAGGTCGAGGGGCCGCACCTCCGTGCTTCCCCGCACGCTCTCGGCGGCGGCCTGCCCGCGCTTCGGGTCGCGGACGGCGAGGACGACGTGGGCGCCGGCGCCGGCCAGGGCGCGGACGGTGGCCAGCCCGATCCCGCTGTTGGCGCCGGTGACGACGGCGACGCGGCCGCTCTGGTCGGGGATGTCGGCAGCGGTCCAGGTGGTGCTGTTCGTGCTGTGGGTGTTCTGTGCCATGACTCCAATGTAGCCAGTGGCCACAATGTGGTCAATGGCAACAATGTTGACGATGGCCACTCCCCGGATAAGGTGGCACCGTGACGAACCGGCCCTACCACCACGGAGACCTCCCCGCCGCCCTGCTCGCCCAGGCCGAACAGACGCTGCGCGACAAGGGCGCGGACCAGCTGTCCCTGCGCGAGCTGACCCGCGCCATCGGCGTCAGCCCCGCCGCGCGCAGCCGGCACTTCAAGACCAAGCAGGACCTGCTGGACGCCCTCGCGCAGTCCGGCTTCGAACGGCTCGCCGACGCCGTCGCCGCCTCTCAGGACGGGGCCGAGTCAGCCTTCGCCCAGCGCCTCGACGCCGCGGCGCGCGCCTACGTCCGCTTCGCGGTGGACAACGCCGCACTGCTGGAGCTGATGTTCTCGGCCAAGCACAGCCCGCAGGCCTCCCCGGATCTGGCCGCCGCCGGCCGCCGCTGGTGGGACCTCTTCCTGGAACTGATCGACGCCGGCCAGCGCAGCGGCGAGGTGCAGCAGGGACCACCGGAACGGATCGGCCTTCCGGTCTTCGCGGCCCTGCACGGCTACGTCAACCTGGTGATCAGCGGGATGCTGCCGCACGACCTGACCGAACACGGACTCGACGACCTGATGGCCTCCGTCCTCCGCGGCTGCGCACCGCAGCAGAGTCCACCGCCGAGCCCGGCGCCGCCGCCGGGAGCCTGACCGCGCCGAAGCGGGACGGATGCCGGCGGCGCGCGGCACCCGTCATCGGGCCGTCGGTCTCGACACCCTCCGCACGGCCCTCGCCGGCTGGCGCCGCCGCCCAGCAACCGCACCGGAACCTCCCCGGTTCGACCTTCACTCCGCGCGGGCGCGGTGAAGGCCGGCGCCGAGCGGGCCACCGCCGGTGCGGCGAAGGCAACGCCCCATGGGGGCGCATCGACCAGGTCGAGGACAGATCCATCCGCGCCTGCTACGGCGTGGAGTCGGCCGACGGGAGCGTGCGAGGCATCTCCGACCCGTTCCGGCCGGGCCCACCCGGCCGAAGCCCGGCGGCGTCCTCCGGCGCGACTGACCGTGGAGGGCGCCACGGCGCGCCCTGTCGCGCGGACCCTGGTGCACGCGGCAGCGTAGGGCACGGTGCGAACCGGCGCATGTGACCGCCGGCGACGTCGCCCGACCGGGGGCGGCACCTGAGGCGGCACCCCGTGCGGTGACCACCGGGTGACCCGAGATGCCTTGGAGGCGGATGTGACCGTGAACCGGCTCGGCCTGGTCGTCCACACCGGGCGCCCTGCGGCTGTGGAGGCCGCCGCCGTGGTCCGGAGGTGGTGCGAGGCGCACGACGTGCGATGCACGGAGATCGACGTGTGGCGCGACGGCGGGAGGCGCAGCGCCCGTGCGGAGGACGAGGCCGCGGGCCATCCCGATCTCATCGTCACCCTGGGCGGGGACGGCACCTTTCTGCGCGGCGCCCGGCTGGCCGCCCGGAACGACGCCTTGGTGCTGGGCATCGACCTGGGCCGGGTGGGGTTCTTGACGGAGGTACCGGCTTCCGCGGTGCGTTCGGCCTTGGACGCGGTACACGCGGGGCGACTGAGGATCGACAGTCGCATGCTGCTCGCCGTGCGGGCCTCTCGTCCTCTGGAGGTCCCGGCGGGCATGGAGCCGTGGATGCGGTACGGCCGTGGGCCGCTGCTGCCGCCGCCCCAGGTGCGTACCGACTACGGGGTCGACGACGAGTGGGGCATTCCTCTGGACGTCACCGCGCTCAACGACGTCGTGCTGGAGAAGCTGGCCAGGGACCGGCAGGTATCGGTGGGGGTCTATGTCTCCGGCAGGCTGCTGGCGTCCTACTCGGCCGACGCGCTGCTGGTGGCCACGCCCACCGGTTCGACGGCCTACAGCTTCGCGGCCGGCGGACCCGTCGTCTCGCCTCGGGCGGAGGCCCTGGTCTTCACGCCGGTGGCCCCGCACATGGCGTTCAACCGCTCGGTCGTCACAGCCCCGAACGAACCCATCGGGCTGAAGGTGCTGAAACGCTCGGGGCAGGCCGTGGTCAGCATCGACGGCCAGGCGCGGGGGGTGATCGATCCGGGAGACTGGATCGGGGTGTACGCCGCCGCACGCCGGCTGCGGGCCGTGCGGCTGGGGCCGATGGACTTCTACAGCCGACTGCGCGAGCGGATGAACCTCACCGACGCCCCCGCCGCGGTGGCCGAGGGATCGCCCGCTCCGCTGTGGTCGACGACCACGCCGCCGCCCGAGGACCTCGCCCATCTGGCCCTGCTGACGGACCCGGACGACCCCTCACCCCTTCGATGAACCCGCGGCGAGCACGGGTCGGGACGGGGGCGGTTCGGCGCAAGGGCCGATGTTCCTCGCCCCGCTGCAGACCTGTTCCACCGCATCGACCGATCGTGACTCGGGTACACCGCCCCTTGACGCGCTGGAGGCGCCGTGCGCGGATCCGGCGTCAGGGCTGCGGCGGCCGGAGAGCGGCTGCGTTGTTGATGTCGGCCGTGGTCAGGACCCGGCCGGGCGGCCTGGTGCGTGCGGTGTGGACCATCGCCTGTCCCAGTTGCGCGCTGCTGGTGACGTGGCGTGGGGCGAGGCGGCGCAGCAGGGGATTGAGCGGGGCGAGGGCCCGGTAGAACAGCGTGTACCAGGCGGTCTTGGAGGTGGTGCCAGGCAGGGGGGTGATGTAGCCGGGGCGGAACATGTAGGAGCGGGGGCTGAGTTGGAGGAGGGCGGTCTCGGTCTCGCCCTTGACGCGGGCCCACATCATGCGGGACTTGCCGGTGGGGTCGGTGCCGGCACCGGAGACGTAGCAGAAGGCGAGGTCGGGGCTCGCGGCGTGCAGGGCACGGGCGGCGGCTAGCGGGTAGTCGTGGGTCACGGTCCGGTACTCGGCCTCGGTCCGGCCGGCTGCCGTGACGCCCAGGCAGTAGAAACAGGCGTCGTATCCGGCCAGTCGGTCCTGGACGGCGGTGAGGTCGGTGAAGTCGCCGTGATGGATCTCGTGGAGCTTGGGGTGGGTGCGGCCGGTGGGGGTGCGGCCTATGACGAGGACGTCGGTGACGTCGTCGTCGCGCAGGCAGGTGTCCAGGACGCCCTGGCCGACCATGCCGGTGGCGCCGAAGATGATGGTGCGCACGGTGTTCCTGTTCTGTCGCTGGTACCGGTCGCCCGGGTGGGTACGTGCGAGTCCGCCGGTTCGGGTGCCGATCCGCGGCTTGGGTTCCGGGCGGAGGCGGAGCGCTTCCGCTCCGTCGGGTGATCGCTGTCAGGTGGTCGGGACCGGGCGGCCCCGGGCGGTGAGGCCGGGCAGGACGAGGGTGAGCCAGCGGTCGGCGGCCTCGGGGGTGCGGCGGGCGGGGGCGCCGTCGAGGAGCAGGTGGAAGTCGTCGAGGGTGACATCGGGGTGAATGTCGCCTTCGGCCTGCCCGGTACGGATGAGGGTGTTCAGTGCGGCGGTGACGCGCTGGAGCGGGGTGTCGGGGTCGGTGTCGGCGCCGATGGCACGTGCGGCGTTCTTGACGGCCATGTCGTTGGCCGCGGTGTCCACGAAGTGCCGCAGGAACGCGGCGATCTCCTCCAGCGCACGGGATCCGGCGTCGAGCCGGGCGACGGCGGCCTCCAGCCCGTCCGCGACGCTGTCGACCCAGTCGGCGAGGACGGCCTCGATGAGGTCCGTCTTCGCCGGGAAGTGCCGGTAGAGGGTGCCGACAGCCACCCCCGCCGCGGCGGCGATCTCGTCCATACCGATGTCGGGCCCATGGGCGGCGATCTGCTCCCGGGCCGCGTCGAGGATCTTCTTCCGGTTGCGGGCGGCGTCCGCGCGCAGGGGTCGGGCCGAGGTCAAGGGTGCTCCGGTGCCGGTCGGGTGACGCCTACAAAAATATGAACTCTCATTCACCATAGATGATGAGCGTGGGTTCATCTTAATTTGCCGCGGCGAGTCGAGCCCCACGGCAATTGATGGAGGGGGCCCGCGGCGCCGCCCCCGTCGTCCCGGCGGGCCGGGGCGGCGTCGCGGGGCGCGCCTCAGTAGGTGATGACGGCGCGGAAGCGGACGTTGCCTTCGGTGACCTTGGTGACGGCGTCGACGATCCGCTCCTTGGGGAAGGTCTCGATCATGGGGGTGACCTTGCCGGATGCGGCGAGGTCGAGGGCTTCGGTGAGGTAGTTGAGGCCGTTGTGGGTGGCGCCGATGAACTTCTGGCGCTGGGCGAAGAACGGCTGGGGGTTGGTGGGGATGGTGAACTCGCCGAAGGGGTCGAGGCCGAGCAGGACCGCCCGCCCGTTGTGCCGCAGGCCCTGGATCGCGGCCTTTCCGGCGTCGTAGGAGTTGGAGCACAGCAGCAGGACGTCCGCGCCGCCGGCGGCCTGGAGTTCGGCGCCGTCGGCGACGACCTGGTCCGCGCCGAGCCGGCGGGCGAGGTCGTGCTTGTCCGGGGAGTGGGTGATCGCGATGGTCTCATGGCCGGCCGCCTTGGCGAACTGGACCGCGAGGTGGCCCAGGCCGCCGATGCCGAGCACGGCGATCCTCTCGTGGGGCTGGGGTTCGGCGGCGCGCAGACCGCTCCAGGTGGTGTACCCGGCGCAGAAGATCGGGGCGGCCTGCTCGTAGGAGAGGCCGTCCGGGATCAGGACGGTGCCGGTGGCGGTGACCGCGATGTACTCGGCGTGCCCGCCCTGGACGGTGAAGCCCGTCAGCCGGGCGTTCGGGCAGTTGACGGCGGCCTGTCCGGACAGCGGGAGGTTCTCCCGGCAGTACGCGCAGCGCCCGCAGGTGGACTGCACCCAGGTGGTCCCGACCCGGTCGCCGACCTGGCGGGTGTGGACGCCTTCGCCGACCTCCACGACCTCGCCGACGACTTCGTGGCCGGGGATGCTGGGGAACACGTCGCCGGCGGCGCCGCGGGTGGTCCAGATGTCGGTGAAGCAGATGCCGGTGGCGTGGACCTTGATCAGGACCTGGCCGGGTTCGGCCTTCGGGGTGGGGACGTCGCGCAGTTCCCAGGTGGCGTTGAGCGCGGGGATGACGGCGGCTTTCATGACTGGTCCTCTCGGTGGAGCGCGACCCCAAAAGGGGGTAACTAACTGGTTATGGACAACGTACGCCCGCTCACGCCGACCGTCAATAACCGGTTAGTTACCGTGTCGGGTATGGTGATGCCATGCCACCGGACTCCGCCCCCACCAAGGCCCGCCTGCTCCGGGCCGCCTTCGAGGAATTCACCCAGTACGGGCTCGCGGGCGCCCGCGTCGACCGCATAGCCGAGAAGGCCGCCAGCAACAAGCGGCTGATCTACGTCTACTACGGCAACAAGGAACAGCTCTTCGACGCGGTCCTCGCCGAGCACCTGGGCGTCCTCGCCGACGCGGTCCCCTTCACCCCCGACGACCTGGCCGGCTACGCCGGCGCCATGTTCGACCACCTCGTGCGCGAGCCCCAGATCCTGCGCCTGGCCGCCTGGCACCAGCTGGAGCGGCCCGACACCACCCCCGTCGAGGCCGACGCCTACCGCCTCAAGGTCGAAGCCGTCGCCGACGCGCAACGGCGGGGCACCGTCGCCGCGGACATCGCCGCCGTCGACCTGCTGGCCCTGGTCCTCGGCCAGGTCACCGCGTGGTTCGCGGCCTCGCCCGCCCTGCGCGCCGCCGCGCCCGACGAGGCCTTCTCCCCCGCGCGCCTCGAACGCCACCGCGCCGCCCTGACCGCGGCCGTCCGAACGCTCACCCTCCCCGACCACGACCCCGGCACCGAACCGTCGCGGTGACCCCTGCCCGGCCGGGCCCGACAGCGAGAACGACCCGGGCCAAGACCATCGCGGCGACTCCACCGATCCGGCCAAGGGCCTGACCGCAGGGGAGAGCCGAAGCCGGTGGCGTACGAGCCCTCGCCGACACCGAGCACCGTCCCGAGCCAGTCCCTGGCAACGCAGTTCTTCGCCCACTCGCCGCCACCATGGCTGCGGCGGCCTTCGGCGCCGGCGTGGTCACGCTCGTGGGCCACGCGCCGGCCACCGGACACCTGCCCCGGCGAGCCGGCTGACGGCCGTGTCAGCGGCCGCCATCCTGGTCACCAGCGTGATCCTCGTACGCAAACGCTCGGTTCCGACGGAGAGCCCTGCGCGATCACCTGGGCCCACCGTTCTCGTTACGCGGAGCCGAGGAGCGCCTCGACCGCGGTTCGAACGGCCTCGCGCCGCGACCTCTCGTCACCCCCGATGGCCTTCGTGATCTCCCGGGGCTGGGTCGCCCACATCCGGGCGATCGTCTGCACCGCCAGGACCAGTTCACCGGCACCGAGGCGGCTGGAGATAGTTCCTGCGTCCAAAGCCGCGGCGACCAGCTCGACCTTCTCCCGCGAGGCCCGTTCGAACGACTCACGCAGGTTCGCGCCCCCGCCGTCCCGGAGCTGGTGCCAGGCGATGAAGCGATCGATCTCCGGCGAGGCGATTCCGAGGTCGTAGAGGCGCACGGCGTATCCAGGAAGGTCCTCGGGCGTGATCGGCATGGACTCGGCCGTGCGCTCGGCGATGTCGTCGAGCACGGCATCGAAGAGCCCTTCCTTGCTGCCGAAGTAGGTGTAGACAAGGCCGGTGCTGCATCCCGCCCGCGCGGCGATGTCCTCGGTACGCGTGCTGACGATGCCCTTGGCGGCGAACTCCACCAGGGCAGCGTCGAGCAGGCTGCGCTTCTTGCTCTCGGGATCACGGACGACGGCCATACGTAAATCTTGCTTATTGAACCGTCATTTGACAACTCGGACAACCCGGCTTAGCGTCGAATCTGTCTTGAATGACGCGTCAATAACTAACGGAGGACAGGCATGCCCAAGGTCTGGTTCATCACCGGCAGCTCCCGTGGCCTCGGCCGCGCGATCGCCGAGACCGCACTGAGCTCGGGCGACCGGGTGGTCGCGACCGCCCGCCGCCCCGAGCAGCTCTCCGATCTGGTCGACCAGTACGGCGAGAACGTCATCCCCGTGGCGCTCGACGTCACGGACGCCGCCGCTGCCGAGTCCGCGGTCGCGACGGCTGTCGAGCGTTTCGGACGCATCGACGTGGTGGTCAACAACGCCGGCTACGGCGACATCGCCGCCATCGAAGACGTCACGATCGAGGACTTCACCGCGCAGATCAACACCCTCCTGATGGGCACGGTCTACGTCACGAAGGCCGTGCTGCCCACCCTGCGCGAGCAGGGATCGGGCCACATCTTCCAGGTCTCCTCGGTCGGCGGCCGCATCACCCTCCCGGGCCTGGCGGCCTACCAGGCGGCCAAGTGGGGCGTCGGCGGCTTCTCCGGGGTCCTCGCCCAGGAGATCGCCCCGTTCGGTGTGAAGGTGACCGTGCTCGAGCCGGGCGGCATGCGCACCGACTGGGCCGGCTCCTCGATGACGATCCCGCCGATCAGCGAGCCCTACCAGCAGACCGTCGGAGCCATCGCCGGCATGCTCCGCGCCGGCACCGGTTCGGAGCCGAACGACCCTGCGAAGATCGGAGCCCTCATTCAGCAGATCCTCGAGCTCCCCGAGCCGCCTGTCCGTCTCCTCGTCGGATCCGACGCCTTCCAGTACGCCACTGCGGCGGCCGAAGCACTCGCAGAGTCCGACGCCCGCTGGCACGAGCTCAGCGAATCCGTCGCCTTCGACGAGAACTGACCGCATCACCGAGAGGAACTTCCCCCATGGATCTCAAGCTCACAGGAAAGACCGCAGTGGTCACCGGAGCCAGCCGCGGTATCGGACTGGCCACCGTCCGGACCCTCATCGACGAAGGCGTCCGCGTCGTCGGCGCGGCACGCACCATCACTCCCGAGTTCAGGGACACCGGGGCCCATCCGGTGGCGGCCGATCTCAGCACGCCGGAAGGAGTCACCCTCCTCATCGACACCGCGCTCACCGAACTCGGCGGAATCGACCTGCTGGTCAACAACGTCGGCGGTGGCAACGGCACGACCGTCGGCTTCGACCAGGCCGACGACGCCGTGTGGATGCGCGCGTTCGAGCTGAACCTGCTCGCGACAGTCCGCGCCACGCGCGCAGCGCTGCCCAGCCTCATCGAGCGCCGCGGGGCGATCGTCAACATCTCCTCGATCAGCGGCCTCGTGCCCGGCGCTTTCCCGGTCACTGGCGCGGTGAGTGCGGCGATCACCGCGTTCGGCAAGTCGGTGTCCGAGGAGTTCGGGCCTCGAGGCGTCCGGGTGAACACCGTCTCCCCAAGCATGGTCAACACCACGGCGTTCAGGGATCCCAACGGCGAGTTCGCGCAGTGGGCCGCCGCCGCAGACGTGACCGTGGACGAGCTGATCCAGCGGCTGATCAAGGACGAGCGGGTCACGGCCGGCCGCATCACCGAGCCCGAGGAAGTCGCAGCCCTCATCGCCTTCCTCCTCTCCGACGTCGCCGGCAACATCACCGGCGGCAACCACCTCATCGACGGCGGCATGAACAAGACCGTTTGAGGCAGAAGCACACCCCAGGGCTGATCTCGCGGGATTGGTCACGCTGATCGCCGCAGCCGCTCGTGGCCAGGGAGCCGCTGAGGTCCGCGAAGGCAGACGGGTGGCCGACGAGATCGGAGACGCAGCGCCCAGGGGTTGATGCCGGCGGCCTCCTCGGCAGCAGCTGTCCGGCCGGGACCGGACCGCCGCGGTCGCGGGTCAGCAGGGCGAGCGCCGCCGCGAGGCCGCCACCCGCGCTGTTGCCCGGCGAGAGCAGGGTGCCGGTGGCGACGTCTCGGCGGTTCGGAGGGGATCTGCTGAGCCGATCGTCGGCGACGAGGGCTCAGCGGACCGTCCCCTCCGGCGCGTCGTGGGCCGGGCGGAAAGCCGGCCGCCGCCAGGGGTGGAGGGCGGACGTTTTCGTCAATCGAGTGGCAGTGGCATCCGGCGGCTGAAGAGCCGCACGTTCTCCGGTCCGAGTTCGGCGATGGAGGTCACTCCGAGGAGTTGCATGGTCCGTTCCACTTCGGTGCGCAGGATGTGGGCCGCCCGGTCCACGCCGGCCTCGCCGCCGGCCATGAGGCCGTAGAGATAGGCCCGTCCGACGAGGACGAGGCGGGCGCCCAGGGCGATCGCCGCGACGACATCGGCCCCGGTGCGCACACCGGAGTCGATCATCACCTCCGTCCGCGCCCCGACGTCGCGGACCACGCGCGGAAGCAGGTGCAGCGGTGGAGCCGTACGGTCCAGCTGACGGCCCCCGTGGTTGGACAGCACGATCCCGTCGGCCCCCGCGTCGACGGTGCGGCGGGCGTCGGGCAGTGTCTGGATCCCCTTGATCACCAGGGGGCCGTCCCAGGCCGCACGCACCCAGGCGAGGTCCTCGAACGTCGTCGTGTTGTCGTTGAACCCGGACACCTGCAGCTCGGAGCGGGGCCGGCCCGGTTCTTCGTAGGTGAAGGTGTACGGCTCGGTGGTGAGGAGGTTCATCCACCACTCGACCCGGTAGGACGCGTCGAGGAACGTCCTGAGGGTGAGCTGCGGCGGGTAGGACATCCCGGTGCGCAGGTCCCGCAGGCGATGGCCGGAGACCGGCACGTCCACGGTGACGATCAGCGCGTCGTAGCCGTGCGCCTTCGCCTCGGCGATCATCCGCAGTGAGAGTTCGCGGTCCTTCAGCAGGTAGGTCTGGAACCACCGCCGTGCGCCCGGCTGCGCCGCCGCCAGATCCGCGATGGCGGTGGTGCCCACGGACGAGAGCGCGTACGGGATGCCCGCGCGCGATGCCGCCCGCAGCACCGCGCGCTCCCCCGCGGCGTGCATCATGCGGGTACCGCCCGTCGGGCCGAAGCCGAACGGCAGCGCGCTGGGACCGCCCAGCACGGTGGTGGCCATGTCCACGGCGTGCACGTCGCGCAGGATGCCGGGGCGGAATTCCAGCTCGCGGAACGCCTCCCGGGCCCGGTCCATGCTGATCTCCTCCTCGGCCCCGCCGTCCACGTAGTGGAACGGCCCGGACGGAGTGCGCGCCTTGGCGATGCGGCGCAGGTCCTCGATCGTGTGCGCGGCGGACAGCCGCCGCTGCACCCGATCGAGACCCCTGCTGTCCCTCAGTGCCAGGAACGGCCTGAGGTCACCCGGCCGTGGAATGCGGCGCTCCAGCCGCGGGTAGTCCGGCATCCGGTCGGGGTCCTTCCTCGTCAGCGGGCTCTACCTTCTGAGCCGGGTCGGGCGAACGCGCGGAAGGCAAGCGGCACGTCCAGGCCGTGATGGCCCTGGCCCGCCGCCGCGTCAACGTCCTGTGGGCGCTGATCCGTGACCGACGCTGCTACCACGTCACACCTCCCGTGACCACGGCGGCTTGACAACGACATCAGGAAGCGATGAAGAGGGCGTCGACAAGGGTGACCTCGCCGGTCCCTTCCCTGATGAAGGCCGGGTTGAGGTCGGCTTCGACGATGAGGTCGCCCAGGTCCGCGGCCAGCGTGCCGAAGCGCACGATCACTTCGGCCAACGGCCCGACGTCGGTCGGCTGGGCGAGTCTGCGGTACCCGGACAGCAGTCGGCCGAGGTGGGTTCGGGCGATCATGTCGAGGGCGCCCTGCGGCGAGACGGGTGCCAGGTCCACGGCCCGGTCGCCCACCAGCTCCGCCAGGGAGCCGCCGGATCCGGCGACGACCAGGGAGCCCAGCGGCTCCTCCCGGGTGAATCCGAGGATCCCTTCGATGCTGCCGGTGACGGCCGCCTGGACCTCGTATCCGTCCACCTCGGCACGCGGGAGCGCCCGCATGCGTTCGCGGATCCCGCGGACCGCCGCCCGCAGCGCGTCCTCGTCCTCGATGCCGACCACCACGCCGCCGACGTCCACGCGGTGCGGGACGTCCTTGGACGCGATCTTCACCACCACCGGGAAGCCGAGGTCATGCGCGAACGCGACCGCCTCGTCCTCGTCCCGCGCCAGCCGGGAGCGGACGTAGGGCAGCCCGTAGGCGGAGACGATCCGCTGGACGAGGGCGTGCGGGAGCGGCCCGTGGTGCGCGGCGATCTCCTCCCGGAGCTGCGCGAGCAGAGCGGCGGGGACCGTCGGCCCGGTGTCCTCGGCCGCGGCCCGCGGTACCGTGCCCAGCGTGGTGATCGCGGCCAGGGCGGGTTCCAGGCCGCGCAGGATCGTCACGTTGGTGCCGGCCGTCAGTTCCGCGAGGAGCGGGTGGATCGGGGACGCCGTGCTGGACACCAGCACGACGGGCTTCGCGGACGGCCTCGCACCGTCCACGATCTGCCGCACGTGCTCCAGGTAGTCGTGCCGCGGGGTGAGGGGCAGCTTCTCCTGGGCGTCCTGCACGACGACGATGGCGTCGACGGCGGGGTCGTCGCCGACCGCTTCGAGCGCCAGCGCCGTGCGGCGGGCGTCCTCGTCGATGCTGGCGCCGATGTCGACGGGGTTCTCCCCGGTGGTCCCGGGAAGCGCGGTCCTGACGCGCTGGGCGGTGGCCGGGGCGAGATCGGCGATCGTGGCGCCCGCCTCGGTGGCGATGTCGCACGCGAGCGCGCTCTGCCCGCCCGAGATGGACATGACCGCGAGCCGGTTGCCGCCCACGGGCCGCGAGCCGAGGCCCGCGTACAGCTGCAGGGTGGTCACCAGTTCGTCGTAGTCGCGGACCAGCGGCACGCCGAGTTGCCGGAAGAGGGCCCGGTACGCGTCGTACCCGGTGACCAGGGCGCCGGTGTGCGCCTGGGTGGCCCGGCCGCCGGCCGAGGTGCGCCCGACCTTGACGGCCACGATCCGCTTGCCCGCGGCCTGCACCCGCCGCACCGCCGCCCGGAACTTCTCCGGTTCCTTCAGCGACTCCAGCACCAGGCCCACGGCCGCCGTCTCGTCGTCGTCCGCCAGCCAGGAGAGGTAGTCGGCGGCGGACAGGGAGAGCTCGTTCCCGCTGGAGATCACGCGGGAGAACCCGAGGTCCGAGGTGGTGGTCACGGAGATCGCGGCGGATCCGGACTGTGTCACGAGGGCGACGTTCCCGGTGGGGAAGTCGCCCCGGATGTGGGCGGTCCACAGGGGGGCGGCGTCGGCGGCGCTCAGCGTGCCGAGGCAGTTGGGGCCGTTGACCACGATCGGCAGCTCTTCCAGGACCGAGCGCAGCCCGGCGAGGTCCTCCTCGGAGAACCCGGCGGCCGGCAGGACGGCGGCGGGACAGCCGCGGGCCGCGAGCTCGCGGAGCACCCCCGCGGTGCGGGAGGCGCGCACGCTGACCACCGCGACGTCGACGCCGTCGGGCAGCTGCGCGACCGCCGGCACCGCCGGATACCCTTCGAGCACGTCGGCGCGCGGATGCACGGGGACGACCGTGCCGGCGAAGCCGAAGGCGCGGAGGTTGCGCAGCACCTGGTTGCCCAGGGTGTGGCGCTGCGGCGAGGCGCCGATCACGGCGATGGTCTTCGGCCGCAGCAGCCCGGTGATGCCCCGGGTGGTCTGCACCGCGGCGTCCTTCTCGATCTCCACGGTGGCGCTCACTCGACCCCCAGCACCCGGCACGCGTTGCTGTACAGCCACTTCTCCTTGACCGACTCCTTGAGGGGCAGCTCCAGGTATTCGTCGATGATGTCCTCCATGGACATGCCGAGCAGGCCCCAGGAGAGCCCCACCATGACCTTGTCCTGGATCAGGGTGTTGCCGAACTGCATGAACTGCTCCCAGCCGGACCCGGGCCGGCCGAGGTACTTGGGCCGGTGCGCGGCGGTGTCGCAGAACAGGTTCGGGTGGCGGCGCAGCAGGCCGACCATGTCGTTGATCCACGGCCAGCCGCTGAGGCCGGCGATGATGGTCAGCTCGGGGAAGTCCACGGCGATCGTGTCGAGGTGACGGGGGTGGGCCAGGTCGTAGGGCCGGTCGTTGGCGTAGGGCATGGAGGTGTAGACGCGCACCGGGATGCCCAGTTCCACGGCCTTGGCGTACAGGGGGTAGTAGCGGCGGTCGCTGGGTGAGACGACGTCGTACAGGGCCGCCACGGACAGGCCGCCGATGCCTTCCTCGCGGACCAGCCGCTCCAGCTCGCGCACGGCCCGCATGCCGTCGTAGGGGCTCAGGTGGGCGAAGCCGATGAACCGGTCCGGGAACGCCTGGACCACTTCGGCGGTGACCGCGTTGGACGCCGCCGCCACCACGCTCTTGACCACGCCGGCCCGGTCCATGAGTTTCACGAGCTCGGCGGCGCGTTCGGCCGGCGGGCGGGTGTCGCTCACGGCGTTCACGGCCGGTGCGTCCGGGGTGTCCGAGCGGGTGAAGATGGTGTCGTAGTTGGACCAGCCGTACCCGGGCGGGTTCGGCAGGCGGTCCGGTCCGGCGGGGCCCCGCTGTCCGGTTCCCGGGTGCTCCCCGTCTCCCCCGGGGAGCACGGTTTCGAGGTCGATGACACGCATGGGGGTGTTCCTTACTGGTTCGGTGGTGGTCAGGCGGCCGGTGCGGGTGCCGGCGTGGTGAAGACGATCTTGAGCTGGCCGGGCCTGGGATCGGCCGCTCGTTCGTAGGCGCCGTTGATGTCGTGCGGTCCGACGACGTCGGTGAGGTAGGCGCCGGCCAGCCGTGGGTGGCGGGCGAGGTAGGCGCCGGCTGCGGCGAGCCAGTGGCGGCGGTCTCGTGTGAGGCCGGAGCGCAGGGTGAGGTCCTTGGTGAGGAAGCGGTCCATGTCGAGCGGGTAGGTCTGCTCGTCGGGGATGCCGAAGTAGTAGATCTGCCCGCCGTGGGCCACCGCTTCGACGGCGTCGTTGAGGGTGGCGCTCTGGTGCCCGATCGCCTCGACCACGATGTCCGGGCGCTCCTCCTCGGTGAGGGCGCGGGCCCACCGGTCGGCGGAGGCCCACACCGTCTCGTCGACCCCGAAGTCGCCGGCGGCGTCCCGGCGGTCCACCCGGTCCACGCCGGTGACCCGCGCCGCTCCGGCGGTCTTGAGCACGTGGCTGAACAGGACCCCGATCGGTCCTTGGCCCATGACCGCGGCGCGGCGGCCCGTGACGGCGCCCAGCCGGTCCACCGCGGCGAGCACGCACGCGAGGGGCTGCAGCATGACGGCCTCCTCGGCGGCCAGGCTCCCGTCGAAGGCTGTCAGTCCCTCGCCGCGGGTGACGACGTACTCGGCGACCGCGTTGTAGCCGGTCGCCCAGCCGACCACGGTCTGACCGGGGTGCAGGTCCTGGTGTTCGGAGGCGACCACCACTCCCACCACCTCGTGCCCGGGGAATCCCGCCGGGCCGGGGAGGTGGGTGTGCTGCGGGGCGTCGCTCTGCCGCATGCCTCGGAAGAACGGGAGATCGCTTCCGCAGATCCCGACCGCGAGGGTGCGCAGCAGTACGTCGCCGGGCCCGAGATCGGCCGGGTCGGGCTGCGGTGCGTCGTACGGTGCGAAGCGTTGCGGCGCCACCAGGCGCATCGCCCACATTCAGACCACCCCGTCCGGGCTGATGCGGATGTCGATGAGCAGCGGGCCGCTGCGTTCGGCGATGGCGCTCTTGATGCCGTGCAGTTCGTGCGGGGTGGTGACGGTGACGCCGGTGCCGCCGAGCGCGGTCGCCACGCCTTCGAAGCCGGGCCAGTCGAACAGGGTGAGGTCGCGGTTCTTCCCCAGGTCCCGGAACTGGACCTCCTCCGCGCCGTAGCAGCCGTCGTTGAGGATCACGCAGATCAGGTCCCTGCCGTAGCGCACGGCGGTGTTGAACTCGGTGAGCCCGGTCATCATGAAGCCTCCGTCGCCGCAGATGAGCAGCGCGGGGCGCTCGGGGCGGGCGAAGCTCGCGCCGATGGCGCTGCCCATGCCGATGCCCACGGCGCCGTAGCTGGCGCCGTAGATGTAGGAGCGGGCGTCGGGCGCGTGGACCCGGCGGACGGTCTCCTCCATGAACCGCCCCACGTCGACGGCGAGGGTGCGGTCCGCGGGCACGGCGTCGTCGATGACGGACAGGGCGGTGCGCAGGTCGACGACGCCGTCGCCGCTGCTGTCGTGGTATCCGTCGTCGCGGAGTCCGGCGAGGATGCCGGCGGCCTCTTCGTGGAAGCGGGTGGGGGCGGTCTCGGCGAGGTCGAGGAGGCCGACGATCGCCCGGGCCACGTCCGCGGCGTCACCGGCGATGACGGTGTCGACGTCCAGGTTCGCGCCGAGGCGGGCCGGGTCGGCGTCGCATTCGATGACGGCCTTGCCGCGGAAGAGCGCGCCGCGCTCGGTGGTGAGCTTGGACAGGCTCGCGCCGAGGGCGATGACGCAGTCCGCGCGGTCGATGACCGCGGAGCCTTCGGGGCTGGCGAGGCCGCCGCAGATGCCGATGGAGCGGGGGTGTGCGCGGAACAGTTCCTTGGCGCGCAGGGTGGTCGCGACGGGTGCGCCGATGCGGTCCGCGAGCGCGAGGATGCTGTCCTCGGCGCCGCTGAGCACCGCGCCGTGGCCGGCCAGGACGAGCGGTCGGCGGGCGGTGCTGATGATGCCGAGTGCCGCGTCCATCTCGTCCTCGTCGAGGGCGGCGGGTGGCGCCTGGGCGGGGCCTTGCGGTGTGCGGTACAGGACGTCGTCGTGCTGGATCTCCACCGGGACGTTGAGGACGATGGGGCGCCGTTCGCGGCGTGCGCGGTGGAGTGCGTCGGCGACGTCGTGGAGCGCGGAGTGGCGGGATTCGACGGCGATGAAGCCGGCGCCGGTGGGCGCGATGTACTGCGCCTGTTCGATGTACTGCTTGTTCTGCGTGTCCCGGGTGTCGCCGGCGAGGAGGACCAGGGGGGTGCCGGCGCTGACGGCGTCGCGCAGGGCGGTGATGGTGTTGGTCAGGCCCGGGCCCTGGGTGACGGTGGCGACGCCGACTCCCCCGCCGGCCTGGGCGTAGCCGTTCGCCATGGTGACGGCTCCGAATTCGTTCGCCGCGGCCACGTAGTTCAGGCCGAGCTCGTGGACGAAGTGGTCGATGATCAGGAGATTCCCCTCCCCCATCAGTCCGAAGATCGTGTCCACGCCGTGGTCGGCGAAGGCCTTGGCCACGGCTGCGCCGAGCTTCACGCTGATCCCCTTCTCTCACTCATCGCGCGGGCCAGGAACGCCCTGGTGCGTTCTTCCTTGGGGGCGGACAGGACCTCGGACGGCGGTCCCTGTTCCACGACTCTTCCGTCGCTCATGAAGGTCACGGTGTCCGCGACGTCGTGGGCGAAGCCCATCTCGTGGGTGACCACCACCATGGTCATGCCGTCTCTGGCCAGCTGTTTCATGACGGAGAGGACCTCGCCCACCAGTTCGGGGTCCAGGGCGGAGGTGGGTTCGTCGAAGAGCATCAGCTGGGGGTCCATGGCGAGGGCCCGGGCGATGGCGATGCGCTGCTTCTGGCCGCCGGAGAGCTGGGCCGGGTACGCCCGCGCCTTGTCGCTGAGGCCCACCCGTTCCAGCAGTTCATGGGCGCGGGCCTTGGCCTGCGCCGCCGGGATTCCGCGGACGCCGCGGGGCGCTTCGACGATGTTCTCCAGGACGTTCTTGTGCGGGAACAGGTTGAAGTTCTGGAACACCATGCCGATCTGTTCGCGGTTGCGGCAGACCTCGGCGTCGCGCAGTTCGTGGAGGCGTCCGTCCACCTCCCGGTAGCCGACGATCCTGCCGTTCACGTAGATGCGGCCGGCGTTGATCTTCTCCAGGTGGTTGATGCAGCGCAGGAAGGTGGTCTTTCCGGAGCCGGAGGGTCCGATGATCACGGAGACCTCGCCGCGCTGCACTTCGAAGTCGACGCCTCGGATGATCTCCAGGGTGCCGTACCGCTTGTAGACGCCGGCGGCTTTGACCATGGGGCCGTCGTGGCGCGCGGTGGAGGGGGCTGTGGCTTTGCGTGTGCGGAACATCGTGGGGATCCCCCTGTCAGGCCTTCGGCGGGAGGCGGCGCATGCCGGGGTGGAAGTCGTAGAGCGTCCGGCGCAGCCGCTGGAGCGGGGTGAGGGGTTGATTGCGCACGGAGCCGCGCGAGTAGCGGCGTTCCACGTAGTACTGGCCCACCGTCAGGATGGACGTGACCACCAGGTACCACAGGCTCGCGACGATCAGCAGCGGGATGGTGTCGTAGGTGGAGGCGTAGACCAGCTGGACGGAGTGCAGGAGTTCGACGACGGTGATGACGCTGGCCAGGGAGGACATCTTGAGCATGCCGATGGTCTGGCTGCCGGTGGGCGGGATGATGACCTTCATGGCCTGGGGCAGGATGATGCGGAACATGGCGCGGCGGCGTGTCATGCCCAGGGACTGGGCGGCTTCCTCCTGGCCTTCGTCCACGGAGAGGATGCCGGCCCGGACGATCTCGCACATGTACGCGGCCTCGTGGAGGCCCAGGCCGAGCAGGGCCGCCAGGAACGGGGTGATGAAGGTGTTGGCGTCCAGGGAGACGAAGACCGGGCCGAACGGGATGCCGATGTCGAGCCGCGGGAACATGTAGCTGAGGTTGTACCAGAACAGGAGTTGGACCAGCACGGGGGTTCCGCGGAAGAACCAGATGTAGAGGGCGCTGGCGCCGGAGAGCATCACGTTGCTGGACAGGCGCATGACGGCGAGGATGACGCCGCCGACGATGCCGATGGCCATGGCGGCCACCGTGAGTTCCAGGGTCATGAGCAGGCCGTCGAAGATGTTCGGGGACAGGAGGTACTGGCCCACCACCTCCCAGCCGAAGCGGGTCTGCATCAGATCGCCGCGTTGGATCTTCTCGAATCCCACCGTGTACACGCCCCAGACGGCGATGATGGTGAGCACCACCACCGCCACCCACCGCCCGGGGCGGGGAACCGGGACCGGCTTCTCATCGATGAAGGTGGGCCCGGCGGCAGACCTGGTCCTCTCCTGGGGATCCGTCATGGTCCCGGCTCCTTCCGGCATCTTCTGCTCCTGTTCGGTCAGCATGAGTCAGCGGCGGCGGGCCCGGCTCAGCCGGCGGATCCCGTGTCGTTGATGGCCGGCTGCTTGATCATGATGGGCGAGACGCCCCAGTCGTCGAAGATCTTGGCGTAGGAGCCGTCGGCCATCATCTCCTCCAGGGCCTTCTGGACGGCCTTGTCCAGGCCGGAGCCCTTCGGGACGGCGATGCTGCTGGGGACGTTGGCGGCGATGGTGGAGCCGGTGAGCTTGAACTGGCCGTTGGTCTGCTTGATCAGGTAGTTGATGGTCTCCTGGCTGTCGAAGCCGACGTCGGCGCGGCCGCTGCCGACGGCGAGGGTCTCTTCGCTGCCGTTGCCGAAGGTGAGGATGTTGACGGCGGGTTTGCCGGCGGCCGCGCACTTCTTGGACTGCTCCTCCAGCATGGTCTGCAGGGCGGTGCCGAGTTGGACGGCGACGCCGGCACCGCAGAGGCTGTCCAGCCCGTCGTAGCTCTTGGAGGACTTGCTGCCGGTGAAGAGTGTGGAGCCGATCCTGGCGTAGGAGACGAAGTCGGCCTTCTCCAGGCGTTCCTTCTTGGCGTACATGCCGGCCTGGCCCACGTCGATCCGGCCGGAGGCGAGGCCGGGGATGATGGTGTCGAAGCCGGCGTTCTCCAGTTCCAGGGTGATGCCGAGCTTCTGGCCGATGCCCTTGATGAGGTCCGCCTGGTAGCCCAGGATCGTCTTGCCGTCCTTGTCGATGAACTCGCCGGGAGGGGTGGAGGCGTCCAGGCCGACCACCAGCTTGCCCTTGTCCTTGTACTTCTGCGGGAGCAGTTCGGCAGCCTTGCCGGCCTTGGTGGGATCGGCGGGTGAGGTGTTGCCGGTGGCGGGGGCGCCGGCGGTGGAACCGCCCGAGGCGGAGGGGCCGCCGGGGGCGCTGGAGGCGCAGGCGCTCAGCGTGAGTGCGACGGCGATCCCGGCGGCGCCGAGGACGGCGGCCGGCGGTCTGGTCGGGTGCACGGGCGTGGTGGCCCGGGTCGTGAACAGCATGCGATGAACTCCTTCGGTCACGCACGTGCCTGAGAGGTGATGGTGTGGACGCTGTGGTGGTGTGGGGCCGCGGCCGGCGCGGGATCCGACGGGGTCCGCCGAGGATCCGATGTCTCATCGCTCGGTCACCCGGGCGGGGATCGGATCGTCCATGGGGCCGGGCCCGGCGCGGGCGGCGTTCGCTTGGCGCGGCCGGCCGGCCGGCCTGCGACGACGGGTGAGCGCGGTGTCGCCGCGCTACGGGAGGAACCCGACGCCCACGCGGTTCGGGCCGACGACTCGGCTGCCCGGTTCGTCGCACCGGGCGGCCGGGTGCTGCGGGATCCCCGCACCGTCGTCGCTCATCTCGGCGGAGCCCGCCGCGACACGATGTCGGGCTTGCCCCGGGGCCGCGGCGTCGGTCATGCCCTGCGGCGTCGTCCGCCTTCCGGCGGCGCCGCGGGCGAGAGGGCTGCGCGTCGAGGTGCGCGGATACCGGTGATCGCGGGTTCTTCAGTCGTGGCCCGCATCCGCGGGAAGTTGGAGGGACTGCGGTTCGAGGTACTCGGCCATGCCGTGCACGCCGAGTTCGCGGCCGTATCCGGAGTGCTTGAAGCCTCCGAAGGGGGCGGCGGGGTTGAAGGAGCCGCCGTTGATGTCGACCTGTCCGGTGCGGATGCGTCGGGCGACCCGGACGGCGTGGTCCGTGTCGTGTGCCCAGACCGACCCTCCGAGTCCGTACCGGGTGCCGTTCGCGATCTCGACGGCCTCGGCTTCGTCCCGGTAGCCGATGATGGACAGGACGGGGCCGAAGATCTCCTCCTGGGCGAGGGTGGACGCCGGATCGACGTCGGTGAAGATCGTGGGTCGCACGAAGTAGCCGCCGTCGCATCCGTCGGGAGGCCCTTCCCCGCCCGTCAGGAGCCGGGATCCGTCGCTGAGGCCCGCGTGGATGAACGCTCGTACGCGTTCGCGCTGCTGGTCACTGATCACGGGGCCCATCCGGGTCCTGTCGTTCGTCGGATCGCCCACGGTGTGCTTCTCGGCGGCCGCCCGTGCCAGCTCGTTGACGTGTTCCAGCCGGTCGGCCGGCACCAGCAGGCGGGTCCACGCGTTGCACGCCTGGCCGGAGTTGAAGAACGCGTTGGCGACACTGACCTTCACGGCGGTGGGGATGTCGGCGTCGGGCAGGACGAGGCTCGCGGACTTGCCGCCGAGTTCCAGCGTCACGCGTTTGACGGTGCGCGACGCGGCGGCGGCCACGGCTCGTCCGACGTCGACGGATCCGGTGAACGAGACCAGGTCCACGTCGTCGTGGTCGACCAGTGTCCGGCCTGCGGTCGGCCCTCCGGTGACGACGTTGAGCACGCCGTCGGGCAGGCCGGCCTGCGTCAGGACCTCGGCGAGCAGCAGGGCCGACAACGGGGCCAGCTCACTGGGCTTGAGCACCACCGCCGCACCGGCCGCCAGGGCCGGGATGACCTTGCTGGTCACCTGGTGCAGAGGGAAGTTCCACGGAGTGATGGCGGCGACGACACCGACGGGCTGATGGATGACCAGCGAGTTGCCGATCCGCTCGTCGAAGGAGTGGGCCGACAGCAGGCCGGCCGTCGTCGACGTGACGGTGATGGGCAGTTGGGCGTGCACGGAGCGGGCGATCCGGATCGGAGCACCCAACTCGGCCGTCACCACCTGGGCGATCTCCTCGCGGCGGTCCTCCAGCAGCTTCGCGGCGCGGCGCAGCACACTCGCCCGATCCGCGACGGGCGTGGCGGCCCACGTCCCGAACGCCTGGCGCGCAGAGCGGACCGCGTCGTCGACGTCGCCGGGTCCTGCGTCCGCAACGGTCGCGATGACGCGCCGCGTCGCCGGGTTCTCCACCTCGATACGCGCTTCGCCGGCCGGTGACGGTCGGCGTACGCCGTCGATGAACTGGCCATAGTGGGGCGTTGGCACGAATCCCTCCTCTCAGGGCACGGCCGTTCCACCGCGTGATCGTTCGCGGGGTGTTTACGAAGCTAGAGCTAAACATTCGTTTAGACAAGGGTCTTGCATGACTACTAGGTCCAGCGTTCACTGTGCTTAAGACCTAAACGGTCGATTAGAACTGAGTCATGACGGAGGCAGCCCATGATGAGTGGCACCACACCGGTGGACCTGCGGGTGGAGGACGGCGTGGCGGTGGTGACGCTGAACCGACCGGAGCGGCTCAATGCCATGACCGCGGAACTGCTCCACCTGGCGACCAGCACGTTCGAGACCGTCGCCGCCGATCCCGCGATCCGCGCACTGGTGCTCACGGGAGCCGGCCGCGCGTTCTGCGCCGGCGGCGACCTCTCCCAGGGCGCCGGCGGAGCGGTCACCGCGGGCGTCGGCCCCGAGTCGCGGGCCGAGCTGCTGCGGCAGTTCATGGAGACGTCGAAGCTGCTGCACGAGATGCCGGCCGTGACCATCGCGGCCGTCAACGGGGCGTGCGCCGGCGCCGGGCTGTCGTGGGCGTGCGCCTGCGATCTCCGCTACGCCTCGGCGACGGCGAAGTTCAACGTGGCCTTCCTCAACGCCGGGCTCTCGGGCGACTTCGGCGGGACATGGACGCTGCCCCGCATCATCGGGCAGGGCCGCGCACGCGAGAAGTACCTGGTGTCCCAGCCCTTCGACGCCGTCGAGGCGGAGCGGATCGGCCTGGTCTCGGGCGTCTTCGACGCGGAGCGGCTGCTGCCGGAGGTCACCGCCATCGCCCGCCGTATCGCGGCCTCCGCGCCGCTCGCGGTCTCACGCATCAAGCAGAACCTCGCCGACAGCGCGAGCGTGGACTTCGGGCGCGCACTCGACCTTGAGGCGCAACGGCACACCGAGTGCGTGGAGTCCGAGGACGGGAGGGAGGCGGCACTGGCGTTCATCGAGAAGCGTGTGCCGCGCTTCACCGGGCGGTGACGGGCTCTGCGCCCGCACCGGTGTGACGGCGGCTTCGCCGCGGGGACTGGATCGGCTCGGCGACGGGCCGATCCACCCGTACCGGTCAAGCCCCTCCGTAGGTGGGCGGCTCGAACTGCGGCGCCCGCGACGCCCCCACGAGGGAGAGGGCCATGTGCCCGTAGCGCCAGGCGATCTCCTCGGGGCTGAGCGGCCCGGATTCCCGGTACCAGCGAGCGACGAACGTGCACATCACGACGACCGCCCGGCTCGCCTCCCGCGGCCACGGTGCCGTGAACACGCCCTTGGCGCACCCGTCTTCCACACACGCGTCGAAGAGGCGCTGCAGCCTGTCGCGCTGGGCGACGTTCCGCTCGCGGTTGTCGGGCTCAAGGCTTCTGATCTCGCTGTTGACGATGAAGCTGGAGGCGACATCGGACGCGTTCCACAGGACATGCGACTGCGCGGCCGCGAAGAGTCGTGCCGCCGGATCCGGACCGGCCCGTCGCAGCGCCGCCTCGGTCCTGTCGATGGAGTTGTCCATGAACCTCGTGATGATCTCCATCAGAAGGTCCTGCTTGGACGCGTAGTAGTGGTACAGCGCCGCCGGGGTCACTCCTGCCTCCTGAGTGATGTCCCTGACCGACGAACCGTCGTACCCGTGCTTGTAGAAGCGGCGCACCGCGGCATCGATGATCACCTGCCGGCCCGGTCGGTGCGCGCCCGAGCTCGCGTTGCCACGTGTCACAGACAGAGATGCCCCTTGCTCGTCACAACCCTCGTCAACCCTTCGTTCCCCACCCCCGCCAGCCTACTCGCCCGCAGGGCGGCCACCGTCACCGGCCGGGAACCCCGCGAGGCCGCTGCCCGCTTGGCGCCCTGGTCCGAGGTGAGGCCTGCGGCCTCGCGGTGGCCGTACTGCTGGTGGAACGCACGGAGCTTGACGGTCTGGAGGATCCGGGCGGCGCGCTGTCGGGCGTTGATCGTGCGCCACTCGATCGGCGACTCGGCCGGGGCCGACTGCCCGCTGCTGGCGGATCATGGCGACCTTGATCATCGCTTCGGCGTGCGCGGTCCTGCGCTCGTAGTCCCGTGCCAACCGTCTGCACTGTCCCAACGAGGAGAATGTCCGCTCGATCACCGACCGAAAGACACACCACGCGGTTGATCAATTACCCAACACTTTCTCAGCCGACCTGCAGCAGGATCTTCCCGCCGACACCGCCGCGCAGTGCGTGGAGGGCGCCGACGACGTCCTCCAGCGGCAGTTCCTGGACCCAGCCGGTGGTGTCGTAGACGCCGTCGGCCATGGCCGCGATGACCGCGTCGAACTCCGCGGGGCGGTAGCCGACCGCGCCCACGACCTCGGTCTCGCCCATCATGAGCTGCGTGGGCTGGAAGTCCATCGCGTGCTCGTGCAGCGCGACGACCACCAGCCGGCCACCGGGCGCCAGGCCCGCCAGCGCGGCGGTCACCGCCGCACCCGCACCCGCCGCGTCCACCGCGACGTCCACGCCCTCGCCGCCGGTGAACGAGGCGACGGCGGCCGCCAGGTCCTCGTGCACCGGGTCGACGACCCGGGCGCCCAGCGCGGCCATGACCGCCCGGCGGTCCGCACTCGGCTCCGACACCAGCACCTTCTCCACCCCTCGGGCCTTGAGCGCGAACCAGGCACCGATCCCGATCGGCCCGGCCCCCGCGACCAGCGCGCTGCCGCCCGCCCGGACTCCGCTGCGCTCGACGGCGTGCCAGCCCACCGCCATGGGCTCGACGAGCGCGCCCGTCCGGAGGTCCACACCGTCGGGGAGGACGTGCACCTGCGAGGCGTCGCACACGGTGAACTCCGACAGACCACCGCCGGGCGCGTTCGAGCCGAGTGAGGCCATCAGCCGGCACGAGAACGGCAGCCCCCGGCGGCAGGCGGTGCACGTCCCGCAGGACACCGCCAGCGGGAAGACCGCGCACCGGTCACCGGCCTTCACGTCCCCCACCCCCTCGCCGACCTCCACGACGGTGCCGGAGAACTCGTGGCCGAGGATCTGCGGCAGCGCGGCACCGGTCAGCGGATGCGGCTCGTCCAAGGCGAAGGGCAACGACTCCGGGTAGAAGAAGAAGTGGAGGTCCGAGCCGCAGATGCCGGCGAAGGCGTTGCGCAGCTTCACCTGCCCCGGGCCGGGAGAAGGCTCCGGCACCTCCTCGACCCGGAGGTCTTCTTTGCCGTAGAACCGCGCTGCCTTCATCCTTCGACTCCTTGCTCCGGGGCCACCGGTCCCGCCGGTCGCCCTTCCTGTGAACGCGAACCGCGCCGCCCGCGAGGCCTGCTGCGGAAACCGGTGGCGGACGGCCGGGCCCTCTGCCACCGGCTCCCTCTCGTCCATCGCCGCGCCGCCGGGCTCCGCTCCACCCTCGCCGTCCTCCTGGCACCCGGGCCACCGCCGAACACGGCGGATTGCGGGGAGCCGGCCCGCCATTCGCGCGCCCGCGCAGGTGTCCATCCACGGGCAGCGGTCATCGACGACGCGAACAGCCGACCCGCTGCCGAAGGCAGTAGCGATGTCGATGATTCCCGGAGGTGACCCGTTTCGTTCCCCGGCCGAGGGGCAGCCGCGCGGACGTGGTTTCGTACGAGCCGGAGCAGCGGGTGGTGTTCGCCGCGTTGCGGTCCGGGTGGCTTTCGCAGACGTTCGTGCACTGGGCCTACGAGCCGGAGCAGGTGCAGCCTCTGCTGCCGGACGGCTTGGAGGTGGACGTCTTCGAGAGGGCGGCGTGGGTGAGTCTGACGCCGTTCGTCATGGCCCGGGTACGGCCCTGGGGCGTGCCCGGTGACGGGCGGACGTTCCTGGAGACGAACCTGCGCACCTACGTCCGGCGCCCGGACAGATCCTGCGGGCTGTGGTTCCTGTCGCTGGAGGTGGACTGCGCCGCCATGCTGGCCGCACGTGCGGTCGGCGTCCCCTACCACCTGGGCCGGCTGGGCCTGTCGCGACAGGGCGGCGCGCTGGCCTACACCGGCCGCCGCAACGGCGAGGGCGTGTCGTACCGGCTGGCCGTTCGCCCCGGCGCCCGGATCACCTCCACCGCGCTGGACATCTGGCTGACGTCGCGGTGGCGGGCCTACACCCGCCGGCTCGGCGCGCTCTGGCAGACGCCCGTCGAACACCGACCGTGGCCACTGCGCGAAGCCACGCTCGATTCGCTCCACGAGACCCTCACCGGCGCCGCCGGGCTACCCGCGCCGCGCGATGAGCCGCTCGTACGCTTCTCGGACGGAGTCGAGCCGGTGCACCTGGGTCTCTCCCGCCCGGCCTCCGCACTGGCCCCAGGCGGGCGGTCCTCGTCGGCGACCGCCTGATCAGCCGTGGAAACCCCAGGAGGACCGACATGAACCCACGGACCGTCGCCCGCCTGCACGGTCTGTTCAACCTCGCCGGCGGCGCCTGGCCGATCCTGCACCTGCACAGCTTCAAGCAGGTCTTCGGCCCCACATCCGACCGGTGGCTGCAGTACACCTCCGGAGGACTGCTGGCCACCACCGGCTGGACACTGCTGCGCACCGGCAGCGGCGCCGGCCAAGCAGTCCAGGCTCGCCGGGCGGGCCTGGGAGCTGCTGCGACCCTGCTGACCATCGACCTGATCTACGCGCCCTCGGGCCGCATCCGGCCCACATACCTTCTCGACGCCGCGATGCAGACCGGACGGATCGCCGGGTCGGGTCATGCCATCAGGATCCCAGGCGCGGTGATCACGGCTCCCGGGAGTCCACGACCCGGCGCAGCTTGCCGAGCGAGCGTTCCAGGGTCTCCGGGTCGACGACGCCGACATCGACGGTCATGCCGACGCCGTCCTTGACGCCCTTGGCGAGGGCTGCGGCGGCGGCGTCGCGCTCGGCGGCGGTCGCGTCCGCCCGCGCCTCGACGCGCACGGTCATGTGGTCCATGCGTCCGCGCCGCGTCAGTTCCAGCTGGAAGTGCGGGGCGAGAGCGGGGGTGCGCAGGACGATCTCCTCGATCTGGGTCGGGAAGACGTTGACGCCGCGCAGGATGATCATGTCGTCGCAGCGGCCGGTGACCTTCTCCATGCGGCGGAAGGCGGGCCGGGCGGTGCCCGGCAGCAGGCGGGTGAGGTCGCGGGTGCGGTAGCGGATGATCGGCAGGGCCTCCTTGGTGAGGGAGGTGAAGACCAGCTCGCCGTCCGCTCCGTCGGGCTGGACCTCGTCGGAGAGGGGGTCCACGATCTCGGGGTAGAAGTGGTCCTCCCAGATGTGGAGGCCGTCCTTGGTCTCGACGCATTCGCCGGCGACCCCGGGGCCGATCACCTCCGAGAGGCCGTAGATGTCGACGGCGTGGATGTCCAGGCGTTCCTCGATCTCGCGGCGCATCTCCTCGGTCCACGGCTCGGCGCCGAAGATGCCGATCTCCAGGGAGGTGGTGCGCGGGTCGATGCCCTGGCGCTCGAACTCGTCGAGGAGCGTGAGCATGTAGGACGGGGTGACCATGATGATCCTGGGCCTGAAGTCCTGGATGATCTGGACCTGGCGGGCGGTCATGCCGCCGGAGGCCGGGACGACGGTGCAGCCCGCGCGTTCGGCTCCGTAGTGGGCGCCGAGGCCACCGGTGAACAGTCCGTAGCCGTAGGAGTTGTGCAGGATGTCGCCGGGGCGCCCGCCCGCCCCGCGGATGCAGCGGGCCACCATGTCGGCCCACATCGACAGGTCGTTCTCGGTGTAGCCGACCACGGTGGGGCGGCCGGTGGTGCCGCTGGAGGCGTGGATCCGGCGGACCTCCTCCCTCGGGACGGCGAACATGCCGAAGGGGTAGGTGTCGCGCAGATCGGCCTTGGTGGTGAACGGGAAGCGGGCCAGATCGGCGAGTGTGCGGCAGTCCTCGGGCCGGACGCCGGCCTCGTCGAACCTGCGGCGGTAGAACTCGACGTTCCGGTAGGCGTGTTCCAGGGTGCTCCGCAGCCGGGCGAGTTGGAGGGCCTTCAGTTCCTCGCGGTCCAGGCGCTCGCCCTCGTCCCGCAGGCCGGCCGGGAGCGCGTCGCCCAGTCGGCGGGGCCCGTCGACGGAACGCGTCGTGCCGGTGGTCGTGCTCATCGTGTCTCCTTCACGTCTTGAGGCTGCGGCTGCGGCCGCGGAACTCGGCGATCACCTCGTCGCCGCGCCGGACGGTGACGTCGTAGATGCCGCTGCGGCCGAATCTGGTGCGCTCCTGCGCCGTCGCCACGAGCACGTCGCCCTCCCGGGCCGGGGCGACGAAGGTGATGTCGCCGCCCGCCGCGACAGTGACCGGACCGTGGCTGTTGCAGGCGCAGGCGAAGGCGGTGTCGGCCAGCAGGAACAGGTAGCCGCCGTGCGCGATGCCGTGGCCGTTGACCATCTGCGGGGTCACCGTCATGGTCGCCGAGGCCGCTCCGTCGGCGGCGGCCAGGAGCTGGATCCCCAGGCTCCGGGACGCGGTGTCCGCCGCGAACATCACCTGGGCCGGCCCTGCCGCAACCGTACCGTCGGGTGGTCGATTCATGTGCATTTCACCACTCTTGTCGCCCGACCGAACATTCGGTTAGTGTCTCGGTCCGGCTTAGTAATCCAGCATCGGCACTGCCTGTCAAGAGGTGAGCGCATGTCGCCAAACGCCCAGGATCGACCCGATTTCTTCACCCGCCACCAGGAACTCCTGGAACGGTCGGTCGCTGCCACCCGGGACCGCGGCTTCTGGAGCCCCTACCCGGAGGTCCCCAGCACCTCGGTGTACGGCGAGCAGGCACCCGCCGACGGGGAGGCCGCCTTCAAGCGTCGCCTCGGCCGGCCCTTCGAACTCCCCGGGCACCCCGGTACCGGGACGGTCCCGGCCACCGAGGTCTCCCCGTACGGCTTCCCCCTGGGGATCGGCTACCCCCGCGTCGCGCCGGCCGAGGCGGTGGCGACGGCGAAGTCGGTCACCGGCCCCTGGATCGCCGCCGGGCCCGACGCCCGGGCCGGGGTGGCGGCCGAGATCCTGGCCAGGCTGAACGCGGCGAGCTTCGAGATCGCGCACGCCGTGCAGCACACCACCGGCCAGGCCTTCGTCATGGCGTTCCAGGCCGGCGGGCCGCACGCACAGGACCGGGGGCTGGAGGCCGTCGCGTACGCGTGGGCCGAACAGAAGCACCACCCCGCCTCGGCCCGCTGGACCAAGCCGCAGCGCAAGGGCGAACCGCTGGCGCTCGACAAGAAGTTCACCCCGGTCGGACGCGGCGTGGCCCTGCTGATCGCCTGCAACACCTTCCCCACCTGGAACGGCTACCCGGGCCTGTTCGCCAGCCTGGTCACCGGCAATCCGGTCGTCGTCAAGCCGCACCAGGGCGCGGTGCTGCCGCTCGCGATCACCGTGCGGATCGCCCGCGAGGTCCTCGCGGAGGCGGGCTTCTCCCCCGACCTGGTGATCCTGGCCGCCGAGGGCCCGGGCGAGCGCACCGCCGCCGAACTCGCGACCCACCCGGACGTGCGGATCGTCGACTTCACCGGCTCCAGCGCGTTCGGCGACTGGCTGGAGGCCAACGCCCGCCAGGCCCAGGTGTACACCGAGAAGGCCGGCCTGAACACGGTGGTCCTCGACTCCACCGACGACTACCGGGGGCTGCTCGGCAACCTCGCCTTCTCGCTGGCGCTCTACAGCGGGCAGATGTGCACCACTCCGCAGAACCTCCTGGTGCCCCGCGACGGCTTCGCCACCGATGACGGCGTCAAGACCGCCGAGAAGTTCGCCGCCGACCTCGGCCGCGCCCTCGACCGGCTGCTCGCCGATCCGCAGCGGGCCGCCGGCACCCTCGGCGCGATCGTCAACGACGGCGTGCGCGACCGCCTCGCCGAGGCCGCCGGGGTCGGCCGCACCGTCCGCCCGTCCACGTCCGTCACCCATCCGGACCACCCCGGCGCGGACGTCCGCACCCCGCTGGTCGCCCTGCTCGACGCCGGTACCGACGCCGAGGTCTACACCCGCGAGTGGTTCGGGCCGGTGTCCTTCGTCATCGGCACCGACTCCACCGAACAGAGCCTGCGGATCCTCCGCGACACGGTCACCCGGCACGGCGCGCTGACCGCCGCCGTGCACTCCACCAGCGAGGGCGTCCTCGCCGAGGCGGAGCGCGCGGCCCTCCAGGCGGGGGTGCACCTGTCGGAGAACCTCACCGGCGGCGTCTTCGTCAACCAGTCCGCCGCCTTCAGCGACTTCCACGGCAGCGCCGCCAACCCCGCGGCCGGCGCCACGCTCTCCGATCCCGCCTTCGTCAGCGGCCGGTTCGCGATCCTCCAGTCCCGTCGCCCCGCCCCCGCAGAGGAGACCGCCCGTGTCTGAGATCTACCTGGTCGACGGGGCCCGCACCCCGCAGGGCCGCTACGGCGGAGCCCTGGCCAACGTACGCCCCGACGACCTGGCCGCCCTGGTCGTCGGCGAGGCGGTCCGCCGCGCCGGCATACCCCCGGAGGCGGTGGACGAGGTGATCCTCGGCGCGGCCAACCAGGCCGGCGAGGACAACCGCGATGTCGCCCGGATGGCGGTGCTGCTGGCCGGGCTCCCGGACACCGTCCCCGGCTACACGGTCAACCGGCTGTGCGCCTCCGGCCTGACCGCCGTCGCCTCCGCCGCCCAGGCGATCAGGGCCGGCGAGGCCGAGATCGTGGTCGCGGGCGGCGTGGAGTCGATGACCCGCGCGCCCTGGGTCATCGAGAAGCCCGGCACGCCGTGGGCCAGGCCCGGCGAGATCGTCGACACCTCCATCGGCTGGCGCTTCACCAACCCCCGCTTCACCGCGGCCGACCGAGCCGTCCCCCCGGGCGCCGGGCCCGAGGTGGCGAAGACCACCCTGACGATGGGCGAGACCGCCGAGGAGGTCGCCGCCCTCGACGGCATCACCCGCGGCGAATCGGACGCCTTCGCCCTGCGCAGCCACCGGCGGGCCGTCGCGGCGCAGCTGGCCGGCCGCTTCGACCGGGAGATCGTCCCCGTGCCGGTGAAGGACGGCGAGGTCACCCGGGACGAGGGCCCCCGCCCGTCCACCACGCTGGAGAAGCTCGGCACCCTGCGCACCAGCTTCCGCGAGGGTGGCATCGTCACCGCCGGTTCCTCCTCACCGCTCTCCGACGGCGCGGCCGCCCTGGTGGTGGCGAGCGAGAGCGCCGTCACGCGCTACGGCCTCACCCCGCGCGCCCGGATCGTCACCTCGGCCTCGGCGGGCGTGCAGCCCAACCTGATGGGCCTGGGCCCGGTGCCGGCCACCGAGAAGGCCCTGGCGCGAGCCGGCTGGAAGACCGGCGAGTTGGGAGCCGTCGAGCTCAACGAGGCGTTCGCGGCGCAGGCGCTCGCGGTGATCCGCCGCCTGGGGCTCGACGAGGAGCGGGTCAACGCGGACGGCGGTGCCATCGCGCTCGGGCACCCGCTCGGCGCGTCCGGCGCCCGGATCCTGCTCACCCTGCTCGGCCGGCTGGAGCGCGAGGACGCCCAGCGCGGCCTGGCCACGCTGTGCGTGGGCGTCGGCCAGGGCGTCGCCATGCTGGTGGAGCGGGTGTGAGCGGGTACCGGACGCTGGTCGTCGAGGAGCGCGCGGACCGCGTCGTCGTCACGCTGCACCGCCCCGACGCCCGCAACGCCATCAGCGGCCTCATGATCGAGGAGCTGCACGAGGTGTGCGCCCTGCTGGAGCGCGAGCCCCGGCTGCTGCTGCTCACCGGCCACGGCGGCGTGTTCGCCGGTGGCGCGGACATCGCCGAACTGTTGCGGCGCGGCCGGGACGAGGCTCTCCAGGGCATCAACAGCAGGCTGTTCGAGCGGGTCCGCAGGCTGCCGATGCCCACCGTGGCTGCGGTCGACGGCTGGGCACTGGGCGGTGGCGCGGAGCTGGCCTACGCCTGCGACCTGCGCATCGCCGCCCCGCAGGCGGTCTTCGGGCACCCGGAACCGGGCCTGGGCATCCTCGCCGCCGCCGGCGCGTGCTGGCGGCTGCCCGAGCTGGTCGGCGAGTCGATCGCCAAGCAGGTCCTGCTCGCCGGGCGGAACCTCGACGCCGCCGCCGCGCTGGCCTGCGGGTTGGTGATCGACGTCGTCCCGGCGGAGAGACTGCTGGAGGAGGCGCACGCCCTGCTGGACCGCATGGCCCGTTCCTCGGCCACCGCGCTGCGGCTGACCAAACTCGTCGTCGACTCCCCCGGCGCCCACCCGGTGGCCGACGACCTCGCCCAGGCCGTGCTCTTCGAGGGCAGGGACAAGCGGGACCGCATGACGCGGTTCCTGGAGAAGAGGAAGGGAGACCGCTCATGACCCGTGCACCGGGAACCGTCGGTGTGATCGGGGGCGGCCGGATGGGATCCGGGATCGCCCAGTCCTTCGCCGCGGCCGGCTCGACGGTCGTGGTCGTGGAGAGCGATCCCGGGGCCGCGGCCGCCGCCCTGGACCGCATCCGCGCCGGCCTGGAGCGCGCCGCCGCGCGCGGGCTGCTCGACGGGCCGGCCGAAACGGCCGCCGCCCGGGTCACCACCACCGACGCCGTCGGCGCGTTGCCCGCCGACGCCGACCTCGTGGTCGAGGCGGTGCCCGAGGACATCGCGCTGAAGGCGGGCGTGCTGGCCGCCGCCGAACGGGCCGTCGGCGGGCGCACGGTGCTGGCCACCAACACCAGCTCACTGCCGGTCACCGAACTCGGCGCCGCGCTCACCGATCCGAGCCGGTTCCTGGGCATGCACTTCTTCAACCCGGTCCCCGCCTCCGAACTGGTGGAGCTCGTCGTCGCCCCCATGACGTCCGATGCGACCCTGGACGCGGCGCTGGGCTGGACGAAGGCGCTCGGCAAGAAGGACGTCGTCGTCAAGGACTCCCCCGGCTTCGCCAGCAGCCGGCTCGGCCTGGCCCTCGGCCTGGAGGCGATCCGCATGGTCGAGGAGGGCGTCGCGGCGCCCGAGGCGATCGACGACGCGATGAGCCTGGGCTACAAGCATCCGATGGGACCGCTGCGCCTGACCGACCTGGTCGGCCTCGACGTGCGGCTCGCGATCGCCGAGCACCTGCACGCCACGCTCGGCGAGCGGTTCGCCCCGCCACAGCTCCTGAGGGACAAGGTCGCCCGCGGCGAGCTCGGCCGCAAGACCGGTCAGGGGTTCTACACGTGGTCATGAGCGCCGCCACCGGAGTCGAGGACACGGCGGCCGCGTGTCCGAACGGGGTCGGCTACCGGCTCAGCGGATCCGTCGCCGTGATCGAAGTGGGCCGCCCCTCCGCCCACAACGCGCTCGACCTGGCCATGAGGCACGCGCTGCTGGCCGCGGTGCGCCGGTGGGGCCTGGTGCACCGGGTGACGGAGGACGGCCGGGCGGCGGCCGAGGGCCTGGCCCTCGCCGAGCGGCTGGCCGAGGGGCCGACCGCCGCGTACCGCGAGGTCAAGGCACTGCTACGGGAAGCCGGCACCACCGAACCGGCCGCACTCCTCGACCTGGAGGCCGCCGCCCAGGAGCGGCTCGGCATCACCCAGGACCACCGCCAGGCGGTGAAGGCGTTCCTCGACCGCCTGCCGCCCGTCTTCCTCGGCCGCTGATCCCGCCCCCTCCACCCCTTGTCCTCAGCGCCGGAACAGACGACACTCAAGAACCGAACGAACGGTCGGTAGGGACATTGGTACACATGACGACGCACACCGCGCCCCAAGAGGCGCAGCTCCAGGAACACTTCGACGACACCATCGACCGGGACCAGCGGATCGAGCCCCGGGACTGGATGCCCGAGGGCTACCGCAAGACCCTGATCCGGCAGATCGCCCAGCACGCCCACTCCGAGATCATCGGCATGCAGCCCGAGGGCGAGTGGATCACCCGGGCGCCCTCGCTGCGCCGCAAGGCCATCCTGTTCGCCAAGGTGCAGGACGAGGCCGGCCACGGCCTGTACCTGTACTCGGCGGCCGAGACGCTGGGCGCCGACCGCGCCGACCTCACCGAACGGCTCATCTCCGGGCGGCAGAAGTACTCCTCGATCTTCAACTACCCGGCGCTGAGCTTCGCCGACGTCGGCGTGATCGGCTGGTTCGTCGACGGCGCCGCGATCTGCAACCAGGTGCCGCTGTGCCGCAGCTCCTACGGCCCCTACGCCCGGGCGATGGTCCGGGTGTGCAAGGAGGAGTCCTTCCACCAGCGGCAGGCCTACGAGCTGCTGATGACGCTGATGCGCGGCACCGAAGCCCAGCGGGCGATGGTGCAGGACGCCGTCGACCGCTGGTGGTGGCCGTCCCTGATGATGTTCGGCCCGCCGGACGACAACTCGCCCAACTCCGCCCGGTCGATGGCCTGGCGGATCAAGCGGCACTCCAACGACGAGCTGCGCCAGCGCTTCGTCGACATGACGGTCCCGCAGGCCGAGCACCTCGGTGTCGTCCTGCCCGACCCCGAGCTGCGGTGGAACGAGGAGCGCGGCCACCACGACTTCGGCCGGCCCGACTGGGCCGAGCTCCAGCGGGTGATCAGCGGCGACGGACCGTGCAACACGGAGCGCGTCGCCCGGCGCCGCACGGCGCACGAGAACGGTGCGTGGGTGCGCGACGCGGCCGTCGCGCACGCCGCCAAGCAGGCCCGCCGGGCCGGGGAAGGACGGGCGGCATGAGCAGCACGTGGCCCCTGTTCGAGGTGTTCGTGCGCGCCAAGCGCGGGCTGAACCACGTGCACGTGGGTTCGCTGCACGCCGCCGACGAGGACATGGCCCTCACCAACGCTCGGGACCTCTACACCCGGCGCAACGAGGGCGTGAGCATCTGGGTGATGCGCAGCGACGGGATCAAGGCGTCCACGCCCGGTGAGAAGGACCCGTTCTTCGCCCCGAGCGGCGACAAGGTCTACCGGCACCCGACCTTCTACGAGATCCCGGACGACGTCCCCCACATCTAGCCGCGACACCCGTAGGCACCGCACCGAACAGGAACCCTCATGAGTGACGACCACGTGTACCCGACCCTCGACGACGGGTCCTCCTCCGACGCGCAGTGGGCCTTCGGCACCGGCTTCGAGGATCCCCTGCACGGTGTGGACACCACGCTGCCGGCCGGTGTCGACGGCGCCGAACTCGCCGCGTACTGCCTGGCGCTGGGCGACGACGCGCTCGTCCTCGCCCAGCGCCTGGCCCAGTGGTGCACCCTGGCCCCGGAACTGGAGGAAGAACTGGCCCTGGCCAACATCGGCCTGGACCTGCTCGGCCAGGCCCGGCTGCTGTACACCCGGGCGGGCCAGGCCGACGGGACGGGCCGGACGGAGGACGACTTCGCCTACTGGCGCGAGGCGCACGAGTTCTCCTGCGTGCAGCTGGCAGAGCTGCCCGGCGGCGACTTCGCTTTCTCGATGGCTCGGCTGACGGCGTTCGCCACCTGGCGCCTCGCACTGTTCGAGAGGCTCACCGGTGCGGTGGACCCGCTGCTGGCGGCGGTCGCGGCCAAGGGCGTCAAGGAGCTGGCGTACCACCGCCAGTACGCCGCGCGGTGGGTCGTCCGCCTCGGCGACGGCACCGACGTCTCCCGGGAGAAGATGCAGCGTGCCCTGGACGAGGTGTGGCCCCACCTCGGGGAGCTGTTCGCCTCCCACCCCACGGAGCGCCGCGCGGTGGCCGGCGGCTTCGGGGTCGACCCCGGGGAGCTGCGCCGGGAGGTGGAGGCGACGCTGCGCGAGGTCGTCGACGCAGCCGGTCTGACGGTGCCCCCGATCGGCGAGGCCGAGGCCCTGGGCCGGGACGGCGGTCACACCGAGGCGCTCGGAGTGCTGCTGGACGAGCTGCAGAGCGTGGCCCGCGCCCACCCGGGGGCGTCGTGGTGAGCGCACCGTACGACCTGGAGCCCGCCCGGGCTCGCACCCGCGCGAGGCAGGCCGCCGAGGACGTGCCCGATCCCGAGCTGCCGATGCTGACCCTCGCCGATCTCGGCGTCCTGCGCGACGTCGAGATCGGGGCGGACGGCACGGTGATCGCGAGCCTCACTCCGACCTACTCCGGCTGCCCGGCCATGGCGGAGATGCGGGCCGGCGTGGCCGCGCGCCTGCGAGCGGCCGGCTTCCCTGACGTCGAGGTCCGCACCGTGCTGGACCCGCCGTGGACGACCGACTGGATCACCGCCGAGGGCCGGCGCAAGCTCGCCGAGCACGGCATCGCCCCGCCCGGGCCGGCGCCGCGTCACACGGGCGGGCCCGTGCTGCTTGAGCTGTCCCCCACCAGGAGCACCGTGCGGTGCCCGCGCTGCGGCTCGCCGGACACCGAGGAGACCGCCCGCTTCGCCGCCACCTCGTGCAAGGCCCTGCGGCGCTGCCGTAGCTGCCTCGAACCGTTCGAGCACCTGAAGGAGATCTGATGGCCATCGCCGACATCGCGACGCCCCGGCGGGGCCGCACCAGGCCCGCCTTCCACCCGCTGCGCGTCGCCGGCGTCGAGGCGCTGTGCGACGACGCCGCGGCCGTCACCTTCGAGGTGCCGCCGGAGCTGGCCGAGCAGTTCGCCTTCGCCCCCGGGCAGTCGCTGACCCTGCGCCGGGAGGTGGAGGGCCGCGACGAACGCCGCTCCTACTCGATCTGCGCCCCGGTCGGCGATGCCCCGAGGATCGGGGTACGGGTGGTCCCCGGCGGCCTGTTCTCCTCCTGGCTGGTGCACGAGGTCCGCCCCGGCGACGTGGTGCAGGTGATGGTGCCCACCGGCTCGTTCACCCCGGACCTGTCACGGCCCGCCCACCACGTCCTCGTCGCGGCCGGCTCGGGCATCACGCCCATGGTGTCGATCGCCGCCTCCGTACTGGCCGACCCGGACGCCACGGTCACCCTGTTCTACGGCAACCGCCGCACCGACACGGTGATGTTCAGCGACGAGCTCGCCGATCTCAAGGACCAGTACCCCGACCGCTTCCAGCTCGCGCACGTCCTGTCGCGCGAACCGCGCGAGGCCGCCCTGCTGTCCGGGCGGCTGGACGGCGAGCGGCTGCGGGCGCTGATCGACGCGCTGGTGGACGTCGAGGACGCCGACCACTGGTGGCTGTGCGGGCCGCACCGGATGGTCGAGGACGCGCGGGAGCTGCTGGCCTCGCTCGGCGTCAGCGAGGACCGGGTCCACCAGGAACTGTTCTACGCCGACGACGTCGCCCCCGCGCCCGTGCGGCACGAGGACCAGGTGCCGGACGGCCCCACCAGCCGGGTCACCCTGGTCCTCGACGGGCGGGAGACGGAGGCCGACCTGCCGCGCGGCCGCACCGTCCTGGACGGCGCCCAGAAGGTCCGCCCCGACCTGCCGTTCGCCTGCAAGGGCGGGGTCTGCGGCACCTGCCGCGCCCTCGTCGTGGACGGCGAGGTCGAGATGCGCCGCAACTTCGCCCTCGAACGCACCGAGGTGGACGCCGGCTACGTCCTCACCTGCCAGAGCGTCCCGGTGACCGACAAGGTGGTCATCGACTTCGACTCCTGACCACCCCACCAAGCCGCGAGCGGGGCGGGCGGCGCCGGTCCACGGCACCACCCGCCCCGTCGGCATGCCCTCGTGGGGCGGCCCGGGCAGCCGGCCTCACGGTTCCACCCCGCGCGCGTACTCCCGCGCGACCCGCCGGACCTCCGCCACCGCGGACGACAGGTCGTCGCTCCTGGTGCACAGCGAGAGCGGGGTCGGCTCGATGTCGGCCACGGGGACGAACACCACGTCGGGTCGGCGGTGGACCTCCGCCACGAGAGCGCCCGTGATCGCCACGGCCTCCCCGGAGGCGACCACTTCCAGGAGCTCGGTGATCGTCCGCACGGAGGGCCCGTAGGACACCGGCCTCCCGCTGGGGCGCGGATCGCAGGCCCACCAGCGCACCCACTCGGGATCGGCCTCGTCGTCGGTGACGTGCGGTTCGTCGTCCAGGTCGCCGAGCGAGACCGACTCCCGGCCGGCCAACCGGTGCGTCGCCGGCAGCGCGACGACGCGCGGCTCGTGGAACAGCACGTCGAACCGCAGACCGGTGGCGTCCGCGACCGGCGGGCGCATGAACGAGGCATCCACCCTTCCGTCGCGGACCGCCGAGGCCTGCTCGGCCCAGGCGAGCTCGACCAGCTGGACCGAGGACGCCGGGCCGCCCCGGCGCAGCCGGTCAAGCAGCGGGCGGAAGTGCGGGCCGGTGGCGGCGGAGATGAAGCCGATCCGCAAGGTGCCCGCGCACTCGCGACGGTAGGCCTCCACGGCGGACATCGCCCGATCCGCGGCGGCGATCGAGGCCCGCGCGTGGACGAGGAAGCGCTCCCCGGCCGCCGTCGCGCGCACCGGATGCGCCGAGCGGTCGACCAGGTCCACCCCGAGCCCGCGTTCGAGCTTGCGGATCTGCTGGCTGAGCGCCGGCGTGCTGATGAAGAGGCGCTGCGCGGCCCGGCCGAAGTGTCCCTCGTCGACGACCGTGACCAGCAGACGCGCCAAATGCAGGCTGAATTCCATGTCGCTGTCCTCCAGCGTCCTCGAAACCCGCCCGGGGATCCACCCACAAGCGCGTTAACCAATTGTCTAACGCACCTGGAGAAATGTGTCATGGACCACACGGGCGGGAGGCGTGAGAGTGGCCACACCACGGAACGGACCGATGAGAGGAGCCCACGGTGAGCCGCTATGAGCAGGAGTTCGTGACGATGTTCGCCGGGCTGGAGAAGCAGCTCGAAGGCATCGAGAACCCGCGTCACCGCGCGATCCTGAAGAACTACCGCCTGCACGGCCTGCTGGAGGTGTCCGGGCGCTACCAGGAGCTGCTGGCGCCGGACATGACCGTCGAGCACCCCCAGTACCGCCTGCACGAGGGCGGTCAGTCGATCGTCCTCGACGGGATGCCCGAGGTGACCGCGTTCTACGAGTCGCTGGTCGCGGCCAACGCGCTGGTCATGTGGGTGGCCGACCAGGACATCGCGGTCAACGACCGCGGCTTCTCCGGCGAGGTCGTGTTCAACGCGTTCGTCCCGGCGCCCATGCTCGGCGAGAGCGCCTTCGGCAACGTGCGGGCCGGCGAGGACCCCGGCGAGATCTACCTGCTGCGCCGCACCCTCGCCTTCGTCTGGCCCTACGACGAGCGGGGCCGCCTGATCGGGGAGCACGTCTACGAGGACGCCGCCTCCCGCGTCATCACCCAGCCCGACCCGGCCGACATCATCACCGCCGAACGCGCCGCGCAGCTGCTCGCTCCGGAGATCGACAAGGTCCTGCCGTAGCCGTGGGCGGGGCCGGCTTCCCCACCAGGGCCGGCCCCGCCACGCCCGCCCTCGACCGGGCGGTCAAGGACACCCAGGGTCCCCGGCGGATCCTCAATCCGGGCAAGGCAACGGCGCATCAGCCGGAAGGGACGTGACGATGGAACCGGTCGTCCACATCGGACAGAGGTCGGTCAGGGGTACTGCGGCGGAAGGGGTCCGGATCTTCCGGGGCATCCCGTACGCGGCGACGCCCAAGGGCGCGGACCGCTTCGCGGCGCCGCGGCCCGCGGACTGGGAGGGCGAGTTCGACGCGCGCGCCTTCGGGCCGACCGCGCCGCAGCTGAACCCGGCCGACATCCCCGGGATGCCCGAGCTGAGCGGGCTGCTCGGCTCCGGCTGGGACCGCGGCGAGGACTACCTCAACCTCAACATCTGGACCCCCGGGAACGCCACGGGCGGCGGCCTGCCGGTGATGGTGTTCGTCCACGGCGGCGCCTTCGTCGGCGGCTCCGGCCGGCAGGCCAGCTACGGCGGTACCCGCTTCGCCCAGGACGGCGTGGTGCTGGTGACGGTCAACTACCGCCTCGGCATACCCGGCTTCCTGCGGCTGCCGGGCGCTCCGGACAACCGCGGGCTGCTCGACCAGATCGCCGCGCTCCAGTGGGTGCGCGAGCACATCGCGGCCTTCGGCGGCGACCCGGACAACCTCACGCTCTTCGGGGAGTCCGCCGGCGCGCTCAGCGTGGGCGCGCTGCTCGCCGCCGCCCCGGCGGGCCTGTTCCGCCGCGCCATCAGCCAGAGCGGCGGCGCCTCGCACGCGCTGACCCCCGCGCAGGCCGAGCGGGTGACCGCGGTGTTCGCCGAGAAGCTCGGGGTGCCCGCGACGGTCGAGGCCTTCAGTGCGATCCCCGACGAGACCCTCATCGAGGTGGCGGGCGGGTTCGTCGCACCCCCGATCGACCTCACCGTGGACGGCGTGCGCGACCCCCTGATGGGAATCAGCCGGCTGGGCCCGGTGATCGACGGTGACCTGCTCACCGGACAGCCCGTCGACGCGGTCCGGGCCGGCGCCGCCGCCGGCGTCGACGTGCTCGCCGGGTCGAACCGCGACGAGATGAACCTCCCGCTCATCGCCTTCCCGGCCCCGGAGCCGACCGAACCGCTGGTGCACGCCGTGGCCGGCACGCTGCACCCCGACCCGGCCGCCCTGATCGACGCCTACCGCGCCGCCGGCCGGGGCAGCACCCCGCTCGAACTCCTCAGCGCCATCGGCACGGACTACCTGTTCGCGGTGCCCACCGTGCGCCTCGCCGACGCCCACGCCCCGCACCCCGGCGGCACCTGGCGCTACGAGTTCACCTGGTCCTCGCCCGCGTACGACAGCACGCTCGGCGCCTGCCACGGCCTGGAAATCCCCTTCGTGTTCGACACCGTCGACCGCGTGGACTACGGGGCACTGGAAGTCCCTTCGCAGGACGAGTCGGTGCGCGAGCTCGCCGGGCGGATGCACGCGAGCTGGGTCGCCTTCGCCCGGGACGGCGACCCCGGCTGGCCGCGCTACACGCCCGAGGCACCCGTGGTGCAGCGGATCGGCACCGAGTGGAGCACCACGACGGCGGCGGACGGGCCGGAGCGGAAGCTCTGGCACGGCGTCCGCTGAAGGTTCACCGCGCCGGGGCGGTCTCCGGCGTCCCGGCGGATCGAACCCGCGCTCCGAAACGCGACAACGGTGTCGCTCCCCCGGCACGACCGCCATCGACGCGCTGAACGGCTGCCTCACGCTTCGCGCGCCGCCTGCTCTCCGCCGTGCATCGGCCGGGGTAGGCGGCGACCAGCTCCGGAACATCGCGGGCCAACGTGTCCCACGGCATGGCGGCTGCATCCTCCACGACCTCCGGGTCGCCACGTCACCGTGCAACCGGCCACCGCGATCGACTGCGCCCGACCGCTCCGCATCGGATGGCGGTAGGACCCCAGGGCGGATGCCGCCCCGCCCGCTTCCGGACCTGGGACATCGTCTCTCCGGACTCGCGGTCAGCGGCATCGCCGCCAGGCCGGCCCGCTCGCCGCGGCCACTATGCTCGCGGGGTGAGCGCTGGAACCGTGAAGAGCCTGAGCCGAGGGCTCGACGTGCTGCTGGAGGTCGCCGCCCTGGAACAGGGGGCGACCTCGACGGAGGTGGCCGAGCGGCTCGGACGCAACCGGGTGCAGGTGGCCCGGAGCCTGCACAGCCTGGAGGCGGCCGGCCTGCTCGACCGCGACGCCCGGACCCGCGCCTACGGGCTCGGCTGGCGGCTGCGTACCCGGGCGGTGCTCGCGGCGCGGGCGCGGCTGATGGTGGAGGGGCCGCGGATCCTGCGCGAGGTGGTGGAGGCGACGGGTGTCAGCGCCTTCCTCGCCGAGGTGCGCGGGGACGGCGCGGTGGCGATCCTGGAGGACGTCCCGTCGGGGCTGTCCTGGGTGGGGCGTTCGTATCCGCTGTACTGCGACGACGCGGGCCAGGCGCTGCTCTGGGACTGCACCCGCGAGGAGCTGGAGACGGTGTTCGCGGGCACCGAGTTCATCGCCCACGGCCCGCAGACCCCCGACGGGGTGGCCGAGTTCGAGGCGCGGCTGCTCGCGGCCCGGCTGCGCGGCTACGCGGTCGTGGACGGCGAGTCGCAGCCGGGGGTGTTCGCGGTGGCCGCCCCGGTGAAGGACTTCTCCGGTCAGATCGTCTGCGCCCTGCACACCCAGGGCCCGTCCGAACGCCTCGCGCCGCTGGCCGCGTCACACGGCGAGATCATCAGGGGGTCGGCCGAGCGGCTGTCCGCCCTGCTCGGCTGGAGGCCCTGACCTCCAGGGCGTGCGCGGCGCCCAGGACCGACTCCGCGATCTCCGTCGAGCGCCCGGCCAGCCGGAACCGGGGCACGGCGATGCTGAGCGCCGCGACGACGGCGCCCGAGCCGTCCCGGACGGGGGCCGAGAAGTCGACCACGTCGTGCTCGAACTCCCGGTCGGCGACGACGATTCCGGCGGTCCGGTCGGCCGCGTTGCGGGCCGCGAGCGCCGGCACGTCGCGGACGGCCAGCGGGCCGCCGCCGACGAACTCCATCGCGCCGAGCAACGCGGTGAGCTCCTGCTCGGTGTGGTCGATCAGCAGCGCCCGCCCGGGTCCGGTGCACCAGACCGGGGTCACCGCGCCGGGCGTCGCGGCCACCGAGGAGGACCAGTGGCTGGGCTGTGCCTCCACGGTGAGCGCCACCGCGCCCGAACGCACCGAGAGCCAGGCCGGCTCGTGCCAGCGGGACACCAGCGCGCGCAGCAGCGGGCGTGCCGCCCCCAGGAGTCCGGCGTCGCCCGCGGACGCGGCGAGCGCGAAGTAGCCCGGGCCGACGCGCCAGCCGCGCCCCTGCCCCTCCCGCTCGACCAGGCCGAGCGCGGCCAGGTCCTTGAGCATGCGGGAGATCTGCGCCTGGTCGAGGCCGAGCCGTTCGGCGAGCTGGGCATTGCCGGGGTAGCCGGTCGCGCCCACCTCGGCGGCCAGCACCGCGTCGAGGAGATCCAGGCCGCGGTCGAAGGTCGAGGTCATGGCGCACAGCTTAGCGCGATCAAAGTGTTCATCAACTATTGACGATTATGAACGTCACTGCCCATGATGGCGAGCACACCGGCTCCGGGCGCCGTCCTGGCCCCGCCGGTCCCACGCCCCTCCGGGCTCCCCCGCCACGGCCGGCGCCCCGCCCCCGCCGGTACCCCCACCCTCAAGGAACCGATATGACATCGGTCGACTCCACCGCGCCCCCTCGCGGGTTGCGGCGCCTCGATGTGCTGGCCATGCTGCTGTGCGCGATCGTGGGCCTCGACACGCTCGGCTCGGTCGCCGCCAACGGCCCCGAGGGCCTGACCTGGATGGCCGTGCTCGGCCTGCTCTTCTTCGTGCCGTACGGCCTGATGATCGCCGAACTCGGCTCCGCCTTCCCCGCCGAGGGCGGCCCCTACGTCTGGACCAAACTGGCCTTCGGCCGCTTCGCCGCCGGCATCAACCAGGTCTTCTACTGGATCAACAACCCGATCTGGCTCGGCGGTTCGCTGTGCGTCGTGGCGATCACGACGTTCGAGACCTTCTTCCACCCCCTGCCCGGTGCCTGGAAGTACCTCGCCGGCGCCGTCTTCATCGGAGCGGCCGGACTCGCCGTCCACTCCCCGGTGGCGGTCGGCCGCTGGGTCCCGATCGCCGGCGCCCTCGCCCGGGTGGCCCTGCTCGGCCTCTTCGTCGTCTCCCTCGTCGTCTACGCCGTGCGCAACGGCCTGCAGCCGCTCTCGGCCGGCGACTACGCCCCCACCTACCTCGGACTCGTCGCCCTCACCCCGGTCATCGTCTTCAACTACATGGGCTTCGAGATCCCGAGCGCGGCCGCGGGCGGGATGGCCGACCCCAAGCGGGACGTGCCCGCCGCGCTCCTGCGCGGGGGCGTGGGTTCCGCCGTGCTCTACGGCGTCCCGATCCTCGGAACCCTGCTGGTCCTGCCGCGCGACCAACTCGGCTCGCTGACCGGGTTCATCGACGCCTGCCGCGCCGTCTTCACCGTCTACGGCGGACACGTCGCCGAGGACGGCACGGTCGTGCTGACCGGAGCCGGTGCGCTGTTCGCCAAGCTCGCGGCGGCCGGTCTGATCGTCGGACTGCTCACCAGCGGGACGGCTTGGGCGATGGGACTCAGCCGGGCCCAGGCGGTGGCCTGCGCCGACGGCGCCGGACCGCGCTGGCTGGGCGTGACCGACCGGCACGGCACCCCGACCCGGATCAACCTGGTCTCCACCCTGGTCGCCGCCCTGGTGATGGTCCTCGCGCTCAGCCTCAGCTCCGGTGACGTCCAGGCGTACTTCACCGCCGGGATCAGTCTGGCGATCTCCGCCACCGCCATCTCCTACCTGCTCACCTTCTCCTCCTTCATCGCCCTGCGCCGCCGGTACCCGCACGTCGAGCGGCCCTACCGGGTGCCGTTCGGCGCCCTCGGCGCATGGACGGCGACCGTGCTGACCGTCGGCACCATGGCCTTCACCGTGCTCGCCCTGATCTGGCCGGGCCTGGGCGTCGGCTGGTTCGGGACCGCGGGCGACCCGGCCGACTACCTCCCCTCCGGCTTCGAGGGGCGCCGCGCCGCGTACACGGCCAGCCAACTCGTCCCGGTCGCCCTGATCCTCCTGCTCGGCTGCGCCTTCTACGCGCTCGGCACCCGCCGGCGCCGCGAACTACCGGCCCCCACCCTCACCGTGCCCGCCCCCTCCGACCGAGGAGTCACCGCAGATGTCCCGTCCTGAACCCGCCCGGACCACGGCCGCCCGCCCCGCCGCGCTCCCGGACCACGCCGAGATCGTCGTCCTGGGCGGCGGTACGGCCGGCTGCGTCGTCGCCGGACGCCTCGCCGAGCGCCACCGGGTCCTGGTCCTGGAAGCGGGCCCCGACTACGGTGCCGACTTCGGCGGCTGGCCCGCCGACCTGCTGGACGCCAGCACCCTTCCCACCTCCCACGACTGGGGCTACCGGGGCGCCGGCCTCACCTTCGACCGCTGCCGGGTGATCGGCGGCTGCTCCACCCACAACGGCTGCACCCAGAGCGCTGGTTGGGAGGGTGACTACGACGCCTGGGCGGCCGCCGGCCTGACCGGGTGGGACTCCGTCTCGCTCGCCCCGCTGTTCGACCGGGCGGCCAAGACGCTGCGCTTCCGGACCTACCGCGACGACGAGATCCAGCCCTTCCAGCGCGCGTTCATCACCGCGGGCGCCGCCCTCGGCATCCCCGTGCGCCACGACTTCGACCGGCTCGACGGGGGGATCGGCATCGGCTGCGCGCCGGTGAACATCACCCCCGGCGGCGTCCGCTTCAACACCGCCTTCGGCTACCTGGACCCGGTCCGCGACAACGGCAACCTGACCGTCGTCGGCGGCGTCAAGGCCGACCGCGTCATCCTCGACGGCGGGCGGGCCGTCGGCGTGGAGGTCCGCACCGAGGACGGCGCACGGCACCGGATCAGCGCCGGTCTGGTGGTACTGAGCGCCGGCGCCTACGGCAGCCCCGAGGTGCTGCTGCGCTCCGGGATCGGCCCCGCCGGGCACCTCGCCGAGACCGGCGTGCCCCTCCAGCACCACCTGCCCGGGGTCGGCGAGAACCTGCACGACCACCCGTCCGTCCACCTGGAGTTCGCCGCCTCCGAGCGGCTCACCGCCGACCTGACCGAGTTCGCCAGCACCAGGATGCTGCCGGACGAGCAGGCCATCGCCAAGCTCCGCTCGCCGTACGCCGGCGCCGACGCCCCGTACGACCTGCACGTCTACCCGTGGGTGGAGCGCGACGCCACGCTGCCCACCGGCTGGCGCGTCTTCCTGCCGGTGGGCCTGCTGAACCCCCGCTCCCGGGGCACCGTGCGGCTGCGTTCGGCCGACCCGGACGCGCTGGCCGCCGTCGACCACGCCTACCTGAGCCACCCGGACGACGTCGCGGCGCTCGCCCACGGCGTGCGGTGGGTCCAGCGGCTGGACCTCTCCGACTACCTGGGCACCCCGCTGCTCACCCCCGACGCCGACGCCGACCTGCCCGCCTGGATCAAGTCCCACCACCAGCACTACTGGCACCCCGCCGGCAGCTGCCGGATGGGCCCGGCCGGCGACCCGGGCGCGGTCGTCGACCACACCGGAAAGGTGCACGGCCTGGACGGCCTGTACCTCGCGGACGCCTCGATCTTCCCCGACGTCCCCCGCGCCACCCCCGCCTTCCCCACCACCGTCGTCGGCGAGCGGATCGCCGCCTTCCTCCAGGAGACGCTGTGACCCCCACCGCCACCACCCGGACCTTCACCGACATCACCGACCCGCGCACCGGCGAGGTCTACGACCGCGTCCCCGTCGCCACCCCCGAGGAGGTCGACGCCGCCGTGCGCACCGCCGCCGAGGCCTTCGACGGCTGGCGCCGCCTCACCCCGGCCCGCCGTCAGGACGCCCTCCTCGCCCTCGCCGACGCCATCGGCGCCCGGGCGACCGACCTCGCCGAGGCCGAGTGCCGCAACACCGGCAAGGACTTCACCGAGGTGTTCGAGGACGAGATCTCGACCGCGATCGACACCTTCCGGTTCATGGCCGGCGCCGCGCGCGGAGCCCACGGGCCCGTGGCGGGAGAGTACGTCGAGGGCCACACCTCGTCGCTGCTCCGCGAGCCGGTGGGCGTCTGCGTGCTGATCGCGCCGTGGAACCACCCGCTCGGCTCGGCGGTCGACAAGCTGGCCCCGGCGCTGGCGACGGGCAACACCGTCGTCCTCAAGCCGGCCGAGACCACCCCGATGACGGCCCGGATCCTCGGCGAGATCTGCGCGGACGTCCTGCCGCCGGGCGTGGTCACCGTGGTCTGCGGCGACCGCGACACCGGCCGGGCCCTGGTCACCCACCCCGTCCCCGCCCTGGTCTCGCTCACCGGCAGCACCAGGGCCGGCCAGGAGGTCACCGCCTCCGCCGGCGTCAAGCGGCTCCACCTTGAGCTCGGCGGTGACGCGCCCGCCGTGGTGCTCGCCGACGCCGACCTGGTGCGGGCCGCCGACGGGATCGCCGAGGCCGCGTTCTACAACGCGGGCCAGGACTGCACCGCCGCCTGCCGGGTGCTGGTCGCCGAGGAGGCGTACGACCGGATGGTCCTGCTGCTCGCCGACCGGGCGGCCAAGGCCGAGGTGCCCCCGCTCAACAGCCGCGCCCACCTCGACCGCGTGAACGCCTACCTGACCGGACTGCCCGAGCACGCCACGGTCGTCGCGGGCGGCGGCCCGGCGAAGGGGCCGGGCTTCTTCTTCCAGCCCACGGTGGTCGCCGGCGTGCGGCAGGACGACGCGATCGTGCAGGAGGAGGTGTTCGGCCCGGTCCTCACCGTCCAGCCCTTCACCGACGAGGACCACGCCGTCGCGCTCGCCAACGACGTCCCCTACGGCCTGGCGGCCTCGGTGTGGACCCGCAACGGAGCGGCCGGCGCCCGCCTCGCCGCCCGCATCGACGCGGGCACCGTCTGGCTCAACTGCCACAGTGTGTACGCCACCGAGATGCCGCACGGCGGCTTCAAGCAGTCCGGCTACGGCAAGGACCTGTCGACCTACGCGCTCGACGCCTACACCCGGGTCAAGCACGTGATGGCCGCCGTCGACTGATCGCGCCAGGTCCCTGAAGCCCCGCCGTCCGGCTCGGCGGGGCTTCAGGGGTTCTACGCGCAGCGGGCCAAGGAGGAGATGGCCGGGCGCAGCCTCGGCCGATCGCCGAGCACCCGGCACGCTCCGATTCGCCCTCGGCACGAGCCCCTACGAGGCCGGTGGCCGGGTGGCCGCCCGCCGGACGGTGCTGGACGGGCACGGAGTTCACCTGGGCCGACCTCGGCACGCCGCCCGGCCACACGGTCTCGCGTCCCGTCGGTGTCACCACGGTCCGCGCCTCCGCCGGCGCGGGCACCCGCCCCTAGGTGCCGTTGTAGCTGCAGACGGTGATCGACACGGGGTGGTACAGGCGCACGTCAGTGACGGGGGCGTCGCGGTAGCGCAGGGGCGGGAGCGGTTTTGCGGCCGGCCTGGCGGCGTGGAACTGGCGACCGCCGTCGTCGGGGATGTTGCCGGGCTTCTCTGTGCCGGCGTGGACCAACTAGCCTGGCGCGCATGGCCTGTAGCGCCGTATCGCGCGACCCGTGGCGCGGTCCGGGTGCGAGAGGCGGCCCAGGCGGTAGCGGTTCAGCAGGCGATGAGCGGTGGCCGGGTTGAGCTTCAGCAGGTAGGCGGTGCGGGCCGGCCCCGCCGCCGCAGGACGCGAGCCTTGATGTGCCTCTTCGACGAACTGCATCAGGCGAGTTCGTCAATCAGCCAGTCGAGCTGCCCGGTGATGGAGCGAACGAGCGGGTGGTCCGGGCCGAGGATCCGCCGGTAACCGGAGAGGCAGCTCTTCAGGATCTCCGCTGCTTCCTGCCGACTGCCTACGTCGACCAGGACGTTGGCAAGGTTGTGTCGGGCCTGGAGGGTACTCGGGTGGCCTTCGCCGTGCCGACGGACGGTACTGACCTCCACCTCACGCAGCACGACGGCCGCTTCCTCGTACCGGCGCCTGGCGTGGAGCACGGCTGCAAGGTTGTGGCGAATGGAGAGCGTTTCGCCATCGCCCCGCCCGCCGGTGCTCTCGTACGAGGCCAGAACCGCGCTCAGCACTCGCTCCGACTCGTCGAGGCGGCCGAGCCGGCACAGGACCGCGCCGAGATTTGCACGCGCGGTGAGAAGCGCGTCGTGGTCGCCCTCGACCTGCCGTTCGAGACGATCGATCAGATCACGCAGCTCTCTCTCGGCCTCTGCCCACCGGCCCGCCATCGTTAGCGATGCCGTGTACTCGTTCGCGTCTTCCAGGGTGTCGGGATGGTCCGGCCCGAGGCCGCGCCTACGCCGTTCGAGCACGTCCCTGCGCAATGCGACGGCTTCCGGCACGCGATGCAGATCTTCCAGAACGTCGGCCAGGTGGGCCGCGCTGTCGAGCGTGTCCGGATGATCACGGCCGAGGAGCGAGGCCCGGCTGGTCCAGACGCTCCTCCACACCTCCTCCGCCGTCCCCAGCTCCCCCAACTCCCGGATCAGCTCGGCCAGGGCGGCCGCAGTCGCCAGGGTCTCCGCGTGCTCGAATCCCAGCATCCGCGTTTGCTCTCGCACGAGGTCCATCAAGCGCTCGCGGGCCTCCTCCCGGCGTCCCTTCATGTGGCCGAGCACCACGGCGTACTCACGAAGCGCCGCCTGCGTCTCCGGGTGATCGGGCCCCAGTTGCGTCCGGGCGGCGTAGGCACTCAGCCCGTAGTAGCCGGCGGGAGAAATGGGAATCCGGGATATCTCCTCCTCCGCTCCGTCCGGTCCGATCCTTGTGAGGATCCATTCGCCTGCCGGCGGAAGCTCACCCTCGGCTTCGGCTTCGTGTTCCGGCTCGGGAACGGGCTCGGCCTGGTCGTCGGAAGTCTTCGAATGGCGCTGCCACCATCGAGCCATATCGGGTCGGTTCCCCTCTCCCGTCAGAAACGGACTTCTCGTCAGGCTCCGGAGTGCACATAGGCCGCCCACAGGCTGGGCACGTCGCGGAAGGCATCGCGGCACTCACGGACGGCGTGGTGCAGAGCGGCGGCGCTTCGTTCCGCATCGAGGCCCGGCAGCTCCGGCGGCCGTCCGCTGCGCAGGAAGCGATAGAGGCTGGCGGTCACCCTCACCGCCACCGCGTCGTGCACCTGCCAGAGCGTTCCGACAACGTGCGGATAGCCGGCCACCTGGAACGCCGAGGTGATGTGCACGAATTCGTCCGCCAGGCGTTCGGTACCCCTTGCGGTCACACAGGCCGACAGCACCGCGAGACGTGCCTTGGGCAGGTCCAGTCGGGAGACCCGGTGGACCGTCAGCGGCTGCCGCTGGTGGTCGTGGACCAAGAGTTGGGCGTGCGACGGATCGTCCGGATCACTCACTCCGTGGCAGGCGAAGTGAACGTAGGAGTACTGGGGAAGCTCCTGCAGGATCCGGGGCGTCGTCGCGTCCGCGCCGGTGATCAGGTCGAACGGCAGGAGCTTCGCGAGCTTGGCCGCCTCCCGCCGGGCACCGTGCAGCGGGCGGGCTCCGGCGGTGTCGGGCTGCGTCACCGCCAGCAGGCGGCCCGGCGGCGACGGATCAGCCGCCCTTGCCCGGGCGTAGGCCAGCGCCCGAACAGTCGGCGAGTAGGAAGAGATCACCCGGTCGACGACGGCGCGGCGTCCGTCATGGTGGCCGGCCGCGTGCAGCGGCAGCGCGGCGAGCGCGCCGCCCGGGGACCACCACATCCGGGGCCAGTCATCCCCCGGCGGCTCGTCCAGCAGCCCGAGCCGGGCGAGGACCGGCTCGGCAACGTGGTCCCACGCCCACGCCAGCACGGCCCGGACGGCCTGCTGTGCGTGCTGTTCCCCGGTCGGATCGGTGGCCGCCGCGAGGGCGCTGTCCAGCCGCGCCACCTGACGTTCCACCTCCGCAGGACCGGCCTCCGGCAGCGGCACCACCAGCACACCCTCCGGTCGCAGCACCAACGCGTCGCTGCGGTACGGACTGCAGTACGCGAGCACCACCGGTCCCCGATCGGCACACGCCAGCAGGCTGGAGAGGGCCGGCGCTGCCAGGAAGTCGGCAAAGCCGGGCAACGCCCGGATCTGCGTGACGAGCCGTTCCCACTCGACCGCCAGCCGATGCCGGTAGTCGGTCGAGGGTGTCCGCTCCTCTACGTCGAGTGCCTCGACCTCGTCCCGCAGCCGGAGGAAGCGCTCGGCCAGTTCCGGATGCATGGCGAGTAGTCGCTGCCACTCCCCGCGCGGTGCGATCGCCTGCCAGAGCAGTACGCCCCGACCCTGCTCAAGCAGCAGAACGGCGAGCGCCGGGTCGCCCGCGTTGACGGCGCACGCCGCGGCGTCGGCGGCCAGCCCCTGAACCTGGGCGAGGCCGTGTTCCCGGTCACCGCGCCCCGACCGCTGGGTGATGCCGAACGGGAGCAGGTCCACCGCAAGCCGGTACGCCCGCGTCGCCTCCGCCCAGCGCCGTCCGTCCGCGGCGGCCGCGCCCCAGTGGCGGGCCGCCCGGATCCGCCGGACGGCCGGGACGGCCTCTGTCTCCGCGACCTGTCGGTAGGCGTCCCCGGCCGCCCGCAGCACGCCCGGGTCACCGGTGACGCCGTACAGGCTCCTCAGAATTCGCGCGTAGGTCCACAGGTGTTCCGCGTCCGCCGCCTCCCCCTCGGAGGGCGCCCAGACCGCCCGGCCGGCCGTGGTGACCGCCTGCTCCAGCAAGGCCAGATCCTCGGTGGCCTGCGCCTTGGCCTCCAGCATCGTGCTGAGATTGTGCAGCACCCGGGGAAGTCCCGGATCGCCGTACGGCAAGGCGTCGACGGCCCGGGTCAGCAACCGGATCGCCTCGTCGAGGTCGGCCTGGCCAGCGGGGTCCTCGCGACGACTGCCCAGGGCGTTGGCGAGATGGTTCATCCTCTCGCTCCAGCCCGGGCTGGACTCCGGGGTTCGGGTCAGCACCAGTCTGGCGACCCTGACAGCCTCGGTCGCCGCCCATTCCTCTCCGGTGCGGTCGTACCACGTCTGGAGGATCACTCCCAGGCTGTCCAGATGGGGGGTGGACTCCCCCGCGGTCTCGAAGAGTCCGACCGATCTCCGAGCCAGCTCGGCGGCTTCGCGCAGCGAGGCGAGGTCACCGGTCTGGTGATAGCGCTCGCGCAGCGCGAGCGCCAGGTTCGAGATGCACCAGGGCCGCTCGGGCAGACAGCCGGCTACCGCCTCCCGCAGCACCTCGACGGCCTCGTCCAACAGCCCCACGTTGCCGGCCCGCTGACCCAGCCGGTGCAGGACATTGCCCAGACTGTTCAGCCTGTCCACCCGGACCGGGCTGGACGGCCGGGTGTGCCGGGCGGCCTCGCGTAACAGACCCGCGGCCTCCCGCAGCATCTCCGTGCCGCCACCGTGTTCTTCGGCCAGGCGCAGCGCCACGCCCAGCCGGGCCAGCGCCCTCAGCCGAGCCGGATGGTCCACCCGCTCCGAGGCCTCCGCCAACGCGGTCCTGGTGACCCGGAGCAGTTCTTCGAAATCCGACTCTCCGGGTGCGGCACCGCTCCACGTGATCAGTACCCGCCCGAGGTGGTTCAGGACGGCCGCACGGTGGCGCGCGCCGGGCGGGCAGTCCGCCACCGCCGCGCGCAACAGCACGAGCGCCTCGTTCAGCGGATCGAGGTCGCCCGTCGATTGGAAGGAACACTCGCAGGCGAGAGCGAGTTCGGCCATCGCCCGTGGTCGTACCGGATCACCGGGCCCCGCATGGCTCAGCGATCCGCGCCCCGCGTGCACCGCCTCCGCCAGGTCGTGCGCGTCCCCTCCCTCCTCGTACCGTTGACGGAACGCCGTGCTGAGCATCATCAGCGCAAACGCCCGGTTCCGGCTCCGCTTCAGAGGGACCTCCAGCGCCCGCCGCAAAGCCCTGATCGCACCATCAAGGTCCTCGCGTCGACGCCCGCCGTCGAAACGGTCGCTCAACGCGACCCCGAGGAAGATCGCGTCCTGCTCCGCTTCCGCACCGGGCCGCGCCTCGGTACACAAGATGATCAATTCGTCCCGGTCGCGGTCGTCGCCGAAGGACAACCATCTGGTCCACAGGCACGCCCGAAGATTCGCACCCGCGAGCTGGGCCTTCCGTTTGCCCGACGCCTCCCGTAGCTCCGTCCGGTAGCCCTCGATCGCCCGGTCCAGATCGCTCCGGTCGCCCGTGAGTCGGGACCACTCCATCAGTACGAAGGCCATCACCGTCCGGTCCGACGGTGTGACTCCGTCCCCGTGCGACATGGCTGGCTCCCGCGTCCCTCGGTGATTGTTCACCATATCCAACAGGCCTGCACGGCTTGGCCGTTATTCTGATCCGCGTGGAGGTGGACGACGTGACGGAACCCACGCCCGGTCACGAACGACTGGGTGAGCTCTGCCGCAGGATGATGGCTGCTCCACCCGGACCGACTCCAGACGCGCGCCTGCGCCGACTGGTGGAACACGTGCTCGCCGAGGTGCGCAGCGGTCGGCCGCCCGGGGAGCTGGAGGACTTCTTCGACGAGGTGGAGGAACTCCTCCTGGCCACCGGTCACAGCGCCGGGCTCGGCTCCTACCGCACCGCACCCGGCTCCTACCAGCAGCTTCCGGGTGCCGGCCGCGGGCACTCGGCCCTTCATGTGCTCGCCTGCCCGCTCGGCCGGTGCGCCCGGGTCGAGGCGCCGACCTCCGACTACGCGCGGCCGAGCAACCGGGAACGCCAGGACCGGCCGCACTGTCTCGTCTTCGATCAGCCGCTGCGCAAGATCACGTTGCGACCATGACCGCCTTCCTCAGCACCATCGGGGATCGACTCGCCGAGCGCTGGATCTCGCTCCTGGCGATCCCCGGTCTGATCTACCTGACGGCACTCACCGCGGCCCTCACACTCGGCCACCAGCACTGGCACGACATCGGTCGCCTGCGCGCCCGGCTCGACGCCCTTGCGGTCGACCCCGGCACTCACAGCCCGGGGGCCATCGCGGTCTCCGCCGTCGCCGTCCTGGCCGGTGCCGCCGCCATCGGAGCCTTTGTTCAAGCCGTAGGCACGTGGATCGAAACCGTCTGGGTCGCGGGCTCACACAACCTCGTAACCCGCCGTCTGACGGCCCGCCGCCGTCGCCGCTGGCTGGCTGCAGACAGCGCCTACCGCACCGCCTTGGTGGCCGCCGGGCGGGCCACGATCGCGGAGGCCGACGACGCCGGCCGCCTCACCGAGGAAGCCGAGCTCCGCTACGCGGCCCGCGAGCGCATCTCCCTTGTCCTGCCCCATCAGCCGTTCTGGACGGGTGACCGCATCACCGCTCCCGAACACCGCGTCCGGCGCGCCTACCAACTCGACCTTGCGGCTGCCTGGCCTCACCTCTGGCTCCTCGCGTCCGACGGTGCCCGAGCCGAACTCACGTCGGCCCGAAGCTCGTTGATGTCGGCCGCCCGACTGGAAGCCTGGTCCGCCGCCTACCTCCTGCTCGGTGCCCTGTGGTGGCCCGCCGCCGTCGTCGGCCTGCTCACCGCCGCGACCGCAGCCACCCGGGTCCGCGCCGCCGCCGCGTCCTTCGCGGACCTCACCGAAGCGCTCACCGATCTGTACGGCAAGGACCTGGCCTCGGCCCTAGGCATCCCGTGCGAAGGTCCTCTCACCCGAGAGCTCGGCGAGGCGATGACACGCGCCCTGACCAAGGATCCCGGCTGAGGGCGGGACACACGGTCGACGACGACAGTGGCGGCACTGAGTCTGGCCATCCGGCCAGGCCGCACTGGGCCGGAGCGCCGACGGCGGCGGCGAGGGTCCACCGATCCTGCCGGCGGAGCAGCCTTTCCCACTGCCGCGCACGGGTCGGCACGTTGTCAGCGTACGCCGTCAGGACGTCGACATCGGTTCCCACCTCCTCGCGCCAGTACCGGTGGAACGAACCGGCCAGGTGGGGGAGCCCGAATTCCAGGTCACGGTGGCGACTTTTTATGGTTTGTCCAGAATGGGGAAGATCGATGAGACGAACCAGTTCCTGCCGCCGGGGTGGTTCGGGTCGGACACCATGCGTACCTCGACCCTGGTACCGGCCGTGATCTCCTTCACCGACCGATCGGCCTGGCTGACGTAGATCGTGCCGAGCGAGGTGACGTTCTGTCCGTTCACCGTGAGGTCCTTGAGTGTGGTCTTGAACTTGCCCTTGGCGCGCCCCGAGCTGCGGAATGTCGCCAACCACCCGCTGTTCTGCTGGACGGCCTTCCGCAACGCGGCCTCGGCGGTGGCCAGGTCGGTGAAGACGCCGTTGCTGCCGTCGGCGATCGCCTTGAGTCTCGCGTCGGCGACGGTGATGCCCAGCGGGCCGTTCGGGCCCGGGACTCCGAAGGCGACGTGGTCACTGATGGTATGGGCGTCCGCGAGGGTGAGCTCGTCCTTGAGGAGGTCGTAGCAGTTGTGGGCGAGGATCTCGGAGCCGTTGTCCTGCCGCCCCTGGACGTAGAAGGTGTGCGGGCCGTCGACGGTGAGGTCGTAGACCTTCTCGGGCGCGATCGCGGGACGGTCGTCGAGGCCGGTGACCGGGTGCCGGGCGCCGTCCTGGCCGATGAGGATGTCGCCGATGCGAAGGGTGGAGACCTCACGCCAGCCGGTGTTGTCGACGTAGAGGAGGTGTCCGGCCGTGCTGGTGACCCGTCCGACCTGTTCGACGTCCAGGTCGATCAGGCGGTCGGTGTCGTGGTCGAGGGTGTCCGTGACGGTCTGGGGACCGGTGATGCCGGTGGTGGGGTCGGTGCTCAGTATCCGGTCGCCGACCTTGAGGCTCTCGATCGGACGGCTGCTGCCGTCGGCCATGACCACGGAGGTGCCGGCGGGGAAGCTGTTGGTGTTGCACATGGTCCGGACGTCCGCCGAGACCTGGGCCTCGATCTCCAGTTGCCGCATCAGGGTGCGGTCAATGGTGGCGTTGGCGCGGATGGCGAACAGCGCTTCCTCGGTGCCGACGCCGCTCACGAGGGTGAGGCGGAAAACGGCAACCTTGTCGGCCAGCGCATTGAGGCCGTCGACGAGGGCCTGGCTGTATCCGTTGAGGGTCGTCTGGAGGGCGAGCCTGGCCTCGTCGACACCGATGCCCGAGATGATGGCGAACCGGTAGGAGACGACGCCCTTGGCGGCCTTGGTCAGGGTGCCGATGGGCAGGATCGTCGCCACGGCCAGACCGCAGGCCTTGTTGAGGCCCGGGTTGTTGAAGCACTTGACGAAGTCGCCGGTGAGCATGTGCCAGAGGAGCCGACCTGCGAGTACCTGCGGGTCGTAGTTCTGCTTGTAGTCCTGGTAGGTCATCTCGACCTTGGTCTCGTACGGGACGCCGTTCAGCTGCTCGGTGCCGAGGAGCATGGTGTCCCACGTCTGGTACCGGCCCTTGCAGGCCTCGATGGTGAGGCCGGATTCGGGGCAGGTGCGCAGGAGGTAGTCGACCGTACCGGAGACCCTGGCGGTGACCTTGACCTTGCAGACCGTCTTCCCGGCGGCGTTCTCGTACCAGGTGTGGTTGCTGCCGAAGAGGGACTTGATCGCGCCGTACGTCGTGGCCGGGTCGTCGGTGATGCACTTGGACATGTCCTGCTTGACATTGCTCGGCCTCAGGTCGTCCCGGGGCACTCGTTCGACGTAGTACGTCCGGCCGGTGGGATCGGAACCGGTACCGTCGTCGCCGCCCTCGACACCCGAGGTCTCGGCGGGTACCTGGGCCGCGACGTCCTCCTCCTCCTGCTTCTTCCAGAAGGCGATCTTGGCGTCGTCGGCCGCCTTCTGCGCCTCCTCCGAGCTCTTCTGCGCGGCGACGGCCGAGGCGTGCGCCTGGTCGGCGGCGGTCTTGGCGTCCGCCGCGTACTGGTGGGCCTGGGAGGCGTAGTCGGTGGCTACGGCGACGGAGGCGCCGGCGCGGCCGGCGGCCTCGGTGGCGGAGGCCGCGGAGGTCCGCGCCTGCTGGGCGGAGGCGGCGGCCTGGGCGGCGGAGGCCTGGGCCTGCCGGGCGGCCTGGGCGGCCTTCGCGGCCCAGTCGGTGGCCTGGGCGGCGCTGGTGCGGGCCTGGGCCGCGTAGTTCGCCGCCTCGGCGGCCGCGCCGCGGGCGGTGGCGTAGGACTGGTTGGCCTCCAGCGCGTACCGGCGGGCGACGGCGGCCTGGCCGTCGATGGTGGCGAGGTACGACTGGACGGTCGCCACGTGCGCGGCGGTCGTCGCGTCGCGTTCCTGCGCCCGGGACCAGCCGCTCTGCAGGAACGGTTCCAGCCGGTCGGCCGGGCCGGACAGCACGGCCTGGGCGGCCGCCCTCACCTCGGGCCCGCCGGTGGTCAGGGCCTGGGTGACCTGGACGCGGTTGTCGTCCTCCCGCGCCCGGTACTGACCGGCCTCCAGGAACGCCCGGACATCGGCGATGGTGCCGTCCAAGGCCTTCCCGGCAGCGTCCTTCACGCCGGGCCCGCCCGCCGCCATGATCTGCGACACCAGCACCCGGTCGTCGTCGTCCTTGCCGGGGTACTGGCCGGTGGCGAGGAACGTCCGTACGTCCTCCACGGTGCCGACGGAGGCGGCCTCCGCCGCGAGGCGCTTCTCCAGCTTGCCCGGGCTCCGGGCGATGGCCATCACGCTGGTGCGGTCGTCACGCTCGCGGGCGAGCGTCAGAGCGGTGCCGAGGAAGACGCGGACGGCGGCGTCGTCTCCCTCCAGAGCGGTCCGGGCGGCGGCCTTGGTCCACGGGCCGCCCGCGTCGAGGAGCCGAATGGCGGCCTGGCGACCCTTGAGCACGGCGACCTCGGGGTCGACGCCCGGGGCGGTCGCGTCCTTGACGAGCTGTTCGGTGTCGGCGGCGAGCCGGGTGGCCCTGCCCGCCTCCCACGCCGCCGTCCTGGCCCTGAGGTCGGCCGCGCGGCCGGCTTCCTCGGCGGCGGCCGTCTCGGTGGCCTGCTGGGCGTCCAGACGCTCCTGGTCGACGGCACGGGCGATGTCGGCGACCTTGTGGGCCTGCGCGGCGGAGTTCGCCGCGGAGTCCGCGGTTGCCCCCGCCGCCGTGGCGGCGGTCTGGGCGGTGGTCGCCCACCTGGACGCGTCGCCGGCATGCGCCGCCGCCTCCCCTGCCGCCGCTGCCGCCGCTTCGGCGTGCGCGGCGGCGGCGTTGGCGGCGCGCTGCGCCTCGGCGGCGGCCGAGGCTGCCTCCCCGGCGATCCTGACGGTGGCGGCGGCGGCGCGCTTGGCCTCGGCAGCGGCGCTCTTCGCCCGGGCGGCGGCTTGTCGAGCCCGGTAGACCGCGGTGTCCGCCACCCCCGAGTAGTCCGCCGCCTCGGCGGCCGCCGAGGCGGCGAGGACAGCGTTGGCGCCGGCCGAATCGGCGGACCGGGCGGCGGCTCCGGCCTGGGACGCGGCGAGGCCGGCCCACTGGCTCGCCTCGGCGGCGGTGCGGGCGTTGACGGCGGCCTCGCGGGCGGTGACGGCGGCGGCGCGGGCGAGGTCGGCCTTGCCCGCGTCACCGGCGGCAGCGGCGGCAGCGGCCAGGGCGCGGGAGGCGGCGTCGCCGGCCTTCGTCGCGGCCGAGGCGGCGGCGGCCGCGGCGCTCGCGGCCTGGCGGGCCGCCTCATTGGCGGCCTTCGCGGCGGAGGACGCGATCTGGGCGGCGTTCGCGGCCCGACCGGCGGCATCGGCGGCGCGTCCGGCCGCGTTGGAGGCGGCTCCGGCCTGCCCTTGCGCCTGTTTGGTCTCGGCCGCGGCCCGTTCGGCGGCGGCCTTGGCGAGGGCGGTGGCGTCGAGGGCGCGTCCTGCGGCGTCCCTGGCGGTCCGGGCCTGCCGTCCCGCCTGGGTGGAGGCGTTCCTGGTGAGGTCGGCGAGCTGGGCGACCGTCAGGGTCTCCTGGTCGTGGGCGGCGGCCGTCTGGTAGCCGTACTGGAGGAACTGCCGGACGTCCTCCGTCCCTCCGTCGAGCGCGGCGCCCGCGGCCCTGCGCACCTCGGGGCCGCCGGTGGCCATCAGCTGCGAGAGACGGATGCGGTCGTCGTCGTCCTGCGCCTTGAACTGTCCCTCGGACAAGAAGGCGTTGACGTCGTCCGTCGTGCCGTCGAGCGCCCTGCCCGCGGCCTCCCGGACAGCCGGCCCGCCGTCGGCCATGATCCGCGACAGTTCGATCCGCTGGTCGTCGTCGAAGGCCTTCTGGACGCCGGTGGCGAGGAAGCTCTGCAGCGCGCTCGCCGGGCCGTCCAACGCGGTCGTCCCGGCTTCGCGGACACCGGGGCCCGACGCCGCCACCAGCTCCTCGATCCCCGCCCGCAGGTCCTGCTCGGCCGCGCCGGCCTGACCGGTGGCCAGGAACCTCCTGAGATCGTCGGCGGAACCGGTCAGCGCGCTCTCCGCCGCCTGCCGTACGGCCGGCCCGCCGGACAGCCGCGCGGCGACGGTCCGCACCCGGTCCGGGTCCGGCCCGGTCGCGGGCGTGGTGTCGGCCGCCGTCGCCGGGACGGTGAGCAGCCCGGCGAGCAGCCCGCCGATGACGAGCCCGGCGGCTGTGCGCGCCGGTCGAACCCGGGGAATCGATGACACCCTCATCGAACGTCGCCGTCCTGTTCTGTGCTCGGGCACCGGAGTGCCGCCGCACCGCCACCGGCGGGCCGGTGACGGTGGGCGCGGGTGCGGACAGGGGTTGGTGCGTGATCGCGGTGGTGCGGATCGCTGTCGTGCGGATCGCGGTGGTGCGGATCGCTGTCGTGCAGATCCCGGTGGTGCGGATCCCGGTGGTGCGGTGCGGGCCGGGCCGGCGGAGGTGCTACAGGCCGCCGGCGACGGCCGTGCCTGTGTGGTCGCCGGGAAGGCCGGTCAGGTTCACGGGCTCGGCGGACACCGACCAGGTGGAGCCGGCGTAGCGGCTCGTGAGCAGGACGCGGTTGTCGGTGGTGGTGATGGCTGCGTAGGCCTTCCCCTGGACGGTGCCGGCACTGATCGACCTGGCGCGGGCCTGGCCGAACCCGCCGTCCAGGATCCGGAACGGCTGCCAGGTGCCGTTGGTGGAACGGATGGTATGGAACTGGGCGCCGGTGTCGGTGACGACGAGGAGGTTCATACCGTCGTTCTGTGCTGCCAGGGCGAGGGCGGTGACCGGGCCGGCGGAGCCCGTCTGGCCCTCGACGGAACTCCACCTCCCCCAGACCCCGTTCTGGTCGAGGCTGGTGGTGTGGACCTGGCCGCCGGCACTGACGGCGACGTGGGTGGTGGTCCCGGCGACGGCCACAGCGACAGCGGTGACGTTGCCGAGGACGCCGGTGGAGGGGAACACCGGGGAGAATCCCTCCCACCACCCGCCCCCGGAGGTGTGGTACAGGCTCTGGTGGAGGAGCCCCCCGGCCAGGACGACGACCTGGAGGTCGTCGCCGACGGCGGCGACGGCGATCTGGGTGACTCCGGTGAGGACCCCGGCGGCCCGGTCGACGTCGCTGAAGGCGCTCCAGCTGCCGTCGAGCCGGTGGACGGCGTGGCGAAGGCGGCCGTCCCCGCCGAGGGCGACGATGTGCGTGTCCCCGTGGATGTCCGCGGCGCCCATGGTCCGGACGCCGCCGATGTCGCCGGCCCGGGCCTGGACGTCCTCGTACGGTGTCCAGGAGCCGTTGTTCAGGCGGGTGGCGTGGAACAGGCCGTTGCCGTTCCTGACCAGGGTCTGGAGCTTCCAGCCCGGTGCGGTCGCCCGGAGCTGCTGCACCCAGCCGGCGACGTCGTCGACCCGGGTGGCGGTCACGCCGGTGCGGGTCTCACTCGGGGGAACGCCGACGCAGCCGGCCTGCCAGGAGGCGGTGGCGATGGCGAAGAGCTCGTAGCCGTCCTCATTGTCGCGGATCAACGGGGCGCCGGCGTCGCCCAGGCAGAGGGGGGCGGTGGCGCCTCCGGTCGTCGGCAGGGTGTCGACGGTGCCGCTGCCGACGGCGGTGACCGTGTGCCAGCTCTCGTGGGCCTTGGACGGCACCCAGTCGGTGGCGGACCGGCCCAGGCCGACGTAGGCCACGCGCCCGCCGGTTGTCGGCGCGGCCGTCCCCACGTAGAGGGGTACGGTCGTCGGGATCGGGAAGGCCAGGTGGACCATCATGAGGTCGCGCTCGCCGTGGGGGACGAGCCGGTCCGCTGCGACGTTGTGGCGGGACGTGAGGACGCGGGTCGTGCTCGTCGGCGCGGTCACTCCGGCGAAGCAGCCGGCGGAGGTGAGGACCCAGGACGGGTCGACGATGCTGCCAGTGCACGACCGCGCGCCGAAGCCGGGCTGGCCGATCGTGACTCTGGCGATGGCGGCGGGCTCCGGCTCGGCGGGGACCGTCGGTCCGGCCGAGGCGTTGAGTTCCAGCAGGGTGGTGCTGCTGCCCCCGGGGATACCCTCGCCGACCGGGGTCCAGGTGTTCTTGGGCACCCCGATGTAGACGGGGTTGCCGTCAGTGGTGAAGGTCGCGGTGACCGAGTGGTCGGCGTCACCCTTGATGGAGTAGACCTTGGGAAGCTCCAGTTGGAGGCGCCCGGTGGCGCCCGTGATCCTGAAGCAGGTCTCACTGGGCTGCGCGGCCCGGCTGAACAGGCGCAGCAGGTTCGAGCCGGACGCGCAGTCGACGAGCTGGATGTGGCCGTCGCCCGATCCGACGGTGATGTGCCGGTCCGCGAGGATGCTCGCGGCACCCGGGTGGATGTAGTTCTCCACAAGGGCGGGCGCGCCGGTCCCCGCAGCCGGGGCGGGTGTCGCCGCCGTGACGAGGCCGGTCGCCAGTAAGGGAATTGCCAGCGTCGCGCCGATGAATGGGGAGAGTCTTCGGGCGGCATGCATCAGAACTCCCGGAAAAGGGGCCTCCCGGGAGACGTCGAGCGACCCCCGAGCTGCTGACCGATGAAGAGGTATTACGGGGCGGACGATAGGGCTCGTGAAATTTCGCCGTCAAACAGGATGACCCTCATTCCGCCAGAATTCCGAGGGAACGTCACACCTGCAACGGGCGAAGGCGCGCGTCGCGGATGACCCGTCGGAACATGCGGACACCACGGGTGGATCCGGCACGACGCATGCCGGAGTGCCGCCAGGGACAGAGCGCCACACGGCGCTCTCACCCCACCCGAACCAGCACCTCGGAACCGGAGAGGAAAGTTCACCGATGTGCGGGACGGGTGTGTCGGCAACTGGTTCGTGGGGGCCCGGCTGCGCCGGATGATCCCGCTCCCTCCCACGCCTCCTGACGCCCGCCCGGCCACCCGGGTCCGGGTGAGTGGTGCACACCCGCACCGAGCCGTGGGAGCACACCACTTGCCGAGGCAAGACGGAGCGGCAGTCGCTGGGAGGCGGACCCGCCCGTGAAGGCAGGCTACCGACCGCGGAAACGGCACGGAAGGCCTAGATGAATATGATTATCACCGCTACTCTGTCCCCGGCTCCCCGAACATGACGGTGAGCAGACAGGTCTCGCCGACGCATCGGCGGCGAGCGGGCTGAGGAGCGGTCACCTTGGTGGAGACGAGTCTCGGCAGCGTCCGGCACCTCCCAGTGGCGCCGGCGGAAACCCCGCCACCACGCTGGAGGTCAGCGCTGCTGATCGGAGTACCGGCGGTCGTGGCGGTGGCCGCGCTGGTACCAGTGTGGGACGCGGGCGCTGTGCAGACCTGGCGGACGGTCATGGTCGCCATCACGGTGCAGGGCGTGCCGTTCCTGATGCTGGGCACGGTGGTGTCGGCCGCGATCGGGGCGTTTGTCCCGGAGCGGGTGTTCACCCGGGTGCTGCCGAAGAACCCGACGCTCGCCGTGCCGGTGGCGGGAGTGGCCGGCGCCGTCCTGCCGGGTTGTGAGTGCGCGTCCGTCCCGGTGGCCGGCAGCCTGATGAGGCGCGGGGTGGCTCCGGCGGCGGCCCTGGCGTTCCTGCTCTCCGCGCCCGCGATCAACCCGGTGGTGCTGGTCGCGACCGCGATCGCCTTCCCGGACGAGCCGGAGATGGTGCTGGCCCGGCTGCTGGCCTCGCTCGCCACGGCGGTCGTGATGGGCTGGCTGTGGGTGGCGTTCGGCCGGCCGGAGTGGCTGCGGCTGCCGAAGAGCCCGGCCGGTCACGGCGAGGGTGGGCGCAATCCGCTGGAGGAGTTCCGGCGCGGACTGCAGCACGACTTCCTGCACGCGGGCGGCTTCCTGGTGGTCGGCGCGGCGGCCGCGGCGACGTTCAACGTGCTCGTCCCGCCGTCGGTGTTGCGGGTCTTCTCCGACTCGCCGTGGCTGGGTGTGCCCGTGCTGGCCTTCCTCGCCGTGGTGCTGGCGGTCTGCTCCGAGGCGGACGCGTTCGTGGCCGCCTCCCTCACCGGCTTCTCCCCCACCGCCCGGCTCGCCTTCATGGTCGTCGGCCCGATGGTCGACCTCAAGCTGATCGCCCTCCAGTCGGGCACCTTCGGGCGCGCCTTCGCGCTCCGTTTCTCCAGCGCGACCTTCCTGGTCGCCGTTGTCGCCAGCATCGTGATCGGAGGGGCGCTGTGAAGGCCACTGCCGTGAAGGCCACTGCTGTGAACGCCACTGCCGTGAAGGCCGCCGTCCGGGGGCTCGCCCCGTCCCTGCTCGTCGCACTCGTCGGCGCCGCCCTGCTGCGGATCACCGTCGGCAGCGACGTCTTCCTGCAGTACGTCGAGGAGGGCCTGCGGATCCCGCTGATCGCTTCGGGGATCGTGCTGCTCGGGCTCGGGATCGCGGGCGCGGTGCGCCGCGTGACCGCCCACCGGCAGGAGCCGGTGATGCGGTTCGGCCGGGACGCCGAGGGCAACGCGGTCTGGCTCCGGCCCGTCAAGGACGACGGACACGGGCACGGGGAAGGGCACGAGGACGGGGAAGGGCACGATCACGACCACGGCCCGCGCGTGGCCTGGCTGCTGACCATCCCCGCCGTGCTGCTGCTCTGCCTCGCCCCGCCCCCGCTCGGTTCCTTCACCGCCTCCCGGGACGGCTCGGACGCCGTCGTCGGACCCGCGGAGTACGCCGACCTGTCCGAGCAGCCGGCCGCCCCGGGCAGCGCTGCCGGTTCCGGTGCTTCCGTCACGGTGCCGACGCCGATGTCGCTGGCCGAGTTCATCGGCCGCAGCCGCGGCCCGAACAAGAGCCTGGCGGACCGCAAGGTCCGGCTCACCGGCTTCGTCTCCCCCGGCGCACGGCCCGGCGAGTGGTACCTCAACCGGCTCGTCGTCAGCTGCTGTGCGGCCGACGCCCGTCGGCTGCGCGTCCTGGTGCACGCCGCCGGTGCGGCCCCGGCCGCGGACAGCTGGGTGGACCTCACCGGCGTCTGGAAGCCCGCCCCGGACGCACCGGCCACCGCAGCGCCGAGGATCGACGCCTCCGAGCAGCACGCCGTCCCCCGGCCGCGCGCCCCGTACCGGGACATCCCGCCCTCGGACCAGTAGCCGCTACGACACCACGAGACCAGTAGCCCCTACACGGGGCAGTCGCCGTACGCCTCCCAGGCGGGGAACGGGTCCTCGCCCCGCAGGATCGGCTCGCCGTCGGCCAGCAGGCGGGCGGCGAGCCACTGCCGGACGAGCACCTGCTGCGGGGTCTCCCGCCGGGCCGGCACCGGTGTCCGTCGGGTCCTCGTCACAGCCGCCGCCCCCGGCCCGGTCAGGCCGTGGCCCGGCGGTCGGCCGCGCGGGCGGCCGGGCGGACCAGCGCCGTGGCGCCGTAGCAGGCCGCCGCGATCGCCATGATGGCGAAGCTCGGCGGCAGTTGCGGCGCGGCGGCGCTCAGTGCCAGACCGGCCCACAGTTCCAGCACGGCGAGGGCGGCGGAGAGCGCGAGGGCCCGGTACGGCCGGTCGGTCAGGCGCAGGGCGGTGCCGGCGGGCGCGGCCAGCAGGCCGAGCAGGAGCAGGGCGCCGACCGCCTGGGTGGCCTCGGCGGCGCAGGCGCCGACCAGGGCGAGGAAGGCGAAGCCGAGCGCGCCCGTGCGTACCCCGCGCGCGGTGGCGACGGCCTCGTCGAGGGTGGCGAACAGCAGCGGCCGGGCGATCAGCAGCGCGGCCGCGCTGACCGCCGCGGCGACCAGGACGGCCGTCACGGTCTGGGCGCCGTTCAGGCCGTAGATGGAGCCGAACAGGACGCTGATGCCCGCGTTGCCCTGGGTGGTGCTGCGGTGGGTGGTGTAGAGGGTGAGGAAGAAGGTGCCGAGGCCCAGGATCCCGGAGAACAGGGTGCCGATGACGACGTCGTCGGGCCGGCCGCGGCGGCCGAGGAGGCCGAGCAGCAGGGCGACGCCGATGGTGGCGGCGAACAGGCCGAGCCGCAGGTCGTACCCTCCGGCGAGGGCCGCCATCGCCCCGGTGAAGGCGACGTGGCCGAGGGTGTCGCCGGTGAAGGTCTGGACTCGCAGGACCAGGAAGTAGCCGACCAGGCCGGAGGCGAGGGCGATCGCAGTGCCGGCCAGCAGGGCGTGCTGGAAGAAGGCCTGGTGGAGAACGCTGGTCATGCCGGTGCTCCGGTCGTCAGCGGGGCCCGGCCGAGGAAGCCGGCCACCGCGCGGGCGAGGTGGGCGAGGAGGTACCCGGCGAAGGCGAAGGTGGTCACGAAGAAGCCGAGCGGGTAGGGCTGGTAGAAGGCGGCGATCAGGCCGAGCCAGCAGGCGGCGAGGGCGAGCAACGCCCCCAGCAGCAGGCCGAGGGCCGGACGTGCGGTGAGTACCTGTGCGGTGGCGGCGGGAATGACCAGCAGCGCGAAGACGAGCAGGCTGCCGGCGATCTGGCCGGCCTCGGCGGCGGCCGCGCCGAGCAGCAGGAGGAAGCCGAAGCCCAGCAACCGCACGGGCACTCCGCGCGCTGCGGCGACCTCGCCGTCGAGCGAGGCGAACAGCAGCGGCCGCCCGATCACCGCCAGCAGGGCCAGTACGGACGCGCCGACAACGGTCAGCACGATGACCTGCTCGGTGGTGATGCCGAGGAAGGTGCCGAACAGCAGCGCCTGCGGCCCGCCGAGCAGCCCTTTGTACAGGGTGACGAACAGGAATCCGCAGGCCAGCGCGAAGGCCTGCACGGTGCCCGTCCCGGCGGACTCCTCGACGACGCCGGCGCGGCCCCGCTCGCGCAGCAGGGCGATGACGAGCGCGCCGCCCAGGCAGGCGCCGAGGTAGCCGAAGGTGGTGGAGATCCCGAGCAGGGTGGCGAGGGCGGCGCCGGGGAAGGCGACCACCGACAGGGTGTGGCCGGCGAAGGTCTGGCGGCGCAGCACCATGAACCAGCCCACGACGGCCGCGACGACGGCGACGACGGTGCCGGCCCGGAAGGCGTTGACCATGAAGGGGTAGGCCCACATCTGCTGGAAGTCGGCCACGAGGTTCCAGGAGAAGCCCGGTGAGACGGTGTCGGCTAGCAGCATGGGCCACGGCTCCTGCGGTCTTCCGGGACGCCGACCACGACCAGCCGTCCGTCGGCGGTGCGCAGCACCTCGACGGGCGCACCGTAGAGGCGGCTGAGGGTGTCCGAGGTGATCACCTGCTCGGGCCTGCCGGTGACGGCTCGTCCCTCGGCCAGGTACACCACGTGGTCCAGGTGGTGGAGGATCGGGTTGACGTCGTGGGCGACCATGACGACGGCGACGCCGTCCTCGCGGCAGATCCGGCCGAGCAGGGCTGCCATGGCGCTCTGGTTGGGCAGGTCGAGGCTGTCGAGCGGCTCGTCGAGCAGGAGCAGGCGTGGGCGGGTGACCAGGGCCTGGGCGAGCAGCAGTCGCTGCTGTTCGCCGCCGGAGCATTGGCCGATCGGCCGGGGCGCGTAGCCGGTGGCACCGACCGACGCGATGGCCTCGTCGACGCGTCGGTGTTCGGCGCGGCGCCGGGCGCGGTGGATCCCGGGCAGCGGGATGCCCCAGCGGTGGCCGTCCAGGCCGAGGCGCACGACGTCGATGCCTCGGATGCGCACGCCGGCGTCGAAGCTGCGGCGCTGCGGGAGGTATCCGATGGCGGCGCGGGCCGGGACGCTCACCTGGCCCGCGGCAGCGGGGTGGGCGCCGAGGAGGGTCTTGACGAGGGTGGACTTGCCGACCCCGTTCGGGCCGAGGATGGCGGTGAACTCCCCGGCTCCGACGGTGAGATCGACGTCCGACCAGAGCGTGCGGCCGCCCACCCGCACGGCCGCGCCGTGCAGCTCCAGGACCGGATCGGGGGTGGGGGCCGGGGCCTCGGTGGCCACGGCGGGCTCGATCGGTGCGGTGGTCACTTGCCGGTCGCCTGCTTCAACGCGTCGGCGATGCCCTGGAGTTCGGTGGTCTGCCAGTCCTGGAAGGGGGCGCCGGCCGGGGTCGGGGTCTCGGTGACGGTGGCGACCGGGATGCCCTGGGCCTTGGCGGCCTCGACCTGGGCCTTGATGTCCGGGGTGTCGTTCTGGCTGTTGTGGACGTAGACCTTGATCTGCTTGGACTTGATCTGCTCGTCGGCACTCGCCTTGTCGGCGGCGGTCGGGTCGGTGCCCTCGCTGACGGCGTTCAACAGCCTTTCGGGGGTGAGCAGGGTGAGGCCGAGGCCCTCGGCGAGCGGGGTGACGATCGACTCGGAGGCGCCGATCGGGGTGCCGGCGTACTTGGCCTTGATGTCGGCGATGAGCCGGTCGTACGGGGCGAGGGTCTTGCCGAGGAAGTCGGCCTTGCGCTGGTCGAAGTGGGCCGCGTCGGCCGGGTCGAGCTTCTTGAGGTCGGCGGTGATCTGCTCGACCACCTTGTGCACGCTCTCCGGGGAGTACCACTGGTGCGGGTTGCCGCCCTCCTTGACCCCGACCAGGTCGCCCACCTTGAGGGCGGTGCGGCTCGGCGCGGGGTTGGCGGCTATCAGCTTGTCGGACCAGGCGTCGTAGCCGATGCCGTTGGTGATGACGTACTGGGCGCCGGCGACCGTGCGGCCGTCGGCGGCGGTGGGCTCGTAGTCGTGCGGGTCGGCGTCGGGATTGCTGATGATGTTCGTCACCTTCACGTGGTCGCCGCCGAGTTGGCCGGCGATCGAGCCCCAGAAGCTCTCGGCGGCGGCGACCTGGACGACCTTGCCGGAGCCGCCGGCGGTGTCCTGGGACGTGGTGCTCTCGGCCGGCGCGGTCGAGCAGGCACTGGTGGCGGCCAGCGCGGCGACCGCGACGGCGGCGAGTCTGACGAGGCGGGCGGGCAGGGCAGTACGCATGGCTGGAGTACTCCTCGCGGAGGGGAGAGATGGGGGGGACGAGGCCAAACAATAGGTGGGAACGGTTTTCATCACCAGCACGTTTAGGTAAATATGAAAATCATTACCGAACCTTGACCTCGCTCGCGGCGGGTTCCGTGGTTCATTGGTCCGGCCCCCTCCACCGACCCGGGAGCTACCGCCGTGGCTTCCGGCTCTCCGCTGGTCCGCGTGCTGAAGTCCGCGCGCTGGAACGGGTGCGGGGCCGCAGCGCACGCGCGCTGCGGCCCCTCGCGTTCACGGACCGATCAGCCCGCGCTCGTACGCGCGGACCAGGTTGCGCGGGACGAGGTGCTCGCGCCCGTCGACGGTGATCGGGACGAGCTGCGGGGCCGCGGCCTTCCACTGCGAGCGGCGGTGGCGCGTGTTACTGCGGGAGGTCTTTCGCTTGGGAACGGCCATGGGAGGTCTCTCCTATCGGGCGGTGGAGGCGTAGGGCAGCAGTGCCGTCTCGCGGGCGTTCTTGATCGCCCGCGCCACGGCTCGCTGCTGCTGGACGGTGAGCCGGGTGACCCGGCGGCTGCGGATCTTGCCGCGGTCGGAGATGAACTTCCGCAGCAGAGTGGTGTCCTTGTAGTCGATGTAGGTGATGCCCGCCTCGACGAGAGGGTTCGGGCGCGGGCGGGGCGGCTTGCCGCCGCCGGGGCGCTTGGCCATGCCGGGTCCTTCGTACGGTCGTTCAGGAGACGGGTTCGAGCAGGTCCTCGAAGGCATCGGGCAGGGCCTTCCAGCCGGTCTCCCCCGCCATCAGTTCGGTGTCGGTGAGCAGGCAGGAGTCGAGCAGCCCGGTGATCCCGTCGACGTCCAAACCCTCAGCGGTGAACACGAGTTGTTGAATGCGATCTCCGTGCTCGGCATGCCAGTCGAGGGCCGCGGCGGCCCGCCGCGCGGGCGGGTACAGCTCCCAGGCGGCGTCCGGCAACGAGGCGAGCCAGGGGCCGCACTCCTCGACGGCGAGGTTCGCCCCGGCGGCGTCCCAGGCGAGCATCTGCTCGGGCCGGTTGGCCAGCCAGAACCGGCCCCGGCTGCGCTGCGCGGCCGGCACCAGCAGCTCCAGCGCCTCGTACAGCCGGCCCGGCTGCAGCGGACGCCGCCGCTCCCACACCAGCGTGGCCACCCCCGCCTCGTCGGCCTGCTGCGGCAGCAGCGCGAGCGCCGGGTTCACCCGGTCGCGGGCGGCGGCCACGTCGAACCCGCCGAGCCCGGCCCGCAGCAGCCCACCGCTCCCGAGCAGGACCCGCCGGGCGGTCGGGTGCAGCTGACGCAGCATCGCCAGCCCAGTCTCGCCGCCGCGGGCGACGGCGATGGTGGTGGCGTACTCGATCTGGTGGGCGAGCGCCTCGGCGCGCGTGCGGGTGTCCTCTGCGGACGTGTGCTCCCCGTGCTCCTTGAGGTCGTCCGGGACGGAGAGTTCGCCCAGCAGCCGATCGGGATCGACCGCGACCACCACACCCGCCAGTTCGATGAACTCCTCCATCGGCCGGCCGCCCACCTCGCCGCCGGCGATCACCTCGACCGCCGGGTGCGGATCGCTGCCGCCCCACAGTTCGACGACGGCCAGGCCGTGCTGCCCGGCCTCGGCCATCCCCACCAATTCCGGGAGCAGGTCCTCGCGAAGCGCGCAGCAGGCGCAGTCGTTGGCCAGCGGGAGCTCAGCGGTGTCGTACACGCCGTTGCTGTCGCGCAGTTCGCGGTGGACTGTGCCGCGCGAGGCGTCCCACAGGTCATGGTGGAGGCCGACGGCGTTGACGCTGCCGTCCAGCAACTCCTGGACGGCGCGCCGGCGTTCGGCACGGTGGAGCCCTGCCACCACAACGACCGGGAGCCTTGCGTGTTCGGGCATCGCGCTCACCAGCTTGACTTCCGCACGCCGGGCAGCTGCCCGGCGTGGGCCATGGTGCGCAGGTTGATGCGGGAGAGGCCGAAGGCGCGCTGGTAGCCGCGGGGGCGGCCGTCGACGCTGTCGCGGTTGCGCAGGCGGGTGGCGCTGGCGTCGCGGGGCTGGCGGGCGAGCTCGCGCCGGGCCGCCACCCGCTCCTCGGGCGTGCTCGACGGGTGGGCAATGACGCACTTCAGCTCGGCCCGGCGCTCGGCGTACCGGGCGACGACCCGGCGGCGCTGCTCGTTCTTGGCGATCTTGCTCTGCTTGGCCATCAGACCTTCTCCCCTCGGGCGCGGATGCGGGCGACGGCGGCTTCGATGCCGATCGCGTCGACGGTCCTCAGTCCCTTGGCGCTGAGCGTGAGGCGGACGTACCGGCCCTCGCTGGGCAGCCAGTAGCGCTTGCGTTGGATGTTGGGGTCGAAGCGGCGGCTGGTGCGGCGGTGCGAGTGGGAGATGGCGTTGCCGAAGGACGGCTTGCGGCCGGTCAGTTGGCAGTGAGCGGACATGGGTGACGACTCCTTGCGGATCGTGCGGGCAGGCAGACGGTCACGCTCCGGGGGCCGGCGCGACGACCCCGGAAGCGCAACTCACACTAGCCTAGGTGAAAACGGATTTCATTTCGCTATACAGTGGTGTCATCAACGCCACCCGAGGGGACACCCATGGCCCGCAACGAACTGCGCCCGATCATCAAGCTCCGCTCCACCGCCGGCACCGGCTACACGTACGTCACCCGCAAGAACCGCCGCAACGACCCCGACCGACTGGTCCTGCGCAAGTACGACCCTGTCGCCAGGCGGCACGTCGACTTCCGCGAAGAGCGCTGATCACCACCCCGGATCACCTGGAGGACCAACCGCATGCAGCCCGGAATCCACCCCACGGTCCCCGGACGACGAACGCACCCCGGTCATGGCCGACGAAGGCGGCGTCCTCGTATCCGTAGTGGTCGAGTAGCGCGACGAGGACAGCGCCTTCCTGGGGCTCCCCGCAAGCCTCCGCAGGTCTTGCCGCCCTTGATCTGCGCGTTGCCCCGGCGGTCGATCATGATGGCCGCTCGGACCTTGCCATCGAGGCCACCATCCGCTCCAAGCGGGCCAGCCGCGTCTTCTCGGTACGGGCGGTGACCAGGCCGAGGTACAGGGCGAACCGGTCGGACTTGCCGAGCGTGTCGTAGAAGACCCGCGCCGCAGGGTTCGCGTCGAGGGCTTCGATGAGGTCCGGTGGTGCGGTGGCGTTCTTCTGCGAGGCGTATGCCGTCTCCCAGCGGCCGTCCGCCCGCGCCGCTTCGACCTCGGCCAGCCCGCGGGGGCGCATCCGGCCTGCCGCGATCAGGGCCTCGGCCTTGTCGACGTTCACCTGCGACCAGGCGGAGCGGGGGCGGCGGGGTGTCGTGCGCTGCAGAAAGTACGAGTCGTCGAAGCCTCGTCGCTGACCGTCGATCCAGCCGAAGCAGAGCACCGTGTCGACCATCTCTTCCCAGGTGAGCGACGGGATGCCGGTATGCTTTTTGGCGATCTTCACCCAGAGCGCGGCCTTCTCCCCGTGATGCTCTTCGAGCCACGCCTCCAGCTCGGCCGGGCTCGCGGGGACAAGGATCTCGACGCCGTCCTCGTGTTTCTGCACAGACCGCAGGCTAGAGGCCGTACAGGACAGATGATGACCTACTCAAGACCCGCTCAGGCGACCTGTCGGCGAGGGGTGGCGGGAGGGGGCGGCTCAGGGGCCGCGCCCATCGGCGGCGCTTTCTGCGGATGCGGCGGGCGGTCTGCGCCCGGCCGCCGAGGGGGCCGGTTCGTGGCGGCCCGGTCGACCGCCGTGCCCGACGCCCCGGCGGAAGTGACCGTCCGCCGTCAGGGCCGTCCTGCCGGCCGGTCCCGCGCCAGTCCGTGCAGGAGAGCGTCGACCGTCCGCTCGACCAGGTCGTCGTCGACCGGCCAACGCGTGAGCAGCGCACGGAAGTACAGCGGTGCGACGAGGAGTTCGAGGGCCAGCGCCGCATCGGTGCCGGGGGGCAGTTCCCCGCGGGCCACGGCGCGGTCGATCACGACCCGGGTGGTCTCGACCCGGGAGCTCCAGAACCGTGCCCGGCCGGCCGCCAGGTCCGGATCGTCGTCGGAGGCGGCCATCGAGCGGGTCAGCGCGGCGCCGAGCGGCGTGTCCAGGGCTGCGGCGGCCGAGCGTGCGATGGCGCAGAGATCGTCGCGCAGCGATCCGGTGTCGGGGGTCGACAGCTGCTGCTCCCCGTGGTTGAGCAGGGCGTCGAGGAACAGTTGCCCGGCGGAGCCCCAGCGCCGGTAGAGCGAGGTCTCGTGGACTCCGGCGCGTCGGGCGATCTCGCCGATGCCGACCACCCCCGAGTTGCGTTCGGAGATCACTTGCAGGGTCGCTTCCAGGACGGCGGCGCGTACCCGGGCGGACCTGCCACCGGTACGGCGCCGCACGCCCTTCTCGCTCGCCTCGGGCTTCTCGTTCATCGCGACCAGGCTAACGCAGCTGACTTGCGTTAGCGAGGCGTGCCTCATACGGTCGGTTAACGCAGAACTCTTGCGTTAAAAGGGATGAGCGTGGGCGCCGAAGGAGTCGCGATGCCGTACCAGTGGGACGTGGATCCGCAGGAACTGTTCGGCGAGCGCTACGCGCAGATGGTCGTCACCGGACTACCGGCGGCGGACCTGGACGCGGTGCGTGCCGCGATCACCGCCATGTGGCCGGACGCCCCGGGCGGCTGGGTGTACGAGTGGTCGCGGCTGGCGGCCGGCTACGCGGCGGTGGGCGCGCACCCGCTCGCCTCTCTGGCCTACGGCTGGGCCAAGTTCCCCACTCTGGCCGACACTGCCAAGTGCGCCGCGCTCGCCAACCAGATCGAGCAGTACGAACTCGCCGCGCCCGGCTTCGGCGTGGGGTTCCGACGCGAGGTCCTGGCCCTGTCCCACCAGGGCGCCACCACCGCGGTACCGGTCCACGTGTTCACGCCGTCCGGCCTGCCCGCGGACCGGCCGGTGGTGATCGTCGGCGGCGGGGTGGACACCTGGAAGACGGACCTGCACTCGCTCCTGGTCGCGCTCGCCGTCGGGCTGCGCGTTCGCGTCGTCGCGTTCGACATCGCCGGCACGGGCGAGTCCTCGGTACCGCTGACCCCGGACGGCGGTGCGGAGATCGTCCGCGGGCTGACCGCCCGTGCCCGCGCCCTCGGCAACGGCGTCGTGGCCCACCTGGGGATCTCGATGGGCGGGTACTACTCCGCCCGCTCCGGTCTGGCCGGTGAGGTCGACGCCGCCGTCGTCCTCGGCGGACTCGTCGAGGCGGCCGCTGCCCGGCCGCCGTCCCGGTTCGGCGTGACGGACATCATCGGCAACGCCATGGGCTTCGACCGCCGGCCGGCCGCCGCCGAGGTGGCCGAGCGGTTCGCCGCCTTCGATCTGCGCCCCCTGCTCGACCAGGACCTCAACGCCCCGATGCTGGTGGTGAACGGCGCCGACGACATCCACGTCCCTCAGCACGACACCCTCGTGTTCCGGGGCCGCCGCGACACCGAGGTCCACCTCCTCGCGGACAGCGGCCACTGCGCGCTCTCCCGGATGGACGAGGTGTTCCCGCTCATCCTCGACTGGCTCCGCCGCACCCTCGACGGTCCCGCCGAGGGTCCCACCCGGTGACATCAGGACCGACCGGCCACAACGAACGGAAACCGGACGACATGTTCCCCTCCGCCATCACCGACTTCTGGCTGACGCCCTCCCCGACGAGCCGCTTCCTCTGCGGCGACGACACCTTCGGCATCACCGCCGACACCGCCCTCGACGAGGGCGAGCGGCTCACCGTCCTCACCACCACCGACGGCAGGACGCGCGTGCGGCTCACCCCGGCGGTCGCCGCGGCTCTGGACCTGGACGGCGGGCAGGCGGTCGACGAGACGGGGTTCGGCCGGCGCCTGGAGGTGGCGGGCATCGCGCTGCACGGGGCCGACCACCTCTTCTACTTCACCGACGGGGCGCGGAAGGCACTGCTCGGCGAGCCGGACGACCCCTCGGTCCGGCCGCTCACCGCGGCCGACGCGGAAGCGTTCGCCCGGTTCGAGGCGGAGGCGACGGAGCAGGACCTCGACGACGCCTTCGTCGAACTGGACCACTGGGCGGTCTACGGCGCGTTCGAGGACGGCCGGCTGGTCGGCGCGGCGAGCACGTACCCGTGGGGCGGCGCCCAGTTGGCCGACCTCGGCGTGCTGACCCTCCCGCCCCACCGGGGCAGGGGCCACGCCCGGCGCCTGGTGCGCGCGATCTCCCGGCATGCCCTCACCCGGGGGTACGAGCCCCAGTACCGCTGCCAGCTCGACAACCACGCCTCGGTGGCCCTGGCCGGATCCGCCGGCCTCACCCGCTTCGGGACCTGGGACATCGTCTCGCCGGACTCGGACGGCTGAGAGGGGAGGGCGCAAGGCCCGGTGACGCAGGTAGGTGACTCCGCAGGAGTCATCCGTCGACCCCGGCCGGGGCGCAGGTCACGCAGCCGCGGCGCAGGTCACGCAGCCGCGGCTACCGGCCCGGTGACAAGGCCTCGACGAGCTTGCCGAGAACGACGCGGACGGCCGGTGCGAGTTGCTCGTGGTGGCTGATCAGGCCCAGACGGGCGTGGACGTGGGCGTCCTCGATCGGCGCGGCGGTGATGCCCTCGGGGGCCGCGATCGCGGACGGGAGCACGGCGACGCCGCCCCCGCGTCCGGCCAGACCGAGGAGCGTGAGGGGAGAACTCGCCTCCATGTCGATGCGCGCCTCGATCCCGGCCCGGGCGCACGACTGCTCGTAGGCGGCCCGGATGCCGCTGCCCGGCGGCAGACACAGCACGGGATGCCGCTGAACCTCCGCGAGACGGGGGCTGGGACCGAGAGCGATGCCCGGCGCCGCGAAGGCGTGGAGTTCTTCCTCACTGACGAGGTGGTGCACGAAGTCCGCGCGGAGCGGGCCGGCGTAGCCGATCAGCGCGATGTCCAAGGTGCGGTCCAGAATTCCGTGCTGGAGTTCCGCGACGTCGCCCTCGTTGACGCGCAGAGTGATTCCTGGATCCGTTCTCCCCAGACCCGCCACGACGTCGAGGAATCCCGGGGGCGTGTATCCGGGCACCATGCCCACGCGCACCGGCCCGCGGACCGTGTCCGCGAACGCCGCCGCGGTGCGGGCGATCGCGTCCAGGCCGGCCAACGCCTCGCGTGCCAGTGGCAGGATCGCCCGCCCCGCCGGTGTGAGGCCGAGGGTACGGCCCCGGATGAACAGGCGCTGCCCCAACTCCCGCTCCAGTTTCGCCAGCTGGGTGCTCACGCCGGACTGGCTGACGTGGAGCCGGGCCGCGGCCGCCGTGAAGGAGCCCTCGGCCGCGACGGCGGCGAAGTAGCGGAGCTGATGGACCTCCATGACCGCGAATGATAGCTCGTATCCACTCCAGATATTGGACGGATACCTGGCGGGGATTCGACAATCGATCCAGGAACAGCCCCGATCGGATCGACGGACCGTTCCGGGGCTTGAGGAAAAAGACTTCGAAGCAATTCGGCTCCTCGCCCTCCTCGATCCAGGCCCCGGTGAAACCGCCGGGTCCTCTCGCTCATGACGAAAGGCGGAAACCATGACGGATTCGCAGGTCACGGAACCACCGGTCACCCTGGAGGACCTGCGGGTCGGCCAGCTCGTGGTCCGGGAGCGGGAGGCCCGTGACCGGTGGTGGTGGGAGCGGATGCGGTCCCACTACCTGCCGGACTCGGTGGTCACCCTGAGCTGGTTCCAGGGCACCGGCCCCGACTTCGTCACCCGGTCACGGATCCTGAGCGAATCGGCGATCCCGTCGCGCCACCGCCTCGGCCCGCCGTCCACCCGGATCCACGGCGACCGCGCGATCGTCTCCCTGCCCGCGGCCGTCGAGACCTACCCCACCGTCGACGGTGTGCCCGTGGTCCTCACCGCACACTGCCGCCTGCTGTACCGGCTCCGCTCCGTCGACGGGGAGTGGAGGATCGCGCAGCTCGACGGCGTGTACGAACGCGACGAGATCGCCCCCGCCGTCCCCGGCCAACAGCTGACCATCGATCCCGCCGAGCTCGAAGGACTCCGCGCGCCGTACCGGCTGCTCGCCTGGACCACCGCCCGCAACGGCTACCCGGTCAGCCAGGACCTGCCCGCCGACGACCGCCCCGAGCAGGTCCGCGAGATCTACCGCCGGGCAGAGGCCTGGGCGGCACTCGGAGAACGCTGACGACTCGACTGCGCCCTCACCCTGCCGGTGGGTCCTGAACGGCCTCGCACCGGCAACGAGGCCGCAAGCGCTGCGCCGGCCGGTCAGCAGCCGGTCGCGGCCGGCCCGGCGGACGGAGCATGTCACCGGCATGCCGCCCAGCCGGGTGCGGGCACCGTGCTCCGCGGACCGCGCCCGGGGCGGTCCGCAGCCGTATCCCGCACTCCTCCCACAGCGAGGAAGGGCGGTCGGCGGGCCTGCGGCCGGGCCCGGCCCGGCCGCGGTCAGGGGTCGGGCCGGGGGCCCGCGGGCGAGCGGCCTCCCCTCCCGGGGCGGGCGGCGGTGGACAGCAGCGCGGGCGGGCGGAACCGGACGAGGAACGGCGAGGGACGCCTACGGGGCCAACGCGCGCAGGACGGCCGAGGCGAGTGCCGCGTCGAGTGCGCCGACGCCGGTGAGGTCCGCGACCGTGATCGCGCCGTCCGGCCGCTCGACGGGCCGTTCGAGGAGGAGACCGACGGGCGTGTCGCTGCTGTCGGCCGTGGCTCCGGCGCGCACGGCGCGGCCGAAGTCCCCGTGGTCCAGGCACTGTTGGTGGTCGTCGGTGGCGATCAGTGCCGCCCGGGCGAAGAGGGCGGGCGGCAGTTCGTTCTTGTGGGGCATGTCGGTGCCGACGCCGGTGACGTGCGCGCCCGCGCGGATGTCACCGGCCCGCAGGACCGGGGCGGTGGCCGGCGTGGTGGTGATGACCATGTCGGCCGCGGCCGCCTCGCCGGCCGGGGCGGGACGGGCGTGGAGGCCGAGGGCGTCGAACTGCCCGCACAGCGTCCTGGCCTTCTCCTGGCTGCGGCCGTGGACGAGCACCGTGTCGAGCGGGCGGAGCCGGGCCAGCCACTCCACCTGGAGGCGGGCCTGTTCCCCGGTGCCGAACACGGCCAGGGTGGCGGCGTCGGGCCGGGCCATGGCGTGGGTGACCAGCGCGCCCGCCGCCGCCGTGCGCCGGGCGGTGATCAGGCCGCCGTCGTCGAGGATCGCGCGGATCCCGCCGGTGCGGGCGCTGACGACGCAGACCAGGCCGTGGTTGGTGGGCAGGCCGGCGGCGGGGTTGCGGTAGAAGCCGGTGGCGATCTTGACCGTGAAGTCGGATGCGTCGGTGACCCAGCCGGCCTTGACGTGGCAGTCGCCGCCGGCCTCGGGGAACTGCAGGTGCAGGGGTGGCGGCACGGTGGTGCGGCCGCGGGCGTGGGCGATCAGCGCGTCGCGGACGGCGGCGAGGACCAGCTCCGGGGCGGCGGCGCGCTCGATCGCGGTGGGGCCGAGGACGAGCGGGGTCATCGCCCGGCTCGCAGCCACTGGGCGAAGGCGGCCAGGCCCGCCTCGGGGTCGGCCCGCCCGATGCCGATGCGGAAGCGGTCGGCGGGCGTGGGGGTCAGCTCGGAGCGGTAGATGCCGGCGGGCAGCAGCAGGACGCCGGCCTCCTCCACCAGGCGGGTGCAGAACTCCTCCACCCCCTCGGGGCCGAGGTAACGGGGGTAGGCGACGCAGCCGCCGTCCGGGGCCCGCCACTCGAACAGGTCGGCGAACTCGCCGAAGAAGGCGTCGAAGCGCGGGAGGTTGCGGGCGATGAGTGCCCGGTTGCGGTCCAGGATCGTGGCGCGGGCCTTGAGCGCGATGCGGGCCAGGACCTCGCTGGGGGCGGAGTTGCAGATGGTGGTGTAGTGCTTGGCCCGCTCCAGCCGGGAGAGCAACTCCCGGTCGCGGCAGGCGATCCAGCCGATCCGCAGGCCCGGCAGGCCCAGCGACTTGGAGGTCACGTTCAGCGAGAGGGCGCGCTCGGAGAGGTCGGCGGCCTGCGGCAGAGTGCGGGCCGGGTCGCGCTCCAGCCCGCGGTAGACCTCGTCACTGAACAGGCGGATGCCCCGCTCGTCGCACAACCGCACCAGCTCGGCGAAGTCGGCGGCGTCGATGATCTTGCCGGTGGGGTTGTTGGGGAAGTTCACGGAGACGACCCGGGTGTTCGGGCGGATCGCCGCCTTCACGGCGTCGAGGTCCAGGGCCCAGTCCCGGTCGGGGTCGAGGGCGACGCCGGTCACCTCGCACAGCGCCAGCGGCACCGTCTCGGCGGCCTGGTAGTTCGGGGTCACCACCACCGCGTGGTCGCCCGCGTCCAGCAGGACGTTCATCGCCAGGTAGAGCGCCTCCTCGGCGCCCGCGAAGCAGATGACGTCGGCCGCGTCGGCCCGCTCGTACATCCCGGCGATCGCCTCCCGCAGGGCCGGATCGCCGAAGGTCTCGGTGTAGCCCAGCGACAGGTTCTCGAACGCGGCCCGGTCCCCGTCGTCGGCCAGGGCGAGCAGCTCGGCGAGCGTCATGGTCCGGGCGTCGGAGGCGGTCAGGTGGTGGCGTGCGGTGAACTCCCACCGGGAGAAGTGGGTTTCCAGCCGGAAGTCGGGCAGACGGGTCATGACGTGCGGTCCTTCGGTGCTCGGAGTTCGGCCAACAGGCCGTAGAGGGTGGAGCGGGAGACCCGCAGGGCGCCGGCGACGACGGGGGCCGCGCGGCGCACGGAGAAGACCTTGGCCTCGTCCAGCCGGGCGAGGACGGCCAGCCGGTCGGCGCGGGTCAGCCGCTCGACGGGGCGGCCGCACTCGCGCACGTAGGCACCGACGATGTGCTGGACGCTCTCGTTCCAGTCCTGCTCGAACAGCGGCTCCGGCCGGGCGACGGCCGGGGCGCCGAACGCGGACAGCACGGCCGCTGCCTGCTCCAACGGGGTGCGGTCGAGGTTGACGCACAGCACCGCGGCGGCCTTCCCGCCCGGCTCCCGCAGGACGGCGCTGACCGACGACAGGCGCCGGCCGTCCGCGAGCAGCTTCTCGTACGGGCCGAACACGTCCCGGGCCGACGGATCGAGCTGGTCCAGCTCGCCGAGCAGGGAGGGGTCCCCCGGGGCGCGGGAGCCCGTCGGGTTCCAGATCGCCAGGATCCGGTCGGTGTCCGGATCGTGCAGCACCACCTCGGCGTAGGGGCCGAGCAGCAGCGCGACGGCCCGGCCCACGGGCGCCCACAGCCGGACCCGGGGGTCGGTGCCCTCTTCCTCGGTCTCCATCATGGGTCGGACTATATGTCCAGGCTGGATGAAGAGTCCAGTAGGAGGCCGTCGCCGTCTCAGCCGGTGGCCGGAGCCCGGGTCGCGACGGGCACGGCAGGACGCCCGGCCGGGGCTTCCCGGCCGGGCGTCCTGTTCGAGGGCGGTTGAGCGGGCCGGTCACGGCGACCGGGCACCCCGGGGTTCGGACCGGAGGATCGGCGCCCCACCGCGCCGGTGGCCGGAGACGGCCGGCGGCTCACCGAGTCCGGGGACCCGGCCCATCGGCGAGGCCACCGGAGCCGCCGGCCCCGGCGACCGCTCTCCGGCACGCCTCTTTCAGTAGCCCGGCGGGCGGCGGAAGCCGCCGATCACCTCGGCGAGGCGCTGCACGAAGCGGACGGCGGTGCGGTCGTGCAGGTAGGGCGCGATCACCTGGATGCCGACCGGGAGGCCGTCCCGGGTCGACCCGACGGGTGCCACCGCCGCGGGCAGCATGTTGAGCGCCGACGGTGCGATCCACGGGAGCATCGCGTCGTAGGGCCGGTCGGCACCGTCGATCCGCAGGGTCCGGACGGACCAGTCGGGGTCGGGCCGGTGGTCGTGGGGGAAGGCGGCGGTGGGGCCGACCGGGCAGATGAGCACGTCGACGTCGCGGAAGAACTCGGCCCAGCGGCGGCGGGAGAGCTGCCGCCGCTGGTCGAGCGCGTGCCAGTCACGGAAGCCGATCGTGACGTCCGACGCGAATCCGCCCGAGGCCCCTTGTGCCGCGGCGAGGTCCACGAGCGCCGCGTACGACTCGGCGGGCTGCATCAGCCCGGACTGGGCCATCAGCAGCGGCCGGTAGAGGGCCGTCGTCTCCGCGAGCCCGACCGGCCCCTCGCCCTCGACCACGACGGCGCCCTCGGCCCGCACCGCCTCCACCGTGGCCTGCATGATCGCGACCAGCTCGCTGTCGACGGGGCAGAACGGGTCGTCGAGCCAGGCCGCGACCCGGAAGTCCCGCAGGACGTCCGCCCTGGCGGCGGGCAGCTCCAGGCGCCAGGCCGGGGCCTGGAGGTGGTCGGCCCCGGCGAGCACGTCCAGGCCCAGGCCGAGGTCGTCGGCGTGCCGGCCGAGCGGGCCGAGGACGCCCATGTCCGACTCCGTCAGCGTCCCGGGAGCCCGGCCCATGACGTGCCCGGACGTCGGCACGATCCCGTAGGACGGGCGCAGCCCGTAGACGCCGCAGAAGTGCGCCGGGATCCGGATCGAGCCCGCCGTGTCGGCGCCGAGCTCCAGGCCGGTCAGTCCGGCCGCGAGGGCCGCGGCGGCACCGCCGGACGAACCGCCCGGGCCGCGGGTCGGGTCCCACGGGTTGTTGGTGGTCCCGTAGATCTCGTTGTAGGTCTGCCAGTCCTGGGAGTCGGCCGGCAGGTTGGACTTGCCGAACACCACGGCTCCGGCGTTCTTGAGCCGCGTGACCGTCTCGGCGTCCTCGGCCGGGACGTGGTGTCCCCACCGGGTGGAGCCCCCGGTGGTCCTCATCCCTGTCACCTCCACGCTGTCCTTCACCGTCACCGGGACGCCGTGCAGGGGGCCGAGCGGCTCGCCGCGGGAGACCGCACGGTCGGCCGCCAGCGCCGCGGCCCTCGCCCCCTCCCGGTCCTGGGCGACGATGGCGTTGAGCTGCGGATCGAGCCGGTCCACGCGCGCGAGGTAGTGGTCGAGCAGTTCGACGCTCGACACCTCCTTCGCCACGATGGCGGCCGCGAGTTCGCGGGCGGAACGGAAGGCCAGATCGGTCATGCGAACCTCCGAAGACGGACAGGAGAGAACAGAACCAGGACAGAACAAGCGCCGGACGGATCACGAGTCGGCGCCGGAGGCCGGTCCGGGTCCGGCGCGGCCGACGATCACGGAACGCGGCGCCCCCACTCTGCGAAACGGACCCGGCCGCACTCCAGCCACTGTCCCGTCGGTGCCGGATACCGCCACCGCATACGCTGACCACCGTGGAAAGCCTCGACCTCCAGCTCGTTCACGCCCTCTACGTGGACGGCCGTGCCTCCTTCCGCCGGATCGCCGCCGTCCTCGGCGTCTCCGAACAGACGGTCGCCCGCCGCTACCGCAGGCTCCGCGAGAGCGGCGCGGTCCGGGTCGTCGGCCGCCTCGACCCCCGCTACCTCGGCCACGCCGAGGAGTGGGTGATCCGGCTGCGCTGCGCGCCGAGCGCGGCGCTCGCCGTCGCCCAGGCCCTCGCCCGCCGGCCCGACACCTACTGGATCCGGCTCGCCTCCGGAGGCACCGAGATCGTCTGCCACGTGCAGACCTCCGACCAGCGGGCCCGCGACACGCTCCTGCTCGACAAGCTCCCCGCCACCCGCGAGGTCACCTCGGTCGAGGCGCACCAGGTCCTGCGGCTGTTCCGCGGCGGCGTGACCGGCTGGCACGCCCCGGTCGCCTCACTGAGCTCCGGGCAGGTCGCCGACCTGGCCCCGCCGGCACCGCAGGACCCGACCCTCGTCGACCTCGACGACGGCGACCGGCTGCTCCTGCGCGAACTGGCCCGCGACGGACGCATGCACCACGCCGCGCTGGCCGCGAGCACCGGCTGGCACGAGTCGACCGTCCGCCGCCGCATCGCCCACCTGAGAGCCCGCGGCGCCCTCTACTTCGGCGTCGACTTCGACGAGCACCTGGTGGGCGACTTCAGCCACACGGCGCTGTGGATCTCGGTCGAGCCGGCCGCCCTCGACGCCGCCGGCACCGCCCTCGCCCGGCACCCGCAGACCTCCTACGCCGCCGCCACCACCGGGCCCACCAATCTGATGGCCAGCGTCACCTGCGTCGGCACCGACACCCTCTACGAGTTCATCACCACCGGGGTCGGCTCGCTGCCCGGCATCCAGACCGTCCAGAGCTCCCCCGTCCTGCGCATCGTCAAACGCGCCGCCGCCCTGACCTGACGCCGCCTCACCGCGGGCCCCCGGGCCGGCCGCACGACGGGGCCCCGGACCGTGCGAGACGGATGCTGTGGGGTGGTTCGGGCTCTGCCGCTTCGTCCCGTCGACTTGGTCGGCGGGACGAAGTGCTGCGAAGTGGCGGGTGCGGGCCCGGGGGCTTCGGTGAGATGGGCGCCGATGCGGGCGAGGTTGACGGCGGCGCCGGTGAGCTGATGCCGAGGACCGGTCTTCGCCAGGCTCCCGGCGCCATCGAGGTCATCCTGCCCACAAGAGGCCGCACGGCCCTGGACAACGTCAGTCGTCTCGCGCGCGAAGACCGCCCTGCCCCAAGCGCGCACCTCGCCCACCCGCCGCACGATCCAGCGCCGTGGGAGGAGGCCAATCGGTGGTTCCGTGCCGGGGTGGCGGTCGGGACCCGGGACCGCGTCCACGGACGGAAGCGGAAGGAAGCGGAAGGGCAGAGTGACGGGTGGAAGAGGGTGAGCAGAAGGGGAAAGCGGACGGGCGGACGTGGTCGGGTTCCTCGTCTCGCGTGTGCAGGTGGCGGGCATTGCTGCCCGCCACCTGTACGACGAACCCCACCGATGACGTTAGACGAGGATCGCGCGCGCTTTCCAAGACCGATTTTGCTATGCAGGGATAACACATCAGGCATCAACAGGGCCGAACCGTGGATTCGCCGCAGTCTCGCCACCGCCGGACAGCCGGCCCGGAACCGGTCCGCCCGCCACTCTGAAGTCGCCCGGCTCTTACGGGAGTTCACTCCCGAATGAGCCGCCGGTGACGCTTCGCCGGCCGGATCTCCGGACGCTGCGCGAGGGAGTCCGGCCAGGCAAGCGGGCCGGTGATCGATCCTGGCGCTCCCTGGGGCCCTTTGCTACATTCCAATCAGCTGCTGTGTTCCGGCCGAGGGCGTCGCGTGCCCCGACGGCCGAGAGGAGACGGTGGATCGGCGGAGGCATCGGCCCCCGCTCCGACCGTCGGCGGCACCCTTCCTTCCCTTCACCAAGTCACCGGTGCCCGTGCTCCGGCGCGCCCTCGCGCGCACCCGGGCACCATCGAGGAGTTCCCGCATGCCCAAGATCACCTATGTCGCCACCGACGCCACGGAGCGCACCATCGACGTCCCGGTCGGCACCAGCGTCATGCGCGGTGCCGTCATCAACGACCTCGACGGCATCGTCGCCGCCTGCGGCGGCAACCTCCAGTGCGCCACCTGCCACGTCTACGTCGACGAGTCGACGCTCGACAAGCCGGAGCCGATCCGGCCGGACGAGAACGAGATGCTGGACTTCACCGCCTGCCGGCGCCGGCCCGAGAGCCGGCTCAGCTGCCAACTCACGGTGACCGAGGCCCTGGACGGCCTGATCGTGCACCTGCCCGAGCGGCAGAAGTGATGGCGGCCGACGTGACGACGCACGCCGTCGCACCCTCGGCGGACCGCCCCGCACCCGGCCACCCCGCCTCGGTGGTCATCGTCGGAGCCGGGCAGGGGGGCTATCAGACGGCCGCCTCGCTGCGCGAACAGGGCTACCGGGGTCGGCTGGTGCTCATCGACGCCGAGGACGAACTGCCCTATGAGCGGCCTCCGCTGTCGAAGGCCTACCTCCTCGGGGAGGCCGACGAGGACCAGCTGCGGCTGCGGCCGGCGACCTACTACGCGCGTCAGTCGGTCGAACTGGTCGCGGGCTCGGTGACGGCGCTCGACCCGGCCGCCCGCACCGTCCGTCTGGCCGACGGCCGGGTGTTCGGCTACGACCACCTGGTGCTGGCCACCGGGGCCAGCGCGCGCACGCTCGACGTGCCGGGGGCCGGGCTGCGCGGCGTGCACACGCTGCGCACCACCCGGGACGCCGCCGCCCTGCGCGCCTCGCTCGGCACGGCCCGGCACGCGGTAGTGGTGGGCGCCGGGTTCATCGGTCTGGAGTTCGCCGCCGCGGCCCGCCGGGCGGGCCGCGGGGTGACGGTGGTGGAGACCCTCGACCGCCCGCTCGCCCGGGCGGTCTCCGCCCGCACCGCCGAGCACGTCACCCAGCTGCACCGCCAGGAGGGCACCAGGCTGCTGTTCGGCCAGGGAGTCGCCGCCCTGCACGGCGACGAGCAGGGCCGGGTCTCGGCGGTCGAACTGACCGACGGCTCCTGGCTGTCGGCCGACCTGGTCCTGGCCGGGATCGGGGCGATCCCGCGCACCGGTCTGGCGGCGGCGGCCGGGCTTGCGGTGAGCGGCGGCATCGTGGTCGACTCCCGCCTGCTGACCAGCGACCCGCACATCTCGGCGATCGGCGACTGCGCGGCGTTCCCGCAGGTGCGGTCGGGCAACCGGCTGCGGCTGGAGTCGGTGCAGAACGCCGTCGGCCACGCCGAGGCGGTGGCCGCCCGGCTGACCGGCGCGGCGCGCGACTACGACGAGCTGCCGTGGTTCTGGAGCGACCAGTTCGCGACCACCGTCCAGATCGCCGGCCTGAACGAGGGGCACGACACCGAGGTGGTGCTCGGCGAGGACCCGGACGCGTTCTCGGTGCTGCTGTTCCGTGCCGGCGAACTGCGGGCGGTGGAGTCGGTCAACCGGCCGGGCGACCACCTGGCGGCCCGGCGGCTGCTCGGCCAGGGCGTGCCACTGGATCCGGCCGAGGCCGCCGCGCCCGGCTTCACGCTCCGCGGCCACCTCGCGGCCCCGCGCGGTGGGGCCGCGGTGCCGCTGGGCTGACCGAACGGGCCGCTCGCCGTCGGACGGCGGCCGTCACCGGGCTCCCCCCTGGCGGAAGGTGACCTGGATCACGCCCGCCGGGGGGCGCCCCCACCGCACCCCGCCCGGCGCCGTCCCGGCGGCGCGGTGGTCCGGTGGCGAGCGGTGGTCCGGCGGCGAGCGGTGGTCCGGCGGCGAGCGGTGGTCCGATGGCGAGCGGTGGTCCGATGGCGAGCGGTGCGGGCAGCCGGAGTCGTCCACCACGTCGTACCGGGGCAGGGGGGCCGACGGTGAACATGCTGCCCTGGTGCAACCGGTGGCGCGACCTCGGCCTCCCGCATGCGCTCGCCGGCCCGGACGGGGGCGGTGGCGCAGAGGCCGTCCCACCAGTCGGCGGCGTGGCCGGCCCAGCGGTCCGCCTCGGGGGGCGGACAACCCGTCGAGCAGGGCGAGAACGTCCTCGTTGGAGCGGACGGAGCGGCTCAGGAGCGGCCCTTCCGACGGGGTTCGGTACGGGTCGAGCGCGGGCGTCTGTCCAAAGCCGGCCCGTCCGTGCTCAGATGGACGTCGGCTCTGGGGGGTTGCCATGAACGCACGAACCGGGAAGCCGGAGCCCGCGGGCCGGCTCAGGCTCCCGGGCGCGGTCGCCCGCTCGCTGACACCGGCCCTGCTCTTCCTGGCGGGACTGGTCACCACCACACTGGGCTTCGCCTGGTTCGCCGGCGCGGACGTCCGGGTGCACGCCTACCGCACCGCCCCCGTGTGCGGCACGGCGGCGGCACACGGATCCGGCGCGCACTGCGTGCGGCACGAGCGGGGCACGGTGACGGCCAAGGCCGCCCACGCCGGCGCCGGTCCTTCCGCCGGCGACCCCGAGGCCGAGCACACGGTGACCGTGGCGCGCGAGGCGGCTCCCCCACGGACCTTCTCCGTCGGCGCAGCCTTCTACGCGGACGTGGAGACCGGCGCGACCGTGGACCTGACGGTCTATCGCGGCCACGTGGCCGCGATCACCTACCGGGAGCACCGCGCCGACACCCCGAGCCGCTCGTCCCTCGCCGTCCTCCTCGGTGTGACGGCCCTCGTCGGCCTGGGAGTGACACTCGCCTCCCACGGCCTGTCCTGGTCACGGCTGGGCCCGAGCGCGGCCCGCTTCGCCGCCGTCGGTGCCGTCGCCGCCGTCCTCGCGTTCTTCGGCGGTCTGGCCCTCATGTGGATCCCGCTGTCGCCCGATGTCCTCCTGCCCGTTCCCGTCCTCCTCTGGCTGATCGTGACCGCCGCCGCCACGGCCGTCGTCCGGAACGACCGGCCTTCCCGGTGACGCCACCGCCCCCGGACCGGGGGCGGTCCGGGGGCGGGTGGGCGGCGGATCCGGGTGTCACACGACTTCGAGGTTGGCCATCATCCCCATGTCCTCGTGTTCGGCGTTGTGGCAGTGGAAGAGGTAGCGCCCGCGGTAGCCGTCGAAGCGGGTGATGATCTCCACCGACTCGCCCGGGCGCAGCGAGACGGTGTCCTTGAGGCCCGCGTCGTGGGGCAGCGGGGGCTTGCCGCTTCCGCGGGAGAGGACGCGGAAACCGACCAGGTGGAGGTGGACGGGGTGGTGGACGTCGGCGACGAAGCGCCAGACCTCCACGTCGTCCAGGTTCACGGTGACGTCGGTGCGGGAGGGGCTGAAGGCGCGGCCGCCGATGAGCCAGCCGTGGCCGCCGTTCATCTGGCCGGCGCGGAAGGCGAGGTCCCGCACCCGGACGGCGTCCTCGCGGTTCCAGCCGGGCAGGTCGGTCGAGAGGATGGCCGGGACGCGGCTGTCGTCGGAGGTGGCCCGGCGGGCGACGCGGAAGGCGAGGACGTCGCGGGTCCGGCCGCTGCCCAGGCGGTTGCGGACGCGCACCAGGGTGCCGACCGGGACGTCGGTGAAGTCGACGACGACGTCGTAGCGTTCGGCGGGGGCGATCGGCAGGGCGCGGTGGGTGACGGCGGTGGTGAGGAGGCCCTGGTCGGCGCCGATCTGGATGAGGTCGAGCCGGCGGCCGTCGTCGCAGACGAGTTCGAGCTCGTAGTGGCGGGCGTTGGAGCCGTTGAGCAGACGCAGCCGGTGCCGGGCGGTGTCGACCTCGTGGACGGGCCAGGGGGCGCCGTTGACCAGGATGACGTCGGCCAGGACGCCGGCCGTGTAGGGCTCGGTGACGCCGGGGCGCTCGCGCAGGGTCGGGTCGAGGGAGGGGTAGAGGAGGGAGCCGTCGGCGGCGAAGGCGCGGTCGGCGATCATCAGCGGCAGCTCGCGCGGTCCGGAGGGCAGTCCGAGGGCCTCTTCCGCGTCGTCGCGCACGATGTGGAGGCCGGCCAGGCCGCGCCAGATGGCGGGGGCGGTGAAGTCCATGCGGTGGTCGTGGTACCAGAGCATGGTGGGGCGCTGGTCGTTGGGGAAGGTGTAGTCGCGGGTGAGGGTGGTGGTGACGGCGCGGGGGTCGGCCATCCCTCCCATGCCCTCCATGCTCTCCGTCCCGCCCGAGCCGTGGCCTGCGCCCGGGGACCAGTCGGTGGGCAGGACGAGGTCGGTGGGGTAGCCGTCGGACTCGGCCGGGGTGCGTCCGCCGTGCAGGTGGACGACGGTGGGCACCGGGAGCTCGTTGCGGTGGGTGACGGTCACCGGGCGGCCGCGGCGGGCCTCGATGGTCGGGCCGGGGAAGGTGCCGCCGTACGTCCACAGCGGGGTCCGCAGGCCGGGCAGGATCTCCGCGACGGTCTCGCGCTGGGTGATCTCGTAGCGGTCGACGCCGCCCGAGACGGCCACCGGGGCCAGGACCCGGGGCAGTGGCAGCGGCACCTGGTACGCGGGCGGCAGCGGGGCGGTGCTGCGCAGTTCGCCGCCGGTGGCGGCCGGTCGGCGGCCGAGCACGGTGGAGGTGATGAGGCCGCCGGCGGCCAGCGCGCCGAACGCCCCGCCGAGGGCCAGCAGCCGGCGCCGGTCCATCCGCGGGCCCTGGAGGCGCTCACTCATCGCCGGCCCCCTTCGGCCGGGCGGTGCGGGCGGGGAGCGACGTGCGCCACAGGGCGATGGTCAGGGTGACGATGCCCGCGATGGTCATCACGCCCAGCGGCAGGTGCAGCCACAGGGCGCCCTGCAGTCCGGCGAAGTACTGCACGAACTCGGCCAGGACGATGGCGAGCGTGCAGAAGAAGGGCCAGGAGCGGCGCGAGCGGTTCCAGACGACGGCGGCGACGGCCAGCTGCAGGTAGCTGAAGTAGGTGGTGACGTTCGCACCCTGTCCGTGCCAGCGCAGACCGTCGAAGTCACCGGTGAGGTAGACCCCGGCGAAGACGGGCTGACCGAAGACGACGACGGTGTGCAGGGAGGCGATGACCCTCAGGAGCCGTCCGGCGGGCTCGGTCCGCCCTCCCTCCTCGTGCTGGGCCGTGTCGGCTGGGATGGCCATGGGAGTTCCTCTCGTGCGCTGCCGCACCGGTCTTCGGTGCTCGGCCTCCTCCGAAAGTTATTACCTGGCTGTTATCCCGTCTAAGATCAATATTGCTATGGAGCTATGTCGTAGAGGCATGGAGAGAGGTCAGGCCGTGGACATGAACACCCTCACCCACTTCCTCGCGGTGGCCCGGACGGAGCACCTGAGCCGGGCGGCGCAGCAGCTGCACGTCGCGCAGCCCTCGTTGAGCCGCTCCATCGCCCGGCTGGAGGCCGAACTGGGCACGCCGCTGTTCGACCGGGGCGGGCGGCTGCGGCTGAACGACACCGGGCACCTGTTCCGCGGCTACGTGGAGCGCGCGCTCGGCGAGCTGGAGGCGGGACGGCGGGCGGTGGCCGAGGTCACCGGGGACGGGGCGGGGACGGTGCGGCTGGCCTCGGAGACGTTCATGGCCTTCAGCGGGCCTCTGGCGGCGTTCAAGCGGCAGTGCCCCGGCGTGGAGCTCGAACTGCACCAGCTGCCGGTCGCCGAGATGGCCAGGTGTCTGCGGGCCAAGGACACCGACCTGGCCATCGCCTCGCAGCCGATCGCCGCCGACGGCCTGGAGTCGGTCCGGCTCCTCGACGAGGAGGTGGGGCTGGCCCTGCCGCTGGGCCATCCGCTGGCCGACCGCAGCTCGGTCACCCTGGAGGAGCTGGCCGGTCTGCCCTTCATCGCCACCCGCCCCGGCCACTGGCAGCGCCGGCTGCTGGACCGGGTCTTCGCCGGGCGGGGCCTGACCCCCCGGATCGTCTGCGAGGGCGACGAGGCCGGCGCCATCGCCGAACTGATCAGCGCGGGCCTGGGCGTCGGCCTGGTGCCCGTCATCGCCCTGCGCACCGTCAGCCAGGTCCCGATGGCCTTCGTCAGCGTCGACAGCCCCGACTGCCGGCGCGTCCTGACGCTCTACTGGGCCAAGGGCGGACGTCTGTCCACCTCCGCCCGCCGGCTGCGCGACGCCATCGCCGGGTGGGACTGGGAGACGGGCGGGAACGGCGTCGGCTAGGAGCTGTCCGGCCGATCGCTGGTCGGTGCGCACGGTCCACGGCGGTTGTCAGCGCGATCCCACAACCTGCGCCCGCGCCCACCGACGAGCACCTCTCGACCATGGACGCGTTGGCCGTGCAGTCGTTCCCCGGGGTGACCCATGTCGACGCCTCCGGGGGCGGTGGACCAGGGCATCATGTGCGCGAGCTGCAGGTCGGTCGGGACTTCTGATGTGACGACGACGGCGGTGAACTCGCATGCCCCGACGAGGCCGGCGAGGCCGGCTGCGACCACGATGACGTCCGTGTCCACGTGTGCGTGCCTGTCGGTGGAGGGGTGGAGGAGGCCGGGGTGGGGGGGGGGCCCCCGCGGGGGGGCCCCCACCACCAAAACGACCTGCGCCGCCCCCCAAACCGATGGGGGGCGGGGGGGGTCGGGGGGGGGGCGCCGGGGGGGGGGGGGGGGGGGGGGGGGGGGGGGCGGGCGCCCGGGGGGGGGGCCGCCGCCACCTCTACAGGGATCGGGCGCAGCGGAAGCCGGTGTGGCCGCTGGTGCTGTCAGGGGTGTTGGCGGTGCGGGCGGCGACGCGGTAGCGGTTGCAGTAGGAGCGGTGGCACATGTGGGAGCCACCGCGGATGACCTTCGCGGTGCCGGTGGCGGGGCCGGCGGGGTCCAGGAGGGGGCGTTCGCCGGGGTGGTCGGTGGTCCACCAGTCGGCGCACCACTCCCACACGTTTCCCGCCGTGTTGAACAGGCCGTACCCGTTGGGTTCGAAGGCGTCGACGGGGGCGGTGCCGCGGTGGCCGTCGGCGGCGGTGTTCTTCGAGGGGAAGGTGCCGCGCCAGATGTTGCAGCGGTACGTGCCGTCCGGGTCCAGTTCGTCGCCCCACGGGTAGCGCTTCTGCTCCAGGCCGCCGCGGGCGGCGTACTCCCACTCGGCCTCGGTCGGCAGCCGCTTCCCGGCCCAGGCGGCGTAGGCGGCGGCGTCGTTCCAGGAGACGTGCACCACCGGGTGGTCGCCGCGTCCGTCGAGGTCGCTGCCCGGGCCTTCGGGGCGGTTCCAGGCGGCCCCCTGCACACCGCACCACCACGGCGTGTGTTCGGGCCTGGGGGCGCCGCGGCGAAGGGCCGCGGGCAGGAACCCCGCGAACACGTACGACCAGCCGAACCGTTCGGCCTCCGTGACGTGTCCGGTGTCGGCGACGAACGCCGCGAACCGGTCGTTGCTGACCGCGTGGGCGTCCATGAGGAACGGTCTCAGCCGCACCGCGCGCACCGGCCCCTCCCCGTCCCCGGGGAATCCCTCGGCGTCCTCCGTCCCCATGAGGAATCCGCCGCCGGGCAGCGGAACCATGGTGTCGGCGGACTCCGCGTCCCCGGCCGTCCGTGCGGACGTCGCGGGGAGCAGGGCCCGGGCCGGGGCCGGTCCCCTGGGTGGCGTGCAGCAGCGCGGGGGTGCGGTGGGGTCCGGGGTCACGAGTCGCTCCGTGTGCCGCGGACCGGGGCCGGCAGGTCGACCTTCGGCAGGCGGGGGTCGCGGTCGGCGGGGATGACGTCGGCGGTGTCCACCAGCCAGGTGAACAGGGCTTCGTGCAGGCGGCGCCGGGTCCGGTCGTGCTCGGGCCGGCCGGCGAGGTTGTGGCGTTCGCCGGGGTCGGTGGCGCGGTGGTAGAGCTCCGGTTCCTCGTAGCGGCGCCACACGTAGGTCCATTCCTGGTCGCGGACCGCGACGGCCTTGCCGACCACGGCCGGCTGCTCCTGGGCCAGTGTGATGCGCAGGTCGTACGGGAATCCGCCCTGCTCCAGCTGGTCGTGCTCCTCCAGCGAGAACCCGGCCTCCGTGAAGGCGTACTGGCGGTGCTCCGAATCGAGGTCGCGCAGGTGCGGGACGAGGCTGCGGCCGAAGTGGCGCTGGGCGGGGGCGGTCCCGGCGAGTTCGAGGAGGGTCGGCATGACGTCGATGAGCTCCACCATGGAGTCGCTGACGCCGCCCTCCGGCAGGCCGCCGCCGGCGATGATCAGCGGGTCGCGGGTGATGCAGGAATGCATGGCGGTGGGGAACTTCTCGACCAGGCCGAAGTCGCCGAGGTACTCGCCGTGGTCGGAGAGGAAGACGGTGACCGTGTCGCCGGGGTCGATGTGCTTCATCACCCGGCCGAGGTGGTCGTCCAGACGGGAGACCATGCCGTAGTACGTGGCCTTCACCTCCTGCCACAGCTCGGGGGTGACCCGGTCCCAGCCGTGGCGCTCGCGCAGGGCGGCCATGTAGGCCGGTTCGGCGCTGTCGGGGTCCGGTTCCAGGGGAAGGGGCAGGGTCTCGCGGTCGTATATCGAGTACCAGGGCTCGGCCACCTCGAAGGGCGGGTGCGGGGCGAGGACGGGCACGAACAGCACCCAGGGGGTGTCGGGCGGGGTGGCGAGCCACTGCTCGGCGGTGCGGACGGTGGCCTCGTCGACGTCGACGCGGCCGTCGTCGGGCACTTCGCCGCGGTAGTACAGGCGGGCCCACAGGTCGCCGCCGGGCCACTGCGCGGGGTCCTTGCCGTGGCTGGGCAGAACGGTCGGGAACTCGCTGAAGCCGTGCTCATCGACGCTGGTCTCGGTGGCCCCGGGGGCGAAGAGGTCCCCGCGCATGCCGGCCCAGGTCACGTGGTAGCCGGCCGCCTTGAGGGTGCCGAGGAGGTTCGGCTCCCAGGGCTTGACCAGGTGGTTCTGGGTGCGGTGGCCGAAGGTGTGCGGGTAGCAGCCGGTCATGAGGGAGGCCCGGCTGGGGGCGCAGATGGGGTTCTGGGCGTAGGCGTTGGTGAAGCGGGTGCCGCGGGCGGCGAGGGCGTCGATGTTCGGTGTCCGGACGTGCGGGTTGCCGAAGGCGCCGACGGCGTCGGCGCGGAGCTGGTCCGCGACGAAGATGACGAAGTTGGGACGGTCGTGCATGGGGGTGCTCCTGGTGGGCGTGGGGTCAGTTCCCGGTCCGCTGCTGTCGCTGGGCCAGCTCGCGCCACTTCTGGACGAGTTCCGCGGTGCGGGGCTTGTGGGGGGTGTGCCAGGGGACGGGCACGGTCAGGCTGTGGAGGCGCGCTTCGAGGTCCTCGGCGAGGTGGGCGCGGCCGGTGGCCCGCAGGTGGTCGGCGTAGCGGGCGGGGTCGTTGTAGTAGACGGGGCCGGCCTGGAGGGTGGACTGCATGGGGTCGGGCTGCGCGCCGGGGTGGCCGGCGTACCGGTTCCACCATTCGGCGAGGTGGGAGCGCATCCGCGCGGCGAGTTCCGGTTCGTCGTCGAGGAGGTCGCGGGTGAGGTGGGGGTCGTCGGTGACGTGGAAGAGGTGTTCCCACTCGGCGCGGAAGGAGCCGGGGTGGTAGGTGCGGACGTAGAGGTGGTCGCGGGTGCGGACGGCGCGCTGGTAGGTCATGGCGCCGTGGCCGAGGACGAGGTACTCGCGGGAGTCGATCCGCTCGCCGCGCAGGGCGGGGGCGAAGGACTCTCCCTGCCAGCCGGGCGGGGTGTCCAGGCCGAGCAGGTCGCAGAGGGTGGGGGCGAGGTCGATGTTGTAGAGCAGGGCGTCGTTGCGGCGGGCCTCCTGGGGCAGGGCGTCGGTCAGGCCGGGCCAGTACACGACCAGCGGGAGGCGGTGGACGGGCTCGGTGGCCATGCCGTGCTCGGCGTACATGCCGAGTTCGCCGAGGGATTCTCCGTGGTCGGCGCTGACGATGACGGCGGTGTCGTCCGCGATGCCGAGTTCCTCCAGCGCGGCCAGCAGCCGGCCGAAGTGGTGGTCCCAGTAGGCGATGGCGCCGTCGAAGCCGTTGATCAGGTGCTCGAAGTCGGCGCGGGAGCGGATGGCGTCGGGCATGTTGTGCGGGACGGGCGACTTCGATTCGCCGATGCCGGCCCACATGGAGTGGTGCAGGTCGAGGGCGCTTCGCGGGCCGTAGACCTCGGCGTGTTCGGCGATGGTCCGCTCGTCGGGCCACTCCTGTACGGGTCCGGAGGCGGCCATCGTCTCGGTCCACTCGACCGGCTGGGTGTAGTTGGTGTGTGGTTCCCAGTAGGTGAGGTGGAGGTACCAGTCCTCCTCGTCGGCGTGGCGCCGGATCCAGTCGATGGCGGCCTTGTTGACGTCCTCGGCGTCCTCGTCGCCCCAGTGCGGGGTGGCGCGCAGGGTCTCGCGGAAGTTGCCGTTGAAGAAGTAGGCGCGGTGGCGTTCGGCGAAGACGGAGATCGCGGCGGTGTAGTGGCCGGCGAACTGCAGGGCCTGGCCGAGCAGCGGCCGGTCGGGCTCGGGGCCGTGGCCGGTGTCGAGGCGGAACTGGGCGGCTTCGCCGTAGTGGCCGATGACGCCGTTGGTGATGCCGAACTGGCCGCTGGTCAGGGCGGCGCGCGAGGGCATGCAGGGCGAGTCGGAGCAGTAGTAGCGCTCGAAGGTGACGGACTTGTCCGCCAGCCTCTGCAGGTTGGGGGTGGTGGGGCGGTGGTAGCCGTAGGGGGTGGTGTGGTCGGCGCGGAGGGTGTCCACGTCGACGTAGATGATGCGCATGCGTCTTCTCCGTACGGGTGCGGGTCTTCGGGGTTCAGGGGGTGGTGAGCCACCAGGTCCAGGCGTACTCGCCCGGTCCGACGCGGAAGGCCGGGAGGGTGTCGGGGCCGACGGAGGCCGATCCCAGGCCGCGGTGGGCGACGTCGAAGTGGACGATCGTCTCCGCGCGGGGCGTGAGCTCCCAGTAGTGCGCGGCGGCTTCGAGGTCGGCGACGGTGTGGTGGGAGACGTTGAGTTGCAGGGGCCGGTCGAAGCCGAGGGTGAGGGCGGTGTCGCCGGGGCCGGTGAGGCGGGCCTCCACGGTGCGGCTGCGGCCGCCGTTCTCCTGGGGGCGGAGGTAGGGGACGGGCAGGTCGTCGATCGGTGCCGTCCAGCGGCCGGTCAGCGCGGAGGCGCGGCGGTCCGGGTAGCACTCGTGGGGTCCTTCGCCGAGCCACTGGACGGTGTCGAATCCGGCCCGGGCTTCGAGGACGACGCCGAGGCGGGGGACGTCCGGGAGCGTCGTGGGAATCACGACCCGCTCGTCGAACCGGATCCGCCCGGAGGCCTCGCGGGTGACGGTCTGCTGGTGGAGGACCTCCTCGCCGTGGGGGGTGAGGTACCGGGCCCGGACGACCGCGCTGTCTCCGGCCGGTGACACCTCCCGGCGGTCGACCTCCCGGACGGTCCTGTCCAGGCCGGTGGCGCTGAGGCGTCCATGGACGAAGCGGGACTTGTCGTTGTCGGTCAGGGCGCGCCACAGGCTCAGGCGCGGTCCGGTGGCGAGCAGGGGGTGCTGGAGCAGTCCGGCCTCGTCGAGCACGAGGGCGGGCGGGTCCCCGGCGGTGCCGCGCCCGGCCCGGGCCTCGGCCGCCGGCCGGTGCGCCGGGTGGCCGAGCGGCAGCTGGCGGACGGTGAGCTCCGTTCCCGCCGGCGCCCAGGCCTGGTCATGGGCGGTGACGACGGTCAGCCGCAGGGCCAGGACGCCGGTGCGCTGCCGGAGCTCACGCACCACGGTCTCCGGCAGCCGGACCTTCGCACGGCCCCCGGCGGCCAGGGTCGGGACGGGCAGGCCGGCGGCGGGGCCGGTGCCGGTTTCGGTCACCACCTGAAGGGCGAACCGCAGGTCGTCCAGGTCACGGAAGTGGCGTTCGTTGCGCACCTCGATCCAGCCGTCACCGGCCTCGACGGCGCCCGAGGTGATCGTCACGGGGGCGAAGAGGTGGCGCAGCTCGTACATCGCGGGGTGCGGGGTGCCGTCGGGGAAGAGCAGGCCGTCGATGCAGAAGTTGCCGTCGTGCGGCTGCTCGCCGAAGTCGCCGCCGTAGCGGTGGCGGCCGTCGCCGTCCGGGTCGAGACCGTGGTCCCACAGCTCCCAGACGAAGCCGCCCTGGAGGCCGGGGGTGGAGCGGATCGTGTCCCAGTAGTCGTCCAGCGAGCCGTTGGAGTTGCCCATGGCGTGCTGGTACTCGGACATGATCAGCGGGCGGTCGGCGCGCGGGTGGGCGGCGTAGGCCTTGAGCGCGTCGAGGGTGGGGTACATCGGGCACACGATGTCGGTCTGGGTGCGGCCGCCGTACCAGTCGCGGTTGATCGCGCCCTCGTAGTGCAGGGGGCGGGTGGGGTCGTGGCGGCGCACCCAGGCGGCGGCCGCCTCGTGGTTGGCCCCGCTGCCGCTCTCGTTGCCGAGGGACCAGGCGATCACGCACGGGTGGTTCTTGTCCCGGGCGACCATCCGCGCGACCCGGTCCAGGAAGGCGCCGAGGTAGCGCGGGTCGTCGCAGAGGGCGGAGGCGTGGTCGTGGGCCTCGATGTCGGCCTCGTCGACGACGTAGAAGCCGTACTCGTCGGCCAGGTCGAGCAGGTCGGGGTGGCCGGGGTAGTGCGCGGTGCGGATGGCGTTGACGTTGAAGCGCTTGAGCAGGCGCAGCTCGCCGGCGATGTCCTCGCGGGTGAGGGTGCGGCCGGTGCGCGGGTGGAAGTCGTGGTGGTTGACGCCCTGGATCCAGATCCGCTCGCCGTTGAGGAGCAGGTCGCGGCCCTTGATCTCGACGCGCCGGTAGCCGACGCGCAGGCGGGTGGTGTCGAGCCGGATGCCGGCGGCGTCGAGGAGGTCGACGTCCACGTCGTACAGTGCGGGCCGTTCGGCGCTCCAGGGGGTGACCGGGTGGGCCGGGACGGTGAGGTGCGCCCGGCCGCCGGGGGGCGGGAACATCCGGGCGAGGGCCTGTTCGGCCACGCCTTCAAGGCCGGGCGGCAGCGGGACGCCGGCGGCGGTGGCGCTGTAGAGGCCGAACAGGTCGGTCCCGGCGACGGCGGCCGGCAGCGCCGGGGACCCGTTGCCTTCCTCACCGGGGAGCGCGCGGGCCCGGCGCAGCGGGACCGGGGCGAGCAGTTCGTGCCCCGCGGCGCGGACCCGGACGCGCAGGTCCTCGTCCAGGGCGGTGCCGCGCGTGCCGACGGTGATGGTGAGGGTGAGGGTGCCCTCGCCGGACGCGGGGTCGTAGTCGGCGACGGCGGCGACGTCGGCGAGGTGGGTGGGCGGGGTGCTGTAGAGGTGGACGCCGCGGGTAATGCCGCCGTGCCACCACTGGTCCTGGTCCTCGATGAAGCTGGCGTCGGACCACTTGACCACCGTCAGCACCAGTTCGTTGACGCCGTCGTGCAGGGCGTCGGTCACGTCGAACTCGGCCGCCAGGTGGCTGTCCTTGCCGATCCCGACCTGCTGCCCGTTGACCTGGACGAGCAGGACGCTCTCGGCGGCGCCCACGTGCAGCACGATCCGGCGCCCGGCCCACGTCGCGGGAACCTCGAACCGGCGGCGGTGGACGCCGGTGGGGTTGTCCTTCGGCGGGTGGGGAGGGTGGGTGTCGAAGGGCATCCGTACGTTGGTGTAGTGCGGCAGGTCGCCGGTGTGCTGCATGGTCCAGGCGCCGGGCACGGTGAGCGGGCGCCAGTCGTCGGTGGGCTGCGCGCCGGGCGCGGGCAGGAGCTGGAAGTCCCACACGCCGTTGAGGTCGAGGCGGTCGTGGTGGGACAGGGCGTGGGCGGGCTCGCGCCCGACGGCGACGAGTTCGGGGGTGTTCCACGGCTTCATGAGGGTCCTCAACGAACGGATTTGATGGGAAGCAGGAACAGGGCGCCGAGGAGGGCGGCCGTGCCGGCGAACAGGAAGAGCACCGGGTAGCCGCCGGCGTTGACGACGACGAAGCCGGCCACAGCGGGTGCGAGGATCTGCGGCAGGTGGCTCGCGAGGTTCGCCACCCCGAGGTCCTTCGCGGCGTTCTCCCGGGACGGCAGCACCATGGAGACCAGAGCGGCGTCGAGCGCCTGGTAGCAGCCGAAGCCGAAGCCGACGACGGCTCCGTACAGCAGGAAGCCGGCGACGGACGGCAGGAGGAACGGCATCAGCAGGCCGAGGCCGATGGTCAGCGTCGAGGCGAGGAGGAACGGCTTGCGACGGCCCGTCCGGTCCGAGAGCCAGCCGGACAGCAGCAGCGACACGAGCATCACACCCATCGCGATCAGGATGGTCCTGGGCAGGATGCGCAGGGCCTCCGCGCGGTCGAGCCCGATGTGGTCCTGGAGGATGTAGAGCTGGTAGGCGCCGACCGTGTGGTAGCCCAGCAGCAGGAACAGGCGTGACAGGAAGGCGAAGGCGAAGTCGGGGTGCTTCCTCGGGTCCACCCACACCAGCCCGAGCAGCGACCGGAACGAGAACGCCTGCCGCTGTGCCGCGAGGCTCGGCTCGTCGGGGTTGACGAGGACGAAGACGGCCGTGGCCGTCACCAGCACCACCGCGACGACCGCGTAGGGCAGCAGGTGTCCGCGCGGGACGAGGGCCGCTGCCACCAGTTGGCCGCCGAGGATCCCGGTCATGGTGCCGAGCCCCATGACGGCCGAGAAGATCCCCCGCACGCCGACCGGCACGCGGTCGGGCAGGACCGCGGTGAGGATGCCGTTGGCGCCGGCGACCGCGGCCTGTACGACGCACCAGGCGAGGGCGATGGTCAGGACGGTGTCGGCGAGGGCCGTGGCCAGCAGCCCCAGGGCGCCGAGGGCGGCGCCGCCGAGCAGGTAGGGCGCGCGTTTGCCGTAACGGGTGCGCGTCCGGTCGGAGGCCATGCCCCACAACGGCTGGACGACGGTCGACACCAGCGCGCCCAGACCGACGACGAGCGCCAGGTTGGCCTCCTTGCGGCCGGGATCGAGGTCCTCCAGGTGGACGGCCAGCAGCACGCCCGGGACGGAACCCCACACCAGGAAGTGGCCCAGCTGCGCGAACCCAAGAGAGGAGGCGAGCCTTCGGTCGACGCGTCCTCGCACGCCGGGCGGGGGCTTCACCGGGGCCATAGACGTCTTTGCCATGTGCATCCCTTTCGGGCGGAGGCGGGGAGCGCCTCCTGCTTGGAACGGGTTTCTATCACAGCGATTGACCATGTGGTAACTTCCTTTGACCAGATGGTTACATCCCATCGGTTCGCGATAGCCTCGAACCCCTGAACCCGCCACCGGAAGGAAGCGATCGAGTGCCTCACGTGAGCGGCGCGCCGAACCGCCGGGGACTGCTGCGCCGCGAGCAGATCCTCCGGGCCGCCGAGGAGCTGTTCGGCACCGACGGCTTCGAGGCCACCTCACTGCGCACGCTGGCCAAGCGCGTGGGGGTCACCCACGCCGGCGTCCTGCGGCACTTCTCCTCGAAGGAGGACGTGCTGCACGCGCTGCTCGACCGCCTGGCCGAGGACCCGGCGCCCGGCGCGGACCTCCCCCGGGCCGCCGACCCCCAACGGGCGCTGGAGGCGGCGGCGCGGACCAGGACGCGGTCCCGGGCCGAGCTGTACACCACGCTCCTCGGCGAGGCGGTGCCGTCCGGACATCCGGCGCACGCCTTCGTCGAGCGGCAGCTGCGGACCGGCAGGGCACGGCTTGAGCAGGCGTTCGGAGACCGCGGGGCCGACGCCCTCGCCGTCTGGGACGGCCTCCAGGTGCTCCGGCTGTACCTTCCCGAGCGCGTCTCACCGCCCGACGTCCTCGCGGCCCGCCCCCTGCACCGCCGGCACGGCGCCGGCGAAGCCGAGACGGCGGCCTGGATCACGGCGGCCGTCGGCTCGGCGCGCGGTGAGGGCCGGACGTCCGGACATCCGGCGGTCACCGCCGCCGCCGACCGCACCGACGAGATCATCGACGCCGCCGCACGCGCCTTCGCCCGCCAGGGGTTCCAGGCGACGAGCCTGCGCGGGCTCGCCGGCGAACTGGACCTGACGCACGGCACCCTGCTCTACTACTTCGACTCCAAGGAAGCCCTGCTGGAGGCGGTCCTCAACCGCCGTGACCGCCAGGCCGACACCGCCTACATCACGCCCGTCACCAGCTACGACAAGGTGTACAACGTCTACCGGCGGGCCCTGCACAACGAGGCCCACCCGGAACCCGTGGCCCTCTACTCGGCCATGCTCTGCGAGGCCACCGACCCCGGCCACCCCGCCCACGCCTTCTTCGCCACCCGCTACACCCGCGTCCTCGACACGCTCACCACCGAGATCGCCTCCCTGCAACAGCAGGGCTTCCTCCACCCCCGGCTCGATCCCGAGACGGAGGCCGCCCTGCTGACGGCGCTGTGGGACGGCCTTCAGCTGCACTCCCGCTACCTCGGCGACGCGGGCATCCCCGAACGGCTCCTGCGTCACCTCGACGACCTGATCGCCGACTCCGTCCCCACCGAGCGCCGGTCCGACCTCCTGACCCGCGCGCCGGCCTCCTGACGACGGCCGGAGCAGCGCCCCCTCACAGCCCCCGTCCCGTACTGATCGGAGCCCTCATGGCCAGCCGTGATCCCGGCCGTCCCAACGTCCTGCTCATCCTGTCCGACGACCAGGGCGGCTGGGCGATGGGCTGCGCGGGCAACCACGAGATCCACACCCCGAACATCGACGGCATCGCCCGGCGGGGAATCCTCTTCCACCGGTTCTTCTGCACCTCCCCGGTCTGCTCACCGGCCCGGGCGTCACTGTTCACCGGCGAACTGCCCTCGCAGCACGGCGTCCACGACTGGATCTCGTACCACGACGGCGGCCGCACCGACACCGACTTCCTCGCCGGCCGCACCCTGTTCACCGACCTGCTGGCCGACGCCGGCTACCGGTTGGGCCTGTCCGGCAAGTGGCATCTCGGCGCGAACGACAAGCCCCGCAAGGGCTTCGTCCACTGGTACGCCCACGAGAGCGGCGGCGGCCCGTACTACGGCGCCCCCATGTACCGCGACGAGGTCCGCACCGAGGAACCCGCCTACCTCACCGACGCCCTGGGCGCGGACGCCGAACGGTTCCTCACCGCGGAGGCGGCGCAGGAGGACACGCCCTTCTACCTGTCCCTCCACTTCACCGCCCCGCACAAGCCGTGGAAGGGCCAACACCCCGAGCAGTACACCGACCTGTACGCGGACTGCGCCTTCGAGACCTGCCCGCAGGGCCCCACCCATCCGTGGCAGGCGCTGACCCCGAAGGGCCACCCGGTCGGCGGCGAGGCCGACACCCGCGAGGCACTGATCGGCTACTTCGCCTCCGTCACCGCGATGGACGCCGCGATCGGCCGCGTCGTGGACCGCCTCGACGCCCTCGGCCTGACCGAGTCGACCCTCGTGATCTTCAGCAGCGACAACGGCTTCAACGCCGGCCACCACGGCATCTGGGGCAAGGGCAACGGCACCTACCCCCAGAACATGTACGACAGTTCGGTCCTGGTCCCCTGCGTCATGGCCCAGCCCGGACGCATCCCCGCGGGGCAGGAGTGCGACACCCTGCTGTCCCAGTACGACGTGCTGCCCACGCTCACCGAGTGGCTGGGCCTCGACCACACTCCCGACCCCGCCCGGCCCGGCCGGTCCTTCGCCGACATCCTCGCGGGCACCGCCACCGGCGACGATCCCGACCGCGAGCGCGTCGTCGTGTACGACGAGTACGGGCCGGTGCGCATGATCCGCACCCGGGACTGGAAGTACGTCCACCGCTACCCCAACGGCCCTCACGAGCTGTACCACCTGACCGCCGACCCCGGCGAGGAGCACAACCTCGCCGCCGCCCCGGACCGCGCCGGCGTCCGGACCGACCTCGCCTCCCGGCTCGACGCCTGGTTCGCCCGCTACGTCGACCCCACCCTCGACGGCGCCCGCCTGCCCGTCACCGGCGCGGGACAGCGCAGCCCCGTCACCCCGGGCTCGCTACCCACCGCCTTCTCGGCAATACCCGACGCCGTCCGCTTCGCCGGCGACCCCGAGCCGCGGCCCGCCCCACTCCCGTAGAGCCCTCCGCGGGCAGCCGGACCCCCCGCGGTCCCGGGCCTGGCAGGGCCAGGAGCAGACGGCGCGCGGGGGCGGCCGTTCGAGCCGTCGACGGCCACCGCCCCCGGTCCACCGCGGTTCTCGCCGACCGCCTCACCGAAGGGAAGCCCCGTGCCCACCCTGCCCCGGCCCAGCCGCACCGTTCCCTGGTACGAGGAGGGCGAGGAACCGGACTACCGCTTCTCGCTGGCCAACGAACGGACGTTCCTCGCGTGGTTCAGAACCGGTCTCGCCCTGATCGCGGCCGCCCTCGCCGTGGCGCAGTTCGTCCCGCCCCACGCCCGCGGGACGGCGGGGACCGTGTTCGGCGCGCTGTTGGCCGCGGTGGGCGCCCTGCTCTGCACGACCGCCTACTTCCGGTGGCGCGCCGTCCAGCGGGCCATGCGCCACAACCGGCCACTGCCGGTGACCCGGCTCCTGCCCGTCCTGGCCGCAGGTGCGTCGGTGACCAGCCTCGGCCTGCTCCTCCTGATCGTCAGGTCGTCATGACCCCACAACAGGACAGTGGCCGGCCGGACGACCCGGGGCTGCAACCCGAACGCACCGCACTCGCACGCCGCCGCACCGCACTGTCCGCACTGGTCACGGCTCTCCTGGCACTGCGCGGCGCACTGCCCCACCGCGCCGTGACCGAGACGGCCGCGGCAATCCTGCTCGCCATGGCGGCCGCGCTGGCCGTCGCCCCGCCCACCGGCACCCGGGTCAGGCAGGCGGCGATGACGACCTGCGCGGCGGCCGCGGGCCTCCTCGTCGCCGTACGGACCACCACTCCGGGAAGCTGATGAATCCGGACCGGCGGCCGGTCACCCGGTCGCGGCGCGGCCTGTGGACGGGGCGCCTTTCAACCGCACCCCGCTCTTCCCCGCCAAGCCGATGTCCGGGCCCGGACCCTCCGGCTCGACGCCGCCGGCTGCCGCCACCACGGCCACCACGGCCACCACGGAGACAAGCGTGACGGCCTCGGCGCCCTCGGTGGAGTTGGCACGGCGCCATACCCTGACGGAAGCTTCGCTTCGCTCCGCGAGATCGCGGCTGCGCTTGGGCAGGAAACTGCCGCCGTGAATCGTAAGGGGTTCAGTGTCTATTCAGATATCCGCTACCGGGCCGCTCGACGGAGAGGTCCTCGCGCAGAAGGTCTGCGACCTTCTCGGAGTCTTCAACTCGGTCCCCCAGTTCATCGCATCGGCTGACTGGGAGATCGAGATCCTCGACGATGAGGATGACGATGAGTCGGAAGGGTGGACGATCGAGTGCTACCCCTCGGACGGACTCAGCCCAGAAGAGATTTCCCGAGTGATCTCAGCCATCGAGGGATTCATTGCAGAGTCAGGGGGGCTCAAAACCTCGACGCATCGCGATGTGTGAGATTCGGGACTGACTCTCCGGGGGCCGGACTTGCGGCAGCGTCCAGGGGCTCGCCGCCTTGACGTCGTGACCGTGCTGGGTGACGGGGTACCGGCCGGTGCTGGTGCGGCCTTCGGGGCAGTGCGGCGAGGCTGCTGAGCGGCCCGCTGACCCCGGCCGCAATCCGCCTCCGGCCCCGCTCCCGGCCGTCCCCGTCGCCCCCCACGGGTCGATCGTTTCCTGCACATGGGTGCCGGCGCTGTTGTCCGCCACGGCCCTGCGCGTCCTTCCGGCTGGTTCGCTGCCGTCCTGGGCACCAGCCAAGCCCTCGGACGGCGGAAGGAACGTCGTGACGCGACACCCCGCAAGGGTGGACGGGGCGACACCGGCGGACGAACAGCCGGGGGCCGAGGCACCCGGACGGTCGGGGCGACCTGCGGGAACGCGGCACCTCCCACCTTCCAGGGACTTTCGGGGGCCGGGGAGGCGACCCGAGGATGCCGGTGCCCACCTGCCTGCCCGTCCCCGACCGGGAGTCCACGCCCATGCTTCGCCTCGCCGCCCGGGCCGCCTCGGCCCTCGCGCTGGCCTCCGCGCTGGCCCTCACCGTCACCACCCCCGCCCTCGCCGACCCGCCCCAGCCCGTTCCGGTGCCCCCGCCCGCCGCGACCGACATCGTCGGGGTGGGCGCGGGGGTGACCGAGTCCCTCCTCAACCAGTTCTCCACCGACTACAACGCCGCCCTGACCGCCGCCGGGGACAGCACTTCGCCCCGGCTGTACAGCTGGGACTCGACCGGCTCAAAGGTCATCACCCCGAAGTCGGGAGCGACCCCGATCGTCCGGCCGGAGACCTCCACCGCGGGCATCCTCACGTTGAACGCGAACACCCGCGGTACCGTCGACTTCGCCCGGAGCACCCGTGCCCCGCGGACCGACGACCCCACCACGGACCTGTTCGTGGCCATGGCCAAGGATGCCGTCAGCTGGGCCGCCCCGACCGGCGGCAACGCCCCGGCCAGCCTGACCACCAGCCAGTTGACCCAGATCTACACCTGCACGATCACCAACTGGCGGCAGATCGATCCGGCCCTGCCCGACGCCACCATCCGCCCGGTGCTGGCCGGCCACGTCCTGGTGGACCGCAGCGGGGCGGAGGGTACGTTCGTGGAGTCCTCCTCCTTCCTCCTCCAGGCAATCGACTACTTCCCGGCCCTGTGGCGCGACTCCTGGACCGACCACTCCTGCGTCAGCGTGGTCGAGCGGGGGAACCAGGGCACGGACCCGGTCCTGCACGACCCGAACGCGATCGTGCCCTACTCCGTCGGCCGCTACGTCGGCCAGGCGTACGGCGGCTACACCAAGCCCGGGGACGAGCCGGGCCTGCTGGTGCCGCGTGCCCTCGACGGCATCGCGCCGGTCAACCCGGCCGTCGGGGCGATCAGTGCGACGTTCGCGGACACGAACTACGGGTACGTCCTCTACAACACGCTCCGCGCGGCCGACTGGAACGCCATGGACGGCCACGCGGCGGCTCTTCACAACATCTTCGGCGTGACGGGGTGGATCTGCCGGAACGCCGGAGCGGGCGTCACCCTCCGCAAGCACGGATTCCGGACGCTGCCGGCGGGTGCCTGCGGCTCGGGGGTGCACTCCTGAGACTCTGCTGTCGGCTCTCGGACGCGGGCCGCGTCCGAGAGCCGCGTCCGAGAGCCGACGGCCAGTCGTGCGGCTCGACCTGGCCGCGGAAGCGGGCCGTCGCGAGGTCTGTGGTCCGTGTTTCGGCCGCCCGCCACGGGCGAGGCTGCACTTTCGTGCAAGAGCAGGAGCGCGAGCCCTCCGCCGGGAAGCACACAGCCCGTGGCGAAGGCTCGCCGTGCTCAGGAGGTGGCGACACCCCAAGAACGGCTGCTCGGTGATCACGCTTCCACGACGAGCCCGTTCACGGCAGACGGCGCGCGGAGCATTCACGGCGGCGCGCCTGTTGGTGAACGAGGACGAGCGGAACGAGGACCTCGAACGCATCCCCGGCCGGCTGGAGCACGAACTCGCGGACAAGCCGGCCGCACACGCCAACCTCGCCCGACCATTCCTGCATGGGTTCCTGCTTCGACGAGCACGCCAACGGGCGCCCCACCGTCGCCATCCCGCCTCCGCCGACCGCGATCTCCGGCGTCGCGTCAGCGTAGTCCTGGAATTCCTGGCCTGGATGGACCAACGCGGCCTGGCCCTCGCCGACCTCGCCCGGGAACACATCGACGACTGGATCGCCGGGGCCACCAGCCAGCGGCGCTACCTGATCCGCCTCCGCTGGGTCGCCTACGCCCGACGCGGCTGGGCCGAGTACCTCGCCCCCCGAGCTGCGGACAAATCATGAGTGCTCGTTCCAGTCCTCGACTAACCTCGCAAGGTTGTCGTCGCGCGGCGAAACGTCGCAATACCGCCTTACCTCAGCATTCAGATCTCCCCTAGCATCCTCACTATGATGCTGATCAGGAAGCGGGCTGTGAAGATCCTGACGGTCGCGACACTGTCCATGGTCACTGCAGGAATGAGCTCGGTAGCCGCACAGGCTGCCTCCACGGCACAGAACCCGAGCGCAGTCGACTACTGCTCCGAAAGCTACAGCCAGAACCACCCCACCATCGCCCGGGGAAGTGCCGGAAACGCCGTCCGCCACGCCCAGTGCAAGCTCGGCAAGTGGGGCCACCCCGTCACTGTGGACGGCATCTTCGGCGACAGCACCTATAACGCAGTGAGAGCGGTCCAGGGCGACTGCAACCTCACCCGTGACGGCATCGTCGGCCCCAAAACCTGGCGCTGCCTCGACTGAGGCTGCTGGTGCGTCCACAACCGGCTGAGGAACAGCACGGATGAGGCAGTCCGGAGAAAGGCCGCGCGGGACGGGTGCACTTGGGAGGACGCCGTCATCGCCCAGGAGGCGGCGCATACGAGCCGAAGATTGCGAGTCCTGGAGAGGATCGTGCCCGAGGGCGGATTCCTGCTCGGCTCCTCCTACCACTACGCCCAGGAGCGCACCGGCGCCCTCAGGGCCGACACCCTGAACGTCCGGATCAAGGACTTTGTGACCTGGATCGACCACGAGCCGATCCTGGCTCCAACTCACCACCCACGGAGCAGGCGTTGACCACCGAAACCTCTGGCCCCGGCCCGCTGGCCACGTGAGAATGCTTCATGCGCTTTCCTCGTGCCTCCGCCCCCGTGCTTCTCGACGTCATTGATCGCTACGTCAAACCAGCAACGCAAGGTGGCGCGCGCTACCTGCACCTGTTGCACGGCAACTTCGCGCGTGATGACGAGAGCGAGCGCGCGCCCTTCCTGCAGTCCATGCGTGCGGCCGCCCGGGAGATCACCGATGAAGAACTCGAAATCCTGCTGGAGAGCGAGTGGCGCTCCCGCCTGACGGCATCGTGGCTGATCGGCTTCGACCGCCGCGACCACTTCCGTGACATTCTCGGCGATCTTCTCCTGGCCAGTCAGCTCTGCTTCGCTGGTCAGGGCTACTGCTTTGCCCTCGCGCGCTTCGGCACCGACGAGGACGCCCAGCACCTCACGGTCTACCTGGACCGCTACCTCCAACGGCCCGACTGCCACTACGACCAGGACTGGGCCATCAGCGCGCTCCTCCATGTCGACAGCCTCACGGGAAGCAACCACGCCGCCCTATTCCTGGCGCCCGGCGGCCTCTGGGACCAGTGGAACGAGCCGCAGCCGAGGGCATCGTCGCCGAGCCGGTTCATGGACGATCTCTGCAGCCTCGCTGCGGGCAGCGAAGCCGGCGGAGGCATCGGCTCGGAGCGACCGGAAGGGAAATGACAACACACACCCCTTCGCACACGGCCTCTGCGGACACAAGCCGCACCCTGGCCTGGCACATCGCCCGCAGCCCCGGCGGCCGGGTCGCCCCCGCCCCCCAGTACGGCCACATGCGCCCCGTCCTGGACGCCCGCACCTCTGCCCGCTACGGCTCGCGCAGCCGCGGAGGCATCCACACCGTCCTCGACGTCGGAACCGCGCTCGCCGCGGCCGACACCGCCGCCTGCGCGACCAGCTCGCCGACGGCGCGCGCAGGTGGTGGACGGCGGTGGCCGGCCGGCGGGCGGCCAGCAGCCGCAGGTAGGAGGGCAGTGCTTGGAGCACCTCGTCGCCGCCCTCGCCGCTGAGCCGGATCCGGGCTCCGTGCGCCGCGAGGAGGCGGGCGACCACTTCGTCGCGGGCCCGGGTACGGGTCCAGGGGAACGGTTCGTCGCCCTGCGGCCCGGGGGTGTCGACGGCGGCGAACATCGCATGCCGGGACAGCGCAGTGGCGGGAGGGCCGACCGGCGACGGCCTTGCCGGCCGGGCGAACCGGCGTGGACGTGCGAGCCCTGTGGAGGACCGCCGACCAGGTGGCCTCCGCGTCCCGGGCCGTTAGGTGAGGGCCCGGGCGGGTACGCGACGGAGTCGGAGAATCCGGTTCCGTCCTGGAGGCAACGGTGAAGGCTTCGACCGATCGGATCGCGGACCCCTGGGGCGGCCGCACTCCGTACCCGCCCGGCGCCCCGTGGCCGACGCGCATCGACACCCACCTGGCCGGCGGGCGGCCAGCAGCCGCAGGTAGGAGGGCAGTGCTTGGAGCACCTCGTCGCCGCCCTCGCCGCTGAGCCGGATCCGGGCTCCGTGCGCCGCGAGGAGGCGGGCGACCACTTCGTCGCGGGCCCGGGTACGGGTCCAGGGGAACGGTTCGTCGCCCTGCGGCCCGGGGGTGTCGACGGCGGCGAACATCGCATGCCGGGACAGCGCAGTGGCGGTTGGGCCGACCGGCGACGGCCTTGCCGGCCGGGCGAACCGGCGTGGACGTGCGAGCCCCGTGGAGGACCGCCGACCAGGTGGCCTCCGCGTCCCGGGCCGTTAGGTGAGGGTCCGGGCGGGTACGCGACGGAGTCGGAGAATCCGGTTCCGTCCTGGAGGCAACGGTGAAGGCTTCGACCGATCGGATCGCGGACCCCTGGGGCGGCCGCACTCCGTACCCGCCCGGCGCCCCGTGGCCGACGCGCATCGACACCCACCTGGCCGCCGGGCTGACGCCCGCCGACGTGGACCGTTGGGCGCAGAGCGCGTCACTGCTGCACTCCAATGGCGACGCGATGGACATCGCGGTGAAGGACGGCCGGATCGTCGGCGTGCGGGGCAGGGCGGACGACCGGGTCAACCGGGGACGACTCGGCCCCAAGGACCTGTTCGGCTGGCAGGCCAACGCCTCGCACGACCGCCTCGCCCGCCCTCTGGTGCGCACCGGCGGGCACCTGGTGGAGTCCGACTGGGACACCGCCATGGACCGGATCGTCGCCCGGACCAGGGAACTCCTGCGCGAGCGAGGACCCGGGGCGATCGGCTTCTACACCACCGGCCAGCTGTTCCTGGAGGAGTCCTACACCCTCGCGGTCATCGCCCGCGCCGGCGTCGGCACCAACCACCTCGACGGCAACACCCGGCTGTGCACCGCCACCGCGGGCGAGGCGCTGAAGGAGACGTTCGGCTGCGACGGACAGCCCGGCTCGTACGGTGACATCGACCACGCGGACACCATCGCCCTGTTCGGCCACAACATGGCCGAGACGCAACCGGTGCTGTGGATGCGGGTGCTCGACCGGCTGGCCGGGCCGGACGCGCCCCGGTTGCTGTGCGTCGATCCGCGCCCCACCCAGGTGGCCCGGCACGCCGCGGTGCACCTCGCGCCACGCGCGGGCACCAACGTGGCACTGATGAACGCCCTGCTGCATGAGCTGATCCGCACCGGCCGGGTGGACCACGACTACCTCCGGGCGCACACCGTCGGCTTCGAGGAGCTGGCGGCCCAGGTGGCCGCGTGCACGCCCGAGTGGGCCGCCGGGATCTGCGACGTGCCGGCGGCCCGGATCGCCGAGGCCGCCGCGCTGCTGGGCAGCGCCGAGCGGCTGCTCTCCACCGTCCTGCAGGGCTTCTACCAGTCCCACCAGGCCACCGCCGCCGCCGTCCAGGTCAACAACCTGCACCTGATCCGCGGCATGCTCGGCCGCCCCGGCTGCGGCCTGCTCCAGATGAACGGCCAGCCCACCGCCCAGAACACCCGCGAGTGCGGAGCCAACGGCGACCTGCCGGGCTTCCGCAACTGGGAGAACGACCAGCACGTCGCCGACCTCGCCAGGATCTGGAACGTCGCCCCCGAGAGGATCCCGCACTACGGGCCCCCGACTCCGGCGCTGCAGATGTTCCGGTTCGCCGAGCAGGGCAGCATCCGGCTGTTGTGGATCAGCGGCACCAACCCCGCCGTCTCCCTGCCCGAGCTGCACCGCATCCGCCGGGTCCTCGGCCAGGAGCAGCTCTTCACCGTCGTGCAGGACCTCTTCCTCACCGAGACCGCCCAGCTCGCCGACGTGGTGCTGCCCGCCGCGACCTGGGGCGAGAAGACCGGTACCTTCACCAACGCGGACCGCACCGTCCACCTCTCGGAAGAGGCCGTGGAACCGCCCGGAGAGGCCCGCCCCGACCTGGACATCTTCCTCGACTACGCCCGCCGGATGGAGTTCCGCGACAAGGACGACGGCCCGCTGATCACCTGGCACGACCCGCAGTCCGCCTTCCGGGCATGGCAGGAGTGCAGTGCCGGCCGTCCCTGTGACTACACCGGGCTCAGCTACGACAAGCTCCGGGGCGGCGGCATCCAGTGGCCCTGCACCGAACAGGCTCCGGACGGCACGGAGCGCCTGTACGCCGACGGGCCCGCCTGGGCGCACCCCGAGGTCTGCGAGAGCTTCGGCAAGGACCTGGTCACCGGCGCCTCCGTGACCGAGGTCGAGTACCGGGCCCTGAACCCCGGCGGAAGGGCGGTGCTGAGGGCCGCCGAGTATCTGCCGCCGCACGAGGACACCAGCGACGAGTACCCGCTCCAGCTGACCACCGGCCGCACTCTCTACCACTTCCACACCCGTACCAAGACCGGCCGCGTCCCCCAGCTCAACGCCGCCGCCCCCGACGTGTGGGCCGAGATGTCAGCGGCCGAAGCCACCGCCCGCGGCCTGCACGAGGGCGACCTCGTCGAGGTCACCACCGCGCGCGGGGCGGTGTCGGCCAGGCTGCGCATCACCGCCATCCGCGACGGCATGGTGTTCCTGCCCTTCCACTACGGCTACTGGGACACCGCCGAGGGCCACCTCCCGCCCCCGGGCGGCGCGGGACGGGCCGCCAACGAAACCACCATCACGGACTGGGATCCGGCGTCCAAGCAGCCCCTGTACAAGACCGCCGCCGCCCGGGTCACGCTCCTGGAGCGCACCGACGGCACCCCCGGCCCCGCACCCACCACGACCGCTTCCGCGCCCGTCGACCCCGACAGCGCACCGGCCACCACCGGTGGGCCCGCCGCCCACGCCACCCAGCACACCGCCGGCGAGGAAGGAACAGGAACGCGGCCATGAGCGGCATCACCCTCACCCTCACAGCCCTGCACCGCGGCGAACGCGGCCTCCAGGAGGAACTCCTGAAGGCCGCCGAACGCCACCGCACCGACCACGAGATCCACCACGTCGCCACCGACATCGCCCGCTGGTCCCGCGAGCACGCCGCCCGCCTGGCCGACACCGGCCGGCACTACGGTCTCGACCTGTCAGGTCCGGCCGCCGACCCGTCCTCCGGCTTCCCGGCGATCCTGCGCGAGAAGGCCGCCGAGGCCACCGGCCGCCACCCGGAACCCGGTCTGCTGCTCCTGCACGACCTGCGCGACCTCCACCTGGCCGCCACCGAGAACTCCCTCCACTGGGACATGCTCGCCCAAGCCGCCCGGGCAACCACCGACAGCCGCCTCGTCGAGCTGGCCGCAGCCTGCCACCCACAGACCCTGCGGCAGATGCGCTGGACCAACGCGATGATCAAAACGCTCTCCCCCCAGCTCCTCACGAGCGTGTGACCGCGGCGCTCCCGAACCCTGCGATCATGAGCGCCGCGTCCCCGTAGCGGGTCCTGCTCGGCAGAACCGCTACCGCTCCGACGGGGGCCGAGACCGGCCGGATGCCCCTGCCGGAGGTCGGTCAGGTGCTTCGGCCTTCCAGACGATGCGCTGGACGGCGGCTGCGGAGATCCACGTTTCGTCTCCGTCGTCGGCGGGGCGGACCCTCACCCAGCGGCCGCTCAGGCGTACCCGCCCGGCGACGTGCACGGCGGCGGTGCCCGTCACCGCGCCGGGCAGGCAGTGCACGACGGCTGCGGCCCACTTCTTTGTGCCCATGCCTCCGACCATCGGTGCTCCTCGGGCGGCCTGCTACCGGTGTGCGGCGTCCGGGTCAGCGATGTGTTCTCAGTCGGGCCAGGTGCCGGTGAGCCGGCGAGTGGCGGCGGCACCGCCCCGGTCCACCGCCGCCTTGACCAGGGCGAAGACCGCACCCTGCAGCGCGGCTGCGGTCAGCACCTCTTTCCAGGTGCGCTCGGGGTCGGTGGGGGACGGCGCGTCCTCCTCGTGATCGAGGAGCGCCCACAGGCGCCGGAACAGCGCCCCGGCGGCCACTCCGCCGAGCGCGCCGAAGAGCAGCCCGAGCGGCTTGTAGAGGATCTTGACCATGACGGGCCTCCCGTGCGCGGTGCCGATGGTTGTGGTCATCAGCCCGTCTTTCCGGAGGATCGGACAGCAATCCCTCGGCCCCGAGGTCATTGAGCCTCGACCGGCCGGCGGTGGCGCCGGCCGCGCCCCTGGCGCCACCGCCTGACGCCGGGCGGACGCCACCTGCCCGGCAGCCGGCCTGCGGCCCCTCCGGCGCCGCGTCTCAGCTGACAGGATTTTCAGCACCGTGGGCGATCTTCCCCCGGCCCGCGGGTAAGGTGGTGGATCATGTCTAGCCGTAAAACGTCGATCATGGAAGCAGCGGCGCGGGTGATCGCGCGGCGCGGGGTGCGCGGGCTGCGCGTGGAGGAGCTCGCCGCCGAGGCGGGCGTGTCCACCGCGCTGATCTACTACCACTTCAAGGACCGCACCGGGATCCTCCGGCAGACGCTGGAGTTCATCAACGACCGGGCCGAGCGCTACACGACCGAGCGCGCCGCGGACGCGCCGCCGCTGACCGCCCGCGAGGAGTTGGAGCAGACGCTGCTGCTGGAGCTCCAGGACACGGTCGAGGTCCGGGAGAACAGCACCGCCTGGGGTGAGCTGCGGGCGAGCGCGGTGTTCGACGAGACCCTGCGCGAGGACCTGGCGCGGGCCACCCGGGTCTGGGTCCAGGAGATCGCCGAACTGCTGGGCAGCGTGCAGCCGATGTCCTCGGCGGTCGCGCTGGCCGGCGCGGCGGAGCGGCTGACCGCGCTGCTGGAGGGGCTGAGCACCCGCTGGCTCAGCGGCAGCCTGCCGCTGGCGCACGCCAGAACGCTGATGATGGACGCGATCGACGCCGAGGTGTCCCGGCTCGGGTCCTGAGCGGCACCTGATCAGGCTCTGACCGGCTGCTCCCCCGCCGAGGCGGCACCAAGCCCGGTTCGTCACGCTCCGTACGCGCCTTCCATCCACAGAGTCATGGCGCGTCGCCGAGTTTGACTGATTTTTCAGTCAGTGCGAGCCTGAACCACAGGCAGGATGCTGCCGCCGGCCCGCTTCCCCTGGGCGCCGGTGCGTCGCCTCGCGAAGAGCCCGGCGGCCCCGCACCCTGGCCCGGCACCGTCGCACGAACTGGAGACCCTCATGACCGGCTACCACGACGTCCCCTCCGCCGAGACCTTTCCCTGGGTGCCCGCGGACGATGTCCCGCACGCGCGGACCTGGATGTCCTGGCCCTCCCGACGGGGCGTATGGGGACTGCGCCTGGGCGGCGTCCAGGACGACATCGCCCTGATCGCCCGCACGATCGCCGAGTTCGAGCCCGTCGTCATGTGCGCCCCCGACGACTACACGGCCGGCAAGGCCCGCGCGAAGTGCGGGCCGGGCGTCGAGGTGACCACCGCCATCCCCACCGACGACCTGTGGATGCGCGACATCGCCCCGGTGTTCCGTCGGGACGGCTACGGGGGCCTGGACGCCGTGGTCCTCAACTTCAACGGCTGGGGCAACAAGCAGGTCCACCACGACGACGCACGGGTCGCCGAGCTCCTGGCCGCCCGCCGCGGGCTGCGCCACACCTACGCGGACTTCGTCGGCGAGGGCGGCGCGATCGAGACCGACGGCGACGGCACGGTGATGGCCACCGAGAGCAGCCTGGTCAACAAGAACCGCAACCGCGGCATGAGCCGGGACGAGATCGAGGAGGCCGTCCTGGAGGCCTACGGCGCGGACACCATGATCTGGCTGCCCGGCATCAGGGGCCAGGACATCACCGACGACCACGTGGACGTCACCTCCCGGTTCGTCCGCCCCGGCGTGGTGATGGTGCAGCTGCCGCCGGCCGACCGCAACGACGTGTGGGCGCGGGACGCCCGCGAGCAGTTCGCGATCCTCTCCTCCGCGACCGACGCCCGCGGCCGCCGCCTGCAGGTCCTCGTGGTGCACGGACCGGACACCGTCCGCTCGCGCAGCTCCAGGTTCGTGGACTCCTACCTCAACTTCGTGCTCGTCAACGGCGGGGTGATCACCGCCGGGTTCGGCGACGCGTACAAGGACGCCGCAGCCCGGGACACCCTCGCCGCGGCCTTCCCCGGCCGCGAGGTGGTGCAGCTCGACGTCGACCGTCTGATGGCCGGAGGCGGCGGCATCCACTGCTCGACCATGCACGAGCCGATGCCCTAGCGGCACCGGCCACCCTCCGCACGACCACCCGGGGGCCCGCGCACGCCTCCGTCCTGCCACCCTGACCGGAGTTACCCGTATGACGAACGCCCTGTCCCGCCGCGCCGTGATCCGCTCCCTCGCCGGCGTCGGCGTCCTCACCCTCGGCCTCACCGCCTGCGACCCCACCGAGGCCGAGGACATGGAGGGCGCCGCAACGCCGTCCCAGCCCGGCAGCGTCCCCGGCACCCCCGCCACCCCTGGCACCCCCGCCACCCCCGGCACCCCGGGTGCCCGGCGCTTCGGCGCCGAGTGGGAGAAGCACCTGCGCACCGTGATGTCCTGGCCCGCCTCCGAGGACGTCTGGGGCGACCAGCTGCCCGACGTCCGCCGGGACGTGGCCGGCCTGGCCCGGGCGATCTCGGCCCGCGAGCCGGTCGTCCTGATGGCCCGCCCCGAGCAGGTGGACGCCGCCAGGAAGGCCTGCGGCTCGGCGGTCGAGGTGGTGCCGATCGCCGTCGACGACCTGTGGGCCCGGGACACCCTGCCGGTGTTCGTCGAGGAGGGCGGCAAGGTCAAGGGCGTCGACTTCAACTTCAACGGCTGGGGCGGCAAGCAGCAGCGCGGCAACGACTCCAAGGTCGCCCGGGCGGTGCTGGCCACGTACGGCGTGGAGCGGATCGAGACCCGGCTGGTCGGCGAGGGCGGCTCCTTCGAGACCGACGGCCTGGGCACCCTGATGGTCACCGAGAGCTCCGTCGTCAACGACAACCGCAATCCGGGGATGAGCCGAGACCAGGTCGAGGCGGAGCTCAAGAAGGTGCTCGGCGTGACCAAGGTGATCTGGCTGGCGGGCGTCAAGGGCAAGGACATCACGGACGCCCACGTCGACTGCCTGACCCGGTTCGCCGCCCCCGGCGTCGTCCTGCTCGACCAGGCGTTCCCGGGCGGCCCGGCCGACGTCTGGTCCCGCGCGGCCGACCAGGCCCGTGGCGTCCTCACCGGCGCCACCGACGCGACCGGCAGGAAGCTGCAGGTGATCGAGCTCCAGCAACCCGACCCGGACAGGATCACCGGGCGCGGCGACGCCTTCGTCTCCTCGTACATGAACTTCTACATCGGCTCCAAGGGCGTCTACCTGCCGAAGTTCGGCGACGCCCGGGCCGACGACCGGGCGCAGCAGGTGCTCAAGCAGTACTTCCCGGACCGGGAGATCGTGCCGGTGAAGATCGACGCGATCGCGGCCGGCGGCGGCGGGATCCACTGCGCCACCCACGACATCCCCGCGCTCGGCTGACCGGGTGGCCGGCCCGCGACCCGTGGTCGACGGGCCCGGGCCGGCCGCCCTCCGGGGCCGGGTCCGGTCGGTGGGCCGGCGGGTCGGCGACCGGACCCCGTCGCGCCGGGCTCGCGCGCGGCTTCAGGCGGCGGGCTGCTGCTGGGTGGCGCAGTGGATGCCGCCGCCGCCCGCAGCGATGTGGTTGATGGAGACCTGGGTGACCTTGCGGCCGGGGTGGAGGTCGGCGAGGATGCCGGCCGCCCGGTCGTCGGCGGCCCTGTCGCCGAACTGCGGCACGATCACGCCGCCGTTGCAGACGTAGTAGTTGATGTACGTGGCCAGGAAGTCCTTGCCGGCGCCCTGGAGCAGGTCCACGTCCGGTTCGGGCAGGTCGACGATCTTGAGGCTGCGGCCCTTGGCGTCGGTGGCGGACTGGATCACCTGGATCGCCTGGTCGGAGGCGGTGGTCCAGACGTCCGGCGGGGCGTCGGCGGTCGGCCGGTGCAGCACGACGGTGCCGGGTTCGGCGAAGCGGGCCAGGGCGTCGACGTGGCAGTCGGTGATGTCCTGTCCGGCGACGCCCTTGAACCAGATCACCTTGTCGACGCCGAGCAGGTCCTTGAAGGCCGCCTCGATCTGGTCCCGGGTCCTGCCGGGGTTGCGGTTGTCGTTGACCCAGCAGCTCTCGGTGGCCATCAGGGTGCCCTCGCCGTCCACCTCGATGCCGCCGCCCTCACCGGTCACCGGCGCCTGCAGGCGGGTGATGCCGTAGTGGCCGAGGAGGGTGCGGGCGACCTCGGCATCGTGGGCGTGGGTCTGCTTGCCGCCCCAGCCGTTGAAGTTGAAGTCCACCCCGGCGAGGCCCTGGGGGCCGGTGACGAAGGTGGGGCCGGTGTCCCGGGCCCACAGGTCGTCGACCATCAGTTCCAGCACCTCGACCGAGGAGCCGCAGGCCTGCCGGGCCTGGTCCGCCTGGTCGGGCCGGGCCAGCAGGACGACCGGCTCGAAACCGGCGACGGCCTGGGCCAGCGAAGCGATGTCCTGGCGGACGCCGGGCAGTTGGTCGCCCCAGACCTCCTCCAGGGCCGGCCACGCCATGAAGGTGCGGGCGTGCGGGGCGGACTCGGCGGGCATCGCCCGCCGGGCGGCTGCCGGACCGCTGGACGGCGCCGCGCCCGAGGTCGCGCCACTCGGCCCGGGCTGTTCCTCCGACGGACTGCCGGAGGAACAGCCGCCGGCCAGGGCCAGAGCAGCGAACGCGGCGCCGGACTGGAGGAGGGTGCGGCGGGACGGCCGGGAGGGAGCCATGGGGCCTCGTTCCGGTAGGTGTCGGGTTCGGCTCCGCACGCTACTGAGGAAGCGGCCGGGTTCCGGCGCGGCGTGGCTCCGCCGTCCGGGGGAATCCGAGGCGCCCGGCGCCCCTCGCGGCGGCCCGGCGCGGTCCGCCGGCGGTGCTCGTTCGCCCTGGGGCGAGTCCTGCTGGTCCCGGGGCCCGGCAGGTCCCACCACCTGCCGGGCCCCGGGCCGTCTCACAGCGCGCGGCGCGCGGCGGCGATCCGGTCGGGATCCCAGCCGGGCCGGGGGACGGACTCCAGCAGCAGCCTGGTGTAGGCGTGCTCCGGGGAGTCCAGGACGTGGGCGGTGGGGCCGGATTCGACGATCCGTCCGTGGCGCATCACGACGACCTCGTCGGTGACGCAGCGGACCACGCCGAGGTCGTGGGTGATGAAGAGGTAGCCGATGCCGGTCTCCTCGCGGATGTCGGCGAGCAGGTTGAGCACCTGCGCCTGGACCGAGACGTCCAGCGCGGCGACCGCCTCGTCCAGGACCAGCACGGCCGGTCGCACGGCCAGTGCCCGGGCGATGGCGACGCGCTGGCGCTGGCCGCCGGAGAGCTGCCGGGGCCGTGCCTCGGCGGCCCGGGTGCCCAGGCCGACCTGGTCGAGGAGTTCCCGGATCCGGGCCGGGTGGTCGGTGCCGGGGAAGTGCAGCCGCAGGGTCTCGCGGAGCACGGCCTCGACGCTGGTGCGCGGGTCCAGGGAGAGGTACGGGTCCTGGAAGACCATCTGGACCTCGCGGGCGCGGGCCAGCCGCTCCGCTCTCCCCCGGGCCCGGCCGCCGCGGGCCCGGCCGTGAACCAGCACCTCGCCCGCGTCGGCCTGGTCGAGGCCGACCACGATCCGGGCGGTGGTGGTCTTGCCGGAGCCGGACTCGCCGACGATGCCGAGCGAGGCGCCGGCGTCGAGGGTGAAGGAGACGTCGTCCACGGCCTGCACGGAGCCGAAGGTGCGGCGCAGTCCGCTGACCCGAAGGACGGGCTCAGCCATCGGTGCGGCTCCCTTCGAGCGGGTGGTGGCAGGCGGCCGGGTGCTCGCCCTGCTGCACGGGCGCCTGCTCGCGGCAGATCCCGATCGCGTGGCGGCAGCGTTCGGCGAACGCACAGCCGGTCAATTCCTGCCGTAGGTCCGGCGGTTGTCCGTCGATGGCGGCGAGCCGGCCGGCCGGGGCGTCCAGCGCCGGGGTGGCCGCGAGCAGCGCGGCGGTGTACGGGTGGCGGGGCCGCTCGAACAGCGCCCCGGCGGGGCCGTGCTCGGCGATCCGCCCGGCGTACATCACGTAGACCCGGTCGCTGATCGCGGCGGCGAGGCCGAGGTCGTGGGTGACGAACAGCAGGCCGGTGCCGAAGCGTTCGCGCAGCCGGCCGAGCAGGGCGGCCACCTCGGCCTGGCTGGTCACGTCGAGCGCCGTGGTGGGTTCGTCGGCGAGCAGCAGCACCGGGTCGCCCATCAGGGCGGCGGCGATCATCACCCGCTGCAGCATGCCGCCGGAGAGCTGGCCGGGGTAGCGGCGCAGCAGGTCCGGCGTGAGGCCCACGGCGTCGAGGAGTTCCACGGCCCGCCGGTCGGCGTCCGCGGCGCTCATCGTGCCGGTGAGCCGCACGCTCTCGGTGAGGAAGTCGCCGATCCGGCGCAGCGGGTTGATGGCGGCCCGGGGGTCCTGGAAGATCATCGCGGCCCGGCCGGTGCGCAGGGCGCGCAGCCGGCCGCGGTCCATGGTCAGGACGTCCTGGCCGCCGACCAGGACCTTCCCCTCGGACGCGGCGCCTGGTGGCAACAGGCCGAGGGCGCTGCGGGAGGTGAGGGTCTTGCCGGAGCCGGACTCGCCGACCAGGGCGACCGTCTCGCCGGCACCGACGGTGAGGTCGACGCCGTCGAGGAGGGGGCGGGCGGTGCCGGGCAGCCGGAGCCGGAGGCCCTGGATGTCGAGGGCGTTCACGCGGTCCTTCCAGTGGTGCGGTGGTCGTTCACGTGCTTCCCGTTCATGCGGACCTCCGGGCGACCTGATCGGCCCAGCGTTCGCCGACCACGTTGAAGGCGACGACGGTGAGCACGATCAGGGCACACGGCAGGACCGCGGAGAGCGGGTAGCCGTGCTGGATCGCGGTCTGGCCGTCGAAGACCATCCGGCCCCAGTCCGGGGTGAGCGCGGGGACGCCGAGCCCGAGGAAGGACAGGCCGGCGAGGTCCATCAGGGCGTAGCCGAAGTTGACCGCGGACTGGGCGAGGACGATCGGCGCGGTGTTGGGCAGGACGTGCCGCAGGCAGATCTGCACCGCGGAGTGGCCCTGGACCTGGTACGCGGAGACGTACGGCCTGGTCCGTTCGGCCAGCACCAGGGAGCGGGTGAGCCGGGAGACGTACGGCAGATAGGCGATCGCCAGGGCGACGACGGGGGCCATCAGGCCCTCCCCGTACACCGAGACGATCAGGATGGCGAGCAGCATGCCGGGGAAGGCGAAGACCAGCTCGGTGCTGCGGGAGAGCACGGAGTCGATCCAGCCGCCGCGCCAGCCGGCCGCGAGGCCGACCGCGAGGCCGGCGACGGTGGAGAAGACCACCACGCCGAGCGGGCCGAGCAGCGAGGTCCGGGCGCCGGTCAGCAGCCGGGAGAGGGTGTCGCGCCCGGCGGCGTCGGCGCCGAGCAGGTGGTCGGTCGAGGGCCCGGCGAGTGCGTTGCCGAGGTCGACGGCGTTCGGGTCGTAGGGCGCGAGCCAGGGCGCGAGCAGCGCGGCGAGCACCAGGAGGGCGGCGAAGCCGAGGCAGACCAGGTGCAGCGGTCCGCCGGCGGACCTGAGCCGGGCGAGGCCCGGGCGCCGGGTGAGGCCCGGCCGTTGGGTGAGACCGGTACTCATGCGCCGGACCTCCTGGAACCCAGGGTGACCCGGGGGTCGACCAGCGGGTGGAGCAGGTCGACGATCAGGTTCACCGTCATGAACAGGGCGACGATGATCAGCGAGATGGCCTGAACGGTCGGGAAGTCCTTGGTGGTGCTGGACAGTTCGAGGAGCTGGCCGAGTCCGCCGATGCCGAACGCGGACTCCACCAGGATCGTGCAGACCAGCAGCGTGGAGACGATCAGGCCGCCGGTGGTCAGCACGGTGCCCAGCGCGTTGCGGAACACGTGGCGGCTGATCACCTCGCGCTCCGGGACGCCCCGGCTGCGTGCGACGGTGACGTGCTCGCCCTCCAGGGCCTCCAGCATCGCGGAGCGGGTGACCCGGGCGAGCATGCCGATCAGGTACAGCGCGAGGGCGATCGCCGGGAGGGTGAGGTGCCAGAGCATGTCGCCCAGGCCGTCCCCGGCGCCGCTGGTCGGGAACCAGCCCAGCTTCACCGCGAACAGGCCCTGGAGCAGGACGGCCGCGACGAAGGAGGGGGTGCCGAGGGCGAAGGTGGTGGTGACCAGGATGGTGGCGTCGGTCGCGCCGCCGCGTACCGCGCCGAGCCGGCCGAGCAGCAGGCCGACGACGACCACGACCACCAGGGCCATGGCCACCAGCAGCACGGTCGCCGGGAGCCGGTCCGCGAGCAGCTTGGAGACGTCGGTGCGGTAGGTGAGGGAGCGTCCGAAGTCACCCTGGATGACCTGGCCCAGCCACCGGAGGTAGCGGACCAGGAACGGGTCGTCCAGGTGGTACTGCGCGTTGATCGCCCGGAGGGCCTCCGGGGAGGCCGACCGGCCGGACAGCAGGAAGCTCGCCGGGTTGCCCGGCGCGAGGTACATCGCGCCGAAGACCACGAAGGACGCGCCGAGCAGGGTGACCGCCATCTCGACCAGCCGCCGGGCGGCGAATCGGAGGAAGCTCACCGGGCGGCCCCCACGTCGGCGGCCCACGGGTAGTACATGTACGAGATGGTGGTCGGGGCGCCGGTGATCCGCTTGTTCAGGAACAGCGCGGTGGGCCACTCGGCGACCGGGATCCAGAGCAGCTGCCGGGAGGCGGTCTGCTGGAGCTCGGCCTCGATCGCGGCGCGCTTGGCCGGGTCGTACTCGGCGGTGGCACGGTCGACCAGGTCGTCGTAGGCCGGGTCGGTGTGGCCGCCGAAGTTCTGGTACGCGCCGGTCTTGAAGTTGGCGAGCAGGTCGAGCGGGTCGGTCACCGAGTCGTAGTAGGTCTCGGGGAAGAGGTCCAGGCCCTCACGGGCCTCGGGATCGGTGAACAGCGCGGTGAAGGCGTTCGGGGCGATCGTCTTGAGCCGGACGTTCAGCCCGATCCGCGCGCCGGCCGACTGGACGGCGGTGGCGAGCAGCGAGACGTCCTGGCCGATCGTGCTGGTGGCGACGGTGACGGTCTTGCCGCCCGCACCGGCCTCCTTGATCAGCGCCTTGGCCTGCTCGACGTCCTGGGCGGTGGGGGTGAGGTTCTCGAAGGCGGCCTGGCGGACCTCGTCGGGGGCCCCGGCCCAGGCGGCCCTGGTGGTGAGCGAGCCGGTGACGGTGCCGGCGCCGGCCAGGCCGGTCTTCACGAAGCCGGAGCGGTCCAGCGACAGCGACAGCGCCCTCCGGACCCGGACGTCGCCGAGCACGCCCCGCAGGTTGGTGACGTTGAGGTTGACGGTGCTCAGGCCCTCGCCGAAGTACAGCGTGCCCGGGCCGGTCCTCTTCAGCCGGTCGTAGCTCTCGGTGGGGATCAGGTAGCCGCCGTCGACCTCGCCGCTGAGCATCGCGTTGGTGCGGGCGGAGGGGTCGGTGAGGAAGCGGAAGACGACCTTCCCGGCCTTGGCCCTGGTGCCCCAGTAGTCGTCGAACCGCTCCAGCTCGATCGACTGGCCCTTGGCCCAGGCGCCGAGCAGATACGGCCCGGTGCAGTCCAGGCCGCCGGTGGTGCCGTAGTCCTTGCCCGCCGACTCGACCCCGGCCTTGGCGGCGACCACGCCGGCCGCGGTGGCCATGTACTGCGGGAACTGGGAGTCGGGGCGCTTGAGCTTGACGGTGACCTGGAGCGGGCCGGTCGCGGTGACCGAGTCGACGTTCTGGAAGGTCTGGGCCCAGGCCGCGGCGTTGTCCGGGGCGGTCTGGCGGCCGAGGCTGTAGACCACGTCGTCGGCGGTCATCACCGAGCCGTCGTGGAAGTGCACGCCGGAGCGCAGGTCGTAGACCCAGGTGGCCGGGTCCGGGTTGGAGGCCTTCTCGGCCAGTCCGGGGGCCAGGGTGAGCTGGGGCGTCCAGCGCATCAGGCTCTCGCAGACGTTGGACAGGATGGTGTTCTGCGGGTAGTCGAAGGCCTGGACGTAGTCGAGCGTGGGCGGCTCGGCGTAGGTGGCCCAGGTGAAGGAGTCGATGTCGCCCTTGGCGGTCGGCGTGGTGGCGGAGAGCTGGACGTCGGCCTGGTCGCTGCCGTTGCGCGGCGGGCCGGAGCAGGCCGCGACCAGGGACGCGGCCGAGAGGAGGGCCGTGGTGGCGAGGACGAGCCGGCCCGGGGAGGGGGTGCGTCTCGCGGGGGTGAGGGTCATGAGGGTGGGCTTTCGGTCGGAGCGGGGAAAGGCCGTGGGGGCCGCGCGGGGTGGGACGTCAGGCGCGGGCGGCCGGGACCTGCTGGGTGATGCAGTGGATTCCGCCGCCGCCCCAGGCGATCACCCGGGAGCGGACACCGACGACCGTGCGGTCCGGGTACGCCCCGGCCAGCACGGCGAGGGCACCCTCGTCGGCGGGGTGATCGGCGACCGGGACGACGACCGCGCCGTTGGCCAGGTAGTAGTTGAGGTAGCCGACCTCGACCTCCCGGCCGTCGACCTCCACGAACGCGGCCTGCGGCACGTCGACGATCTCGAAGGGGCGGCCCTGGGCGTCGGTGGAGTGCTCCAGCACGGCGCGGTTGGCCCGCATCCGGGCGTAGTCGGGGTGCTGCGGGTCGGCCGGGAGCTGGACCACGACCTTGCCGGGCGCGGCGAAGGCGCACACGCCGTCCACGTGTCCGTCGGTTTCGGTGTCCAGCAGCCCCCCGTAGGGCAGCCAGATCACCTTGGTGACGCCGAGGCGCTGCTTGAGCTCGGCCTCGATCTCCTCGCGGCTCATGCCGGGGTTGCGGTTGGGGTGGAGCAGGCACTGCTCGGTGGTGATCAGGGTGCCTTCGCCGTCGACGGTGATTGCGCCGCCTTCGAGGATCATCTCGGAGCGGACGGCCGGGACGTCGAGGTGCTCCAGCAGCAAGCCGCTGATCCGGTCGTCGGCGTCCCAGGGGTGGTGCTTGCCGCCCCAGGCGTTGAAGCGGAAGTCCACGCCGGCCCGGCGGCCCTCGGCGTCGAGCACGAAGACCGGCCCGGAGTCGCGGAACCAGGAGTCGTCCAGCGGCAGCTCGACGACCGTGACGCCGGCGGCGCCCGCGCCGCACAGGGCGCGCGCCTCCTCGCCGTGGCCGGGCGGAGCGACCATCGTCACCGGCTCGAACTCGGCGATGGTGCGGGCGACTTCGGCGTACTCGCGCTTCACCTCGGCGAGCGTGTCGCCCCACAGGTCCGCGCGGACGGGCCAGGCCATCAGGCAGCCCTCGTGCTCGGTCCACTCGGCGGGCATGCGGTACGGGACGGTCACGGGATACCTCTTCGGGGTCGGGTGTGCGGGTGGAACGGTGTGCGGGTGGGACGGTGGCCCCGGCGGCCCGCTCCGTGGGGTCGGCCCGCGGGCCGCCGGGGTCTCGGGTGGTGGCTCAGCCGGCCGGCGGGACGCTGGGCTGGGACTGGGTCGCGCAGTGGATGCCGCCACCGCCGCCGGCGATGTTGTCGATGTTCAGCTGGACGACGTCGCGGTCCGGGTGGGCGGCCTGGAGGATCGCGTAGGCGGTTCCGTCGGCCACCGCGTCGCCGAACTGCGGGACGAACACGGCGCCGTTGGCGGTGTAGTAGTTGGTGTAGCTGGACAGGAAGTCCCTGCCCCCGCCGCGGATCAACCGCCGGTCCGGACCGGGCAGTTCCGTGACGGCCAGCGGGCGGCCCTGCGCGTCGGTGGCGTTCGCCAGGATCCGCTTGGACTCCTGGTAGACGTCGATCCAGATCTGCGCGGTGCCCGGGCCGGGCCGGTCGAGGATGACCTTGCCGGGCGCGGTGAAGCGGGCCAGGCAGTCGATGTGGCAATCGGTGATGTCCTGGCCGGCCAGGCCCGGGAGCCAGATCACCTTGCTCACGCCGAGGCCGGCCTTGAGGGCCTGCTCGACCTGGTCCCGGGACCTGCCGGGGTTGCGGTTGGCGTTGACCAGCGAGCTGACGGTGGCCAGCAGGGTGCCCTGGCCGTCCGTCTCCAGTGAGCCGCCCTCACCGGTGAACGGGGCGGTGATCCGGTCGACGCCGCAGCCGCGGAGCAGGGTGGCCGCGACGGCGGCGTCCTCGGCGTAGGGCTGGTAGTAGGGCGTGCCGCTCTTGCCCCAGCCGTTGAAGTTGGTGTCGAGCCCGGCGACCGCGCCCGGGGCGGTGAGGAAGGTCGGGCCGAAGTCCCGGATCCACAGGTCGTCGTTGGCGATCTCCAGCACGGTGATGCCGTAGGTGCTGCCCCGGCCCAGCCAGTACCGGGCGTCGGCGGCCTGGCTCGGGCGGGCCACCACGACGACCGGCTCGTACCTGGAGATCGCGTGGGCGACCCGGGCGATGTCGTCGCGGACGCCGGAGAGCTGTCGGCCCCAGATCGAGGACAGGGCGGGCCAGGCCATGAAGGTGCGGTCGTGCCGGTCGGTCTCGGCCGGCATCCGCAGCGGCGCAGTGGCTGTGGCCGCCTGGAGACCGGCGCCCGCCGCATGGGCGGCGGTGGGCAGCACCGCGCCGAGGGCGAGTACCGGCAGGGCTGCGGCTCCGAACTGGAGCAGTTTTCTGCGCGAGGTCGTGGAAGCGACCTCGGGGGACGTGGAGATGGTCATGAAACGCTCCCTGGAAGTGGTGGGAGGTGTGAGGGTTGCCCCGCATCCTGCATCTAACTGAAAATCCAGTCAACCCTGCGGGACGAATCAAGTGAAATGAACTGATAAAATGATCAGACTTTCTCCAAGATCGCATCCGGGGCGGGTACAGTTGGCGTCCATGTCAGACCGCCGGACAGCGATACTCCAGGCCGCCACCCGTGTCATCGCCCGACGCGGGGTGCGCGGACTGCGGATGGGCGAGCTGGCCTCCGAGGCCGGCGTGTCCACCGCACTGATCTACTACCACTTCACCGACCGGGCGGGGATCCTGCGGCAGACGCTGGAGTACATCGGCGACCGCGCCGACCACTACACCGCCGAGGACCACCCCACCCCTGACCAGGGCCGCAACCAGCCCAAGGACCCGCGCGCCGACCTCGAACAGGTCCTGCTGCTGGAGCTCCAGGACACCACCGAGGTCCGCGAGAACAGCACCGCCTGGGGCGAGCTGCGGGCCACCGCGGTGTTCGAACCGGAGCTGCGCCAGGACCTCGCCCGCAGCACCCACGGCTGGGTCCACGACATCGCCGGCCTGCTCTCCCAGGCCGCCCCGGACGGCACCGCACCCTCCCACACGGCCGCCGCCGAGCGCCTGACCGCGCTGGTGGAAGGCCTCAGCGTCCGCTGGCTGAGCGGTTCGCTGCCGATCGAGCAGGCACGCCGGCTGCTCCGCGGCGCGGTCGAGGCCGAGCTGGACACCCCGCGACCGGGTCGGGCAGCCCCGGTCGCCGGGGGCGGATTCGGCGGATCCTGACGAAACCTCTAAACTCTGCGGCGCCAGCGGGCCGCGCCTGCCCACACCCGGGCGGCCCGGCTCCGCCGTCCCGTCCCTGTCCGCCGAGAGAGGCAGCCCGCATGTCCGCTGACCGATCCCCCTTCGCCCTCCAGCCCGTCTTCCAGGCGCTGACCGCGGACGACCCGCGCGAGATCGACGGCCACCGGCTGTACGCGCGGCTCGGCGCGGGCGGCATGGGCCGGGTCTACCTCGCCCACACCCCCGGCGGGCGCCCGGTGGCCCTCAAGGTGGTGCGCCCCGAACTCGCCGGGGACCCGGACTTCCGGGCCCGGTTCGCCCAGGAGGTGGCCAGCGCCCGGCTCATCCACGGGCTCTTCACCGCCCAACTGGTCGACGCCGGCCCGGACGCCCCCACCCCCTGGCTGGCCACCACCTACGTACCGGGCCCCTCGCTCCAGCAAGTGGTGCAGCGCTTCGGCCCGCTCCCCGAGCGCACCGTGCTGCTGCTCATGGCCGGCATCGCCGAGGCGCTCCAGGCGATCCACGCCAGCGGGGTGGTCCACCGCGACCTCAAGCCCGCCAACGTGCTGATCGCCGCCGACGGCCCCCGGGTGATCGACTTCGGCATCGCCCGGGCCGCCGACGCCGTCGCCCTGACCGGCACCGGACTGCAGATCGGCTCCCCCGCCTACATGGCCCCCGAACAGGCCACCGGGCAGGCCGCGACCACCGCCACCGACGTCTGGGCGCTCGGCGCCCTGGCCGTCCACATCGCGGGCGGCGCCCCGCCGTTCGGCGACGGCCCGCACCCGGCGACGCTCTACCGGACGGTCCACGAGGAACCCGCCCTCGACCACGTGCCCGAGGCCCTGCGCGACCTGCTCCGGCGCTGCCTGGCCAAGCACCCCGGGGACCGGCCGACCACCACCGAGGTGATCGCCGCCGCGGCCGGGCACCCCGCGGTCGGCGGGCAGCTGCGGTTCGGCGAGGACTGGCTGCCCCAGCCGCTGACCAGCCAGATCACCCGGCACGCCGACCTGCCGCAGGTACCCGCCGAGGCCTCCGGGCCGGGGCTGGACTCGGCCCCGACGATGCCGGCCCCGGCCGCGGTGCCGACGCCCACGCGGCTCGCCTCCGTCCCGGGCGCGCCCGCCGTCGCTGCGGCGACGTCCGTTCCGGCGGCGACACCCGTTCGGGCGACGGCCGCTCAGGCCGCTCAGGCCGCTCCGGCGGGACGGCTTCGGCGGACCCGGGGGCGCACGCCACTGATCGCCGTGGCCGCCCTGGCCGTCGGCGCGGTGGCCACCGCCTTCGTGCTGGACGACTCGGACCCGGTGGAGGCGGCCACGGCCGACGCCCCGGTCGCCGGCTCCCCCGCGCCGGGCGCGCCCGTCGTCACACCGACGCCGGCCGGCCCCTCCGGTCCCGCCCGCCCGCCCTCCGCCACCGCCGGTCCGGGCCGCACGACGCCGCCGCCCCCCACTGCCGCCTTCGCCCCCGACTACCGCGCCGTCGAACTCACCTCGGCGGACCCGGGCTACGAGTTCGACCTGGCCACCGGCACAGTGGTGCCGGTCGACACGGTGAACTGGTACGTCGGGCGCACCGACAGCGAGTTCCTCGTGCCGGAGACCGCCGACTCCTACATCGGCCGGGACTCCGGCCTCGGCCTCGCCGAGTGCCTCCAGGGTCTCGGCAGCCGGCCGACCGCACGGCTGCCGTTCAGCGCCCTCGGAGCGCGCGGGGCCTTCTGCGTCCGGTCCGCGGACGGCAAGGAGCTGGCTCTGGTCCGGGTGCTGTCGACGGCGGGCTCGGACGGGCCGGTCAGCGTCTCGCTGGACCACTACCGCCGCAACGACTGACACCCCCGGGAGCGGCCGTTCCGGAGGTTGCCGTTCCGGAGGTTGCCGTTCGAGGGGTTGCGGTCCCGGGGGCGGGCCGTGACGGCGGACTGGTCCTCCGCCCGCAGGGCCGCCGTCTCCGCCTTGAGGCTGCGCAGCGCAGCATCGTCGCCCCACCCGGCCCTTCGTCGCCGGGACTGCCGGGACCCGGCCCGCACGCGGGGGCGGCCCGGCTCGCCCCGGGGAGGCGGGCGGCTTCACGCGAGAACTTGACTGACTTTTCAGTCAATGCAAAAGTGCAGTACACACGACGTCGGGCCGCTGAGCCCGCCGCCGAGCGGCGGCCCCGTACGGCATTCCCCGGAGGCTCGCCGCCGCGCCGGACCAGATCCACCCTCGGCCCACCGGAGTCCACCGTGTCCCAGTCCTCCCTCGCGCGCCGCACGGTGCTGCGTTCCCTTGCCGGCGCCGGCCTGATCGCCGTCGGCGCGACCGCTTGCGCCGCGGCCGGCGACGACGCGGCGGAGCCCGCGGCCCCGTCCTCCACGCCCGCCGGACAGCCCTCCCCGCACGCCACCGGCGCGCCTGCCGCCCCCGCCGGCGGACGCCGGCTCGGCGGCGAGTGGGAGAAGCACGAGCGGACCTTCATGGCCTGGCCCGCCTCCGAGGACGTCTGGGGCGAGCAGCTCGGCGCCGTCCGCAAGGACATCGCCTCCGTGGCCCGGGCGATCGGCAGCCGCGAACCGGTGGTCCTGCTGGTCCGCCCCGGTCAGGAGGACTCGGCCCGCAACGCCTGCGGCAAGGACGTCGAGCTCCTGTCCGTCCCGGTGGACGACCTGTGGGCCCGCGACACCGTGCCGGTGTTCGTCGAGGAGGGCGGCAAGGTCAAGGGCGTCGACTTCAACTTCAGCGGCTGGGGCGGCAAGCAGCAGCACGACAACGACGCCCGGATCGCCCGCGCCGTCCTGGACACGTACGGGATCGAGCGGGTCACGACCCGGCTGGTCGCCGAGGGCGGCTCCTTCGAGACCGACGGCCAGGGCACCCTGATGGTCACCGAGAGCTCCGTCGTCAACGACAACCGCAACCCGGGCCGTGACCGCGACCAGATCGAGGCCGAGCTCAAGCAGAGCCTCGGCGTGACCAAGGTGATCTGGCTGGCCGGCGTCCGGGGCAAGGACATCACCGACGCCCATGTGGACTGCCTGGCCCGGTTCGCCGCCCCCGGCGTGGTCCTCCTGGACCGGGCCTTCCCGGGCACCCCGCCGGACGTCTGGTCCCGCTCGGCCGACCAGGCCCGGGCCGTGCTGGCCGAGGCCACCGACGCCACCGGCAAGAAACTCAAGGTCATCGAGGTCGGCCAGCCCGACCCGGACAGGATCACCGGGCACGGCGACTCCTTCGTCTCCTCGTACATGAACTTCTACATCGGCAACAAGGGCGTCTACCTGCCGCTGTTCGGCGACGCGAAGGCCGACGGGCAGGCCCAGGAGGTCTTCAAGGACCACTTCCCGGACCGCGAGATCGTCCCCCTGCAGATCGACACCCTCGCCTCCGGCGGCGGCGGCATCCACTGCTCCACCCACGACCAGCCCGCCGGCTGACCCCTCCCGACCACCCCCACCCCTTCGCACCGAGGGAGAAGAGACCCCCGTGCAGCTGACCCCCACCGAACGCGACCGGCTGCTGATCTTCACCGCCGCCGAACTCGCCCGCGCCCGCCGTGCCCGCGGCCTGCGGCTGAACGTCCCCGAGGCCACCGCGCTGATCTCGGACACCGTCTGCGAGGCCGCCCGCGACGGCCTGCGGCTGGCCGAGGCCGTCCGGCGCGGCCGTGACGTACTCGCCCCCGGCGACGTCCTGCCCGGCGTCCCCGACCTCGTCACCGAGATCCAGGTCGAGGCGGTGTTCCAGGACGGCACCCGACTCGCCGTCATCCCCGACCCGTTCGGCGGCGGCGGCCTGGGCGGGGCCGCACCGGGCGCCGTGCTCCCCGGCCGCCCCGCCGAGCCGGTGCCCGCACCGGAGCGCGTCCTCACCGTCCGCAACACCGCGGACGTGCCGGTCTCGGTCACCTCGCACTTCCACTTCTTCGAGGCCAACCCGCGCCTGGCCTTCGACCGGGCCGCCGCCTACGGCATGCACCTGGCTGTCCCGGCCGGTTCCTCGGTGCGCTTCGACCCCGGCGCGGACGTCGAGGTCGGGCTGGTCCCGATCGGCGGCGAGCGGGTCGCGATCGGCTTCGCCGGGCTGGTGGACGGACCGTTGGACTCGCCGCGGGTCCGACGGGAGGCACTGCGCCGGGCGGCCGAACAGGGCTACCTCGGGGCGGACCGTGACAACGAGGCAGATCAGGCAGAGGAGAGCCGGCGATGAGCAGCAGCGAGGCGATCGAGGCGTCCGAGTACGCCGCCGTGCACGGCCCGCGGGCCGGCGACCGGGTCCGGCTCGGCGACAGCGGGCTGGTCGTCCGCGTCGAGTCCGACTCCCAGCGGCCGGGTGACGAGTTCCTGGTGGGCTTCGGCAAGACCGCCCGCGACGGCCTGCACCTCAAGGCCGCGGCCGTCCGGGACACCTGCGACCTGGTGATCAGCAACGTCCTGGTGATCGATGCCGTGCAGGGGATCCGCAAGACCTCGATCGGCATCCGGGAGGGCCGGATCGCCGCCATCGGGCGAGCCGGCAACCCCGACACCCTGGACGGCGTGGAGGTGGTGGTCGGCACGGGGACGGCGATCGTCTCCGGCGAGGGCCTGATCCTCACCGCCGGGGCCATCGACACCCATGTCCACCTGATGTCCCCCCGGATCATGGAGGCCTCGCTCGCCTCCGGCGTCACCACGATCATCGGCCAGGAGTTCGGCCCCGCGTGGGGCGTCGGCGTCAACTCCCCCTGGGCGCTGCGCCACGCCTTCAACGCCTTCGACGCCTGGCCCGTCAACATCGGCTTCCTGGGCCGCGGCTCGTCCTCCCACCCCGCGCCGCTGGTCGAGGCGCTGGCCGAGGGCGGCGCCTGCGGGTTCAAGGTGCACGAGGACATGGGCGCGCACACCCGGGCGCTGGACACCGCGCTGTCCGTGGCCGAGGCCCATGACGTCCAGGTCGCCCTGCACACCGACGGGTTGAACGAGTGCCTGTCGGTCGAGGACACCCTGCGCGTGCTCGAAGGCCGGACCATCCACGCCTTCCACATCGAGGGCTGCGGCGGCGGCCACGTCCCCAACGTGCTCAGGATGGCCGGCGTGCCGAACGTCATCGGCTCCTCCACCAACCCCACCCTGCCCTACGGGCGGGACGCGATCGCCGAGCACTACGGCATGATCGTCTCCGTCCACGGCCTCAAGACCGACCTGCCCGGCGACGCCGCGATGGCCCGCGACCGCATCCGCGGCGGCACGATGGGCGCCGAGGACGTCCTGCACGACCTCGGGGCCATCGGCATCACCTCCTCCGACGCCCAGGGCATGGGCCGGGCCGGCGAGACCGTGCGCCGCACCTTCGCCATGGCCGGCAAGATGAAGGCCGAACGCGGCCCGATGGAGGGCGACGGCCCCTCCGACGACAACGAGCGGGTGCTGCGCTACATCGCCAAGCTGACCATCAACCCCGCCATCGCCCACGGGCTCTCGCACGAGGTCGGCTCCGTCGAGGTCGGCAAGCTCGCCGACCTGGTGCTCTGGCACCCGGCCTCCTTCGGCGCCAAGCCGTACATGGTGCTCAAGGCCGGCTTCCCCGCGTACGGCGTCACCGGCGACCCCAATGCCGCCACCGAGAGCTGCCAGCCCCTCGTCCTGGGGCCGTTGTTCGGCGCCCACGGCGCCACCCCGGCCGACCTCTCGGTGGCCTTCACCAGCCGCGCCGCCGCCGAAGCGGGCACCACCGCCCGCCCGTACGACACCATGACCACCCGGCGCCGGCGCGTCCCGGTCCGCCACACCCGCGGCATCGGGCCGGCCGACCTGGTCCGCAACAGCCGCCTCGGGCAGATCCTGGTCGACGGGCAGCGCGGCCTGGTCACCCTCGACGGCGCCCCGCTGTACTCCGACCCGGCCGAGGAGGTGTCACTGAACCGCCTCTACTTCCTCTGACACCGCCGCGGAGGCACGGCTCGCCCTCGGCGCCGCAGGCAGACTCGGCCGGCCGTTGACACGCTCCGCGCCCGGCCCGCACCGGCGTTGCCCGCAGAACCTCGACGATGGCGAAGGCCCAGAACGAAGGCGCAAGCCCCGCGTCGGGCGTCGGCGCCGGGCCGAGCTGTCGCCGGGTCCGCGAGGGGTGGGGCCGGGCCGAGGGGTCAGCCCCAGGTGAGGGGGTCGAGGTCGAGGTAGTAGCGCAGACGGTCGTGGTCCAGGGCGAGGCCGTACCTCTCGGCGAACGCCACGTCTGCGGCCCGCGCCTGGTCCTCGTGCCTCCAGGTCTCCCGCGCATTGGCCAGGAGCAGTGCGAGGTCGGCGTAGCGGTCGGCCCGTCCGAGGCGGCCCAGGTCGATGAAGCCGGATACGTCCAGGGTCTGTGGATCGAGCATGATGTTGGGCAGGCACAGGTCACCGTGGCAGACGACTGCGTCGTGGGCCTCCTGGGCCCGTCGCCGAGGAATCTGCGGGGTCAGGCGGGCCAGCAGGTCGGCGGGAGGGGTGTGCTGCTGCTCGACGGGGAGGAACTGCGGATTCACGGCGTCACGGGCGACGACGTCGCGTGCCAGGGCGATCATGGTGTCCAGGCCCCGGTGGTACGGGCACTGTGACACGGGCACCTCGTGCAGCCGACGGACCGCGTCCGCGACGCGGTCCCAGGAGCCCCGCAGATCCTCGGCCGACACTTGATCAGCAGGAACACCGGAGACGGCGCTGGTCACCAGACAGGCTCCCGCGCCGGTGTCGCACCAGTCGAGGACGGCCGGGCCCGGTATCCCCTGGGCGCCCAGCCATGCGATCCGGTCGCGCTCCGCCGCCAGGTCCGCCGCCTCCGCCGCGCGGACGCACTTGGCGTACCGGCCGGCATCCGCGCTGCGAAAGACGAAGGCCCCCGACTCGCCGGCGGTGACGGGCCGCCAGTCGCCGCCGATGCCGAGCCATGCCGGTGACAGGCGCCGGGGTGCCGAGTGATCGTCCATGGCGGCCACCCTACCGAGTGCTGTCTCCCCCGCCGCGGGAGCCGCCTGAGCCGTTGTCAGCGCGCGGCGGCGGGGGCGGCTTCGGCGCTCTCCAGGGCGGCGAGGGCGGCGAGGGCGCTGCGGGCCCGGTCGCGGTACTCCGCGAGGCGGGCCAGCTTGATGTCCTCGTAGCCGCGGACGCCGTCGACCAGCCCCACCAGGGTCTCGACCTCGGCCGCGTTGTCCGGGGTGAGGTGCCTGAGCGCGGTGCGCACCAGGCGCGGGTACTCCTCGCGCAGGGCGCGCTCCTCGCGGCGGACGCGGGCGTAGCCGAACACGTCCAGCGAGGTCCCCCGCAGTCCGCGCATGGCGCGCAGGGTCCGGAAGGCGAGCGGGGCGGTGCGCCGCAGCCGGATCTTGCGCTTCATGCCCAGGGCCCGGAGCACGGGCGGGTGCAGCATCACCGACACCTCGGCGTCCGGGCCGAACTCGTCGGAGAGCCTGGCCTTCTCCACGGTGTCCAGGTGCAGCCGGGCGACGTCGTACTCGTCCTTGAACGCCATGACCTTGTACAGGCCCTTGGCGTACGCCACCGCGATCCGCTCGCCCGCCTCCTCGCCGGCGAGCCGCTTGGCCGTGGCGGCCACCGAGTGCACCTCCAGGACGAACTTCCGCGCGTACGCGTCGTTCTGGTAGGCGATGAGGTCCGCGGAGCGCAGGGCGACCGCGTCCCGCAGCGCTCCGGCCGCCAGGTGCTCACCGGCCATGGCGAGCGCCTCCGGGGTGACCTCGACGACCGGCCGGGCGGGCCCCCGGACGGCCTTCAGCACGGCCGCGTGGTCGAGGACGGCGGCGCGGCCCCACCGGAAGGCCGCCAGGTTCTTCTCCACGGCGGCGCCGTTGAGGCGGATCGCCGCTTCGACCGCCGCCGAGGACAGCGGGAGGCAGCCGTGCTGGAAGGCGGCGCCGATCAGCAGCATGTTGGCCGGCATGTGGTCCCCGAAGAGGTCCTCGGACAGCCCCTGCGCGTCCAGGTGGAGGTTGCGCTCCGAGCGGGTCAGGGCGGCGATGCGCTCCAGCGCGTCGTCGGGCGAGTCCGGGACGACGACCCGGTTGGTCACCATCGCCGCCGTGGGCACGATGGCGGTGTTGATCACCGCGACGGTGCGGTCGGGCCGCGCCACCGACAGGTTCCCCTCGGCGGCGGCGCCCAGCAGGTCGAAGCCGATGAGCACGTCCGCGGTGGCGCGGGAGGCGCGCAGCGCCCCGGTGACCGGCGTGCTGGAGATCCGCAGGTCGCTGACCACCGGTCCGCCCTTCTGGGCCAGACCCGTCTGCTCCAGTCCCGCGGCGTAGCGGCCGTCGAGGTGGGCGGCCATCTGCAGGATCTGCGAGACCGTGACGACCCCGGTACCGCCGATGCCGGGCATGCGCAGCAGCACGCTGTCGCCCGGGACGACGCGGACCGGTTCGGTCAGCTCCACCGGGAGCGGGGGGACCTCCCGGCGCACCGCCTTCCCCCGCTTCGGTTCCACCAGCAGGAACGAGGGGCAGTCGCCCTTGAGGCAGCTGAAGTCGGAGTTGCAGGACGCCTGGTGGATCCGGGTCTTGCGGCCGAACTCGGTGTCGACGGGCAGCACGGACAGGCAGGTCGACACGTCGCCGCAGTCGCCGCAGCCCTCGCACACCCGCTCGTTGATGACGACCTTCTCGGCCGGGGTCGGCAGCTCGCCGCGCTTGCGCAGCCGGCGTTCCTCGGCCGCGCACCGGTCGTCGTGGATCAGGACGGTCACGCCGTCGACGGCGGCGAGGTCCTTCTCGGCCGCGGCCAGCTCGTCGCGGTGGCGGACCTCGGCGATCGGGTCGAGGCGGACGCCCCGGTAGCCGGCCGGAGCGGCGGTGGTGACGATGATCCGCCTGACGCCCTCCAGGGCGAGCGAGCGGGTCAGCGCGGGAACGTCGAGGCGGCCCTCCGGCCGCTGACCGCCCGTCATGGCCACGGCGTCGTTGTAGAGCAGCTTGTAGGTCATCGTCACCCCGGCGGCGGCGGCCGCGCGGATGGCGAGCGAGCCGGAGTGGTGGAAGGTGCCGTCACCGAGGTTCTGGACGAAGTGCCGGTCGTCGGTGAAGGGTGCCATCCCGATCCACTGGGCGCCCTCGCCGCCCATCTGGGTCAGCCCGGTCCGGTTGCCGCGGCCCGCGCCGTCCAGCGCGATCATGACGTGGCAGCCGATGCCGACGCCGACCAGGGTGTCGTCGGAGGCCTTGGTCGACGCGTTGTGCGGACAGCCGGAACAGAAGTAGGGCGTGCGCGAGGGAACCACCGGCAGGGAGATCCGCTGCTGGGCCTGCGGGGCCAGCGCGGCCAGGTACGCGCCCGCCGTGCGCGGCAGCCGCTCCGGTCCGATCCGCGCGGCCAGCGCCCGTGCCACGTCCTCCGCCGCCAGGGTGCCCCGGGCGGTCAGCAGCGGGCGGCCGTTCTCCTCGCGCCGTCCCACCACGACGGGCGGGTCGGCGATTCCGTAGAGGGCCTGCTTCAGGTGCCCCTCCAGGAAGGGGACCTTGTCCTCGACCACCAGGACCTGGTCCAGGTCCCCGGTCATCGCCACCAGCTCCTCCGGGGAGAGCGGGAAGGGCATGCCGATGCGGATCAGCCGGAGCCCGAGGGCTTCCATGGCCTCCTCGTCGAGGCCGAGATCGGCGAGCGCCCGCTGCACCACGGCGAAGGAGGTGCCCGGGGCGAGGACGCCCAGGGTGGCGTGCCGGGCGCTGAAGTCGATGCGGTTCAGGCCCGCCCGGCGGGCGTAGTCGCGGGCCAGGTCGAGCCGGCGGGTGAGCATGTCGTGCTCGGCGTCCAGCGAGGCGGGGCCGACGAGGGTCGGGGGCGCGCCGCGGTCGGTCCGTGAGGGGGCCGGGATGTCGGGCAGCAGCCGGTCCAGGTCGACCACCGCGGAGGCGTCCGCGATGTCCGCGACGATCTTCAGCCCGGCCCAGAGGCCCGATGCCCGGGAGAGCGCCACGGCATGCAGGCCGAACTCGATGATCTCGGCCACCGAGCCCGGCGCGAGCAGCGGCATGCTCAGGCTCTGGCACATCGGCTCGCAGGAGCTGGGAACGGTCGAGGACTTGCTGCCCGGGTCGTCACCGATCCAGGCCACCGCGCCGCCCAGCGCCGTGGTGCCCGCCACGGTGGAGTGCCGGATGGCGTCGGCGGCCCGGTCGAGCCCCGGGTTCTTGCCGTACCAGAAGCCGGTGACGCCGTCGTGGCGCCGGCCGGGGACCTGGCCGAGCATCTGGGTGCCGGCCACGGCGGTGGCCGCGAGTTCCTCGTTCAGCCCGGCCCGGAACACCACACCGGCGGGGTCGAGGAAGCGGCGGGCACGGCCCATCTCCAGGTCGACGCCGCCGAGCGGGGAGCCCTGGTAGCCGCTGACGAAGGCCCGGGTGTCCAGGCCGTGCGCCTCGTCGAGGCGACGCTGCTCCAGGGTCAGGCGCACCAACGCCTGGATGCCCGACATCAGGACACGACCGCCGCGGGCGGCGTACTTGTCGTCCAGTGTCACGGCGGCTGGGTCGGTGCTCATGCGAGCCTCCTCGGCGATCGGGTGGGGCGCCCAGGACAGCAAGTCCCCCGGAGCACCCGCAAGCACGTTGCGAGTTGTCGGGGCAAAGACGCAAACCACTGGTCATATACGAGCATTTCGTTGAAACTTATTGCTTCCCCACCACTGCTGCGCCGGGAGTTCCAGGTGACCGAGATCGACGACGTGGACCACCGGCTGCTGCGCCTGCTGAGGGAGGACGGCCGGCGGACGTTCTCCGAGATGGCCCCCGAGGTGGGGCTCTCGGTCGCCGCGGTCAAGCGCCGGGTCGACCGGCTCCGGGACAGCGGCGTGATCACCGGCTTCACGGTCCAGATCGACCACGCGAAGCTCGGCCGGGCCGTGGAGGCCTTCGTCGAGATCACCTACACGGGCAGTACCCCGGTGGGCGAGATCGTCCGCACCGCCTACCGGGCGCCCGAGGTGCAGGCCGTGTTCACCATCGCCGGCGCCCCCGACGCCCTGGTGCACGTGCGGGTGCGCGACATCGCCCACCTGCAGCAGGTCATCGACGGGCTGCGCCGCACCGGCCACGTCACCGGCACCAAGACCCTGATGGTGCTGGGCTCCTGGACGAGGAACTGACGGGCCGTCCGGCGACGGGCCGCCCTGTCACGGGCCGCCCTGTCACGGGCCGTCCTGTGACGGGGCGTCCTGTGACGACGGTCCGCCGGGTGACGGAGCGCCCGGGCGGCCTCCTCAGCCGAGGTGGGCCGGCACCCCGCGCCGCCGGCGCAGGGCGAGGTGCATGGCGGCGCGTCCACCGAGTTCCAGGTCGTCCTCCAGCGCCCGCAGGGCCGTCTCCCCGCCCACCAGGAGCTGGTCGAGCAGGTGCCGGTGCACCAGGGCCAGCCGGGCCGCCGAGAAGTCGGTCCGGATCGTCGCGAGCATGCAGTTGAGCTCGTTCTGGCAGGCCCGGTGGGCGGCCACCACCCGGGGATTGCCGCCGGCCGCCACGACACCCGCGTGCACCGCGCTGTGGGCCTCGACCACATGACGCCACGGGGCCCCGGCGGGGAGGGCCTCCAGCCGGGCGACCGCCTCGGCGGCCTCCGAGAAGTCCGCGTCGCGGGCGAGCGCCAGCCGCAGTGCGCCCAGTTCCAGGATCGACCGGTAGGAGCACATGTCGTCGATGCGTTCGGCCGTCACGGCGGGGACGACGATCCCCTTGTTCCGCTGGTGTTCGAGGAGACCCTCGGCCACCAGGGTCCGCAGGCCCGCCCGCACCGAGTGGCGGCCGCACCGGAAGCGGGCGCTCAGCGCCTCCTCGGTGAGCCGGGCCCCGGGTTCGAGGACGCCGTCCAGGAGGTCGTCGCGCAGCGCACGGGCGATGCCGTCCGGCGTGCTGCCCGTCTCGGCTCCGTCACCCACATGCGTCACCCGATTCGGCAAGGACTCTCCCGGTGGCCCCTGATCATAGTCGCCCGCCGGCCGGCGCGGCGCCGCCGGTGCGGGGGCGGGTGCGGGTGCGGGCGCCCGGCCCTCATCGGCGTCTCAGCGAGGCGTGCTCGGCGCCGATCCCGTCCGTGCTCGCCACCCCCAGCAGCCGCATCGTCCGCGCGTACTCGGCGCCGAGGATCTCGATCGCCCGGTCGACGCCCCGCTCCCCCGCCGCCATGAGGCCGTAGAGGTAGGGCCGGCCGACCATCGCCGCGGAGGCGCCCAGCGCTCGTGCGGCGAGGAGGTCGGCGCCGGTCCGCACCCCGGTGTCGAGCAGGATCTCGCAGTGGTGCCCGACCGCGTCGACCACCCGGGGCAGCAGTTCCAGCGGCGTGGGCGCCCGGTCGAGCTGCCGCCCGCCGTGGTTGGAGAGCACGATCGCCTCCGCCCCGAGGTCGGCCACCATCCGGGCGTCCTCGACGCTCTGGACGCCCTTGACGACCAGCTTTCCCGGCCAGCACTCCCGCAGCCGGCGCAGGTCCTCGACGGTGACCGACGGGTCGAACATCCTGCCGACCAGCTCCTCGACCGTGCCGTCGAAGCCGCTCAGCGCGGCGAACCGCAGCGGCTCGGTGGTCAGCAGGTTCATCCACCAGGCCGGACGCACCGCCATGCCCGCGAGCGTGCGCAGCGTCAGGGTGGGCGGGATGGTGAGCCCGTTGCGGATGTCGCGCATGCGCGCGCCGCCCACGGGTGTGTCGACGGTCAGCACGAGGGCCTCGTACCCGGCGTTCGCGGCGCGTTCGACGAGCGCCTCGCTCGCCTCGCGGTCCTTCCAGAGGTAGAGCTGGAACCACTGGCGCGCCGTCGGCGCGCAGGCCCGGACGCTCTCGGGGTCGGTGGTGCCCATCGTCGACAGCACGTAGGGGATGCCCGCCCGGGCCGCGGCCCGGGCGACGGCGATCTCGCCCTCGTGGTGCATCATCCGGGTGAACCCCGTTGGCGCCAGCACGAGCGGGAGGGCGGACCGTGCACCGAGGACGTCGGCGGACGCGTCGACCCGCGAGACGTCGCGCAGCACCCGGGGGTGGAACTCGACCTCCTCGAAGGCACGCCGGGCCCGGCCGATGCCGATCTCCTGCTCCGCCGCGCCGTCGACGTAGTCGAAGACCGACCGGGGGGTGCGGCGCCGTGCGGCGATCCGCAGGTCCTCGATGGTGTGGGCGCGCGCGAGCCGGCGCTCGCGGGCGTCGAAGCGGGGCCGTCGGAACGCGACGAGCGGCCGGATCTCCGAGGGCCGCGGGAGCCGTCGCTCCGGCCTCCTCCTCGGCAGGTTCGCGGTTCCGGGGTCGGGCGTGGTCATGTTCGGATCCTCCTCGTCGCCGAAGCGGACGTGCTTACGGGGTGACACTCGGCAGGATTGGGACACAATGTCCGGTCAGGCTGCGGGTCGGTGACGGGGTGCCGCCGGAGGACCTCATCGTGGCCGGATGCCCCGTGCCCCGTTATCCGGCGGCTGCTCCTGGGCTGCGGACCTGTTCGGGTGCGGGCATGGCCGCCCTGGTGGCCGGTGCAGGGGTGACCGGCCACCGACTGCAGGGATTGTGACACAATTTCTGACGGCAGGGCGAGCAACTCGGCGGCCGGATCAACGACTCGCGGCGCCCAGCGCGTCCAGGGTGTCGAGCTCGCGCTCGAACGCGGTGCGGGCGAGCGCCGTGCGGTTGGGGCGGTCGAGCTTGATCAGCAACGACTCGACGTGGCTCCGCACGGTGCGGACCGCGATGCCGAGGGCCAGCGCGATCCGCTCGTTGGACCACCCCCGGGAGACCAGGCCGACGACGTCGAGTTCGCGGCCGGTGAGCCCGCCGAGCGCGGGGGCCCGGCCGATCCGGACGAGGACGGCGTCCGGCCGGCGCACCGCGCGGACGTGCCACCAGGTGCCGTCGGCGGACCGGTGGTAGAAGCCGACGCGGCCGCCCGCGCCGAGGGCGGCGGCCCGGACGGCGAGGCGCAGCTCGGCGCGGCCGAGCGGCGCCCGGGCGAGGTCTCCGGCCCTGACCTCGACCGCCTCCCCGGTGATCCACAGGACCAGGTCGGCCGGGTCGCCGTCGCCGTCCGCCCCGGGGTCGACGAGTCCGGCGAGGTCGTGCGACAGCATCGTCAGCGCCAGGCACGACCCGTCGTCGAGCGGCACGGGGCGACTGGAGCTCATCACGACGTATCCCGGGGCCGGTTCGCGGGCGGTGGCCGGCGCCAGGGGCAGCGTCAGCCCCTCGCGGAAGCCGTTGGGCAGGATCGCGTCCCGGTACGTCCGGGTCTCCCGGACGTCGAACGGGACGTCCACGAAGCGCACGGGGGTGCCGCGGCGCAGGGCGAGCTGGTGGACCGGGCAGGTGCGGCCGTACGTCGTGGTGACGTAGGCGAGGGTGTCCGCCGGGTAGCCGAGGTTGACGACGGCCGCGTGCGGGCCGGCACCGGAGGCGATCAGCGCGGCGCAGTCGAAGCCGAGCCCGTCGCGCATGGCGCGCAGGGGCACCTCGGGCGCAAGCTCACCCCGGCCGGCCGCGCGGACGTCCTCGGCGAGCCGGACCCACCACTGCATGTCGGCGGCCATGCGAGAACCTCCCATATGGGACGAATGGACGAATCATGGGGAGGGCCGCGCGGCGGTGTCAAGACCAGAAGCCCCTTTGTGGAGCGATGTCGCGGGGGGATCGGGCTCCTGGTGGGAGCGATGGTGCTCCATGGTGGCGCGCTCACCACCCCCTCTCCCCCGCCGGACGCACATCCCGGGCGTGCGGGGAACGGCTTTTCGGCCGAGGTGCGGAACGTCACAGGCTCGTAGCTTCGGCACACCAAGCCGGCCAACGGGCCCCCTCCTCGTCACGGCAGATGGAGACCTTGATGAACATCGACGAATACGCCGCCCTCGACGCCACCGCCCTCGCCGCGGTCATCGCGTCCGGTGAGGTCACCGCCGACGACGTGGCCGCGCTGGCCACCGAGGCCGTCACCACCGTCAACAAGGAACTGAACGCGGTCGCCGAGGGCCCGTTCGACCGCCCGCTCGACCACGCCGCCGACGGCCGGTTCGCCGGCGTGCCGTTCGCGATCAAGGACCTCGTCCTCCACGCCGCCGGCGTGCCGACCCGGATGGGGACGCGGCTGCTGGGCAAGGACGGCTATGTGCCGGCCGCCGACACCCACCTGATGGAACGCTTCCGCGCGGCGGGCCTGGCCACGCTGGCCGTGACGACCACCCCGGAGCTGGGTTTCAACGGCAACTCCGAGGCGCTCGCCTACGGCTCGACCCGCAACCCCTGGAACACCGCCCACAGCGCCGGCGGGTCCAGCGGCGGCTCGGCCGCGCTCGTCGCCGCGGGAGCGCTCCCGGTCGCGCACGCCAACGACGGCGGCGGCTCGATCCGGGTGCCCGCCGCCTGCAACGGACTGGTCGGGCTGAAGCCCAGCCGGGGCCGGGTACCCGCCGGTCCGGACCACGGGGACGCGCTCTACGGGATGGGCGTCGAGCTCGCGGTGAGCCGCACCGTCCGGGACACCGCCGCGCTGCTCGACGAGGTGGCCGTGAGCTACCCCGGCGATCCGGTCGTCATCGCCCCGCCCGCGCGCCCGTTCCTCCAGGAGGTGGGTGCCGACCCGGGACGGCTGCGGATCGCCGTGCACACCGAGTCCTGGGCGGGCAGTTACGTGGACCCGGAGGTCGCCCGGGCCGTCGAGGCCGCCGCCGGGACCCTCGAAGCCGCGGGCCACCACGTCGACCGCGCGACCCCCGTCGTCGACTGGGAGCGGATGCTGACCTCGAACATCGCCCTGTGGTCGGCCTTCCTCGCCGAGGGCGTCGCCGGGATCGAGGCCATGACCGGCGCGACGGCGGGGCCGGAGAACCTCGAACTCACCACGCTGGCCTGCGTCGAGTACGGCCGCAGGCTCAGCGCGCTCGAACTCAACGGCGCCCTCGCCTCGATGAACGCCGTCTCGCGCGAGCTCGGACGGTTCTTCACCGGCTACGACCTCCTGCTGACGCCCACCATGAACACCCCGGCGCCGCTGCTCGGCCACCTCGACGGCAACGCCGACCTCGGCGCGCTGGAGTGGGCCGAGCGGATCTTCGGGGTCTGTTCCTTCACCCCGCTGTTCAACCAGGCCGGCACCCCCGCCGTCAGCCTGCCGCTCGCCCAGTCCTCGCAGGGCCTGCCCATCGGCGTCCAACTCGCCGGTCCCTTCGGCTCGGAGGCGCTGCTGCTGCGGGTCTCGGCCCTGCTGGAGAGCGCGATGCCCTGGGCGGACCGGCGCCCGGCCGTCCACGCCGCCACGCTCATGTCCCGCGACGCGTAGGCCCCACCCACCGCACGGGCCCGTTCCGCCGGAACCGCACCGGCGGAACGGGCCCGTCGGCCCACACGCCTCCTCCCCCGGCGGGGCGGCGACCAGGATCCCGGCACCCGGCCGGGAGGAGCGAAGGACATCATGACGAAGACGCCCGATCTGATCGTTGTCAACGCCGCCGTGTTCACCGCCGACGCGGCCGGCACCCGGGCCGAGGCGTTCGCCGTCGCCGACGGCGAGTTCACCGCCGTCGGCGCCTCCGCGGTCATCGCCCGGCTGGCCGGCCCGGACACCGCCGTCGTCGACGCGGGCGGCCGGACGGTCATGCCGGGCATCTGTGACGTCCACACCCATCTCGGGCTGGGCGGGGCGTCGGTGGCCTGGGACCTCCCGCTCCCGCCGCACTACTCGCCCGAGGAGATCTGCCGGGCCGTCGCGGCGCACGCGGCGACACTGGGGCCCGGGGAGTGGATCACCGGCGGCCTCGTCGGCTCGCCGACGATGGAGCGGCTCGCGACCGTCGAGATGCTCGCCGCGCTCGACCGGGCGGCGGGCGGACGGCCCGTGGTGCTCAAGGACGACACCCAGCACAACAGGTGGGTCAGCAGCGCCGCGCTGAAGGCGATGGGCGTCACCGAGGACTCGCCCGACCCCGAGGGCGGGACGTTCGTGCGCGACGCGGCGGGCCGCCTGACCGGTGTGCTGTGGGAGCAGGCGTCCCGCGCGGCGGAGGAGGCGTTCGCCAGGAGCATCGAGGACCCCGGGGCGCGCGACCGCGTCACCTTCACGACCGCCGCGCGGATCTGCAACCGGTACGGGATCACCACCGCCTGCGACGCCGCGACCATGGAACCGGCCCTGCGCACCCTCTCGGCCCTGGAGGCGGAGGGCGCGCTCACCCTCAGGGTGGTCGCCTCCACGGTGGCCCGGCCCCTGCTCGCGGAACCCGGGATCTGGGGCCGGGAACTCCTGGAGCTCTCCGGGCGGTTCGGCTCCGAGCTGCTCCGCGTGGGCTTCGTCAAGGTGTTCCTCGACGGCGTCCCCATGACCCGCACCGCCGCGATGCTGGACCCCTACCTCCCGCACCCGTGCGCCGGCCACGAACCGGAGTCCGGCGAGTGCCTCTACGACCTGGACGGGCTCGTCGGGGAACTGGAGCAGGCGGTGTCCGCCGGGCGCGGGGTGAAGCTCCATGCGGCCGGGGACGCGTCGACCAGGCTGGCGCTGGACGCGATCGCGGTCATCCGCGAACGGCACGGGTCACGGCCCGTCTTCCACCTGGCGCACACCGAGTACATCGCCCCGTCCGACGTCCGGCGCCTCGCCGAACTGGACGTCGTCGCCGACGCCTCGCCCTACCTGTGGTACCCGAGCCCGATCCAGGACGTCCTGGCCGCCTGCGTCCCGGCCGAGGTCATCGACCGGGCCTGGCCGCTCGCGGACCTGGTGGCCTCCGGGGCCACCGTCGCCGCCGGTTCCGACTGGCCCGCCGGCGCCCCGCTGCCGCACCCCTGGACCGGGATCGAGACCATGGTCACCCGGCAGGCGCCGGGCGGGAGCGAGGACGCCGTCAATCCCGCACAGGCGCTGACGCTGCACGAGGCACTGCTCAGCTTCACCCGGCGCCCGGCGGAGGCCCTGGGCCTCGGCACGCGGGTCGGCAGCATCGAGCCCGGCAAGTCCGCGGACTTCATCGTGCTCTCGCAGAACCTGTTCGACGTCGACATCCACCGGATCCACGAGACGGCCGTGCTGGAGACCTACCTGCGCGGCTCGCGGGTCCACGACGCGAACGCCTGACGTCCCCGCCGCCAGGGCCCCGACGGCGGCCCGCGTCTTCCGGGGTGGCAGGGTCACGGGGTCATGCCTCCCGCGGGCCGTGGACCGCGCGGTGCCGGCTGGGCGTGGTGCCGTAGTGGTCCAGGAAGACCTGCCGCATCGTCTCGGCGGAGCTGAACCCGCAGCGCCGCGCGATCGCCGCCATGGGCAGTGTCGTGGAGACGAGGAGCTGTGAAGCCGCCTCGGCGCGGGCGAGCCGGACGAACTGTGCCGGGGTGCGTCCGGTGTGGCCGAGGAACAGGCGGGCCAGGTGGCGCCCGCTGACACCGGCGAGTTCGGCGAGCGCGCTCGTGCCGAGGTCCCCGGTGAGATGCGCGGTGATGTGCTCGACGGTCCGTCGCACGATCCTGTGGTCCGGGGCCGGCGCGTCGACGAAGGTGCTGATCTGGGCCTGATTGCCGGAGCGCTGGAGGTAGGTCACCATCTGGCGGGCCAGCGACCGTGCCAGAGCGGGGCCGTGGTCCTCCTCCACGAAGGCGAGAGTGAGGTCGAGGGCTCCGGTGACCCCGGCCGACGTGCAGATGTGCTCGTCGCGCAGGTACAGCGGGGTCGCGTCGACGCGGACGGCCGGGTGGCGCTGCGCCAGTTCCCGGGCGAACGCCCAGTGGGTCGTGGCACGCCGCCCGTCGAGCAGCCCCGCCTGCGCAGCACGCTCGCGCCCGTACACACCGACGCCACCCGGCGGCTGACGCCGGCCAGACGGCGGACGTGGCCGACCAGCGAGGTGTCCAGGGCCGCCGCGCCGTGGCCGGGGCCGCCGACGACCAGCAGCGTGTCGAGCGGTCCGCGGGTGCGTTCCAGCGCCGCCTGCGCCGCCAGGACCAGCCCCGAGGAGCAGCGCACCGGTCGGCCCTCGGGCGTGACCAGACGGGTCTCGTAGGACGGATTCGCGCCGAGCCGGTTCGCGGCGTCGAGGGCGGTGGTCACGCAGGCGATCTCCACGAGTTCCGCATCGTCGTAGGCCACGACCACCACGCGACGACGAGTACCTGCTGTCATGGCCGTGATCCTACAGACGGCGTCCGGAAGACAGGCATCCCAGGATTTCGGACACGGCAGGGAGAGGGTCCGGCCCTGGGCGGCGAGGGTGTCGCAGGGTGGCCGCAGCGGCGGTCCGCGCCGCGACGAAGCCATCGACCGTCTGGAGTTCCGTCATGACCGAACCGTCGTCCGCCCCGGCCGGGGCACCGGTGACGACCGTCGCCTTCGTGCTGTACCCCGGCCTCACTCCCCTGGACCTGGTCGGCCCGCTCCAGGTCTTCGGCGCGCTGAGCGAGCTGGTCCCCGGATACCGCACCGTCGTGGTCGGCGAGCGGATCGAGCCGATGGACAGCGACATCCCGCTGCAGCTGGTGCCCGGCCACACCTTCGAGGACATGCCCGACCCGTACGCCCTGATCGTGCCCGGCGGCTTCCAGCCCACCCTCGCCGCCATGGCCGACGAGAGCCTGCTGCGGAAGCTGCGCGAGGCCGCGGCCCGCTCCCGCATCGTCGGCTCCGTGTGCACCGGCTCACTGCTGCTCGCGGCGGCCGGCCTCCTGGAGGGGCGCGAAGCCACCTCGCACTGGATGTACCGTGACCTGCTCGGACGCTTCGGGGCGAAGCCGGTCACCCGGCGCTGGGTCGAGGACGGACCCGTCATCACCGCCGCGGGTGTTTCGGCCGGCATCGACATGGCCCTGCACCTCGTCGACCGCCTCGCCGGCCGCGAGGCCGCGCGTACGGTCCAGCTGTTCCTCGACTACGACCCCGAACCACCGCTCGGCCCGGTCGACTGGACGCCGGTCGACGCCGGCGCCTTCGTGCCCTTCGCCCAGGAGAACCTGCGGGCCTCCCTCGCCGACCACCCGGGTGTGCTGGCACGCCTGACCGACTGAGCATCCGCGCGCCGACGGGTGCGCTCACCGGCCCGCAGCGCGAGGAGCCGGCCCGGCTGCGGCGGCAGATCCGGGACCAGCGGACGACCATCGAGGTCCTGACGAGAGCCGCGGCCTGTCGAGCAGGAGGCCACCTCGGCGGTCACCCCCCCCCCCCCCCCCCCCCCCCCCCCCCGGCCCCCGCCCCCCCCGGGGGCGGGGGGGCGCCCCGGGTGCGGGCGGGGCGGCGGCCGGCGAGC